>CANOKL010000014.1 GCA_947566645.1 uncultured Lachnospiraceae bacterium
TTTTCAGCTCGGACAGCTCCCGCCCGCTGCTCCACCCGGCGACATAGCCGAAAGAATAGTCCGACGTGTCAAGCCCGTAATGTTGGCAGACGGTATAGGCGACGCTTTCCGCTTGAAATGTTAATGTATCCATTTGAGGCCTTATACCCACATTTTTATAATGTTGATTTTTTAAATTATTTCCCATAAATCCTCACTTTCTTGTACAAAAGATGCGCATTATCAGATACGCTGTTCTCAGGGTTTCCCCTCGAACGGGAAATCGGAAAGGAGCGCATTTGATATGCAAATAAACTATTTAGATGCTGTTTCATCAGTCCTCAATATGATGAAGCGGCCAGACAGTGCATGTAAAAATATAGACATGCACAGAACCTGCTACACCACGTTCTTCAAACACCTGATGGATAAGGGCATCCCTTTTTCAATGGATGCCGCGCTGGACTGGCTTGAGATTAAGAAACAGGAAATTTCCTATGAGACGTGTTCCCAATATAGAAATGCCCTGTTCCGCCTGGAGCATTACCTGCTCTTTGGAAATATCGAAAGCCCTTTCTGCCGCTCAGAAGACAGCTTTTTCTGTCGGAGCGGGATGTCGGAATCCTTTTTCCGCCTGGCATATGAGCTGGAGGAATACTATGCAGCAAACCAGAACCCCAGCTATTACCATACGTATTCCGTTGCCACAAAAGAGTTTTTCAGGCTTGCGACTTCCCTTGGAATTACAGAGCCGGAAGCAGTCCCCATAGATACTCTGATCGAATACTGGAATACTTACTGCAGATCCTGCGGCTCTCCCGACAGACGACAGAACGCTGTATGCGCCATGACGGCTCTTATGAAATACCTCCACCTCCGGGGTGATGTGCCGGAGTGTTATCAGCTGGTTCTTTTTGGTGGAAACGCTGAAATACTGTCCGGCATGAGGCTTTCCAAAACAGGCGCCGCATTCCATCCCAGTGTATCCCTTGAACATAAAGCGGAAGAGTATCTTGACGCCTTGGACGATTGGAAATACATGGAATCATCAAAAGCTGTCTACCGCAATGACTTCACATGGTATTTTATGTTTTTGGAACTTAACCGCCTGGAGCATTCGGCAGAAACTGTAACCCTATGGATAGATATGCTTCCGGATTGTCCGGATCAGGCCAAAGGCAGCAATCCTGTATCGGCCCGCCGTTCACACACAGTCAGAATGTTTGAAAAGTATCTCCAGGGCACAATGAAATCTAATATGGCTGCAGAACCAAAGCGCACGTCCGACTATCTTCCTTCATGGAGCAAAAGCATCCTTGATGGTTTTATAGAGAGCCGCAGGCGGGACGGGATGGCTGATAGTACACTTACTATGTGCAGGGCTGCCGGATGCAGTTTCTTCAAATATCTTGAAGATAATGGGATTGATCATCCGGCGTCCATAACACCTGATGCAGTGAAAGCATTCCATAACCATGATGTCCACTCGACCCCGGAAAGTAAAAATGCATATGGGGCAAAGCTCCGTCAGCTTCTGCGTTACATGGCTGGCCAGGATCTGGTTCCGCCAACCCTTGTTTTTGCAGTATCCGCAAGCTGCGCTCCCCGTCGCAGCATCGTTGATGTCCTGAGCGATGATATGGTTGGGAAAATATATGAATACCGCGAGAAAGCTTCCACTCCCATAGAACTCAGGGACACAGCCATGGTTATGCTCGGGCTTCGGATGGGCATCAGGGGAGCAGACATCCTAAAGCTCCAGGTAAATGATTTTGACTGGAAAAACAAAACGGTTTCCTTCATCCAGCAGAAAACAGGAAAAGCAATCACGCTTCCAGTCCCAACAGATGTCGGTAATTCTGTATATAAATACATCATGAATGGACGTCCGGAATCGGCTGCCACAGGCAGCGGATATATATTTATCCGCCATCAGGCCCCATATATCCCGCTTAAAGTCACAACAGCGTGCCGCGGGGCATTGAAAAGAATACTTGCCGAATATGGATTTGAACTATCCGCTGGCCAGGGCTTCCATATGACACGGAAAACATTTGCCACAAGAATGCTCCGGGCAGGCAGCAAACTTGATGATATTTCCAGCGCCCTCGGGCATGCACGTCCGGAAACTGCCGAGGTATATCTTGAACGTGACGAAGATAAAATGAGGCTCTGCCCTCTGGAATTTGGAGGTGTTTTGTCATGACATACACTTTTGAGAGCGGCCTGGCACGCCATATCGAAGGACTCATACAGCAAAAACGGGCGGATGGATATGCCTATAATTGCGAAGAAAAGCTATTAAAACGCCTTGATACCTTTTGTGTACAGAATTACCCGGAACTGACAACCATCACCTATGAAATGGCGGCCAAATGGTCTGAAGCCAGACCCGGTGAAGGGGATGCCTATCATAACCGCCGTATGTCGATAGTGAAAGTGCTGAGTGAATATATCCTTTCCCTTGGCCAGGAAGCATACATCCCAGATTTTTTCCGGAAGGCTTACCGCCCGGCCCTTTACATCCCATCAAAAAAGGAGGTTAAGGAACTGCTGCAGAAAATGGATATCCGCACGTCCCATAATTCAGAGCAGCTAAGGCTCGACAGGGAGTGTAAGATCCTTTTCCTCCTGTATTTTTGCTGCGGGCTGCGTCTGTCAGAAGGGCGGCTCCTAAAATGGGAGCACATAGACCTGCAGAAAGGAATCCTTATTGTCCTTAACTCAAAAGGCAAAAAAGACCGCCTTGTATATCTTCCGCAGGACAGCCTCCCGATACTTAAAAACTATAAAGAATGCCAGGAAAAGCTTTTTCCCGGAATTGAATGGGCTTTTCCCGGAAAAGATCCACGCAAGCCTGTTTCGTGTTCTGGGGTAGAGTCAAGTTTTAACCGCCATTGGGCTATGCTTCCAGCTGCCAGGACGCTTGATAAACACCCGACGCCCCACTGTTTGCGCCATGCTTTTGTAGTAGAGAGATTTAATGAGTGGATGCGCCGGGGGATTGATACAAACACGATGCTCCCATATTTAAGCAGGTACCTTGGGCACAAAAGCCCTGATGAAACGTATTATTACTACCATCTCGTAGAAAAGGCGTTTGATACCATCAGGGAAAAAGATTCGGTGTCTGGAAAGGTCATTCCGGAGGTGGTTCCCTATGAAGAATAAACCAGCAAAGATACCGGCCGGCCAGCTGTTCTTTTCCCAAACATGGAATTTCCTAAATGTTTATCTGGTAAAGCAGGCCGGACGCAGCCAGGCCACAGCAGAATCCTACAGGGATTCCCTTACAATATTTAAAAACTATCTTGTAGGAGAATCTGGCAAATCCATAAGCACCTTTCGGTTTTCTGACTGTACCAAAGAATGCATTTATAATTTCAGGGAATATCTGCTTGCAAACGGCAGCCAGCCATCAACGGTAAACGTTAGGGTGGCAGCTATCCGTGCCTATCTGAACTATGCCTCAGATATGGACATATCAGTCCAGTCAGTGGCCCTGGCAGTCAGCCAGATTTCACCCTGCAAGACCATAAAAAAAGAAAAGCCTGTTCTCTCCGATGACGCACTTGCCGCAATACTGTGCGCGCCGCCAAATACGAAATTTGGTGTACGGGACCGTGCTATTTTGGTTCTTCTCTACGATACAGCTGTAAGAGTCAGTGAACTGCTCAACATTCGCTTATGTGATGTTGCGATGAAATCAAAATATCCCAATATTTTTATAACTGGCAAAGGCAACAAAGAGAGAACCATACAATTAACCGCTAAAGCAGCTGAACATCTCAGGGAATATATTCGTGTGTACCACAATAATTCTTCCAGGGAATGCTATTTATTTTCCACAACGATAAAAGGCGTAACAGACAAGATGTCCGTAGGGAATGTCCAGCGGATCATAAAAAAATATGCAGCCCAGGTCAGTGAAGCAGGGATCGACCTCCCAGCTTCGGTTTACTGCCACATGTTCCGCCGCACAAGGGCCACAAACCTTTACCAGGATGGAATCGCCATTGAGCTTGTTTCTACAGTGTTAGGGCATGCCAGGACTGATACAACTAAAAACTACTATGCAAACCCGTCTGTTGAACAGCTTCGGGAAACAATGGAATCTGTTCCATCACCCGTATCTGATGAGACACCAATGTGGGAGGGTAACGAAGATGAAATGGCAAGGTATTGTGGATTGCGCTAACGAATAATGCCCATCTTTTATCAGTAAAATGCCTTATTTCTCAGCATTCTTTAAAATGATTAACATTTTGGAATGCTGAGTATAACGCTTGAAATGTTAATGTATCCATTTGAAGCGGAAAGCGTTGCTTTCACAGTCTGCAGTTTCTTCAATCTGGATACGTCAGACTACTCCTTCCCATATTTGGCGGGATGGGCCAGCAGCATGGATATGAAGGAGCTGCGCAGTTCTATGGATTTTATCCGGAAAACAGCAGGCGCTTTTATTGACGGGATGGTGGAAAATATGCAGGAACTGCAGAAAGAAAAAGCAGCGCAGAGGGAACTGGCAGGAGATGACCTGGTATTCCAGGCAGCCCCGCTTGGGGAAGATACAAAAAAGTTTTACCTTGTGGATAATGTCGGACGGGTAGATTTTTTAAGGCTATTACA
This sequence comes from uncultured Lachnospiraceae bacterium, assembly GCA_947566645.1. Lineage (GTDB taxonomy): Bacteria > Bacillota > Clostridia > Lachnospirales > Lachnospiraceae > CAPEBR01. Next base: position 4,609 of record CANOKL010000014.1, read on the forward strand.
TACATTTGCCGAACAGGAGAAGGGAAACGGAAATCCGGAGCAGTTCTTAAAAAGCCACGGCGTACATCTGGAACTGTGGAGGAATTCGGAAAGCCTGGAGAAAAACCAGGAAATGCCGGAGTTTTATGATGTCCTTTATATGGATGCAGACCATATCGTGGATGCGGCAGCGTTTTCCATTTTAATACAGGTGGAAATGATGATCAGCCGTGCGGAGTATGGGCATACAGCTTTGGGGAAGGAAGCGCACAACCTGGCTGTCCAGTATGCCTATAAGCTGGATAATCCAAGGGACACAAGGGAGCTGGTAAAAAAACTTGCGGAAGCTACGGAGAATCCGGAAGCGCATAATATCCGGGAGATCATGGAGGATGCACAGGCTGAGATTGACTTCCTGCCCGATAACCAGATCGGCCTTATGCAGATGCATGAATATGGCTACCGCAATGATCTTGTCCTGCCCCTCAAGGTGGAGCGGGCTGTGGCTTTGCACAATGTGGGGCTGAACATTTACAGTCTGAATAAGGACGGAAGCCGTACCCTGATGAATACGGAAGCCGATATTCGGAAACAGGAAGGAATTTTTGGTATTGAGGACAGGGAGTGGGAAAGCTATCGGGTGATGGAAGCCGTGCGTGAAGAAAATGGGGAGCAGGAACACTTGAACGAAAATTTATTTTTCAACAGCAATCAGGACAGCTATGCCATCTACCAGATCAAAGATGACAGCAAAGGCAGGGAATATCTGTTTATGGGTACGGAGTACCTGAAAAAGCAGGGAATTTCTGCAGAATATGATGATTACCAGATGGTTTACAGTGATGTGCTTGGAGAAAATGAAACGCTGGATTCCCTATATGAAAAGTTCAATATCAGGCGGCCGCTGGATTTTATGGGGCATTCCCTTTCGGTTAGTGATGTAGTTGCTTTGAAAAAGGATGGGGAGATTTCAGCACATTATGTGGATTCTTTCGGGTATACAGAGCTGCCGGAATTTTTCCAACAGAAGGAGAGAATGATAGAGCAGGGAAAAGAATCAAAGGGGAGCGGCCTGCAGGAGCCGCAAAGTAAGGATATAGAAGAAAAATATCAAGAAGTGGAGATTTTTGGAGTCCCGGCATTGTTTTCCAATGGAAGGATACCGGAAAAGCAAGTCCCGACGGGGCTTTATCATTATGATTTGCGGGGTTCGGATGATGATCCCGGAGAACCGATCACTTTAGAATCTCATGTTGCGGTCAACCATGCCGGCACGGTTCTCTCTGTCTATCCGATTCCTATTCCGGAAAGAGGGTATTTGAATCTTGGGGAAGAGCTGAATTTCAACGGTGGGATGGTGACAATCGAACAACTAAAACAATCTGCAATAGCGTTTACCGAAAGCCATAATACAAAAGAAAAGAAACAAGAGTTGGGAGAACGGATACAGAATGCGGTAATTCATTCCAATGAGGAGCTTTTATATACAGATACGGATGATTGTTATGCCTTTTTTCAGATTACTAAGGATATAGAAAGCAGGGATTCTGTCCTTTTAGGCATGGATATGATAAAAAAGGATGGCTTGGAGGTAGATGGCGCAGATTATTCTCTAATTTACGGAGGCAGGCTCAAGCTGACAGATGATTTGGAAAGTGTCTGCACAAGAATAACTTTTTCTCTTCCTGAAGATTTTAATGGGTATTACCCGACTATCGGCACTGTGATGGTTATGAACCGGAAAGGGGAGGCAAAAGCATACTTTCTGGACAATCATGGCCCAATAGAAATGCCTGGGTTTATCGAACAGAGGAAACAGTTATTAGAGGCAGGAGTGCAGCAGCGGATGATGGAAGAAAAAATATACCCGCCACTTTACACACATACACTTTCCTATGCAATGAAGCATAGCAGGGTGGATGATTACCTGGAATCAAGGAAGCTGAACCTGGACTGCAAAAGGGCTATTGAGGATGCGGTCCGGAACAATTTTGACGGGATGCACTTAGCTCATGATGCCGCAGAGGAAGTCCTGGAGGAATATGGTGCGGAACGTGTGGTATTTATTCTTGCCAATACTGTACAGCAATTAGAACATGACGGGCGGTTTTCTATCGGGAACAAAGTGTGGGCAAAAGGATACGAAATACCAGAGAACGTAAGCCGTGGGATGGATATGAACGCCGACTATGTAATAAGCAGCCATCCGGCTGTGCTGGACGGGTTTATCGGACTTGTAAGAGAAGGGATACGGGAACAGGAGTTAGGGAAGGAAGAGAACGTGCAGATTAATGAAGAAACGAAAGGGTTTATTGCAAACGGGCATTTCGGCACATGGCATACGGCAGAAATGAAAGAGATCAGCGGCGAGTTGTTTTACCGTATGGAGCATGAGGAATATGGCAATTCGGTTGCTTCCATTATCGTCAGCCAGGAAGGGAAACTGGTGGCGGAGGACTTGGAGCATGGGTTTGACGCGGGGGCAATGGAAGCCATTGGCGAGTATTTTTCAGAAAAGGGAATAGGGATGGAGCCGGAACCGCCATTTATTGCACAATACTATGTCATGAAGAATGTCGAAAGTGGCAAAGCAGAATGGGAATATCAATATTTTCCGGACATAGATGCGGCGGTCACTGCCTACCATCAGATTCCGAACCATATGGATAAGCGTCTTGGCATGGAAAGCACGGAACAGCCGCCTTCCCGGATGTCCCTGATCGAGTGTAGGAATGGGATGGAAACGCTTACAGACATAGAAAAATATTCCCTGAGCGGGAAATGGGTGCGTGAAGAAACAATGGAGGCGTCGCAGAAAGCAAAAGAATATTTGGATAACTGTGACAGTGAGATCGCATACCAGACCGGGAGAGGGTATTTTTCCATCCAGACGGTTTCCGATGGCTATGATTATACCATTTATGGCAAAGATTTCCGGGAGATTGACGGGGGCGTATATGACAATCAGGATATAACCATTGGTGAAGCAATGGAGGCGATCCTTTCTGATGAAGGCATCCAGATGGCATTGTGCAAAGTTATGAATTATGAGGAATTACAGGAGAAGGCGGAAGCCGCAACACAGGAGGATATACAGAAAGCACAGGCGGAAGAAAAGGAGAAACTTTCGCTTATTTCCGATATGACAGAGCCTGAGCCTGCCCTGAACGGCCAGAGCCGTGCAGGGATAGAGGAAACGGTACTCTGCTATGCCCAGGCGCAGATTGATGAAATGGGGCTGGCGGAGGAAGTGGAGCTGCTTGGCGCAAGGGTTTACGGGAGCCGTTCCAGGGAAGGGCTGTACCACGAAGGATCGGATATAGATGTTGTGGTGTCTTACAGCGGCAGCTTAAGGGAGGATGTTTTTTTCAATGCCCTCCATGAGGACGGCTTGGAGATAGCGGGAATCCCGGTAGACATCAATCCAATTTCTACAGAAAAAACCGGCACCTTGGAAGAATATTTGGAAAATGCGGAGAAATATCTGGATGAAAAGCAGAGCCGCATGGAGGTTCCTGAAAACGGGCAAGGCGGGCAGACAGCAACCATTACTTTTTGTGTGGCGGAATGTACGGAGTTCCCTGTGCTGGGGGAATACCATGAGCGGCTGGAAACGCTGCAGGAAGCTATGGAATTGTATGAGAAGATTCCGGTAGAACGGATGAATGGTATAAAGGGGATTGGTTTCTGTCTGGAGGATGGCAGCATTTATGACGGGAATTTTGACTTAATGGTGATGGGGGAGATGCAGACGGAATTTATCAATGAAATCCCCCAATATCGGGATAGCCCCCTGGTGCAGAAGGCAATTTCAGATATGGAAGAGATACTCTCTAAGCAGAAGGAAAGGGATGTATCAGAATCGGATAAGAAACAGGGATTATCACAGCCGTCAATGTCATCGGAAAATAAGGAAAAAGCAGTGCAGATGTATGAAGAAGAGAAATCAGATCCTACAATATATGAAGCGGGCAGAGATACTGGCACAGTGGAGACGAAGGCCGCAAAACCTGAAAAATCCGCTGAAAATGCCCCGAAAGCTGACAAAGGCATATCTGGCGGGAGCAGGAAACAGTCTGTTTTAAATGCACTCCGGGAACGGCAGGCAAGGATGAAAGCACAGGAGAAAGAAAAACAGGGGCAGGAGAAAACAGCACGGAAGAAAGGAGAGCAGGAATTATAATGGTAAGGTTTGAGGAAAATGAATATTTCCTGACGGCAATGTTCCAGAAGGAAAGCAGACAGGCAACCATAGAGGAAATACATAAGGCAATCCCCTATATAGGCAGGGATGAAGAAATGCTTGCATTGATTAACAGCACATTGGAAAAGCTGTGGTGCCTTTCGGATAAAGCATTTTTAAGCATGGATTTGGAACCGTACAGGCAGGAACCGGTGGAGGATGAATGATGGATGTGAATCAATTTGCGGTTTATCAGCTTAAAAATATCCCGGAAAACAGGCAGATGCGGTTCCGCCCATACAGTGTGCTGCAAGAAAAAGGAATCCAGATAAGGTGCAAGGACTATGAACAAGTTTATATAGGACGGATGCAGCCGGAAGATGGGCCGGAACAAATCCGCAAGCGGTTTGAACGGAAGCTGCCACGGACATTTCATGGACATTCGATCAGCGTCAGCGACGTGCTTGTGCTGAATAAAGCGGGCGTTGTGACATCTTATTATGTAGAAAAGGAAGGGTTTACTGTTATAGCCGGGTTTATCCGGAATGGTTCTTCCGGTGCGCTTGTGTCTTTCGATACGACACACTTCCATATCGAGGGGAAAGAAGGGAGCTGGCTTGCCTTTGACAGCGTTATCATAGACGGCAGGCAGTTCTTCCTGATGGAGCATGAAACTTATGGGAAGGAAGTGGCATGGGTTGTATTGGATGAGGGTGGAAAGTTGATTGCGGACAACGTGTATCAGGGATTTGACCAGGACATCCTGCAGCAGATCAAAGATTACCTCAATCCGACGCAGAATATCACAGAGCCACAGGTGCAAGAATTACCCATTGGTAACAGTAAGGAAAAACAGCCCCTTGAAAACTGGCAGAAATATATGGAAAATGGCGAGTACCTCCGAAGCATTGAGAGTGGGGAAGAACAAAATTACAGCTTTATTGATGGGAATAAGAATAATGTCAAAAAGAAAAATGGCAGGGTATCTGTCCTAAAAAAACTGCGGCAGAAACAGACGGAGATTGCGAAGCGAAGTGGAAAGCCTGCACAACAGATGGAAACTATGGCAGATATGGAGCGCAGACGGAAATAAGGAAAAAGGAGAAGTGACTGGCTGGTAGCCGGGACTTCTCCTTTTTCTTGCTAATGTGTGACAAATCCTAACATTTTAGTATAAATTAAATTTGCTGTGTTTCCTTTAAATGGTTTATTTCTGCCAGTGGCAGTTTGGTAATCTCCGCAATCTCTTCCGGGGTATCCTTCCCCCTGATAATCAGGCGGAGGGCAAATTCTTTTGTAGTTTTCAGCGCTGTTTCCAACGCTGTTTCATTTCGCATTTCTTCTAACATCCGGCACATAATCAACACTCCTTCCTTTTCGCTTTTAAAGAACCGTACCCTGTTAGCCAGTATTTTATAATTCATATCAGACGGGTCGGTACATGAAAAATCATGCATAAGCCGTCCGAGGGTAGTCTCATCCTGAATCTGTGAATTTACATAGATAATATGGGAATCGTCCCCAAAACAATTTCCGGTTTCCTCTACAAAACGGTTGATGTGGTAGAGGGGAAGCCCTGCCTCCAGTACATCATTTTCCGTAATAAAGATGACAAACGATTCCGGTAGCTTCTCATATTTATCCCCCGGCTCTGTGACATTCGCATCAATCAGGCTGGAATGGTATCTTGCCCGTCTGGGGCCTGCGCCCCGGTCGCTGCGCTGTATTTCGATGTTCAGTACATTGCCGGCGCTGTCAATGGCAAATATGTCGAGCCTTGCGGAACGCCCCTGTAAGTTCTTCATATTATATTGGGAATGTACTTCAATCACTTTCAGATCATCTTTTTTTAATATGATACGCAGTAACAGTTCCACACATTCAATATCTTCAAACACTTTCGTACAAAAATCATCATCCAGTAAGCGGAAGTTCTTCAAACGCTGCAGATCCTCCTGGTGTTTCTGGCTGTATTGTGTTCCATTGGCGGTATCCATTGCGCTGTCAGTCCTTTCTCCAACTTAAAATTTGTATGGCAGGCTTTTCAGAACCGGTTGTCATCATCAAAGTGTTCCATGATGTCCTCCACCCTGCAGTGCAGGATATTACAGAGCCTGTCTATCGTGTTCACTTCCACATTTTTGTTATGCCTTAACCTGTTAAGCTGCGAGCGGTTGATATTGTAGTGCGTGTAAAGGTCATACTGCGTCACGCCCTTTTCCTTCATGGTTGCCCATAGTCGGTCATATGTTATCATTTTATTTTCCGCCTTCGTTCAAATGCTGCTTGTATTACTTCTATTATCCATGTAAAATTATTTAAACAATAGTGTGCGTATAATGACACTATAAAATACAGGGAAGGTGGAAAGAAAATGAAGAAGGAAAAGGTTAAGGAAAGCCTGTCACAATGGCAGAAAGGATTTTATTACAGACAGAGGGAGGCTGACACTGTAATGCACAGAGGAATATTTTATCTTTTGGTGTTTTTGGTGTTTGCTGGCTTGATCCAGTACGGAAAAGAAAAGTACCCGGAATGGAAGGAGGCACATTCGGGCATTCCTGATGCAGTAAGCAGCATGTCACTAAATAATGACCATCATCTGAAGGTCGTTGCCAACAGCAGCCGGATTGAGGATAAGGAAGGATTGGCAAGAGAAATTATTCATATGTGCCAGGACAATTCTTTTCATTCCATCCGTTTTTCAACAGACATAAATGGTTATCCCTCAGAACTTCACATTTCGGTGTATCTGAACCGGAAGGAAGTGGAAGGAGGGGAGCCTGTCTTTGAGATCGATTTTTCCACGGATGATTTTAGCGGGGAATACGATATAAAAAATGATGCAGATAAGTTTCGGCTTTATCTGGATGGGGAAGAAATAGAATTTTATTGATGGAGAAGAAGATTCAGCCGGACGGATTTTTGTATTCCAATCCATCCGGCAATAGAGTAACAGGCTGATATAATCTTTAGGAAATGTCTTTGGTTTTCTTTTTTTCTGGCTGTTTGGCATATGACTGTCCTAAAATTTTATCAACATTGGCACAGACGGTATTCAATTCTTTTTGGTAATCCCGGTAGTAGTGATAGGTTTTTTGTATTTCTTTTTTCTCTTGCAATAGCTGTGCTTTTTCTGATTTCAGCAGTTTTATTGAAGGGAGATGGCTATCTGCAGACTGCTCTTTTAGGAATTTCCTTGCAGTTTCATAGAGGGCGATTTCTGCAGAATGTTCCTGCCGGAACTGCCCTTTGTTCTTTGCTTTACAAAATTGCTGGTAGACAGATTTGTTGGCAAGGTACTGGCCTGTGTAATGAATCTGTTCATTAACCTTTCGGAGTTTATCTTCTACAGATTTCAAGTCCTTTCTGGAACCGGAAGCATGGCTCTTAATCTCCGAAAAAGAGTCTTCCAGGGAATCCCTCGTATCATAACCATGCTCTTGTATGTAAGCGACAGTCTTAGCCATTTCCTTCAGATTGGAAAGTTTTACTTTATTGGCATAGGCGGCGCTCTGCTGTGCTTTCACGCAAGTCTGCAGGTCGGTCACAAGCCGCAGGTCAGATCTGACAAACAGGATTGTGATGGGTTCTTCCTGTTCAGGGGTGGAATCCCGGTTTACAGATGGTTTCACTGCTGTATCATACTCTTCCGGCACATTCAGCCTCTTTTTATTTTTCCTTTTGATTGCATTTTCTGCAAACAGTTTCAAAAGATAATCGGCTCCGTAATGTGTGCCGAGCATTCTTTCCGTAATACATTTGCTGCGTTCGGGGTGGAGGTAACTGAACCTACCCCGGCTGGTTTTGAACTTAATGCTGTATTTTTCCATAAGCAATTTTTGAAATTCTTCCAGGCTGCAAGAACTGGCAGAGGCTTCCTTGATTGCGGTTCGGAGAAATTCTTTCTGTGTCTGAAAAACTGTCTTACGTGGGGTAAGGCCGTCTGCCAGAATCTGGCTGTTGCGCTCATCCAGTTTCTTTTGTCCCCTTTGTTTTACCCGGTATTCCCGGTCTGTGATTTTCTTTTCTGCAGGAGCAAGCAGATCTACCTGATGCAGACGTTCCCGATGGCATATATCCATAAGGGATTGCTTTAAGTGTGTCAGGTAATCTTTGGATACATGGTGCTTGTATCCTGCACGGGAATCACATGGCCGCTCCATGAAGTCCTGGCGTTCTACATTAAATTTCCGTAGACTGTTAATTACGATATGTACATGGATGTTGCCGCTTTCGTTATGTCCGTCCATGTGTGTGCAGACGAGAGCCTGATGTCCGGGGAAATTTTTGTGGGCATATTCTAAACCGATCTGCTGTGCCTGTTCCCCGGTCAGTCCATTTTCTTTTGCATCCTTTGGGTCAAAGCTGATAATGTAATGATGGGACTTGATCTCATCATAGGATTTGTTTTTGTGGTACAGGGCATTCAGTTCCCGGCATTCCATGTCGAACGTGAAGGGGTCACAGTTTATGCCATCCATGATATATCCCTTGCGTGGAATCAAATCGCCGTTTTCATCAAGCAGCGGTTTGTTCGTATTTTCGTCATACTGGAACATGAGATACCGCTGAGCTTCTCCATAGTCGGCGTTTTTACTCGCTATGTGTTTCAGTATTGCCATGAAAATCGCCTGCCATTTTTAAAACTTCGTATTTCAGTTCATAAATTCTTGAAACGCTCTGTTCGATTGCCTTGCGCATTGCCTGTGAATGGATGCCGCCGCTGTTAAAGTGCCTTGCAATCTGGTTTAAGTTGCTGCCGATCTTTCCAAACTCTGCAACCAGCTTTTTCAGTTCCGGCAGGTCTGCCACAATCTCATATTTTGCGATTACTTTTTGCTTCATAACCTGTTTTCGGACATACTCTGCCAGAGGGAGGTTTGCGGATTTTGCGTTTTCAGCTACGATTTCATATTCTGTGTCTGTGAGCCGGAGCATGATCTGATGTTTGTGCCGCAGTTCTTTCTCTTTCTTTGGTCTTGCCATTCCATAATTCCTTTCTGAAAAAAACGTATTCATAATATAAGCCGATTAGAGGGTATGAGTGGGAAGTGAAAAAGAACTTTTTGTAGAAATATCTTAGATTTTTACGTGATGGGAACAATCACGCTGCGACTATTTACAATAGGAGCCAGTCTGCATATTTTCCAAATATGCAATAACCGAGGGCATGGGGAGCGGAATCCCTATCAAGGTTGCCGGGTAAGCAAAATCCACAAAGTGGGTTTTGAGTTACTCCGGCGAAACTTGCCCTTTATGTCAGAATTAAAATAAAGGGCATTATCCGAGAAGTTTTAGTACTAAAAAAATATCTTGAAAAGCGAAGTTTATTGGCAATTTCTAAAAATGTCTTGAATGGTCACTCAAATATTTAGATCATAAATACAATACGTTTCTTAAAATTTTTCGGAAATGCTCTTTTTATCTCGAATTTTTATACATTATATCTAACTTGTATTTAGAGAATATTGAGTAAAATCGCTATGAGTTATCTTGGCAGTTGTGAGCAGATTTGCAGGTGTTTCATATAATTTGATGCTTCGATGGAAAGTAAAGATGTTGAATTTGAAACAGCACAGGAAGAAATATGTTTTTTGTTGTTCAGGCTTTTGCATTGTGGGCAATAGCATCCTTTTTTACTTCGAGGTTGTACTAGACGGTCAATCCTTAATGAGATGATAGAGAAAAAGTATAATGGGTTTAGACGATATGCAAAAAGGCAACGTCAATATTATATGAAAGTAAAAAACATGCGACTACCTATTCTATAATGAAGCGAAGTAGTTATAAAAGAGAGTATCGTTATTTGTTTTCAAGCATTGCGTGATAGTCACTCACAATTGTTTCCATTGTTATAGATTTCATGCTGGATATCAGATCTCTTCTCAATGTGCTATATGTTTGGTTAAGCACATTATTTATATTTCTTCCAACCGGACAAAAAGGAGACGGAGTGGAGTGAATACTTATCATTTTGTCAACTGCTTTTGGATCTACTGCCATACAAATTCGATAGAGCGTAATATTCTGAATGGGAACAGCAAGTGTTGTGCCGCCTGTTCCAAATTTTACACTTATCATTCCATCTTTTTTCATTGCACTGATAATATTTCTAATGGTAACCGGATTGCATCCTGTAGAGAGAGAAAGCAATTCACTTGTTACCTTTTTCCTTTTACCATATTCATTTATAAATATCAGACAGTGGACGGCAATTGAACACTTATTACTAATATGCATAATATCAATCCTCCTCCGTTTGCCATTTTACCATACAATATCAATGATGTAAATATTGACAATACACCAAAAATAAAATATAATAAAAGGTGTAGTTTTATTTTTTACATCTAAGGAGGAAATAAATGAAGTATTATCAGATTGTTTTTAGTCCGACAGGTGGAACAGAAAAAGTTGCAAAAGCAGTTACACGGAGCTGGCCTCAAGTTGAAATGATTGATCTGTCTGCTTCAGCTACCAATTATAAGGACATTTCGTTAGAGAAAAATTCTCTCGTTATAATTGCAATGCCATCCTTTGGAGGAGTTGCACCTCAACTTGCTTTGAATCGTCTTGCCATGATTAAAGGAAACGAATCAAAATGCGCGATTGCTGTAGTCTATGGAAATCGGGCTTATGAGGATACTCTTGTCCAGATGGAGGATTATGCCCAAAAAGCTGGACTTCAAGTAATTGCTGCAATCTCCGCTGTGGCAGAACACTCTATCATACACAAGTATGCAACTGGAAGACCTAATTTAGAAGATTGTAAAGAACTAGAAAAATTCGGAAAGCAGATTCTTGAAAAAGCAGTTTCTGATGATTGGCTCAAACCACATATTCCTGGAAACAGACCATACAAAAAAGCCGGAGCCGGAATGGTTCCAAAAGCAGATTCTTCCTGTACTGTTTGTGGATTATGTGCGTTGAAATGCCCTGCAGAAGCTATTTCTATGGATAATCTTAAAATATCTGACAAAAGTAAATGCATATCATGTATGCGGTGCGTATCTATATGTCCCGTACATGCCAGAAAAGTTAGCAGATTTATAACTTTTATTGCTTCATCAGCAATAAAAAAGGCTTGCTCTGCTGAAAAAGCAAATGAATTGTATATCTAAAAATCTTTATCATATACTTAGACCCTCCCAGTGATTTAAAGTGGGAGGGTTATTTTTTGCATAATTATCCGGATGAGGCTATGGGAATTATGTCTTGCTTACTGCGATGCTTTATTAAAGAAAATATATCAATTATATAAGATACTTTTTATAAAAATATGTCAATTTTATTATTCAAAAACAAAATATGAAAAGAAAATATCAATGAATATGACTAGAATAAACAATCGAAAAAAATAAGAAAAGAATTATAATTTATATAGAAAAAATAATGATACGGGAGGAGAGAGATGCTGGACGCAAGAAAAAACTGGATTAGACTGAAAAACGATATGGTAAAAGATAGGCCGATGCGAATGCTTTTCCGCAGGACATTTTACTTTGACGAGTTGCCAGAAGCAGCCAAGCTTATGGTTTCAGCGGATTCCAGATATAAGATGTATGTGAATGGCCAGTTTGTTGAGGCTGGTCCATGTAAAGGAGACAGTGAAGTCTGGTATTATGACACTTTGGAACTGGTTTCTTATCTGCGGACCGGAAAAAATGTAATCGCTGTGGAAGTGCTTGCATTCCCGCATGAACATGGGAATGGCAGTTTTAGCATTTTCCGTACAGGGCATCCAGGGCTGTTTGTATCGGGAAAAGCCGAAAGCCGTCATATTGCGATTGATTTGTCTACGGATGAACAGTGGAAGGGACAAATAGACCCTGGTTTTTCCATTATCAAAGAATCAGATCTTTTTGCACCTCTGCAGATGATAGAGGAAAGAAAGGCATATCCGGAATTGATTCAATGGAATCTGGCAGATTATGATGATTCATTATGGGAAAATGCAGTTTATGATACAAAGCTTAGTGCTGAATTTAGTCCCGGTAACTTAAGTGAGCGCATGATACCGTTTCTTTATCGAGAAAATAAGCGGTTCATAGATGTCAGGGCGATTCAGGTAAAAGCTGAAAAAAATGAGCTGGATGCATTTTTAGAAGGCAGTCACCCGGTTACTATTGAGAAAGAACAGAAAATGATTTTGGAACTTAATGCCGGCGAGGAAGAGACGGGATATCTGCATTTTAGGATAGCGGGAGGAAAGGGAAGCACTGTAAAGATTCTTACTTCTGAAGGATATGTACAGGAGGGATTTCAGGGAGATCTTAAGAATCCTTTTAAAAAAGACCGGCTTGATACGGAGTGCGGACATCTTCATGGATTTACAGACACTTATTATCCTGCGGGAAATGGAACCCATGACAAACCAGAGGAATATGCACCGTTTTGGTTTCGGACTTTCCGTTTTGTACGTTTGGAAGTGGAGACAAAGGATGAGCCAATGACACTATTGTCTTTTGACTATGAGGAGACAGGATATCCGCTGGAGGTAAAGACAAAGGCGGGGGCAGACGATCCGGATTTTGATGCGATATGGGATATCTCTGAACGGTCACTTAGAAGATGTATGCATGAAACTTATGAAGACTGTCCGTTTTATGAGCAGCTGCAGTACGTGATGGATTCCAGAACACAGATTCTCTATACATATGCTGTTTCGGGAGATGACAGGCTTGCCAGAAAATGTATGGATGATTTTCGGCGTTCGCAACGATATGATGGCCTGACGAATTCCAGCCATCCAAATTATGAATCAAATGTAATTCCCGGCTTTTCTATTTACTATATCCTTATGGTGTATGACCATATGATGTATTTTGGGGATAAAGAATTTCTCAGGGAACATCTGCCGCATATTGATCGGGTACTTGGCTTTTTCCGCAAACATTTGACGAAACATGGGTATGTGGATAAAATCGGCGGACTGAATGGGCGCGCAAGATTCTGGTCCTTTATTGACTGGGCTGTGGAATGGAATCAGACATCAGGAATTCCGCCTGCAACATTGCAGGGACCGATCACAATGGAAAGCCTTTTGTATATTTACGGACTTCAGTCCGCAGCAGAAATTGCCGAATATCTTGGCTTTAAAGATTTGGCTGATAACTATGAGCTAGAAGCGGAAAATGTGAGGAAAGCCGTGCAGAAGTTCATGATGGGAAGGAAAGGTATGCTGGCAGACGGACCCGGAATTGAAGATTATTCACAGCACGTCCAGGTATTTGCTATCCTGACAGATACGGTCAGCCGGGAGGAAGGAAGAAAAGCACTCCTTGAAACTATGGAGAAAAAGGAAGAGTATCCGCAGTGTTCTGTTGCTATGGCATTTTATCTGTTCCGGGCACTTGAGAAAACAGGGCTGTACGAATACACACGGGAATATTGGGGAATCTGGAGACGGATGCTTGCAAAACACAGCACTACTTGTATTGAAGATGAGGTTCAGGAGCGTTCGGATTGTCATGCATGGGGAGCTTTGATTTTGTATGAGTTGCCGTCAGTTATCTTGGGAGTCAGGCCTGCAGAACCCGGATATCAGTCGGTGATGATAAATCCGCAGCCAGGGTATCTAAAGGAAGCGAAAGGAGACATCATTACACCGATGGGCATAATCCATGTGCAGTGGGCAAAAGATGAGAATGATAAGCTTCGACTTGAATATGACGCGCCAGATGAAGTGACGGTCGTGGTAAAGGAATTAGAGAATAATTCAAATGAAGGAGAAATGGAGGATACAAAATGAAACAGACAATAAAAAATAAAATGTCTATGATGCGGATTGTTGGCTATGGAAGTGGCTGCCTTGGGGCAAATCTAATGAACAATACAGTTTCATCATTTATCAGTTTCTATTATACGGAAGTAGCAGGGCTTCCCATCGCGGCAGTAGGGATTATTCTTCTGGCGTGCCGTCTCCTGGACGGGGCATCTGACTTGGTTATGGGTGCAATTGTGGAACGTACATATACGAAAGAGGGAAAAGCACGTCCATGGGTGAAACGTATGGCGATTCCGTTTGGGTTATCCATATTTTTAATGTTTTTTTCACCGTCCTTTGGCATGACAGGAAAAATTATTTGGGCAGTCTGCACTTATATCGCGGGTATTGCAATTATTTATACTGCAATCATGGTTCCATATAATACGTTGTCCGCAGTGTCTACAGAGGATGTAGATGAGAGAACAAAACTTGTTACCGCAAGAAATATGTTTGGGTTTGTTGGACCGCTAGTAATTGGTGCAATCTCTATGCCAATTGTAAACTTCTTAGGCGCAGGGCAGTTGGCATGGTCAGTATTGACCGGAATTTACGGAATCCTTGGCACACTCTGTTATCTGTGGGTATATTTCAGTGTAAAAGAAGTCGGCGCAGAGGAACGATATGAGGAATATCTGGAGAGAAAGAATAAGAAACAGGCTGTGACAGAAAAGAAGGGGCAAAGGAATCTGCTGGATGACCTTAAAGCTCTTATTCAGAATAAATACTGGCTTATTGTATTGTTCATACAGTTAGTAATTTTCTTCAATTATGGTGTAAAAGCAGGATATCAGACTTATTATACAAAATATGCCCTTGGGGATACAAACTTTTATTCCTTCCTGTCATCCTGCGGCATGATTCCCAATATTGCGATATGCTTTATGATTCCTTGGCTTTCCAGAAAGTTTGGGAAGAGAAGAATCTCTGTTATTGGCTGCTTTCTTGCCATCTTAGGAGGCATTGTCATGGCATTCAATCCGGTAAACCGGACGCTGATTCTGATATCTACTCTTTTGAATTGTGCCGGTATGGCACCAATCTGCAACTGTGCATTTGCCATGCTTGGGGATACGGCGATCTACAGTGAGTGGAAGTCTGGCGTCAGAAATGAAGGGCTGCTGTTTTCAGCGGAGTCCTTTGCGGAAAAAGTGGGCGGGGCGCTTGGCGGCGCCGCAGTAGCTTTTGCACTGAGTCTTGGTGGATTTGTGGGAAATGCAGCGGTACAGACAGAATCAGCTATGGCTGTTATGACAGGTCTTATGGTGTGGTTCCCGGTAGCTGTAGCTGTAATCTGTATTTTAGCCCTAATTTTCTACGATCTGGACGGAAAGTATGATACACTTTTTGCAGAGGTTATGGAAAGACGTAAAAAATCTGAAGAATAAAAAATCGGCTGTTTTATACAAAAAATGAAATTATATTTTGGTAATTAACACATTTTTTAGTGGTGTCACAAAATATAATAAATTTATATGACAATGTGATTTTTGTGAAATAGTAATATATGTTGGGCACATCGCTTTATTTACAGGTGGGTGCCCTTTTACTATAATTTAATCAGCTTGAGTGGTAGTGTAAGAAAAGAGCAGGCCCGGGCTGCTTTTTCCTACTGTAACCGTATATTCAAACTAAAAAATAAAATATCATACAAAGGAGTGGAGTTATGAGAAAATTATCCCGTATGACAGCAGCAACTATAGTATTAGTTTTATTGTTGTCGCTTATAGGGTGCAGTAGTTCAGCAGACAAAAAGACTCATCTCACTTTTCAAATATGGGATGTCTATCAGCGTCCTGGTATGCAGGCTATGTGTGATGCCTATACGGCTAAACATCCAGATGTAGTAATTGATGTACAGGCTACCAGTTGGAGTGAATACTGGACAAAACTGGAGGCATCTGCTGAAAGTAATACTATGCCAGATATTTTCTGGATGCATACCAATCAGTTGCTGTACTACGCCGATTTTGGTATGTTGGCAGATGTAACGGATCTTTATGACGATGTAGATCCTAATTACTATGAAGAACATTTTACTGAGATTTCCCGTAGCAATGCTAGCGGCAGCGATGGCCGTCTCTACGGCGTACCTAAGGACAAGGATAATGGTCTGTTGGTGTATAATAAAGAAATGTTTGATGCTGCCGATGTTTCTTATCCTACAGATGACTGGACTTGGGAAGATTTGGCGGATGCGTCTCAAAAGATTCATGACAAGACCGGAAAATATGGTTTTATGGCCTATAACGATGACCAGTTGGGTTACTGGTGCTTTGCCTATCAGGCAGGTGGACATATACTTACCGCTGACCGTACCAAGGCCGGCTATACCAATCCAGGAACTGTTAAGGGTATGGAGTTTTATGTGAACATGCAGAAAGAGGATTGGTGCCCTGGTCAGACCTATTTTGCTGAAACTGCGCCAGGAACTGCTTTCTTCTCGGAAGAAGGAGCTATGTATCTGGAGGGTAACTGGAATTTGCCGCAGTTAATGGAAAACTACCCTGAGATGCGGGGCAAGTGGGATTTGGCAAAGTTACCTAAATGTGCAGATCCCATTGAGGATGATGAAAGCCTTGATCAGGATGGAAGGGCCACAATATCCAACGGCTTGTGCTATTCCACAGCCGCGCATGGCAAAAAACGTGATATTGCACTGGATGTCATTAAATATTTCGGCACGGAGGAAGCTCAGCGTATTCAGGGAGAAAATGGAGCTGCGATACCTGCTTATATCGGCTGTGAGGAATCTTGGCGGGCTGCATTTGATCCTTATGATGAGAAACTGAATCTGGATATTATTTTCGAGCAGTTCGATTATGCTGTACAAGCAATTTATAACTCAGCCAGTCCTAAGTGGAAGAGCCTAGTGTTGGATGAATTAACGAATGTCTATGCGGGTAAACAGGATCTAATGACTGGACTGGAGAATATGGAACGTATTGTTAACACGGAAACTGCCAAGAAATTGGCGGATCAGTGAGAGGAGGGATTGTAGTGAATAAAAAATTATCTGCCGCTGCAAAGAGGGAGGAGAGATGGGGCTGGTTCATGATAGCGCCAACTATCATCGGCTTGGTTGTTCTAAATCTTTGGCCGTTTGTACAGACACTGTATTCCAGTTTCTGTGAACATTTGGGTTTCGGACATTATAAGTTTATCGGTTTACAGAACTATAAGGATATGTTTGGAAATACGGAGTTTTGGAAAGCCACCTGGAACACGGTATATTTTTGTATCTTGACTGTGCCGGTAGGTATAGCCCTCGCCTTGTTGGTAGCCCTGCTCCTTAATGCACATGTGAAGTTCAAAGGTGGCTTTCGTACCATCTTCTTCCTGCCCCTGGTTTGTGCCCCTGCGGCGATTGCCATGGTATGGCGCTGGATCTTCAACACAGAGTACGGTATTTTAAATCAGATACTGGGCGGAAAAATTCAATGGATTACTGATCCCAAAACAGCTGTGCTGGCTGTTGCCATTGTGTCAGTTTGGAGTAGCATAGGTTATGATGCTGTTCTCTTGCTTGCCGGATTGCAGAATATCCCTGGGACACTTTATGAGGCCAGCGGCTTGGACGGTGCAGGTAAGGTTCGGCAGTTCTTTTCTATTACCCTGCCTATGGTCTCGCCGACCCTGTTTTCTGTTCTAATCATGCGTTTGATGGCATCCATGAAAATTTATGACCTAATTTACATGATGGCGGACGAGACGAATCCGGCGCTGACCGATATGCAGAGCCTGATGTACCTGTTCTATCGTTCCTCTTTCGTAGCAGGAGACCGCGGTTATGGTTCTGCTATCGTTATCTGGACGGTTGGCTTGATTCTTCTTGTGACTCTTGTACAATTTCAAGGGCAGAAGAAGTGGGTTACATACGATGTTTAAGGAGGTATTGCAATGAAAAAATCTTTGAGACGCTCCTACATGATGAATAAACTGCTTACATATTTTTTCTTGATTTTAGGCGCGGTCATTATGATCTTTCCTTTTGTGTGGATGATCCTTACCAGTTTCAAGACGGTTCCTGAGAGTATGCAGATTCCACCAGATATTTTACCAAAACAAGTCAATCTGGATAATTTTAAAGAGGCTATTGCCAGTCTGCCTTTTGGAAATTTATATCTGAACACGATACTGATGGTATTTTTCCGTGTGATCTGTGCTGTTGTGTTTAGCTCTATGGCAGGCTATGCATTTGCAAAACTGAAATTCAGAGGCAAGAAGCTGCTTTTTGGCATTGTACTTGTACAGATGTCTCTGCCAAGTCAGATTTTTATTATCCCACAGTATCAGATGGTTGCCAAGATGGGGATGGCTAATACAATCTTCGCTTTAGTTTTCCCAGGTTTGGTCAGCGCTTTTGGTGTATTTTTCCTGCGTCAGGCATATATGAGTATCCCGGATGAAGTAGGAGAAGCTGCCTATCTGGATGGATGTAATCAGTGGCAGACATTTTATAAGATTATGTTTCCGCTGACGGGAACCTCCGTAGCAGCTTTGACCATCTTTACTGCTGTTTTCGCATACGGTGACCTGATGTGGCCGTTGGTTGTTAATTCAGATCTGAAGATGATGACATTATCTTCTGGTCTTTCCACTTTGCGTGGTCAGTTTACTACCAACTTCCCTGTGCTGATGGCCGGTTCTCTGCTGGCTATGTTGCCGATGGTAGTACTATACCTGATTTTCCAGCGACAATTTGTGGAAGGAATCGCCGGCACTGGTGGGAAATAAGCGATCGAACAGTCTCGGCATAAGCTGTCGGGACTGTTTGTTTAAATGATATACAAGGGGGTATCTCTATGATTGTACTTGACCAAGAAAACAGAATTTTTACGCTGCATACTCAAAATACTACATATCAGATGAAAGTTGACCAATATAATGTACTTCTGCATACTTACTATGGAGCAAAGATTGATAACTTTGACCTGTCCGCTTTGATTCAGTGCGGTGATCGCAGTTTTACTCCAAATCCCAGTGAGGCAGGGAGTAACCGGAATTATTCATTGGATGTCATGCCGCAGGAATATTCAACCTGTGGCGTGGGTGATTTCCGTTTGCCCTCTATTGAATTGGAACTGGCAAACGGCAGCCGTACAGCGGATATGCGCTATGAGGGATTCCGTTTGGAAAAGGGTAAATACACTCTAGAGGATTTGCCTGGTTTTTACAGCAGTGAAGATGAAGCAGAAACACTGGTAATTATATTGAAGGATGCTGCTGCTCAGGTAATGATGGAACTGTATTACAGTGTATTTGAGGCTTACGATCTTATTACCCGGACTGTTCGGGTAGTTAATCAAGGGACAGAAGAGATCCGTTTATGCCGTTGTGCTTCCCTCTGTCTGGATTTTCTTCAGTCTGATATGGATTTTATCACCTTCAACGCCTGTCATCTGATGGAGAGGTACATGGATCGGGGACCATTGCGGTCGGGAATACAGAGCGTGGGTAGCGTGCGCGGGATATCCAGCCATCAGCATAACCCCTTTGTAATCTTGTGTGACCGTTGTGCCGATGAAGAAACTGGTATGTGTTACGGTGCTATGCTTTTGTACAGCGGTAATTTTGAAGCGGCTGTGGAGTGCAGCCAATATGAGAACAGCCGTCTGATTATGGGGATTCATCCGTATCATTTTTGTTGGACACTGGCAGAGGGGCAGGTATTTACTGCTCCGGAGGCGGCAATAATCTGTTCACCTAATGGCTTTGGGCAAATGAGCCGACAATACCATAAAGCCATCCGCAAGCATCTCCTTCGGGATCCTTACACTGGCAAACGAAAGCCGGTTCTGGTGAACAATTGGGAAGCCACCTATTTTGATTTTACTGCTGACAGGCTGGCCGACATTGCCGGGGAGGCTGCGACTTTGGGAGTCGAGTTGTTTGTCATGGATGATGGCTGGTTTGGATCACGGAACAATGATAACTGTAGTTTGGGTGATTGGCAGGTGAATTTAGATAAGCTGCCTGGAGGATTGGAGGATTTGGTCTCACGAATCAAGAATATGGGAATGAAATTCGGTATTTGGATGGAGCCGGAAATGGTCAATGAAGACAGTAATCTTTATCGTGCCCATCCGGATTGGGTATTACAAGTTCCAGGCCGTGCCCCTTCCCGGGGCAGAGGACAGCTGGTATTAGATTTTTCCCGCAAGGATGTTCGGGATTATATCTATGATCAGATGAAAGCAGTGCTGTCCTGCGCCGATATTTCTTACCTTAAGTGGGATATGAACCGTAGCCTTACTGATGTCTGGTCAGCAGCTCTGCCCGCACGGTGCCAGGGAGAGGTTTATCACCGATATGTCTTGGGGGTCTATGATTTGCTGGAGCGTTTGCATAGAGATTATCCGTATATCCTTATAGAAGGCTGCTGTGGAGGAGGAGGCCGGTTTGATGGCGGCATGCTCTATTATACACCTCAGATTTGGTGCAGTGACGATACAGATGCAGTGGATCGTCTGCGTATTCAGTATGGCACATCCTTTTGTTATCCGGTCTGTACTATGGGTGCCCATGTCTCAGCAGTCCCCAATGAACAAAATGGGCGTATCACTCCCCTAAAGACGAGGGGAATCACTGCATTGAGCGGGGCTTTTGGTTATGAAATGGATTTGGGTAAGTGTACTACAGAGGAGAAAATGGAAATCCGGCGTCAGGTGGAAAGTTATAAGACTTATTATGGCCTGCTTCATGATGGGGATTATTACCGTCTCAGCAGTCCGTTTCAGGACAGTATTTATACAGCCTGGGAGCATGTGTCCGCTGACCGGCGTGAAGCTCTGGTCAGTGTAGTGTATGACCATAATGGATCGGTGCCGCTTTTTGGCACTCTGCGGTTTAAAGGGCTAGACCCTACATATCAATACCAGATTAACAAGACAGGTCCTTTTTACAGCGGTGAGGTTCTGATGAGGGCAGGTTATCCACTTCCTCAGATGCAAGGAGATTATTCTGCTTTCCAGATTTACTTAAAAGCAGCAGAATAATAAAAAATCTCACCGGAAACCTAAGGTGCTATAACACCAGATTCCGGTGGGATTCTTATTTTTTATATAGAGTAGAAAAATCCGTATTAACCGATAGATCTGTTTTGGAACAATTTTGCTTTCTCCATTCCTGAGGTGACAGACCATAGCATTTCTTGAAAGCTTGGGAGAAATAGAGTTGATTAGGATAACCACACTTGGAGGCTATTGTTTTAATGGGCAGATCGGTGAGACGCATTAACTCAGTGGCGTTCGTCAGGCGTTGGTGGATTAGAAACTCCTGAGGAGAACAGCCCATTACTTTTTTGAATTTCCGGCTGAAATAATTACGGTTCAATTTGCAGAAGTCGGCCACCTCATCAATTGTCAGTTCACGGCTGCAGTTTTGCTGGATGTAAGCCACAGCCTCATTGATATAAAAGTCTTTCTGATTTTTTTTCGCAATAATCTGTCGGCTGGATGAATACTCGATAAGTTCATCCAGAAACAAATATAATTGTCCTACCAGGTGGATGGAAGATCTTGTAGAGTTCTCATAAAAGTAAAGCATCCGTTTTTGCAGCAGTTCTCCCTGTTTTATATTTTGCGGAAGGTAAATAGGCTGATCCCAATGAAGGCCCGCCTGGAGCAGACATTCCTCCGCGCGGATTCCGTCAAATTCTATCCAAACGTATTTCCATGGATTCTTTTCATCTGCGGTATACATATTAACTTGTCCGGGGCAAATTAGGAATGCCTGATTTGCTTCCAAGTAATATTCATGTATTTCACCGTTGGTGGAATGAGAGAATAGCATTCCCTTTCCACTGATGATGTAATGAAATAAGTAGTGATTGCGAACATAAGGACCGAAAGAGTGGAGAGGCTTACATTCTTCCCACCCATACTGATAGGGCCGTATGTCCAGAAAATGCTCGTTGGGGAAAAGAGAAATATGGTTTGTTTCCATTAATACGCAGCTCCTTCTAAACATCATAATTCGTTTTCTTAATGTATAATAGTAATATTATATAGTATTAGCGGGTGAACAACACGATTATGGTATAGAAGGGCTATGCTGATTGCGGTAATCAATCGGTGTTGTTCCATAATATTTTCGAAAAGTACGAATAAAATGTTCTTGGTTTTGATATCCGCAGGCAATGGAAATGTCCTTAATCTTGAGCGTTGTGTTAAGAAGGTAGTCTCTGGCAGCCTGCATTTTTTTCTCCAAAATATAACCGCTGAAATTATAGCCGGTCAGCTCTTTCAAAAGTGAGGACATGTGTTGAGGAGTATAGTGGAACTTATCTGCAAGTTCCTGAAGGGAAGTGTGTTGATAGTTTTCCTCTATATATTGGAGTATTCCATAATTGATACCGTCTTGTTTCCTGTGTATCTGCGGCAATTCGCAAGTGCTTTCATAGTCTCTGATCAGGATACCGAGTAAAAGAAGAAATTCTGCATCCATCATATATACATAATAAGGTTTTTTTTCTAGCGATTCCTGACATATATTAAGCACAATATCCATAATGGCAGGATTTCCGTTTGTATGAAAAATTACGTAGTCATTTACACTGTTATAGTATACGTTCCCCATAAAAATTTTGGACAACACATCATTACCGTGAAGCAGTGAGAGGCAGATGCTCTTGAAATGCTTTTCTGGAATCAGTAGATTCACCAGTACAGTATAATTCTGAACGTCTACCGAATGGCTGACCATAGGCGGAATAAGGCAGAAATCACCGCTGTACATTTGAAGACGTTTGGAATTGATCTGCTGCATAAATTCGCCTTCCAAACAAACCTGCAACTCAAAAAAATTGTGCCGGTGCATAGAAGCAGGCGTATATCTGTCATGTTGGACAACCATATAGTGCTGCTCCGGTGCGTGGCAAAAGAAGATGTCAGATGAAAATGTGTTATCATTCAAGTCTGGTACCCGTGGCAGATGGAGTCCTGAACTTTTTTCGGCATCAGTGATCGGAACTTCCAGAGACAGATTGACGGGTTCCATATTTTTGACATCCTGCCTCCGGTTACGATGAAGAAGTTCCCAAGGAGTATAATCATGCAAAGTTTTCATAAGTTCATCTCTATTCATAAAGTTCAACTCCTCTTTATTCATACTGAAAATAGAATAGTTTATGGTAGAATCATGTAAATATATCAATAATATAACACGTTTTCGATGATAATACATCAAAATTTTCTCAGAATTTCGTGAAGATAAGAAAAAATATCAATGAATATGATTGTCATAGACAATTGTGATTAAATGAAAAAAATATATAATTTCATTTAAGAAAAATATAGAATATGAAAACAAAAGGAGAAGGGATTATGACACTGAAATATTATACGGATATGGCTGGCGCTGGTTATGATAACAAATTTTTCCAAACTGTGCAGTTGCATGATGATATATCAGAAGTAGAAACGCAGGTAATTAATCTATATCCAGAATTGACTTATGAAACTTTTGAAGGATTTGGAGGAGCGGTTACGGAGTCATCAGGATATGTATATTTACTTATGAATGAAAAGCAGAGGAAGCATGTAGTTGAGACATATTTTTCAAAAGATAAAATGAATTACCGGTTTGTACGTATCCACATGGATAGCTGTGATTTTTGCTTAAATACATATGAGGCAATGTCAGATCCGAAAGACCTGGAATTGAAAAGTTTTTCTTTTAAGAGAACGGAAAAATATATCCTTCCAATGCTTGAAGACATAAAAAAAGTGGCGGGAGATGAATTGAAGCTGATGCTGACACCATGGTCTCCGCCGGCATTTATGAAAACCAATGGTAATCGAAAAAAAGGTGGAAGACTCAAGCCAGAATACCGTCAGATGTGGGCGGAATATATCTGTAGATATATTCAGGAGTTTAGGGACAGGGGATATAATGTTCAGAGGATTTCTCTTCAAAATGAGCCGAAAGCGGTGCAGACGTGGGATTCCTGCCTGTTTAGTGCAGAAGAGGAAAAAGTATTTTTGCGAGATTTTATGTATCCTGCCATGATGACTCATGGGTATGAAGATATTGAGATTTTTATATGGGATCATAATAAAGAGAGACTTTATGAACGTGTCAGAGACGTGGTAGATGATAGTACCAGTCATATGGTAACTGGAGCGGCATTTCATTGGTATAGCGGGGATCATTTCGAGGAAATGGATCTTGTGCGCCGACATTATCCAAATGTGAAAATGATTATGTCAGAGAGCTGTCTGGAATATCGGTTGTTTGATGAGAAGAACATTGAGAATATTACAAATAAATTATGTCATGAGATTATTGGAGATCTGAATCATGGAATGTGTGCATTTTATGATTGGAACCTTTTGCTTGATGAAAAAGGTGGTCCTAATCATGTAGAGAATTACTGTTATGCGCCGTTTTTGTATAATACAAAAACCGGAAAGCTGATGCCGCAGAAAATACAAAGGCAGTATTATCATTTTACACATAATATTACGCCGGGGTCAGTCAGGATTGCAGTTACAAAATATACGGAGCAGATTGATGTAGTAGCATATCATACACCGGAAAATAAAATTGTCGTGGTTCTTCTGAATAAAAAAGATAACGTACTTCCTGTTAATTTTCGGATACAGGGAAAAGCGGCAGAAGTAATTCTCTTAGGGAAAGAATTGGCAACTTGTATTATTGATTTAGAAAACAATAGCCAAGTAAAAACCAACAGATACTAAAATTTCTATCTGTTGGTATAAGGGATTGCTTTGATTAAAATTTATGATCACGTAATAATTGTTCAGCTAGGAAATCTAATGTGGCAAGAAGAATTTTTTGATTTTCTTGACTACATGCTTGAAATTTGCCAATGAAACGTTGTACTGCTTCATTATCAACGGATATTTTGGATGGGAACAGAGTATTTGCAGAGATACCTAACCGCTCTATTATCTGTGCTAAAGTTTCATAAGTTGCATTTTTTCGTCCTTTTTCAATATCTTGGATTGTTTTCACTGCCAATCCACATTGATCTGCCAGTTCCTGCTGGGTAAGGTGACAATCCTTCCTTGCAGTACGAATACGATTTCCTAAATAAGTTAACTTGTCTATCGGCATATTAGCTCACCTCAAATATATTCTATCGTACTGGTTATGGAATTTACATTCCCTCAAAGTATGTATTGAAAAGGTGCTAATATGCCGATTTGAAATGAAATGTGAAAACTCTGCTGAATAAAAAAACAGCTTTTTGCAGCAGGGTTTATCTGTATAACTGTTTGTGAATTGCTGTAGGTGTAATTCATGGACGGTTTTATTTTTCAGCAACAACAAAGTAATAGGTATTGGTCAAAAAAAATTCAGTTCCTCCATGGAATGAGTTTAGGCAAAAACATATACTTTTATACCGATTAGAAATATATAATAGCACTTATAATAAATTAAAAATGAGAAACACCAAGAAGCATGACAGGCATCTTGGTGTTTTATTTTTTGCCGACATTTTTCGACATCGGAGCGTATGTCGTTCTCCTCCTTTTCATTCGCAAAAAAATGGACAGGAAGGAGCAATAAGACACGCAGAAAAAATATCAAATATTTTTCAAAACTTCGATAATTTCCGCAAAACTAGTTCTCCTAGGTATGAAAGGGAGAATCAAGCACTTTTTACTACGGCTTTCATGCAGAGGGGAGGTGATCCCCTTTGGAACTGACCAGACAGGAAAAAGATATTATACGGAGAAAATTCTGCAAGTATTGCATTAAGGTTATGGAAGGCGAAGCATTGTATTATCTGCGGCAGTTAGAGAAACAGAAGGAACGGGAGGTATGTTTTTCAGATTTAACGCCGGAACAAGAAAATCAATTAAGCACATATGATGATTTGCTGGAAACAAATTATTTCCAAGTAATGGACATGGACGTGCCCGTGCGCGATGAAGATATCAGTAGTGCTTTGGAAAAGCTTCCGGGACGAAAACGCATGATTATACTTATGGCTTTTTTTCTGGATATGACAGAACAGGAAATTGCTGATTATTACCATTTGGTACAGAGTACCGTACATTACCACAAAGCAGAATCTTTGCGGATGTTAAAAGATATTTTGGAGTAATACATATGAAAACTAAGAAGTATAGAGAACAGATTGAATTTGAGGTTATTCAAGCAGCCATACGAGGTGACGTTGATTCTATTAACAAAATTGTTGCGTACTTTCAGCCATATATCAATGCCAGATGTAAGAGGAAGTTTAAGGATGAATTTGGATATGAGCAGTATGTAACAGATGAATATATGAAACGCCGACTGGAAACAAAACTTATTACTAAAATTCTGGATTTCAAAATCCAAGTTTGACAATTCCGGGAGGAATATCCCTTTCTATTCACCGGGAATTAAGCAGGAAGATGTACCTTGACAACTTCATATTAAAAATCTTGCAGGACGTAGGGAACAGTTGAGCTATTTAATGAATACGCCAGGACTATCTGTGCCTGCTACTTTACGACACGATGTCGCAAAGTAGCAGGTATTGAAAACGAGGGAATGTTGTTTCGGGCATTGAAGTAAAGGTACGAGCGATAGATATTTAATTATAGGCAAAGAGATAGGGACTTTGCGGCGATGATGCTGTTTCTGACAATGATACTTCCGGAGATAGGCTGCTCCGGTCTGAAAAGATTGCGATTCCTACAGAAAATCTGCTAATGGCAGCTTTTCTGTACGTTATGGCGAATGGTGCTGTTTCCTGACAGCCACTTGCAGGATTCTAAAAAAATTGAAAAGTTCTATATTTTATTGAACAGCAGACTTTTGATGAGTATGAAGAATAGGACATACATTGTGTAAAATATAATGTAATGTTGGAGGGATGGATATGTATTTGTCGGAAGAAGAATTACATAGGATGGAACGGGCAGACATAAGAAAAGCCGTTCTGGATAATTTGGCGGATATAAGTAAGATTAAATTAGATATGAAAAAATCTGTTTCCGCCAGAGTGGAGGAATATGTGCAGAAAGTTGGCAATCCTTTTCTTGTACGGGTAGGAGATTATGTAGTGAAGATTGGCTATTCCGATTGTGAGGAAACATTGAATGACAGGATGAAGCAGTATATCAGGAAGATTGCAGAAATAAAGTATTAGTAAAAACCTTTACAAGGGGCGGAAGATATGGTAGTCTATAGGCAGGATTAAACAGCGGAATCCTAGCTTTATGAAACAGATACAAACCTCGTAGGACAGGTTTTGCTAACTGAAAGCACAATTGAGTGTGTGGATAAGAGAATGAAGTTAGGAGCTGGATAGAATGAAAGAACATGTTTATTTTGTTGCTGTCTATCTTCGCCTGTCCAGGGATGATGAGGATATTGACGGCAGCACAAAATCAGAGAGCAACAGCATAAGCTCGCAAAGAGAATTGGTTCGTTCTTATATCAGGGAACATGATGATATGGAATTGTTTGACATCTACGTGGATGACGGTTATTCTGGAGCCAATTTTGACAGGCCGGAATTTAAAAGAATGATGGCGGATATTGAAGCGGGAAATGTGAATTGCGTGATAGTGAAAGACTTGTCCAGATTGGGACGAGATTATATTGAAGCCGGGCGGTTGATTCAAAAGACCTTCCCGGCTTTTCATGTGCGTTTTATTGCTATAACAGACCATTTTGACAGCCAGACTGCAGACACGAATACAAAATCACTTGTCCTTCCTGTAAAAAACTTTATTAATGATTCTTATTGTAGAGATATTTCCGGAAAAGTGAAGAGCCACCAGCAGACAAAGCGAGAGCAGGGGAAATTTATAGGAGCCTTTACTGTATATGGCTATCGGAAATCTGCAGAGGATAAAAACAAACTCTGCCTAGATGACTATGCTGCTGAAATTGTCAGAAAGATATTTGCCTGGAAACGGGAGGGAATGAGTACACAGGCAATTGCACAGAGATTAAATGAGCTTGGGATACTCTCACCATTAGAATATAAAAAATCCCGTGGTGAAAAATTTTCTACTGGATTCCGTACTAATTTGACGGCAAAGTGGTCGGCGGTGGCCGTAAAAAGAATATTGACCAATGAAATATACACAGGGGTAATGGTTCAGGGAAAGAATGAGAAAGTCAATTATAAGGTAAAGAAAACGGTTGCAAAACCGCAGGAAGAATGGGTTCGGGTGGAAGGAACACATGAGGCGATCATATCCCGTGAGGATTTTGAAACGGTACAGAATCTTTTAAAGGTTGATACTAAGGCAAAAGCAGGTTCATCATGTTCCCATCTTTTCTCAGGGCTTCTGTTCTGCGGAGACTGCAAAGAACCGATGACCCGAAGGGTAAACCGTTATAAAGGTATTTCAAAGGTTTATTTTATCTGTTCAACAAGGAATAAGGGTAAAGGCTGTACACGGCACAGTATCCTGGAGGATGACTTAAAAGAGATTGTGTTCCGGACGTTACAGGTACATGTTTCTGTATTTTTAGACGTGTGCAGCCAGTTGGCACATATTCAGGAAATGGAGGTGAATTTTGAGGAAGTAGCCAGATTTGACAGAGAGATTGAAAGACTTCATAAGGAACAGGACAAATATCTGGAGCTTCGCATGGGACTGTATGAAGATTTAAAGTCAGGGCTGCTTACGGAAACAGATTTTAAAAATTTCCGTGCAATCTATGAAAAACAATATGAGGAAACAAAAAGCGCTTTGCAAAAACAGGAAGATATGATCAAGCAGTTATTCCGAAACGGAGTCGCATCGGGTGTCAAACTGGAAAGATTTAAGGAGGCTATGAAGCTGACAACACTTGACCGGGATACGCTTTTGTGTTTTGTGAGCAGGATAGAAGTATATGAGGAGAAAAAGGTCTATGTGGAGTTTCGTGGGAAAGAAGAATTTCATAAGATGTTAGTCCTGCAAGAGTATTTGGAATCGAAAGCAGGGAGTGGAAAGGAGGTGGAAGTATAAATGGCAAGAATGTCAAAAAAGACGAAGGAAATGCAGCAGTCTGTAAAAATGGCAGAATGTATCTGGAATGCCGGTATTTATGCCAGACTATCCGTGGATAGCCATGACCGGAAAAATGAATCCATAGATTCACAGATAGAAATTGCAAAAGAGTATATCCAGAAATCTGAAAATATTGTGCTTACGGAGTGCTATACGGATTTAGGAAAGACCGGAACAAATTTTGAACGTGAAGGATTTGAGGAGATGATGGCAGATGTTCGCCGTCATAAGATCAACTGTGTGATTGTAAAGGACTTCTCAAGATTTGGGCGTAATTATATAGAAACCGGAAACTATATGGAGAAGATTTTTCCGTTTTTTAACGTCAGGTTTATTTCTGTGTCTGACTGCTATGATAGCCACCGGACACAAGGTGATAACGATATTCTGGCAGTCAATCTGAAAAATATAGTGAATGAGTTGTATGCAAAAGACTGTGCGGAGAAAGTAAGGACAATTAAAAAGTCAAAAATGGAACAGGGATGTTATGTAGGCGGTATTCCTTCCTATGGTTATTTTGCCAGATGGATCAATGGAAAGAAGGTTCTTTTTCCAGAGGAAGGTGCAAGCGATGTGGTGAGAAATATATACCGTTTGTTTGATGAAGGAAAAAGAATCAGAGAGATTATTTTCTGGCTGTATGAACAACATGTCCATAGGCCGAGTGACTATAAAAGGGTTGGGCATGTACATAGTAAAGAAGGAGAATTGTTGAAACAATGGTCTGATCAGACGATAAGGACGATTCTAACAAATCCTGTATATATTGGTACATTAGTTCAAATCCGGGTAGGTGATAAAATTTACCGTAATGGGGATAGGCATAATATTGAACCGGATGAAGTGATTACGGTTGAACATACACATGAGCCGATCATTAGTGAAGATTTATTTTACCGTGTTTCATCTAAAATAGAAGAAAAAAGGGAAATAGAGCTTCAGAAGAAAAAGTTGTCCAAAGATACATTGCCGGAGGATATTTATAAAGATCTGCTCTATTGCGGTGAGTGCGGCAGTAAATTAAGAAGAACATGTGGGTCAAACAGGAAATCTTATCAGGTGTCTGTAAGGACATATTCTTACGGATGCCCCAATATACAAAGAATTGATGCGTTGAAATGTGACAACCATTTTATGTCATTTCATGCAATTAACAGAATTGTATTGGAAACGCTGCGAAAAGAATTTGATTTGTCGGGAGTGCGAATGAAAACACTGGTAGATTTTAACCGGGAACAGGCCAGGCAGAAAGAAAAGAGTGAAGAGAAAAGAAAGAGGGCTATTCAGGCACGTATTCAGGATGTGGATATTGAAATGAGTTCCATTTACATACAATACAGGTCGGGCAGGATAGATAAGGAGGCATTTCTAAATTTAAAAGTAAGCAAGGAAACAGAAAAAAGAAATATGATAAAAGAACTGTCAAAACTGGAAACAGATATGGAACATATGCGCAAAGAAGCAGAAGAAATGAATTATTTTATCCGTTGTCTGTGGAAGGGAAAGGACAGCGCAAGACTCGACAGACAGACAGTATGCTGTCTAGTGAAAAGGATTACTGTCTATAAAGACAGACGTGTGGAAATATTATTTAATTTCAGCAAAGGGCAGATTGAACAGTGCAGGAGGGAGGCGTGTGGCAAATGAAGCATAAAATTGTGATTGCAATTTATATGCGCCTATCCCAGGATGACGGAGATTCTGACAGAGAGAGCAACAGCATTGTGAATCAAAGGCATTTCCTGTATTCTTATGTTGAAAAGCATTTTGAAAACTATGATCTGCTGGAGTTTCAGGATGACGGGTATACGGGAGCCAATTTCTTAAGGCCGGGCATTTCAGAACTGTTGGAGAAAGTAAAGAATGGAAAGGTAGACTGCATTATCGTAAAAGACCTGTCACGATTTTCAAGAGATTACATAGAGATTGGCGCATATCTGGAGCAGATATTTCCATTTGCCGGAGTAAGGTTTATCGCAGTAAATGACGGGTATGACAGCGACCGGTTCAAGGGAAATGTAGCAGGAATGGATACATCCTTTAAGAATCTTTTGAATGACCTTTATTGTAAGGATATATCGGTGAAAGTGAAATCTGCGCTGAAAATGAAAAAGGAGAGTGGGATTTATGCGAATGGGAGCTGTACATTTGGCTATCGTAAAGACCCGGAGGACAGGCACAAATTATTGATTGATGAAGAAGAAGCCGATATTGTAAGAAGAATATTTCAAATGACTTTAGATGGTATATCATCACATAAAATTGCTCAGATATTCAATGCAGAAGGCGTAAGAACACCGATAGAGTATAAAATGGAGCGTGGGATTGCGACTATGACACCCAAAGGCAAGCGGTTTGAGTGGAGCGGTTCTACCATTTGCCAAATGCTTCGGAATGTTACTTATGCAGGGGATATTGTATATGATAAGTATGAAACGCCGGAAGTCAGCGGCAAATCAAGATTAAAGCCAAGGAGCGAATGGAAAGTCTTTCGGGATCACCATGAAGCAATCATTGACCGTGATACATTTGAGTACATCCAGAAAAGCAGGGGTGTAAAAAAAGCTGTGAAACATAAACGGCATCCATTGATTGGCAAGATGGAATGTGGGTATTGTCATAAGTCATTAAAA
Source organism: uncultured Lachnospiraceae bacterium (assembly GCA_947566645.1). GTDB lineage: Bacteria > Bacillota > Clostridia > Lachnospirales > Lachnospiraceae > CAPEBR01. Next base: position 36,151 of record CANOKL010000014.1, read on the forward strand.
ATCGAACATACGAAAAATCCATATTTCTTCTGTGGAAATAAATATGTGACACAGTATAAGGGATGTGTGGAGCGGGTCAATGTCCAGTTTTTAGAGGAGTATCTGCTATTTCGTTTACAGGAGGAAGCAGAGCGGCAGGCAGACATTCATTCTATTTGTATGAAAGTAAAGAATAGGATAGAGCAGGAACTGGAATTACTGTATGAGAGAAAAAATCAGACAGAGGAAAAGCTGAAAGACTTACAGACAGCACAGACCGAGATATATGAGGAATATGTATTTAAGAAAAGGAACAAGGATGATTATATAGAGGAAAAGAGAGAACTTAAGAAACAGGAAGAGTGTTATATGGATTTGTCAGATGACTTAGAGAAGCGTATAAAAACATTGCAGGAAATGCTTTCAGAATCAGGGACAGATGTGTATGAATATCTGCAGAACCGTAGTCTTACGGAGCTTACCCAGGAGGTGGCAGACAGATTTGTGAAAAGGATAGTGGTTTATGATGAATGGAATATAGAGGTGGAATGGAATTTTTCAGAAAAATTGCCGGAAGAAGTTCGAGAATATCAACTTGCATTTCTGTAACACCAGAAAAAGGAAAAACTTGACATTACTGTAACACACGCATAGGAAAAATGGCTTTTTTCTATGAGAAAGCGTTATTCTGAAAGAAAAAAGTGAAAAAACTTTTGTGCAGACACTTGACACGGAAGGGGATCGTGAAGGGGAATGATCCGTATCTGTATGGGGAGAAGGTGAAAGCATACTTAAGACGCGGGGCAAGACCGCTGCCGGGATTTGACGTGTATCCCAATCCGCAGGTGGGATATGGGGCGTTGTGTGTCGAAAATAGTCTGCCGTAGGTACGACCTTTTTGAACGATAACTGTTCTCTGAAAACTGAATATATTGTTGTAAAACACTGTATTTTCCATTCATTTCAGGTATAATGTAATCAGCAAGAATGATTGGAGGCCCTCTTATGTCCTTTGTCCAAAACCGAATAGAAGAACAGCAGCTTTCCCTGTTTGACCCATTAAACACATTGACTGAAAGAGAAAAGAAATTCCTTGACAAGTCATGGGCGAAATATTTTGCGGAATTTATTTTTCCCAAGATTGATGAAATTCCATATGCTGTCTTATACAGCGATAAAGATTCACGCCCAAACACGCCTGTTAATGTTCAGATCGGTGCGCTGCTGATCAAGGAACTGACAAATCTTTCAGATGATGAATTGCTGGAATCCCTGATGTTTGACATCCGGTTCCAGTATGCCCTCCACACAACGTCTTTTGCAGAACAGCCGCTCAGTGACAGAACGCTCAGCCGTTTCCGCGCCTCAATCACAGGAATCCAGTTCTTTATACGTAATTTCATTACTCTTGGATCCATAACAAAAGCCTCCTGTCTGATAGTATTTTAGAACAATACTACCAGAATAGGAGACTAATTATAAGACGCCGATTATTTACCGCTTACTTAAAAATTAGAGGTAGATTAAAATGAAAGATGTATCTTGAAGGTGACAAACCAAAGTCGGCGGCATATTATGTACTGAAAACATTTTAGGAGACGAATTAAAAATGGAAAGAAATCGATTTCCGTTAGTCAATGAATGCAGCCTGCAGGGAATCAGGCCAATCATGGCAGACCTGCCCTATCCTCCGATTCAGGTAAGAGAGAGAAATCCTAAATATGCAGAGCTGTTAATGGTTGATTACTGCGGTTCAGTGTCGGAGCTGTCCGCAATTTTACAGTACATTAATAATGAAAACAGAATGTCCGGCGAGCACTGTTCCCTGATCCGGACAATCCTGGGAATTGCAATGGCAGAGATGATGCATCTGCAGAAGCTTGGGGAGCTGATCCATTTACTTGGAGGAAATGTATGCTATGAGACGAATCAGCCGGGCGGCCTGTGGTCTCCGTCCTGCCTGGTGCTTCCAGGCCGTATTCCGACGATGCTGAAGGCAGACCTGCAGGCAGAAAAAGATGCGATCCGGCAATACCGGATGCATATCAATGCCATCCGGGATGACTGTGTCAATGCTGTTCTAAAGAGAATTATTCGGGATGAAGAGTACCACATCATGATTTTACAGTCGCTTTTGGAGAATGGATTCTAAAAAATTCACCCTGTTGACAAAACGAAGCTTTCTCTTTATAATTTAAATCATATGAGACAAGGGCGTTTTCATCCTGGCATGAGAACGCCCTTTTTTGCCATAGCAATAAGGAGGTAACAGAAAATGAATCAATATACACGCGAGGACATCTTCCGCCTTGTGGAAGAGGAGGATGTCGGTTTCATCCGCCTGCAGTTTACCGATATTTTTGGAACCTTTAAAAACATAGCCATTACACCTGCCCAGCTGGAAAAAGCTCTGGACAACCAGTGCATGTTTGACGGCTCTGCCATTGAGGGATTTGCGAGGATTGAGGATGCGGACATGTACCTGTGCCCGGACCTTTGCACCTTCGAGATTTTTCCCTGGAGGCCCCAGCAGGGGAAGGTTGCGCGTCTGATCTGTGATGTCTATAAGGCTGACGGGACGCCCTTTGAGAGCGACCCGCGCTACGTGCTGAAAAAGGTCATCAGGGAGGCGGCAGAGATGGGATATACCTTTGACGTGGGGCCGGAATGTGAGTTTTTCCTGTTCCATACAGATGATGCAGGACTCCCTACCACAATTACCCATGAGCAGGCGGGATATTTTGATCTGGGGCCACTGGATCTGGGAGAGAATGCCCGCCGGGATATGGTGCTGACACTGGAAGAGATGGGATTTGTCATCGAAGCCTCCCATCATGAGATGGCGCCTGCACAGCACGAGATTGATTTCCGCTACGATGAGGCTCTTACAACAGCAGATAATATTATGACATTCAGAATGGTAGTCAAGACCATTGCCAAGCGGCACGGCCTTCATGCCACCTTTATGCCCAAGCCCAGGTACGGAGTCAATGGCTCCGGCATGCACACCAACATGTCCCTGAGCCGGGACGGGGTGAATGCGTTTATTGACAGGTCAGATGCAGGAAAGCTGAGTAAAGAGGCGTATTACTTTATTGGCGGCATCATGAAACATATCAAGGCGGTTACATTTATTACGAACCCTCTTGTAAATTCCTACAAAAGACTGGTGGCTGGCTATGAAGCGCCGGTCTATATCGCATGGTCGGCCAAGAACCGGACGCCGCTGATCCGTGTTCCGTCCCCCAGGGGGAATTCAGCGAGAATCGAGCTTCGAAGCCCGGATCCGTCTGCCAATCCCTACCTTGCCCTGGCGGTCTGCCTTGCGGCGGGGCTTGACGGAATCAGGAATCAGATCATGCCCCGGGAGAGCATTGACTGCAATATATTTGAGATGACGAAGGAGGAGCGGGAGCGTGCCGGGATTGAGGCACTGCCCGGAAGCCTTCTTGAAGCGGCAAGGGAATTTGCGAAGGATGAGTATATTCAGAAGGTGCTGGGAGAGGATCTGGCGAAGAAATATATCGAAGCAAAGACCAGGGAATATGCAGACTACCGCGGACAGGTTACAGACTGGGAAATCGGCAGATATCTTCATGTAATCTAAGCTTTTAGGAACTGTAGGAAAATCAGCATAAGTTATTTTTCTACAATTGCTTACCAGATAGCTTGTAAGTGAGACATGAAAGAGGAGGAGGTAAGGGTGGCAGGAATTATCGTTGTATTTCCGAACCGGGACAATGCGGTTTCCATTCGGAATCTCCTTGTGCGCGGCGGTATGACCGTCACCGGCGTATGCACATCAGGAGCACAGGCAATGAATTACGCAGATGCCCTGGACGAGGGAATTATCGTATGCGGCTATAAGCTTAGGGACATGATGTATACAGAACTTAGGGAGTACCTGCCGGACAGCTTCGAGATGCTTCTTGTGGCATCCAGGGTCAAGTGGGAACATGGCCTTATGGAGGGGGTTGCCGGCATTCCCATGCCGCTGAAGGCCTATGAGCTGATGGATGCACTTCAGGGTATGCTGGAACGGATGGAGCTGCAGCGGAGGAAGCGCCGGAAAGAGAGAAGCAGGACGAGAAACCCGAAACAGCAGGAGGCTGTCAGAAGGGCGAAGGAGCTCCTAATGGAAAAGAACCGTATGTCCGAGGAGGAGGCCCACAGGTATCTGCAGAAGCACAGCATGGACAGTGGGACGAACATGGCTGAGACGGCAGAGATGATATTAAGTATGATAGAGCGAGGAGCGTTATAGATGAAGTTTACGAAGATGCATGGACTGGGAAATGATTATGTTTATGTGAACTGTCTGAAAGAAAGTGTAGACAATCCGTCTGCAGTGGCGAGATATGTAAGTGACAGGCATTTTGGGATCGGCTCAGACGGGCTGATTCTGATCAATCCGTCCGAAAAGGCGGATTTTGAGATGGAGATGTACAATGCGGACGGCTCCAGGGGCGAGATGTGCGGGAACGGCATCCGCTGTGTGGCAAAGTATGTTTATGACTACGGCCTTACAGATAAGACCAGTATCTCCGTGGAGACGCTGGGAGGAATCAAATATCTGGACCTGACGGTGAAAGACGGCAGGGTGCAACTGGTGAAGGTGGATATGGGAAGTCCGGAGCTTGTGGCAGGGAAGATCCCCATTGTAATGGAGGATTGTTCGGCTCATGTGGTGGATGCACCCATTGCTGTGGACAAAACAGAATACCGCATGACAGGTGTTTCCATGGGAAATCCCCATGCAGTTATCTATGTAGATGATGTGGAGGGATTAGAGCTTGAAAAGATCGGGCCGAAGTTTGAGAACCACGAGAGATTTCCCAGAAGGATCAACACGGAGTTTGTCCAGGTTCTTGACAGGAGAACAGTTAAGATGCGCGTGTGGGAGCGGGGCTCAGGAGAGACCTTTGCCTGCGGCACCGGGGCGTGTGCCGTGGCCGTGGCCTGCATACTGAATGGTCTTACGGATGATCAGGTTACAGTAAAACTTTTAGGCGGCGACCTGCAGATTGAGTGGGACAGGGAGACGGACCGGGTCTATATGACAGGCCCCGCTGCCGTAGTGTTTGATGGCGAGATTGACCTGCAAAATATCAGATAGATGACTCCGGTGCAAAATGGGACAAAGAGACCAGGCAGAGGAATGAACGCACTGGAGTCATAGATTATTTCCGGATAGCAGTGAACCGCTAAGGCGGGTCTGCATGGATTTGCAGGGTAACGGAATACTTATATACTCACGGCCGATGGAATTTGGAATCTGTCGTGCAGTATAAATCAAAATATAAAGAAAACAGGAGAGGACGAATATGTTTAAAGTAAATGAGGATTATCTAAAATTGCCGGGAAGTTATTTATTTTCTACGATCGGAAAGAAGGTGGCAGCCTTTCAGGAGACCAATCCGGACAAAAGCATTATCCGGCTTGGGATCGGCGATGTGACACAGCCCCTGGCGCCGGCGATTATTGAAAGCCTGCACAGTGCGGTGGATGAGATGGCCCATGCAGAGACCTTCCGCGGCTATGCGCCGGATCTTGGCTACGAATTCTTAAGAAGCGCCATGGCGAAAAATGATTATCAGGACAGGGGCTGTGAGATTCATGCTGACGAGATCTTCATTTCCGACGGGGCGAAATGCGACTCTGGAAATATTCAGGAGATTTTCGCAAAGGATAATAAGATCGCAGTCTGCGACCCGGTCTATCCGGTTTATGTGGACACGAATGTTATGGCAGGGCGTACCGGAACCTACGATCCGAAGACAGAGACATGGAGTGATGTGATCTATATGCCCTGTACGAAGGGAACCAATTTTGCGCCCGAGCTCCCAAAGGAAACGCCGGATATTATTTACCTCTGCTTCCCCAATAACCCTACCGGCTCCACGATCACAAAAGCACAGCTTCAGGAATGGGTGGATTATGCCAATAAAAACGGGGCTGTTATCATTTATGATGCAGCTTATGAGGCCTATATTTCCGAGGAGGACGTTCCCCACAGCATCTATGAGTGCGAAGGGGCAAGAACCTGTGCCATTGAACTTCGGAGCTTTTCCAAAAATGCAGGCTTTACAGGAGTGCGCCTTGGTGCGACTGTAATTCCAAAGGACGTAAAAGCGGGGGATGTGATGCTCCACTCACTATGGGCAAGACGCCATGGGACAAAATATAACGGAGCGCCCTATATTGTGCAGAAGGCGGGCGAGGCCGTTTATTCCGAGGCGGGAAAGGCGCAGCTTAAGGAGCAGGTTGCCTATTACATGAAGAATGCAAAAGTGATCTATGAGGGACTGAAAAGTGCAGGCTATCACGTATCCGGCGGCGTCAACGCACCTTATATCTGGCTCCAGACGCCGGATGGAATGACCTCCTGGGAGTTCTTCGATTATCTGCTCGAAAAGGCAAACGTAGTCGGAACGCCCGGCTCCGGGTTCGGGCCCAGCGGGGAAGGGTATTTCCGGCTGACTGCGTTCGGGTCTTATGAAAATACAGTAGCTGCCATTGAGAGGATTAAGAAATTGGGGACGGGGTATTTTTAATTTTACCCCGTCCCCGACTTTAAGAATTCATGTTCCAGGATTGCCATCAGGATATTATCAGCATAAGAATCTCCGTCCTTCACAGCATCCCTCAAAACACCTTCGCGTCTGAATCCCGCTTTCAGATATGTTTTTTCGGCTCTGGGATTGAAGGAAAATACATTCAGTTCCAGACGGTGAAGATGAAGCTGCCCAAAGGCAAAGCCGCATGTCATACGGGTTGCCCAGGAGCCGAGGCCTTTTCCGCAGGAGTCACTGTGGAAAAGGCAGATACGGAAATTTGCACTTCGCAGATTCCAGTCAATTTCATTGATAACGCTTTCGCCGATAATGTTTCCGGCAGGACTGATAATTAGGAAGTCCCGGCGGCTTTCGTCATCAATACAGGAAAGAAAAAAATCCACCACTTCATCATGCGTAAAATATGGCTTACTTCCGGTAAGACGTGCAATCTCCGGGTCAAGAGGGTTGTAGTTTTGCTGATAATAGTTTTCCGCATCACTTTTTAGTGCAGGTCTGAGGATATAACCATCCTTTTCCCAGGCATTTCCCATTTTTTCCATAATAGAAAATCTCCTTTATCCCTATTTCATAAAAAACTGTCCTGTTCGCTGACTGAATTTTAGATAGATTTGCTTGCTGGTCACAGAGGGAACAGTGATCATTATTGTATAGTATTTATAATGTTGTGTCAAATATGGCAGGGGTATGATAGAAAAATCAGTTGCCGTATGATATAATGGATGGATAGCAGAAAAAGTTTATCCATGAGAAACAGCTGATGGATATGAAAGAAGGAAATTGAATTTACGGTTACTATGAGCGGCCTTCCGGGCCGTGAATAGTAATAATTTACGAGGAGGAAAGGGAAAAATGAGTTTGATATTATATAAAGGCAGGCCGGGTGATACGGCAGGAAGGCTTCCGAAAGAAATACGGGTCTACGATCTGCTCGACAGTCTGGGACTTGAATATGAAAGGATTGATCATGCCCCGGCTATGACGATGGAGGTATGCAAAAGCATCGATGAGGCTCTTGGCGCGGAAATCTGTAAGAACCTGTTTTTATGCAACCGGCAGAAGACGAAGTTCTATCTGCTGATGATTCCAGGTGATAAGACCTTTCATACGAAGGAGCTGTCTGCCCAGATCGGCAGCGCAAGACTTTCCTTTGCAGACGGAGCATTTATGGAACAATTTCTTGATATTACTCCCGGCGCAGTCAGTGTAATGGGGCTTATGAACGATGTGGAGAACCGCGTGCGTCTTCTGGTGGACGAGGATGTGCTGAAGGAGGAGTTTTTAGGATGCCATCCCTGTGTCAATACATCCAGCCTGAAATTAAGGACACAGGATGTATTCGGTACCTATCTGAAGGCAGTGCACCATGACATGACGGTCGTCCGGTTGACAGCAGATGATTAAAGATGTTACAATTGCGATATTAATTCTGAGAAAAATTTGGAGGTGAAATAAATGACTTTGCGACAGGAAGCATATGCTATGATTGATTCTTTACCGGATGATGATAGTGTTAAGTTCTTTATAGATATGATTAGGCGATTTAATGTAGTAGTTGGGAAAAAAGAGAAAATATTCGAGGCGCAAGATTCGTTTTCTGAAAAAAGACAGGCGTTTTTACACATGGAAGAGTTGAAAAAAAAGTATCCATTCCCAAAAGACTATGACTATGAGCAAATCAGAAAGGAAGCTATGGAAGAGAAATATGGTTGCGTTAATTGACACGAATGTTATATTAAACTATATTACTGATCGTGAAGATAGGTTTCGGGATTCTTCAAAGATCGTTATGGATTTATGTTCTCAAGGAAGAGTTGATGGATATATTGCTTTTCATTCATTATCTATAATATGGTATTCGCTTCGGATTCCAGATGAAGGAAAGAGAATGTGGTTAAGGGATATTTGTAAGATCTTGACGGTTACAGGTGCCTCACATGAACAGATTTTAGAGGCGATAGATAATATACAGTTTAAAGATTTTGAAGACTGCCTGCAGGATGAATGTGCAAGAATGGTAAATGCAGACTGTCTGGTAACGTGTAATTTGAAAGATTTTAAGGTAGCTAAAACAAAAGTTTATAGTCCGGATGAGTTTGTGAAATTACTGTCACTCGGTGACCAGTAAAGGTTAATATGCGTTACTATGAGCGGACGGTTAGTCCGTGAACATAGTAACTAATACCCTTGCATTTTTGCACATGCAGATGTATAATAATACACATAAAAAGAGAAAATCTTCAGGGCAGGGTGTAAATCCCTACCGGCGGTAAAGCCCGCGAGCCGTAAGGCATGATCCGGTGAGATTCCGGGGCCGACAGTATAGTCTGGATGAAAGAAGATGATGACATCATGACCATAACATGATAGTTGCTGATATGCTCTGAATGGAAACAGACCGTTCAGAGCTTTTTTGTGATATGAAACTTCGGTTTCTATATCACATCAACGAAAGCCCCCTGCAGATTTTTGCAGGGGGCTTTGCAGTGTGCCCGGCCAGTCTGAACAGCTGCCCTGTGACTCTTTGACAGAAAGGAGAGATGTGGATTGACAGATCAGGATTATATGCTCCGTGCCATAGAGCTTGCGAAGCGGGGGATGGGATGGACGAACCCGAATCCCATGGTAGGCGCGGTAATTGTCCGGGACGGAAGGATTATCGGGGAAGGATATCATACAAGATGCGGGGAGCCTCATGCAGAGCGGGAGGCAATTGCACACCTTACAGAGCCGGCATCAGGAGCAACACTGTATGTTACCCTGGAACCGTGCTGCCATCATGGCAAGACCCCTCCCTGTACAGAGGCAATTTTAGAGCAGGGGATTACAAGAGTCGTAATCGGCTCCAGGGACCCGAACCCCAGAGTTTCGGGAAAAGGCGTAAGGCAGCTGAGAGAGGGCGGCATACAGGTGGAGGAGGACTTCATGAGGGAGGAATGCGACCGCATTAATCCTGTATTTTTCCACTATATTACAGAAAGGCAGCCCTATGTAGTACTGAAATATGCCATGACTGCGGACGGCAAGATTGCCACCAGGACAGGTGCATCCAGATGGATTACCGGGGAACCGGCGCGCAGAAGGGTGCAGATGCTCCGGCACACATATATGGGAATTATGGCAGGGAGTGGAACCGTGCTCTTGGATGATCCATTGTTAAATGTCCGGACAAAAGGAATGAAAAGTCCTGTCAGAATCATCTGCGACAGCACTCTGAGACTTCCCCTTGACAGTCAGATCTGCAGGACGGCAGGGGAGTACCCGACAATTGTGGCCTGCGCTGATGCCAGTGAAGAGAAGAAAAAAGAGCTGAAAGCCTGCAAAATCAAGGTAATAGAGCTCCCGGATGCAGACGGAAGAGTGGATTTAAGGAGACTGATGCAGTACCTGGGAGGACAGGGCATCGACAGCATTCTTCTGGAAGGCGGAGGAAGACTTGCAGAAAGCGCCCTGCGTGCAGGGATTGTACAGGAGATAAAAGCCTTTATTGCCCCGAAAATTTTTGGAGGAGCCGAGGCAAAAACACCGGTGGAGGGACAGGGAGTTGACGATCCGGACAGTGCATATATGCTGAAGCTTCAGAAAATGTCCATGACCGGAGAAGATATCCTGTTAGAATATAAAGTTCAGAATTCCAGTCCACGGCACACAAAACACGTATAGGCCGTGCATTTTCAGGACAATATAATTTGCGGTGAAAGAAGGTGAGAGAATGTTTACAGGTATTGTAGAGGAGACCGGACAGATAAAATATCTGTCACTTGCGGGAAGCTCCGGGGAGATTGGAATACGGGCAAAGAAGGTGTTGGAGGGTACTAAAATCGGCGATAGTATTGCGGTAAACGGAATCTGTCTGACCGTGACAGCTTTAAGGCCGGACGGCTTCACGGCGGACGTTATGGCTGAAACTGTAAGGAGGAGCAGCCTTAAGGCCTCCGGTGCAGGAGATCTGGTGAACCTGGAGAGGGCGATGGCAGCGGATGGGAGATTCGGAGGTCATATTGTAAGCGGGCATATCGACGGCACAGGACGGATCCAGTCAGTCAGGAGAGAAGAAAACGCAGTATGGATTACCATTGACACCCCGCAGGAAATACTGCGGCTGATTGTAGAAAAGGGCTCCATCTGCATCGACGGGATTAGCCTGACAGTGGCAGCAGTATCCGAGGGGGCGTTCCAGGTGTCTGTAATCCCCCATACAGGAGAGGAGACAACCCTGCTTGGAAAAAGTCCGGGGGATATAGTGAACCTGGAAAATGATGTAGTAGGAAAATACGTAGAAAAACTGCTTGGGTTTGGACAGAAGGAGGAAAACGCGTCTGCCCGGAATCATAAATCAGGAGGAATCACCATGCAGTTTCTGGAGGAGAACGGGATATGAGAATTACAAAAGGAGGACAAAAAGATGAGCTATCAATATAATACGATCGAGGAGGCGCTTAAGGAGCTGCGTGCAGGGAAGATTATCCTTGTAACAGACGACCCGGACAGGGAGAATGAAGGGGATATGATCTGCGCCGCAGAGTATGCGACACAGGAGAATATCAACTTCATGGCATGTCATGCAAAGGGGCTGATCTGTACTCCCATGAGTGCACAGATTGCCGGAAAGCTGGGCCTGCCGCAGATGGTATCAGAGAATACAGACAATCATACAACAGCATTTACCGTATCTGTTGACCATGCGGATACAACAACCGGAATCTCTGCCGCAGAGCGTTCCTATACCATGATGAAATGCGCGGATGAGAATACGAAACCAGAAGACCTGCGCCGTCCCGGGCATGTATTTCCGCTGGTATCCAGGCGGGGAGGCGTTCTTGTAAGAGGAGGACACACAGAGGCAACCACGGATCTTATGCGGCTTGCAGGGCTTAAGGAATGTGGAATCTGCTGTGAGATTATGGAGGATGACGGAACCATGATGCGGACCCCGGGCCTGTGGAAGCTTGCAGAAAGGTTCGGGCTGAAATTTATTACAATTAAGGATCTGCAGGACTATCTGCGGATTCATGAGAAGCACGTTTCACGAGAGGCATGTGCGGACATGCCGACAAAATATGGACATTTCCAGATATATGGCTATGTAAATGATATTACCGGGGAGCACCATGTGGCTCTTGTAAAGGGGGAGATCGGCGACGGGGAGGATGTCCTTTGCCGGGTGCATTCAGAATGCCTGACCGGGGATACCTTCGGCTCTCTTAGATGTGACTGCGGGAACCAGCTTCAGACCGCCATGAGGCAGGTGGAAGAGGAAGGCAGGGGAGTCATTCTCTACATGCGCCAGGAAGGCAGAGGGATTGGCCTGATCAACAAGCTGAAGGCCTATGAACTCCAGGAGCGCGGAATGGATACAGTAGAGGCGAATATAGAGCTTGGATTTGCACCGGATCTGCGGGAGTACTGGGCAGGAGCACAGATTCTGTCAGATCTTGGAGTAAAATCACTCAGGCTTCTTACGAACAATCCGGATAAAGTATACGGAATCAGCGGCTTCGGCCTGGAAATCAGGGAGCGCGTGCCCATTGAGGTTGCACCCCAGAAATACGATGCATTTTACATGAAGACAAAACAGATCAAGATGGGACACATTTTTAATGAAATAAGATTGTAGCTGTGAAGGTACGGAACAAACGATATAAAATGACAGGAGGATCATGAAAAATGAGAGAAATTCAGGTATTAGAAGGAAAAGTTGTAGCGCCAGAGGGAATGAAGGCAGGAATTGTTGCCTCCAGGTTTAATGAGATTATTGTGAACAAACTGCTGGCAGGAGCAGTAGACGGACTGGTGCGCCACGGTGTAGAGGAAAGTAATATTACGGCTGCATGGGTTCCGGGCGCTTTTGAAATCCCGGTGGCAGCCTCCAGGATGGCACAGTCAGGGAAATTTGACGCAGTCATCTGTGTCGGCGCGGTAATCAGGGGTGATACCTCCCATTATGACTATGTGTGCAGCGAGGTGTCAAAAGGAATTGCCCAGGTAGGCCTTCAGACTGGGATTCCGGTCTTGTTCGGTGTGATCACAACGGAAAATATTGAACAGGCAATTGCCCGTGCAGGAAGCAAGGCAGGAAACAAAGGATATGACTGCGCACTGTCAGCTATCGAGATGGTAAATCTCCTGGGCCAGTTGGGGACGGGGCATTTTTAAAAATGCCCCGTCCCAAATTAAAAATGCCCTGTCCCCAACTATCGGTTCACCCGGTATTCCCGCGGTGTCTGCCCTACAATTTTTTTAAATGCTTTACTGAAGTAATTCCCGTTGCTGAAGCCTAGATGAAAGGCGATATCATCCAACGTCATCTCTGTATTAACAAGGAGGTTCTTTGCCTCTGCTATTTTCATATCCATAATATAAGTAAACAGGTTCGTCCCCATCTCCTTTTTAAAGAGACGGGAGAGATGCTCTTTGCTTATGTGGAAAGCATCTGCCAGTACAGGGAGGGAGAGCTCCTTCGTATAGTTTTCGTGGATATAATCCAGGACATCATTCACCAGCGGGTTTCCTGTAGGAGGTGTCTCGTCCGTGGGAGTATCAGATGGGGGAAGTTCTTTTTCAATCTCTGCCATGGCATTGGCAATGGCGTTATTCAGATCCTGGGGGTCGATTGGTTTCAGGATATAGTCAACCACCCCGGACTGGATGGCAAGCCGGGTGTATTTGAAGTCGCTGAAACCGCTGATTACAATGATCTTGCTGCGGATTGGCTTCTCTTCTAATTTTTTTAGCAGTGCTGTTCCGTCCATTATGGGCATCTTCATATCTGTGATGATAAGTTCAGGTCTTTCCCGGTAAATAATATCCAGCCCCTCCTGTGCATTGCAGGCTTCGAAAATTGAAGTGATTCCAAATGCCTCCCACTGGCCCAGCAGTTTGACTGCATCCCGTACAAGTGAAACATCGTCGATAATCAGTACCTTATACATTTCTTTCCCTCCATATTTTGTTCTATTGCTGCATCTTTTTTTCCATATGCTCCGGAAGCAGGATATGAATCAGGGTTCCGCCGCAGGAAGGGCAGCTGATTGTAAAGCTTGCGTCTTCGCCATAGAGAAACCGGATTCTGCTTACAATATTGCGGATGCCGATATGCTCATCCTCGGGAACCACCTTCTCATCTTTCAGCCATTCCTGCAGCATGGACAGACTGGAGGCTGGAATGCCTCTGCCATTGTCCGCCACTTTAATGGAAAGCTGTCTGGACTCTGTGCTGTGGATATGGATGGAGATCTGTCCTTCCATACAGTCATCCAAGCCGTGCTTGACCGAATTTTCAACAAGGGGCTGCAGGATAAACACAGGCACAAGCCGGTCAGACAGGCTCTGGTCAATATCTGTTATGATTTCCAGCCGGTTGTTCCACAGGATGTTCTGAATATAAAGATAGTTGTTCATATTTTCTAGCTCCTGCTTAAGAGGAATCAGCTCTGCCGTGGACTTTAGGGTGTAACGCAGCATTTTGGCAAGGGCATTCGCCATGGTATAGACCTCCGTGGCTCCCTTTTTGAGCCCGAGAGTTCCAAGAGCCTGCAGGGCATTGTTGATAAAATGCGGCTTAATCTGGGCCTGGAGAGCCTGCAGTTCTGCTGTTTTCTGCAGCATCTTTGCTTTATATTCCAGATTAATCAGTGTGTTGATCCGGTCTGTCATGACATGAAAGGTCTCTGCCAGAATTCCGATCTCATCCGAGCCGTAATCACTGTCCGAGATATGAAAGCTGTCAACTCCGAACCCTGCAACACTTTCTGTAAGCGTACGGAGACGCCTTGTGGCAGAACGTGAGAAATACAGGGAGATGGTCACAGACAGGATCAGGACAATGGCAAGGAATACAAGAGTAGTCCGCAAAACCGTCGCTGCACTGCCGGTCAGTTCATCCATGGGGATATCCTTCAGAAGGCACGTATCTTCCTGGAGATCCCACAGAAGGATTCTCGTCTTTCCTTCGGATATGTATTTAAAGCTGCCGGAGGCCTTGTCCGTGTTCCGGATGTGGGCGAGGATAGGCTCTGGTATGGTCAGGCTGGGGTATTCTGTCAGCATGGGTGACATGTCCCGGCCCAGGATTGAGACATATCCGCCCGGGCTTTCCAGATTCTGACAGATCTTTTCCAGGTAACTGGTGTCATAGGTGATGGACAGTATCCCGAAGACCTCGCCGGTCACATAATACCGGATCACCCTGTTGGTGGAAAAAACCAGGTCATGATCCAGCGTGCCGAAATTCCGGTAGTTCTGAAACTTGTGGAGCGGCCGGATATAAAAATAAGTACTGCTTTCTAATGTCTTCTTGTACCAGTCCTCCTGTTCCAGTTCGGGGTAAGGGGCATAGCTTGCATTCTCCCGGGAAAAGGAATAGAGATTCTTCGTATAAGGATCATAAAAATAAATATACTGGATGGCATTATCAGAATGCAGGATATTTTTAATGGCCTGTTCATTATAGGCAATGGAGATATAATCGTCCTGGTGCGTCCGCAGATTATCAATAAAGGTGTTATCGCTGTAGAGGGAACGCGTCGTATCGTCCAGCTGTGTGTAATACCGGCTGACACTATGATTTACTTCATTCAGAAGCTGGGTATTGGAACGGATATATTCCTTCTGAAGAAGGTGGACTGTACTGTAATAATATGTAATGCTGGAGAATGCAATAATAAACGACATGCATAATAACAGCGTCAGCATGATCTTATGGGAAAAGGACCTGCCGACCCAGCTCCGCAAGGCGAGGCCGTTCCTTTTTATAAAGTTTCTTATCATAACAGGTTTCCTATCTGTTTTCCAGTGTTTTAGGATTGTGGGAGTGCGTTAGCACGGAACAATCCGTGTATCAGAAGCGTCAAAATACCTTTTGGCGCTTACATTATTATATAAGGTAAGAATAAAATTTACAATGCCATTTAATGATATGTTTTGCTGCATGAAAAATCAATAAATGGCACAGAAGCCGCGAATCGCAATGCGACATCAATAATTTACCAGTTTGTATCAATGGAATACGGTTACAAAGCCGGAAGACTGTTCTATAATAATAACCATAAAATATGTTTGCAAGCATTTATTAAAAAATTTTTAAGAAATCAATGGAGGAAAAGAACTATGAAGAAACGTTTAGTCAGTCTCCTGCTCATGGGGGCAATGGCAGTATCTCTGCTTGCCGGCTGCAGTAACAGCGGAGGATCCGGTGATTCAGGGGACTCAGGAGAGTCTGGTGAGGAACAGGTAACACTGCGGTGGATGCAGTTCCAGGTAGAGTATGCAGAGCAGGTCAAGAACATGGCAAAGGCATATGAGGAAGAGCATCCGAATGTAAAGATTGAGGTAGAAGTAATCGGCGACGACTATTATGATATTTTGAAGACAAAGGCTTCTTCAGGGGATATGCCGGATGTATTCATGACAGCAGGATACAACGAGATCAATACATATAAGGAATACATTACAGACCTGTCAGATCAGGAATTTGTAAACAACATTGCAGACAGTGCGAAGGAATGTGTATCTCTTGACGGAAAGGTAGTCGGCCTTCCGGTTCAGATGTCAGGAAACGGCATTGTATATAATAAGAAGATTTTTGATCAGTACAAACTGGAGATTCCGACCACAGTAAGCGAGCTGGAGAATGTATGTAAAGTCCTTAAAGACAATGGCATCACACCTTTTACGAACCAGTTTAAGGATGACTGGCTGTTAGGACAGTTCTTCAACTACGCATTCGCAAACAATGAGAATACGACAGAATATATTGAGAACCTGAAAGCAGGAAGCACAAAGATTGCAGATACACAGCAGATGAAAGATATCATGAACGTGCTTGACCTTATGCTGGAGTATGGACAGGATAAGCCGCTGGATGCAAGCTGAAATGAGGCGGCAGCTATGTTTGCACAGGGCAAGCAGGCCATGATCTTTGAAGGAATCTGGGCTTATGATACTATTGCACAGATTGCACCAGATATGGAGGTTGGTTTATTTGCTCTTCCGATCACAGATGATGCGGCAAATACCAAGATGGCAGCAGACGTTAACGGAACATGGCATGTATCCAATACATCCAAGCACGCAGATGTTGCAAAGGATATCCTGAACTGGATCGTTACAAGCGATGCCGGAAGGAACTTCCTGCTGAAAGAGTGCCAGGTAATTCCTGCGATGAAGGATATGCAGTTCGAGGGAAGCAATCCGTTATCTAAGGATGTGGCACAGTATATTTCAGAGAACAAGACAGGCCTCTGGTCCTGG
Organism: uncultured Lachnospiraceae bacterium; assembly: GCA_947566645.1. GTDB lineage: Bacteria > Bacillota > Clostridia > Lachnospirales > Lachnospiraceae > CAPEBR01. The sequence goes on from CANOKL010000014.1 coordinate 52,956, forward strand.
CCGCTGTGGCCGGATGGATTCTACAACGAATCCGGAAAGAAGCTTCAGGAATATATCTCTGACGGAAGCGGCGACGTAGACGCTACATTACAGTCACTTGATGACTTATGGGGAAAACTTGCAGGGACGAATTAACATCGTCATCGGGCGAGAAGAGCACTGCCTGTGACAGTGCTCCTTTTTTACCCTTTTTATCCCCTTTTATGACCTGTTTATTACAGGTTTTAAAGAAAGGACCTTAAAGATGAAGAAGAATAAGAAAGCCGCTCTGGCTAAGGAGGTTGTAATCTTTGTCCTCCCCCTTCTGATCCTGTATTTTATATTTTTCATCCTTCCCTTTTTCATGGGTACCTATTACTCCCTGTTTAACTGGGACGGGATCAGCAAGACAAAGGAATTTGTAGGGCTTAAGAATTACATCGAATTGTTTACGGACGACCCGGATTATTTCAAATCCATGGTCTTCACCCTGAAATATGTGGTACTGAACGTACTGGCAACCAATATTCTGGCATTGGCGCTGGCGCTGATCGTGAACTCGAAGCTGAAATCATCAAAGTTCTTAAGAACATGTTTCTTCCTGCCAAATGTAATCAGTATGCTGGTAGTCGGATATATCTGGCGGTTCGTGTTTAACCAGGGATGTGCGGCCATCTATGATATGACCGGCTGGGAGTTTTTCAATACGAGCTGGCTTGGCGGAGGTAATGTAACGGTAGTTGCCATGGTGATTGTAGCAACATGGCAGAGTGTCGGATACATAATGATCATCTACCTGGCTGGACTTCAGATGGTAGATACAACGCTGTTAGAGGCAGCGGCTATTGACGGGGCGACCTGGTTCCAGAGATTCCGGAATGTAACATTCCCGATGATCGTTCCGTCTATCGGGGTAAACCTGTTCATGGTGCTGTCCCAGTCCTTCCGGTTGTTTGACGTCAACCTGTCACTGACAGGAGGAGGCCCCGGAAGAGAAACCATGGGTCTTGCACTTGATATCTATACGGAAGGCTTCCAGAACAACCGTATGGGTTATGGCGCGGCAAAGGCCGTTGTCCTGTTTGTAATTGTGATTGTGATCGCAATCCTGCAGCTCAGGCTGACGAATTCGAAGGAGGACGCATAGATGGGAAAAGCAAAAAAAGTCAGATGGACAATATATGAAATTGTTATGATTGTCCTTGCAATCATATTTATCTTCCCGGCATGGATCGTTCTGACGAACTCCTTCAAGCCTTTGGGAGATATCCTGGCAGATACCTTCGGATTCCCGAAGGGACTGTTCCTTGATAATTTCAGCTACGTGCTTGAAAATATGAACTATCCGAGGATTTTTCTGAATACCGTTACAATCTGTGTGTGCGCAATCGCGATTACGGTAGTACTGAGCGCTATGTGCGCATACCGCCTGTCCCGGTGGAACAATAAGATCAGTAAGGTAATCCTGCTTGTGCTCATGGCATCCATGACAGTGCCGTTCCAGAGCATCATGCTCCCGCTGGTGAAGATCTGCAAGAGCTTCAACCTTACCAACAGCATTCCGGGGCTGATCCTGATCCTGGTGCCTCTGTACTGTCCGATGGCAGTCTTTATTTACCAGGGCTTTATCGTCTCCATCCCCTATGAGATCGAAGAAGCGGCGCAGATTGACGGATGTACACGGGTTCAGACATTTTTCAGAATTATATTCCCACTGCTGAAGCCAGCCACAAGCAGTATCGTGGTACTGTTCACTCTTCAGATGTGGAATGACTTTACCCTTCCGATGATCATGCTGCAGAGTGCAGAGAAGAAGACCATTACCACAACCGTATATGCTTTCTTCAGCTCTTACTCCATGCGGTGGGATTATGCACTGACCTCACTGACCCTCTCGGCAGTTCCTATGATTATATTCTTCCTGTTCATGCAGAAGTATATCATCTCCGGTATCGTGGCAGGATCAGTTAAGGGTTAAATTTGCAAAGATTAAGAAAGGAGAATCCAATGAAAACAAAAAAATGGAAAAAGATGGCAGCAGGGCTGCTGTCCATGGCTCTGACAGTTACGGGCGCTCTCGGTGCATTTCCACAGAATGTGCGGGCAGAGGGCGGCGATGCCGGGACAGGGGGCACTCCCCAGGATGTCTCTGGCGATGCGAAGACAGTTGTCTCCAGAGTAGTGACAGGGGAAAACGGCAAGAGCTATGTAGAGGTGGACGGGAAACCGTTCATGTATGAAAATGTGGAATGTATGGGTTCCTGGATGCGGCGGGGCTTTGACGCCAGCACGATCAAGGGATTCGAAACTGAGCTTCCACTTGAATGGATGGAAAATGTATTTGATAAGACCGACCAGGCGGGGTACAACACAGTCAGTACTTTCTTTAACTGGAATGATATGGAGCCGAAGGAAGAAGGAGTATATGACTGGACGATACTGGATCAGTATATCGAATGGGCAGAGAAGTACAATATGCGGTTAAGCCTTACCTGGTTCGGGTCAGACGCAGGCGGCGGAACCAGGCTTCCGGGATACGGCGCCGGATGGTCCTGCCATGTACCGGAATATCTCTGCGATCAGGCAAAATACTGGAACAGGAGAGGACTTGCAACAGAGGATGATAAAAAACGTGAATCACGTTTCCGCTGTATTCCTGGAACAACAGAGGGCAATTACATTAAAGAGTGTGAAAAAAAGGCATTGATTGCACTTACGGAACATCTGCGGGATACGGATAAGACGCACCGCATGATTTCCCTTATGATCAACAATGAATCCCAGAACATACCGGACAGCTGGCATACAGAGCTGGCAAATGCGGTTAAATCCGTTGGATATGATTTTGTGATCGGACAGCATATGCAAAAGGGCCAGTATAAATACAGGGAAGGCTATGATTTTGTCGGTTTTGATGATTATAGTAAAGATCTGGACTATAAACTGAGTTACCTGAATAACTCACCGACACCCCTGAAGGCCTGTCTGGAGACAGGAGGAGATGCGTATAATCTGTCAAGCCAGGTTCTGGCGGGAATTACCAACGGCGGCTGGATACAGGCATGGCAGTTATGCGACGCTTACAGCGACTGCCAGCAGCTTGGAATGTTTGAGACACCGGACGCGGTCTACCCGGAAATGATCAAACCGGGAGGAGGAGTGAAGCCATACTCAGCGCAGGCGGGTCAGGACTATGACAAGATCAGTAAGCCGGACTATTTTACGTGGACAGTTGGCTCACAAGAAACACTGAAATACGGCGGACAGAAGAACAGAAGGCTTCAGCTTGCACTGCGGAAAGCTTACTGGGCAGTTGCACCGGCAGCGGTAGAGGAGATGGTGAGCTTCAACCTTGAGACAGATGAGCCTGTAGCAAATTACAGTGCGTCAAAGGGACTGAATGGACATACCTTCGGATTTGTATCAGACGGACCGGACAGCGTGCGTAAAAGAGGCTCCAATGGTATGATCGTAAGTACGGGAGACAACGGAGACGAATATTTCTGCCTGTCAGATACCGGAACAGAAGTAACCTTTATTACAGATGAGGAGCCTAAGAGTGCTACATATGGCCATCAGCATGGATATCTGCCAGAAGAAGAGAAGGCAGGCGCAACCGGCGAATGGGTGAAAGAAGGAGACGTAACAGTTACGGAACAGACAGCTGAAGACGGAACGAAGACATGGGCGGTTAAGTGCTCTCCTGAGCAGGTTATCAGGCTGGAATTAAGCCATACCAATGTCGCTCCTAAATTTGAGCCGAATTTGGTTGAGAAGCGCAGCGTTAAAAATATCACAGTATCCGGAACAGCGAAAGCGACAGATGGAAACGCTGGAGATACCATAACTTATAGTGTCAAGGATCAGCCGGAAAATAGTGCGGGTACAGTAACCGTAGAAAAAATTGAGAAGACTGGAGAATGTAAGTGGACATATGTTCCGGCGAAAGATTGGTATGATAATGAGACTCCGGTGACATTTACAATAGCAGCCAAAGATGGTAGCAACGAAGAAGGAATCCTCACGGTTAAGATCTTGGTAAAGGGGAATAGCAGTATACCGGTCATGAATCCGGAGAACCTTTCGATTGAGATTCCGAAGAATACCGTGACCGGCGGCAAATGTGAGGCAACAGACGAGGATGAAGGAGATACGCAGACCTTTACTGCCGACACAAATCCGGGGCATGGAACCTTGATTGTTGCGGAGACTGGAGAGTGGACATATACTCCGTCAAAGGATTATACAGGAGCAGACAGCTTTACGATCAAAGTTACCGATTCCTACGGCGATACGGCAACTATGGCTGCTAATATTACGGTTGCGGATACTGAGGTTGGGACAGGAGTGAATCTTTCAAGGCTGGATGGCGTGAAAGCGGAAGCTACATCCAGTTATGCAAAGAATCCACCAGAAAATGCAATAGACGGTGACTTCAGCAATTGCTGGTCGGCAGCTTCCATAAAAAATATTCCGGTGACACTGACTGTAGACCTGGGAGGAATCCATGAACTGAGCGCAGTAAAATATCAGGTTGCAGCAACCACAGGCTTTGAATGGCAATATAAGCTTGAGGGTTCCAAGGATTCTTCGCACTGGGATGTCCTGGCTGACAGACAGGCTGCAGGATCAAAGACATCAGGGAATACTATGGTTGCCGAGAAGGTAGAGGGACAGTACAGATATGTAAGATGGACTGTTACAGGTACAACGTCTGTGAAAGATGCTGCAAGTACAAGAGAATTCGAGATCTGGGGCAATGAAGAGGAGATATCACCTGATGCCCACGAACCCGTGATTGGGACACAGCCCGTAGGAGCAGAATATTCCCTGGGAGATACGGCAAAGCCGCTTACTGTTGCAGCGACATCTGATGATGGAGGAATTATCAATTATCAGTGGTATAAGAATACGGAAAATGCGATCGGCGGCTCATTGATCCCGGGTGCAACAGAGGCATCCTACATTCCGCCTACAGACCAGGCAGGAACTACCTATTATTACTGCCGTGTGACAAACCATAATGACCATGCAGTAGGAACAGCATCTGTATATCTGGACAGCAGCATCGCAGCAGTGGTTGTAAAGAAGGAACTGACAGGGATTGTCGTAACACCTCCTGCAAAGAGAGAATATGTACAGGGAGAGACTCTCAGCCGGAACGGCCTTAAGGTTATAGCAGTTTACAATGGCAAAACACAGGAAGATGTAACGGATCAGGCAGAGCTGACAGGCTATGATGGAGCAAAAACAGGCTGGCAGACAATAACCGTATCCTTTACAGATGATGCAAAGACATTTACAGATACATTTGACGTATATGTAAAGGAAAAAACAGAGCCTGCAGAACTTAACAAGAATGCGCTAAAAGCGGCTATTGACCGTACAGAAGGTCTTGTAAAGGACGACTATACATCATCAAGCTGGGCAGAATACCAGAAAGCGCTTACAGCTGCACTTCAGGCAATGGAAAGCCAGACTGTAACCCAGGATGAGGTGAATGCAGCGGCAGCGGAGTTAAGAGAAGCGATTGCGACATTGGATAGAGCAGATAAGAGAAGCCTGAATGATGCAATAAAACGTGCTGGTGAAAGAGAAGAAGCAGTTTACACAAGGCTAAGCTGGGCGGCGATGAAGGAAAAGCTTGCAGATGCGGAGAAGGTAGCAGGTAATGCTGATGCTAAGCAGAGTGAGATTGATGATGCAACCTACCAGCTCAGTGAGGCGCTCCGGAATCTGGAAGAGAGGGAAGCAGTCAGAAAGGTTGAACTGGGTGTAGTCATTGACCGTGCAGAAAGTCTGATTGAAACTGACTACACCGCATCAAGCTGGGCTGCAATGAAGGCTGCACTGGATCAGGCTAACAGGATAACAGCAGATGAGGCAGCTGCACAGTCAGAAGTGAATGCGGCATCAGATGCATTAAGAGAAGCAATTAACGGATTAGCAAAAGTGAACAAATCAGGACTGCAGGCAGCCATCGACCGTGCGAATGCAAGAAACGAGGCGGATTATCAGGGTAAACCGGAACAGTGGACAGCAATGAAGGCTGCCCAGGCAGAGGCCGAGCAGATGATGGAGAATAAGGATGCCAGCCAGGCAGAGATCGACGCGGTAACCAAGAAGCTTAGCGAGGCGCTCCGTCAGCTGGATCCAGAAGGAACCATCAATAAGGAGGCATTAAAGGCAGTCATTGCCCGTGCAGATGCTTTGACGAAAGAAGATTATACAGCAACAGGCTGGGCAGCAATGGAGGAGAAGCTTACGGCAGCAAAGCAGGCAGTGGAGAGTGATCTTGTGAGCCAGAAAGAGGTAAACGATGCCGCAGAGGCGCTCAGGACAGCACTTGATACACTGGAAAAGTACAAAGCGGATAAGGCAGGTCTTGAGGCAGCGATTACCCGTGCAGATGCGATAAAAGAAGAAACTTATCCAGACAAAAAAGAAGAGTGGAAAGCAATGCAGGATGCGCTTACACTATCCAGAGGAGTAGCCCAGAATAAGGATGCTCTTCAGACAGAGATCGACGCGGCAACCAGACAGCTTAATGAGGCAATCCGCCAGCTGGAAGCAGTAAAAACCGTGAATAAGAATGCATTAAAGGCAGAGATTGACCGTACGGTAAATCTGAATCAGGGAGATTATACAGCGTCAAGCTGGACAGCCCTGCAGGAGAAGCTGACGGCAGCAAACAAGGCATATGAGAGCGAGACAGCGACCCAGGAAGAAGTAAATGCAGCAGCGGCAGCGCTCAGAGAGGCCATTGCAGGGCTGTCAAGAGCAGATAAGGCAGGCCTGAATGACGCAATCAACCGCGTGAAGGACAGGAACGAGGCAGATTACACGGCAGAAAGCTGGAAAGCAATGCAGGATGTACTTGCAGCAGTAAAGAAAGTAGCAGAGAATCCAGATGCCACCCAGGCAGAAGTAGATGAGGCAACCAGACAGCTCAGTGAGGCGCTCCGTCAGCTGGTTAAGAAAGATGCTGTTAATAAGGCGGCACTGGAGAAGAAGTATAACGAAGTGAAGGCAGTCAAGGCCGACGGTTACACAGCAGAAAGTTATGCGGCACTCCAGACAGCACTGAAAAATGCAAAAGCAGTACTGGATAAAGAGACAGCCACCCAGGCAGAAGTAGACGCCCAGGTAAAAGCACTGGAAGATGCAGTAAAAGGTCTGAAGAAGGCAGGAAACACTGCACCTGCAGTGAAGGTATCCAGTATAAAGATATCCGGAATCTCAGGGAAGATCGCGGCAGGGAAAAAGATACAGCTCAGCGCAGTCATTTCCCCGTCCAATGCAACAAATAAGCAGATCAAATGGACGACCAGTAATAAGAAGATTGCAACTGTTAACAGCAAGGGTCTTGTCCGGATTAAGGCAAAGACAGGCGGAAGGTCCGTAACCATTACGGCAGCAGCGGCAGACGGAAGCGGAAAGAAGGCAACATACAAGATTAAGATCATGAAAGACGCAGTGAAAAAGGTTGCGATTTCAGGAAAGAAGACAAAATCTGTAAAAGCCGGAAAGAAGCTTCAGCTGAAGGCAAAGGTTACAGCAGCGAAAAAAGCAAATAAGAAGCTTAGATGGACCTGCAGCAATACGAAGTATGCTACGGTAAACAGCAAAGGAAAAGTGACAGCAAAGAAAGCCGGAAAAGGAAAGAAGGTTAAGATTACAGCAGCAGCAACAGACGGAAGCGGTAAGAAGAGTACCGTGATAATTAAAATCAAGTAATCTGTACCGTGCTGCATGATGCAGTATGATATCTATCCGCATATTTTCAGCATCCAGCCCGGGGGAGGCCATCTCGCCGGAGGGCTGGATGCTTTACTGTGCACAACCATTTATGCCAGAGCGTGTCTGAAAATTCATACCGCCGTCTGCACGCCCCACTTTGCGTGATATTTGCACCAAATTCAAGTTACATAGCCAGGCGGCAGGTTTATCCGGCACTGGCATAAAGAGGAAAAATGCGGAGGAGGAGATAGAGCAATGCAAATTATATACGAAGAAATCAAGGAAACACCAGAAACATTTTATATAGAGACAAATGAACTCAGCCAGATTATCTGTATGCAGAGCCCGGAGGAAAGCTACGGGATGAACTGGGTAAGGAACAGCCGGCGGCTCTGGGGAGAGGTGACAGGCACACAAGATCTCACCGTGACGGTATCCCGCGAATTTACCAGCCGGGGCGGCCTTCTTGAGACCTATTGTTTCCAGAATAACACAAAATTCGACATTTATACAGCAGGGACAGAACTTGGGATCTGCACCCCGTTTCCGGACGAATATACCCATTCGGAAGAATCTCTGAAAAGGAGATGCCACGCCCATATCTGGTGCGGAGGCAGCAGCAGTTATATCATGGCCCTCAGGATGGGCGGGGAGGCCCCGCACTTAGGCCTGATCTTAAGAAAAGGAAGCCTTAAGGGCTACAGCGTGGAACGCATGTCCTCCACATCCGGCATAGAAGAAGAGCTAAGCAACCACAGAGGAGACTTCATCCTCCATCCGGAGAGCCTCCACATCAGACCCGGGGAGAGCTATACAATCGCATGGGAGCTACTGTGGTTCAAAGACAGGGAAGAATTCCAGAAACTTCTATCCGAGACAGAAGGATTCCTCCGGATCACTTCAGATGCATTTGTACTAATCGAAGGAGAGGAGATTACCTTTGATGTAGAGACTCTGGACCGTTCAGAGGGGATCACAGTCTGTAGAGATGGAAAGAACATTCCTTATACAGAAGAAGGGAGAAGGATTAAGATCCATGAGAAGCCCGGGGCAACAGGAGAGTATCGTTACGAGATCCGCCTTGGGAAGAGAGCAACAGAAGCCTCCTTTCTCGTCGTGCCAGAGCTTGTGTCCCTGACCAGAAGAAGGCTCCACTTTATCGCAGAACACCAGCAATGCCGCGACCAGAAGAGCCATCTCTACGGCGCGTATCTGATCTATGATAATGAGGAAAAGCGCCAGTATTACGGACACCGCAATGACATTAACGGCGGAAGGGAGCGTGTGGGCATGGGAATCCTGTTCGCATATTATCTCCAACACTGCCCGGATGCCAGGCTGCGGGAAAGCCTGGACCAGTATGCAGCATACGTCCTGCGTGAACTATATGACGAAGAGACAGGAGAAGTATTTAATGACGCCCCGCGCTGCAATGACTACACCCGGCTGTACAACGCCCCGTGGATCGGCCGTTTCTTCCTGGAAATGTATCTTCTTACCAAAGAACCGGCATATCTGGACCGGTACATGAAGTGCATCACCAGATTCTACCAGGAAGGAGGAAGCCATTTTTACGCGATTGCAGAGCCCATGTACGAATCTGTGAGAATATTCCAGAATGCAGGCCGCAGCAAAGACGCAGAGCGCCTCCTCACATATTACAGGGAGCACGGAGATTACATCGCATCCTGCGGAAAAAACTACCCCTCCCATGAAGTAGCCTACGAACAGGGAATCGTGGCGCCTGCCGCCAGTTACATGGGCGAACTCTACCGCCTGACAGGAGAAGAAAAATACAGAAAAGCAGCCCTGGAGCAATACAAAATCCTGGACCTGTTCCAGGGAAACCAGCCAGATTACCACATGAACGAAGTAGCAATCCGCCACTGGGATGACTACTGGTTCGGAAAAAAACGACTCCTGGGAGACACATTCCCCCATTACTGGAGCGCACTAACCGGCCTCGCATTCCTCCATGCCAGAGAGATAACAGGAGACATAACCTACACAAAAAAAGCAGAACGCTCCCTGCGCGGAGTACTAAGCCTGTTCCGGGAAGACGGAAGCGCATCCTGCGCCATGGTATATCCCATGAGCGTTAATGGCAGAGAAGGATCATTCTACGACCCCTGGGCAAACGACCAGGACTGGGGACTGTACTTCAACCTGAAAGAGTTGGGGACGGGGTATTTTTTGCCATAGCACGCCGGGGAAGCTCCGGTGGAGCTTCCCCGGTGAAAAATACCCCGTCCCCAACTCATCTTACGCGGTAACAATCTCCGTTACTGCGCTTATCAGATCCGCGTCAGCGTCTATGGCTGACAGCTCACTAAGAAGCATGGTCAGGTCCTGGCTTTTCTGAACTGTCTTGTATATGATTTCCTTCGTATAAAAGGAGATCTCTGTCTGATCGAGGAATTGAAACACATCCTGTTCCACATTATTCTCTGCTATTTCAGCGTCCATGATATCTACTGACACCTCGGATACAACAGGTACCCGGCCTGCGTTACAGATCAGGGTGTGGGTTCTGGCATCATACTGCTGCTTCAGGACAGTGGAGCTGCCGTCTATGGATGCCGTTGCGCTGCAGGGGCCGACGCCGTGTATCTGTATGATATAATCTCTGGTTTCTTTTAGAAGCTCAGTATTCCCCTTTGCGCCCTCGATTACAAACCGGGTATGCCCGCTCCAGGTGAAATGCATGTTTGTGAGGACACACTGCCCTTCCTGGTATTTTTGTGAAATATTATCATCCTCATAAAGGGTGAATTTCCCGCAGGCTCCTGCAAATATATGGATACAGAGTTCTCCAGGATTGCTTCCGGCATCCTGTATCTCATGGGTCATGGGGACAATTGCCCCGGCTTTTGCCAGCACCGGAATGGCCTCTATTCCCCGGTACATGGCGATCATACGTCCGCCCCGGTATTTTCTTCCGGTAAAGAAGTCAAAATAAATTCCTTCCGGCAGCCATACTTTTATCTTAGCTGCATTCAGTCCCTGGATCCGGGGTGATGTGACCGGAGCCACTATAAGCTCACTTCCGAATTCATACTGGTTCCTCACATGGTAGGCTTCCTGGTTCATGGGATAATGGTAATACATCGGAAGAATAACAGGGATGCCCTCCTCATATGCGCGGTGGTTCATGGTATAGAGGTAAGGGATCAGCTGGTGGCGGAGCCTGAGGAATCTTCCCATCATTTCCTGGATTTCCGTTTTATACCGCCAGGGTTCCTTTCCGGTAAACTCGCTCTTACTGGAATGAAGGCGCAGAATGGGGGAGAATACGCCAAACTGCAGCCACCTTCCGGCCAGCTCGTCATCTTTTGTCCCCATCATGTGTCCGCCGATATCGTGGCTCCACAATCCGTAGCCGATATTGGAGGCTGCTGCGGTAAAATAGGGCTGGAAATCAAGGGAGTCCCAGGTAATAATCGTATCTCCCGAGAAGCCCACCGGATAACGGTGGCTTCCAGGCCCGGCATATCTGGAGAACGTCATGGGGCGTTTCCCATCCCTGGCATTATCCAGGTAATGGTAATGATTTAGCACCCATAAGGGGTCTAAGCCCTTTACCTTAGAGAATCCTCCGGACTGCCAGTCAATCCACCAGAAGTCAACGCCGGTTTCCTCCATGGGGTGGAAAATGTGCTGGAAACAGGCTTCTAAAAACTTCGGATCTGCGGCGTCAAATATTACGGGCTGCTCATGTTCTGCATCCACACCCATAGCCTCTGCCATCTGGGGATAGACATCCTCATGCGCATGGATCCCGTCAGCAGGGTGGACATTTAAGGTTACATGCATGTTCTGCTCATGCAGCCAGCCAAGGAACTTTTCCGGTTCCGGAAACAGCTTCCGGTTCCAGCTGTATCCAGTCCAGCCGCTTCCGTATTTGGGGTCAATGTCTGTCAAGTGCCAGTCCATATCAATGACCGCTACGGAAAAAGGCAGGTTTTCAGCCGCAAAGCGTTCTACAAGCTCCCGGTAAGAGTCTGCAGAATATTCGTAAAACCGGCTCCACCAGTTTCCGAGAGCATAGCGGGGAATCATAGGGCTTCGCCCACACAATTGGTAGAAATCTTTCAGTGCATCAAGATAGTCTCTTCCATAAGCCCAAAAATAAAGATCAATACAGTCATCCCTTCGCGGCTCAACAAAGCCATCCTCCAAAAGGACAAGAGATCTGCTGTCATCCAGTACAGAAAAACCGTTGATGCCGATGATGCCGTTCTCTAAGGGAATCTCACCGTCCGCCTCATCCAGAGTCCGGGCAGTCCCTCCAAGACTTTTAAAATCCTCCCCGTAATGCCATATACTGCCATAAGGGCTGAAGTCGCCGGTCGCCTGTACGGACAGGCCGTTGGGGGTAAATTCCTTCTTATCATAGATCAGATGCAGCCGGTCAGTAAAGATCTCTAACAGATCTTTTTTCTCAACCAGTGTAAATGAAACATCCGGGAAATTGCGGTTCCACACAGACTGGGTTGCACGGTTCTCAAAGGAACCATAAGGGCTGTATTCCAGCCGCAGGAGCCTGTCTGTAAGAAGTGAAAACCTGTATTTTTCTCCCTGCACGATATTGTCCGGGTTTGTTTCGGGATGTACGGTTACCTGAAGTTCCTTTCTCATTCTTTATGTCCTCCTTATTTCGTACTTGATTTGTTGCTATTCACGATGCCGCGCACTCTGCTGCACATCATAAAAGATCGAAAGACTATTTTCCAGCCATCTGCTTTTCCTGTTGCTGAGCCAGTAAAGCGGTGGTTTCCGGCATCCAGCCCTTCGCTGACATTTTATCCCTTCACGGCTCCGGCAGCAACTCCGGCAATGAACCGCTTCTGGAAGATCACGTAAACGATAATAACCGGAAGGATAGAGATGGTCGTTGCCGCGAACAATCCGCCGTAATCCGTGGAATACCTTCCGTTAAACAGGGTAAGCCCTACTGCCAGCAGCTGCTTGTTTTCACTGTCCATCATCAGGTATGGCCACAGGTAATCCTCCCATACCCACAAAAACTGGAAGATTGCGATTGCGGAAATTCCGTTTTTACAGAGTGGGAACACCAGCTGGTGGAAAATCTGAAACTCATTTGCGCCGTCCAGGCGCGCTGCCTCAATCAATTCGTCCGGGATGCCTTCCATGTTCTGCTTCATCATAAAAATGCCGAAGCCGCTGAACATAACCGGAAGAATCAGGGACAGATAGCTGTCCAGAAGCCCTGCCTTTACAAACATGGTGTACCGCGGAATAATGGTTACGGACCAGGGAACCATCATGGTCATCATGACGATTCCAAAAATCAGGTTTTTTCCTTTGAATTGATATTTTCCCAGTACATATCCGCAGATGCAGCTTGTGTACACTACAATCACTGTAACAAGGACTGCTATGAGAATGCTGTTGGCAAAGTACCGGAGAAAATCAAAATTACTCTGCAGGTTCAGGTAGTTGTCAAGAGTAGGCGCCAGAGGAATCAGACTCTGCTCCAGAGATTCGATTTCGCCGTTTGTCTTAAAAGAGGAGAGGACCATCCATACAAAGGGAAGCACTGTCACAACTCCGGCAAGACAAAGAACAATAAATAATGTAGTCTTTAATACTTTCTGTTTCATGATATTTTTCCTCCTATTCGTCCTTATTTCCAGTTACCTTAAAGGAAATGACCGTAAATGCCGCAGTCAGTACGAGGATAAACAACGAGATTGCGGAAGCATATCCGAAGTTATACTGCTTAAAGGCCTGGTCGTATACAAGATAAGAGCTTAAGTAGGTAGAGGTTCCAGGTCCTCCTTTGGTCATAACCAGTACCGGCACATAAGCCTGCAGATAGGAAATAATTGAGGTTACGACAACAAACAGCATGGTAGGTTTAAGAAGGGGCAGCGTGATGTAGCGGAAGGTCTGCCATGCATCCGCTCCGTCCAGGCTTGCCGACTCGTAGCAGTCCGACGGAAGGGAAAGCAGCCCTGACAGAAACAGGATCACGGCATATCCAAAATCCTTCCATACAGTCATAAGCATCAGCGCCGGAAGTGCAAATTTGCTGTCAAACAGCCAGTTAATATCCAGCCCGAATATCTTATCAATCAGTCCGAACTGTGGGTTATACATGATTTTCCACACATAGGCCACGGCTACCAGAGGCGTTACGGTAGGCATGTAAAATACGGTCCGGAAAAAGGTCTTAAAGCGTGTCATCTTAGAATTCAGCGCATAGGCAACTGCCAGTCCGATGGTGACGCGGAAGAATACGACAAATACACAAAAGATGACGGTATTTAACATGGACTGCCAGAAGGTGGGATAGGAGAACATGCGCACATAGTTTTCGATTCCAATCCAGTTATATGTTTCATTCAGCGGATTCCACTGGTGGAAGCTTCCGGCGATGACCATAATGACCGGTATAATCAGGAAAACTGCCATATATACCACCAGGATTCCCATAACGATATTCCGCATCCAGACTTCGCTCTTACTTTGAAGGGGTCTTCTCTTAAACATTCCTTTTTCCTCCCTATTTCTCATAATACTGGTACAGATTTTCACTTGCAGTAAAATCGGCGTTGGCAAGGTCTACATCAATGATGCCTGCCGCATTCTTAAGCGCTTTGTCAGGAGCTTTTCCGTTGTAGAGAATGTCCTCGCCTGCGATCTTCATATTATTCTCCAGTGTGGAAGGCATTGCTCCCGGCCAGATATAGCGGTCAATATGAGGCCCTACAGTCCTGACAATCGGGGTATCCTTAAGTTCCTCTGATTCCATCAGCGCTTCCTTGGCAGGAATCAGGCCGCCCTCCCGGCTCAGCATAATCTGAATCTCATCATTTGCAAAAAAGAATCTCATGAAATCCTGCCCCACTTCCTTCTGCGCCGCAGATGCATTCTTATTAATACCAGGGGTCGCCTCGCCGTTATAACGGTAGTAGGCGTAAGGTGTGTCATGTTCCGGTGTGGGAATCTCGAAGGTGCCGTATTCAAGATCAGGGTAATTGGTCTTTAAGTTATTTACGAAAAAGCCCCATACAAATACCATAGCGCTCTGCTCCTGATAAAAGCTCTGCTCACAGTCCGTTCCAAAGTCCTTATCGCCTACGTGGTATTTCTCAAACAAGTCTGTCAGCAGGGATACCGCCTTCTTCATCCCAACGCCGTCTACCTGTGAAACCCTGCCGTCCTCTGAAAACATATTTTCTCCGAACTGGTAATTCAGCCCCAGGGCAATTGCGTGGAAATAATTGTTGTAATTAAAGCCTGCCCGTGTCATTTTCCCGTCTTCATCGAATTTTGTAAGCTTTTTGGCTATTTCTATGAATTCCTCCCAGGTAACCGGAATGTCCCCTTCTGTAAGCCCTGCCTCTTTCCAGAGCTTTTTGTTGTAATATACCATGCCGGTAGACATTCCATAATCCGCGTAGTAGATCTTCCCGTCTTTGACATGGGACGCTGCTGACGGATAATCTGCAATAAATTCTTCTGTATCAATGTCATAGGGCTCTATGTAATTCATCAGCAGATTTTCATAGCTGTTATGAATATTAAAGAGGGTGGGGCCCTCCTCGCCCTTCTGCAGGGAGAGGGGCAGCTTAGTAAAGTAACCGTCCCAGGGGTTGTTGATGATGTTAATGGCCACATTCGGGTGAATCTCTTCATACGCATCAGCGATACTGCGGAACATCTCTTCAGACGCCCAGACCCACCAGTCAATGGTAATGGGGTTCCCGTCATTTACTAAATGGTTCGGATCATAGGTGATCTGGTCTCCCATGACAGGAAGCCCTTTGTCAGCTTCCGTGTCCTTTGTTCCTGTTTCTTTTTCGGCATTGTTATCGCCGCTGCCTGCACATGCTGTCAGGGAGCAGGTCAGAATGACGATCATGCACAGCGATAATAATCTTTTCATAAAGCACCTCCATGAGCTTTTTGTTAATCAGTTACGTTAGCGCTAACGTTTGATTAGATTATAGTAATTCTTCATTTGACTGTCAATAGTTTTTCTGATTTTCTTTTATAAATTATCATTTCTGTTGAAACTATACAAAAGGCAGTTGATTTCTATACGGATTTCTTGTATAATTACGTTAACGATAACGTTATACATTCTGTTATAACGGAACAAGTGGGAGGGAGTCCTTTTTATGGTAACATTAAAAGATATTGCAGAAAAAGCCGGGGTCAGCAGCATGACTGTCTCACGGGTCATGAACGGGAATACAAAGGATGTCTCGGCGAAAACAACAGAGAGAATCAAAAAAATCGCGGACGAGATGGGATACATCCCCAATTCCTCCGCGCGGGTGCTGGCCTCCCGCTCCTCCAGGCTGATCGCAGCGCTTCTGTCAGATTACGGAGAGGGCGGTACGCCACTTGAGGACAGCTATAGCAGCTGCTTTCTCGGGGAGCTCACCCGCCAGATTCAGAAGGAGGGCTATGACCTGATGCTTCATTATGTGAAGGATTATACGGACATCAATTACAGTCTTAAGTCCTGGAAAGTGGCCGGTGCGGTATTTATCGGCATGTTTGACGAAAATATCAGAAAGATACAAAAGGATAACTCCATTCCGCTGATTTTTACAGACAGCTACAGCACTGTGCGGAGTATTATTAATGTGGGAATTGATGACTACCAGGGAGGAGAGCTGGCGGCCGGGTATCTGCTTGAAAAAGGGCATAAGAATCTAGCCTTCATCGGGCCTGCGGTACTCGGAAACGGTGTCATTATGCACCGCCTGCAGGGGTTCTGTTCTTTCCTTCGGGAGAAGGGAGTCTCTGTCCCGCCGGAGCACATCGTGGACTTTGGATCAGACGATATGGCGGGGCTTCTTAAAAGACTCTGCTTTTCTGAGAATCCGGTGACGGGTATCTTCGCCACATCTGATGTGTGCGCCTCCTGGATCTATGCCGCGGCTTACAGGCTGGGAATACGCATACCAGAAGATCTGTCCGTGATTGGATTCGACGATATCGGAATGAGCCGGTACATGATTCCGCCCCTTACGACCATCCGCCAGGATATCCGCAGGAAGGCAAAGATCGCCAGTGAACTCCTCATGAAGAATATTCGGAATCCAGACAGCCCTATGGAGAACATTGTGATGAGCGTGGAGCTGGTGGAGAGGGAGTCGGTTTGCGGGTTGGGGACGGGGCATTTTTAAAAATGCCCCGTCCCAGATTGAAAATACCCTGTCCCCAATTAAAGGTGACAAACAGGGAGATGGATGCTATACTAAAGTTGATTCGGGCAGTGATTTAGAGGGATGGGTATTATGGGAAAAAGAATGTACAGATTTAGACTTACAAAGATCATGGTTCTGTTTGCTGTTTTATTTTTTTGCCTGCCCATGATCGTTTTCTCCTTTTTTTCCTATACTGTTTTTCAGGAGAATATAGAAAAGAGGGTTTCGGAATATTCTCTGCTTCTTACAAAGCAGATCGAAACAAATCTGGATTTAAAGCTTGGTGAATATAAGGATCTGATCATTCAGATCATTCGGGATCCTGACATTGTTAAGGAGATCAAAACATTAAAAAAGGAAAAAGCAGACGTTGTCGGGAATCCGCGCCTCAGTACGCAGATTGTCCAGTATATTTCTGTAGCGCCGGAGTTTAAGTCAATTGCTTTTTTGTCCAGGGAGCAGTACATAAAGTCAATTTTTGTGTGGAATGACATGTCGCTGCGGGAAGAGGTATATGATGCTACGGTGGAAGGGAAAAATCTGTTTCAGTGGTTCGGGCAGAGAGATCAGACATACCGGGATTCTTTTGGCGAGCATAGTGAATCTGTATTCAGCATGTCGAAAGGGGTGTGGGATTTTACAAGCGGGGAGAACCTGGATACGGTGATTGTCATAGATATTTCTGCCAGTTCGCTGGCGGGCATTTGCAATAAAATCATTGCAAAGGATCTTCCGCTGAGCTGGTGTATTGTGGATGCACAGGGAAAACTGCAGTTTTCCAGTGGGAATTTCCTGGATATCAAAAATATAGATGAGATTATGGAATACAGTGCGTATAAAGACCGGGAGAATTATTACGCAGACGGCTCATTTGAGGGGCATGATTACCTGGTAAGCAGTTCAAAGCTGGAGGTGAATGAATGGAGAATCATTACCCTCTTAGATGAAAGATATATCCATGAGAATGTAGTGGACAGTGAGAAGCCGCTGATGGCGGCGCTGGCGGTTATTCTGGCGGCTATGATGGCAGGTATTTTTATTATGATAAAAAAGGTGATATATCCGATCAATAATCTGGCGAAAGTGATGAAAGGTCCCGTGGGCGAGCATCAGCTTGATTATCCACAGGAAATCTCATCCCCTATAGAGGAGATCTCGGTTCTCTATCACAGCTATAATACAATGATGCAGGAGATTGACCGCCTGATTCAGGAGGTTTATGAAAAGGGAGAACAAAAAAGAATTGTACAGATCAAAGCGTTAGAGAGTCAGATTAATCCGCATTTCCTGTATAATACACTGGATACGATAAAATGGACGGCGTTAATCCAGGAGGGGAAAAACGCCGCAGAGATGGCCAGTATGTTATCGAAGCTTCTCCATATCAGCCTTAGCGGCGGAAACGAGATGATTCCGTTAAAAAATGAGGTGGAGCATGTAAAAGCATATGTTGGTATACAGAAATACCGTATGGATATAGAGTTCCATGTGGTATATATGATTGAGGAGGGGACGGAGGATTTACTGGTGCCGAAAATACTGTTCCAGCCATTTGTAGAGAACAGCATTATACATGGATTCAAAAAAGGAACAAAAGGTATGATCGAAGTACTTGCTTTCCTTTCGGATGACGCCCTGATTCTCCAGGTAAACGATAACGGCGTTGGGATTGAAGAGCAGAAGATGAGCAGTCTTAAGACGAACCGGGACAAAGGAAAACGGTTTTCCAATATCGGAATCTATAATGTAAGGGAGCGGATCCGGCTGATTTGCGGTCCTGGATACGGCGTAAAGATTAACAGCAAGGTGGGCTATGGTACAAATGTTGAGATGAAGCTGCCTGTCAGGAGGCAGGAAGAGGATGTGCAGATATGCTGAAGGTAATGATTGTAGATGATGAAAGAATTATCCGCTATGGAATCATATCCATGGTGCATTGGGAAAAACTGGGACTGGAATTAGTAGGGGAAGCTTCAGAAGGAAAAGAAGGGTATGAATTATTTCTGCAAAAAAGGCCCGATATTGTAATTACGGATCTGAAGATGCCGGAACTCGACGGACTGGAGATGGTGCGCAGAATTAAGGAGACAGATGAAAATGTAAAGTTCATCATATTAAGCGGATATGAGGATTTCTCTTACGCGAAGGAGGCGATTCATCTCGGCGTATCAGAGTATCTCCTGAAATCAGATCTGATGCCGGAAGATATCGAGCATATATTAGAGAAAGTAATGAAGGAAATCAGAGAAAATGGAGCAGAGGAAAAGGAGAAAACCCGGGAGACAAAGGTAAATATTCCGAAGCTGATCGAAGAATCCTGTAAAGGAATATGTCTGCTTCCCAGGGCACTGCCGGGGGAGCTTAAGGAAGAGCTGAACAAAGGATACTGCTGCCTGTGTATTGGGAGAAAGGAGATCGTAGAAAAGGATTTTGAAAATAATCTGGGCATTTATAACCATGAAATAAAAAATCAGATGGAAAAATGGATGTCTGACTACACAATCTATTTATTTTATTGGGGGAAACAGGTAGGAGCCGTTGTTTTTTACCGGGAAGAGGACGAGACGGATTTAAATAACGCGCTCGAAAAGAGCATTACGGAGATGGAAAAGCAGGGAATGGTCATCACGATCGGAAGGAGCCCCCACGGAAAGCAGTTGGACTGTGCACATGAACTGTTTAAAAAGGCCCTGGTGTCTTATGATCAGAGAGCATTTTACGGGTATGGAAAGGTGATAAAGGTTGCAAGGAAAGAATCAGACGGTTCGGGCGCTAAAGATTCTTATCCGGTCAACCGTATAGAAAAGCTGGTGGAATATGACAAACAGGAAGAGCTGGTGCAATTTCTGGAGGAGATCTTTGAAACAATAAAGAGACGGAAAAAGTGTGAAGAACTAGCGCTCGTTTCCATGGATCTGTTGCTGATATTAAATAAAATTGCGGCAAAGGTGAAAGATATCGAAGAGGTTTTTCAGTGGAAAAAAGATATTTATGACCAGTATTTACGCCTGGAGCTGGTGGATGATATAAAAGAATGGTTTGTGGAAAAGTTTGTGGATCTTCAGAAATGTAAGAGAAGGCTGGATGAAAGATCTGTAGATGTGGTGGATTATATAGAGGACTACATAAAGGAGCATTATGACAGGAAGCTGTCCCTCCAGGATCTCAGTGAGATGGTGGGGCTGAATAAAAATTATCTGAGCGTGCTCTTTAAGAAGAAAACGGGAAAAAATATTGGAAATTATATTACAGAGGTGAAAATAGAACAGGCAAAGGAATTCATGAAAAGCACGACATTAAGGATGAATGTCATTGCAGAAAAAGTGGGGTATGAGGATGAGCGGTATTTTTATAAGGTGTTCAAGTCTTATACCGGTATAACCACAACAGAATATATGAGACAGATCAGTAAGGAACTGCCGTGAAATAGGCTGAGCGCCAGATAACCTGCCGCTCAGTATAAATGAATGTGTGAAAGCTCCTGAATGAGGGTCTGTGGGATCGTAAGATGCCCCGCCGGCGGTGTGGAAAATATTAACTATAGTAAATTTTCCACATTGCCGGCGGGGCATTTCTGCGTTTTTTGCATAAAAGTCCTAAAGATCTGACATATACAGGCCGCATTCTATAAATTATAATTAGGACACAATCAAATTGAGGAGGTCATATGATTATGAAGAAAAGAACCAAACTACTGGCAGGTCTGCTTTCAGTCGCAATGTCATGTTCATTGCTGGCAGGATGTGGAAACGGAGGCAGTAAAACAGACGAAAATGGGGCATCCAATGACGGAGGCGGCGCGCAGGAGGAGACGAACACTGACAGCAAACAGAACGGCGCCACACAGATAACCTTTTGGAATATGTTCGGAGGCGGCGAAGGTGATTTTGTAGACGAAATCGTCAAAAATTTTAATGAATCCCAAAGTGAAGTGACCGTGGAGGCAATCCGGCTGGATTCGAATGAGTTTTATGCAAAATATGGTGCAGCCCTTTCCTCGGGAAAAGGCCCGGATGTTGCTGTTACCCACTGTGACAAGCTTGCGCCATTTGTAAATGGAGGCCAGCTTGCAGAACTGGACGACCTGGCTAAGCAGGAAAATTTTGATTTTTCAACGATTTCTGATCTGAGCATGGACGCGGTAACTTTTGACGGCAAGGTCTATTCCGTGCCGCTGGATACACATTTCCACATGTGTTATTACAATAAGGAACTGTTAAAGGATGCAGGAAAATTAAAAGAGGATGGGACTCCTGATTTTGGGGAAATCTCACCGGAGGGACTGCTGAAGTTCCTGCAGGAGGTAAAAGAGGCAGTTCCGGACAAAAAGCCATTCTGTATCAATACTCCATATTTTAAAGAGCCGTTTTACAACATGTATTACGAAGCAGGCGGAGAGCTGCTGAATGACGACCTGTCTGCTGCAGCCATCAATAATGACAAAGCAAAAGAAGTACTTGAATTTTTCATGAAAGCATACAACACAGAGCTTGCAGATATCAATGATGTAAATCCGTGGGACACATTTGCAAACGGAGGCAGCGCAATCTGGTTTGGCGGCGTCTGGGAAGCCGGAAATTACTTTACAGAAGAGAACGGAGACCGTTTTGGGGCAATTGCACTTCCGGCATTTTTTGGAAGTGAAACACACTGGGCAAGCTCCCATGGATTGACGATTCCTTCTTATGTAGATGATGCGAAGAAAGCAGCGGCAATGAAGTTTATGGCGTATTTTTCAGCAGAAGGCTCCAAGATCTGGGGCAAGGCGGGTCATGTGCCGGCTGCAAAGGCAGTGATGGAAAGCGAGGAATACCAGTCTCTTCCATACAGGACAGAGTTTGTAAAAGCACAGAAGACAGTTAAGTTTGCTCCTCAGATCAACAATTACAATGCAGTGGATACAGTTATTGCAGAACAGTTACAGAATATAATCTTCGGTCATGTTTCGATTGAGGATGGACTGAAAAGTATCGAATCCGAAATCAATGATCTGATTCAGTAATGATAAAAGAGGTGTGAGTATGGCGCAGCAAAATAGAAAGGGCCGCACATTACAGAAGCAGTGGATAAAAAATGAGTTAAAAGGGGTGGCTTTTATAGCCCCCTTTCTCATAATATTTATTGTATTTTTACTGTGGCCTGTAGTAGAAGGTGTTTATGTAAGCTTACATAAATGGACAATTTTTGGAAAAGTTGAATTCACCGGGCTGGAGAACTATATCAAGACATTCCGGTCAGAGGATTTTTACCGGTATCTGTGGAATTCCATGTTTTATGTGTTAATCAGTACCCCCATTATAATTCTGCTGGGACTGGGGCTGGCGCTCCTGGTAAATGCGAAAATTAAATGCAGGACACTTGTGCGTGCGGCATATTTTCTTCCATATGTACTGTCGGTATCGGTTGTATCCTTTATATGGCTGAAAATATATGATTCCAACCGGGGACTTTTAAACGTGATACTGGAAACATTTCATATGGGTAAAGTGAACTGGCTGACAGATGAACATATGGCATGGTGGTCCATTGTAATCACATCGGTCTGGTGGGGAGTAGGTTTTGTTATGGTGCTGTACCTCAGTGCGCTCCAGGATATTTCCGAAGTTTATTATGAGGCCGCAGGCCTTGACGGGGCCAGCACATTACAGAAATTCTGGTATATTACTCTGCCGTCTTTAAAAAATATTACAATTGTGCAGATCTTTTTCCAGGTGATTGCCGGGCTGAAGCTGTTCGGACAACCGCAGATGATGACAAAGGGAGGACCTGGAGATACCACAAAGACAATGATCATGCATATCTATAATACCGGATTTAAGAAGGATATGTTTGGCGAGGCGGCAGCAATGTCTGTTCTTTATGCGGTCCTGATGCTTTTATTTGTAGTAATTCAGAACAAGGCTACGGAAGGGGGAGAGAATTAAAGTGGAAAAAAGGAGATCTGTCTATTTAAAAACAGTGTTAGCTTTGGCGCTTGGGATTATTTTTCTTGTCCCGATCTACTGGATGATTATCGTAGCATTGAAGCCAGAAGGAAATTCCGCGGTTACCATTGCAGAATGGTTTAATTTTGCAAATCTTACGCTGGACAACTTCAGAAAGGTTTTGTCCGAATCCCAGATTTTACGGTGGACATGGAACAGCTTTTTTATCTCGATTGTAACAGCGGTAATCAGCGTGTTCATCTGTTCCCTTGCGGCGTTTGCGTTTTCAAAGCTGAAATTTAAGTCCTCAAAATTTTTTTATGTGCTTTTATCGCTGGGTCTTCTGATCCCGACCGAAGCCATTATTATACCACTGTATAATGTGTCGATGAAATTAAATCTGCTTGATTCTGCGTGGGGGATTATCCTGCCGGGACTGACGAATCCGCTTGGAATTATTCTGATCAAACAGTTTATGGACGGAATTCCCAATGAATATATAGAGGCGGCACAGCTGGATGGCTGTAAAAGCTTTAAAATCTGGTGGTACGTATGCCTGCCTCTCACCAGAACCGCAATGGTGTCTGTGGGAATCTTTAATTTCCTGCTGGCATGGAATAACTTTATCTGGCCCTTTATCAGCATAACGTCAGGTGAAAATATGGTGCTGGCAACCGGAATCCCAACATTCCTTTCAAATAACACCCTTGTACTCAATACCGTTATGGCAGCGAGTGCATTAGCGGCAATTCCGGCAATGGTTGTATTTATACTATTACAGAAGCAGATCATCCAGGGAGTGTCCATGAGTGGAGTAAAAGGATAGGAGGAGACAGAAGCGAATGGAAAAAGCAATGGAATCCAGGAAACCGTTCATGAATCACCCAAGACCTGATTTTTGGAGAAGTCAGTGGATTGATCTGAACGGGACATGGGAGTTTGCATTTGGAAGGGAAGAGGGAGAGCCGGAGTTTACCCGGAGTATTGAAGTCCCCTTTGTGTACCAGAGCAAGGCCAGCGGGATCGGGAGCAGTGAGATATGCGATGTGGTATGGTATCGCAGAAAGATTCCGGCGATCTCTCTTCAGAAAGAAAAAAGATATCTGCTGCACTTTGGAGCCGCAGACTATGAGGCCCAGGTCTGGATAAACGGCAGATCTGCGGGAACCCATAAAGGCGGCTACACCCCGTTTTCTTTTGACATTACAGAGCTGCTGACAGGTGAAGGCGACGAAGTCACGGTGCGCGTTGAGGACCGTTACCTGGATACTTCACAGGTCAGAGGTAAACAGATGTGGCAGCAGAAGGAGCACGGATGCTGGTACACAGGATATAGCGGTATATGGCAGCCCGTATGGATTGAGATTGTGGGGGAAGCCTATATTGAACACTGCAAAATCATAACGGATATTGAGAAGAAACAGATTGCACTGGATCTTGACATTTCTGAGTGGACGGAGGATACAGCCGTAACTGCGAAGGTGAGTTTTCAGGGAAAAGAACTGGCAGAGACGTCCTGCCGCTGTGTGGGACGGAGGATCGCTTTTTCTGTACCGGTGGACCATCCGCGGGCAGATATGAATGGTATTTTTTTGTGGACGCCGGAAACTCCCGACCTGTATGACATCCGGTTAGAGTTGAAAAGGAAGGGACAACTCCTGGATTGTGTGTACACGTACTGCGGTATGAGGACCGTACAGACCCAGGGCGGCAGGGTGCTGTTAAATAATCTTCCATATTATCAGAAGCTGGTCTTAAACCAGGGCTACTATCCGCAGGGATACATTACGGCTGTGTCAGACCAGGACTATATACGGGATATTCAGCTTATAAAGCAGATGGGCTTTAACGGGGTAAGAATGCATCAGAAAATCGAGGATCCCAGATTCCTGTACTGGTGCGACAGACTGGGACTGCTGGTGTGGGAAGAGATGCCCTCCTTTTATAACTTCACCGGTCAGGCGCAGTTACAGTATATGAGGGAATTGTCTGAGACAGTGTCCAGGGATTACAACCATCCGTGTATCGTGGTGTGGGTCGCATTTAATGAATCCTGGGGAGTGTTTGATCTGTATTGCAGTCCACAGCAGCAGGCCGCAGTACAGGCCGCCTACTATCAGTTTAAGGCTTTGGATCAGACGCGGCCCGTAATTGGAAATGACGGCTGGGAGCATACGGTTACAGATCTCTGCACAATACACGATTATGAGCAGAATGCGGAAGTCATGGGCAGGAGTTATCAGGACAGGCAGAAGGTGGTTCAGGGAGCGCCGTCAAAACTGTTTTCCAGGTGTATTCAGGCAAAGGGATTTGCCTACGAAGGCCAGCCGGTATTAGTTAGTGAGTTCGCAGGAATAGCATTTGAGGAAAACCAGGGATGGGGATATGGAGAGAGTGCAAAAACCAGGGAAGAGTATAAGGAGAGGCTGGAGCAGCTGATTATGGCAGTGAAAAAACAGGACTATATCTGCGGATATTGTATTACACAATTAACGGATGTAGAGCACGAGCAGAATGGACTGCTCTGTTTTGACCGCAGTCCCAAGCTCCCCTTAAAAGAAATCAGCCAGATGCAGGAAGGCTTATAGTAGAAAGGGTAATAATATGAAAAAAGGAAAAATGATAAAATTAAAGAAAGGGATTTGCGTGCTGCTAAGTGCGTTGTTATTTTCAACAGGCTACGGTCCGGCGGCAGCGGCATATTCAAATCCGGTAAAAGACATATCTGATTCGTGGGATGAGTATGGGAACGGCGATCCATATGTCATGAAGTTTAATGGAACGTATTATCTGTATGTCAGCACCCGGGATAACGAGAAGGGTGTAAAATGCTGGAGCTCACGTGATATGGTGAACTGGAAGTACGAGGGGAACTGTATCGCGCAGGGAAATTCAATGGATACCTCAAAGGCAGCGTATGCGCCGGAGCTTGCCTATTATAACGGGAAATTCTATATGTATACGTCGCCGGCAGGACAGGGGCACTATGTATTTGAAAGTGATAACCCGACAGGGCCCTTTCAGAAGGTGACGGACAATTTCGGGCATAGTATCGACGGCTCTGTATTTGTGGATGACGATGGGAAATGGTACTTTTACTATGCGTCCGATCAGGGGATCCGGGTTAAGGAAATGAGCAGTCCTACGGCGCTTGCCGGGGCTGAGGTGACTCTGGGCGGTACGCAGATGAATCCTGGCGGCGGATGGACGGAAGGGTCTTTTCTGATCAAGAAGGACGGACGCTATTTCCTGACATACACAGGAAATCATGTGCATTCCAAAGGGTACCGGATTAACTACTCGGTAGGAACTTCGCCCAAAAACTTTCAGAAGGGAATGGGGAATCCGGTTTTATTAAATACAGAGGATGGAATTGTGGGATTAGGACACAGTTCCACTGTTCTCGGACCGGATCTGAGCACTTATTATCTGATTTATCATAATCTGGAGGGGAGAAACCAATGGGGCTGGCCGATCCGGAATATGAATATGGACCGGATTGCTTTTAACGGAGATAAGATGACCGTACTCGGGCCTACGACAACGGAACAGGAAGACCCGGCTCTTCCGAAGATATGCGGCTATTTCGATTCTGCTGATACACCGGGGTGGAGCGCAGCGGGAGGAAATGCCGGGGAAGAGAATCCGGCAGCAGTAAACGAGGGATGGCTGGATATGAAGGAAAACACCAACTTCCTCTCAGAAGACACTCTTGCCGGAAATTATACGGCAGAATATAATGTCTCTTCTGAGAGTAAAACAGGAGAAATCGGCGGATATTTTGCTTATACAGATGAGAATAATTACGGAAAAGCAGGAATAGATCTGTCAGCCGGAACACTGAAAATCACAAAAAAAACTGGTGGGACAGAGACAATTTCCGAAAAGAATATTGCAAAAAGTTTTAACAGGGACTATGATTTTTCAGCGCTTCATACATTGAGAATACAGCGGGAAAAGATCAGAAAGGGAAATGACGGTAATACAACAGAGGAAGAACAGTACACCTTTTACTTTGACAACAGGGAAGTTGGTAAAGAAGTGATTTCCGGAATCGGGGATGGCAGGATCGGATATTATACAAAGGACTGCAGCGCCCGGATGGGATTTATAGCAGGAAGCCAGGAATATGGAGACAGCGGAATTTTTAATGCGTATAAACCGGTGCCGGGGGTAATTCAGGCAGTACATTTTAATGATGGAAAAGACGGCTATTACGATAAGACCCCCAATAACCATCTTGGACTGAACGAAGGATATTACCGGAACACACCGGTCGATATCGGTTATACAGATCAGCAGTTCCGCATCGGATGGAATCAGACAGGAGAATGGTATAAATACAATATTCAAGTGGCGGAAACAGGGACCTATGATTTTGGCCTGAAGTATGTGTCTGCACTGGACGGGGAGCTTGCGTACAATTTATATGTGGATGATGAGCTGGTAGTGGACAGGGAAAAACTCACCAGAACAAAAGACTGGGCAAGCTACCGGACGGCGATCCGGAGGAATATTCCATTAACAGAGGGTCATCATACTATTAAACTGGAAACAGCAGCCGGGGAGTTTGACTTCAGAGAGCTGAAATTTGTGAAAAGCGAGAAGGTAGAGCCGTTATATGTGGATTACAGCAAACCGGATGATGGAAATACATACAGCAACGGAAAATTCAGGGTGGAAGATGAAAAGCTTACAATTGATGCAGTGGGTAAGAGACTTTATGGTTCAAAAAACTGGGGAGATTATTCGGTTGAGGCAGACGTAACTCCGGAAGACAGTATTAACTGTGGTGTGATTCTGAGAGTGAATAATCCATCTCTTGGAGGAGCAGGCGATGATTCCCAGTTAGGAACAGATTTCTACCAGGGATATTTTGTAGGCTTATCTTCCGGTTCAATAGTACTGGGAAAACAGAATTATGACTGGAAGGAACTGCAGAGGACAAATAAGAATATCCAGATTGGAAAAACGTATCATCTGCGGATAGAAGCGGTGAAGGACCGGATCCGGGTATTTGTGAATGATGAGAAAGAACCTGCCATAGACTATACAGATATGGAAGATCCTTTCATGAACGGGAAAGTTGGATTCCGTGTACATTTTGCCAGTACATCCTTTGATAACTTAATGGTATATGAAGATAAAGCGGATCTGGCAGATCAGTTGAAGAAAGTTCAGATCATCACTGTAGAAGAATGCTTTGAAAAAGCAGCAGGAGATGCAGAATTTTCTCTGAATGCAAAAAGTAACGGTGACGGGAACTTAAGCTACAGTGTGGATAATGATGCGGTGTTGTCTGTAGACGCAGCCGGAAAGGTGACAATTAAAGGAGAAGGGACAGCGCATATTGCCATTACGGCATCGGGGACCGATACGTATAAGCCGGCGAAGAAGACAGTAACGGTGATTGTAAAAGACGATGAACTGACCGGGATCAAAGTAACAGCTCCCACAAAGAGGGAATATGTACAGGGACAGGCGCTGGATCAGACCGGTCTTATGGTAACGGCAGTCTACAACAGCAAAAGAGAGAAGGATGTAACAGCTCAGGCAAAAACAGCAGGCTATGACC
Source organism: uncultured Lachnospiraceae bacterium (assembly GCA_947566645.1). GTDB lineage: Bacteria > Bacillota > Clostridia > Lachnospirales > Lachnospiraceae > CAPEBR01. The sequence continues at coordinate 81,365 of CANOKL010000014.1, forward strand.
AGACAAAAACAGGATGGCAGACAGTGACGGTATCCTTTACAGAGAAGGGAAAAACGTTTTCCGGTACATTTGATGTATTTGTAAAGGAAAAAACAGAGCCTGCAGAACTTAACAGGAAGGCGCTAGAGGCGGCCATTGACCGTACAGAAGGTCTGGTAAAGGATGATTATACATCATCAAGCTGGGGAAAATACCAGACAGCGCTTACAGCTGCACGCCAGGCAATGGAAAGCCAGACTGTAACCCAGGATGAGGTGGATGCAGCGGCAGTGGACTTAAGAGAAGCAATTGCGGCATTGGATAGAGCAGATAAGAGAAGCCTGAATGATGCAATAAAACGTGCTGGTGA
>CANOKL010000015.1 GCA_947566645.1 uncultured Lachnospiraceae bacterium
TTTTCCCCCACAAAAGCTCCACTGGCGTTTTTTTGTTTAAAAATACCCCGTCCCCAACTTAATCACAACTTATTGGGCAACTTCGGCTAATCTTGCAGCTATTCCGGCCTGTACTTTGGTATAGTATGCGGCTTCTGCATCGTTCATTTCTTCGATGTTCCATTTTTGAAACTTATCAACCGCATCTGCATACTTAGACATATAATCTGCATATTCCGCAAGGAGTTCTGCATCCGTTGGATTCTCCTTGTACTTCTTCATAAAGTCACAGTAATCATTCATAATAGTCTCATAGCTGTCCATTGCTTCTTTAAAATCTGTGTGAAGACCGTCTGAGCCTACATCGCTATTTGCAGAGGAACTATCGCCCGTTGCCGGATTGCTCTCTGATGAGCTTTCTGTTTCCGTACTTTCAGCCTCCGTTTTCTCTGCATCTTCGATTTCTGAATCCTTCTGTAATCCATCCTGTTCTTTCTGTGTTGCTTCAGTTTTCTGTGATGATGCTGTGGACTCACCCGAGTTCGCATTACTTCCACAGGCTGACATGGACAAAGCCATAATTAATGTCAATGTTAATGTTGCAATTTTTTTCATGATTTTTCTCCTCCATTTGATTATTTAAATATTCGTTACACCGAATTGAAATCCTTTTCCTTCCTTCATGATTTCTCACATGTTTTCCAGCTCTGTTAGTCAAACGAAATCTTTAGCTTTGGCTCATCAATCGTATTATGACCTTCTCTGATTTCAAAACCTACTTCAACCTCTTTTACATCGGCCACAGAAACAATTTTGTTATCTTCCAAAGATGACTCCTCCAACGTAATATCAAGCACTGCACTTTCTCCGTTTTTAATTTCTTTGCTATAGCATAAATAGTCCGTCATAAATCCGTTTACAGAAAGAGAATCGTACGCATCCTCAATCACAAGTGTTTTACCGCTATTATTTTCTGCAAGTAACAGAACATGCATATCAGCACTGTACTCATCTGAGTCCTCCACAATCTTTTTTGTAACGATCCTCACCCCACTGTTATTATAGATTTCCTCTCCAGAAGAATCGAACTCTACTTTAGCATTAGGAACATTAATTTCCACCGAGACATCATCCGTTATATTATCACCATCCGAGTTGCATTGAGTCAGCGAAAGAGAAACCGAACCAATTTCGTCAATTCCGAAAATGCTCCAATACTCTGCACTCAGAGCAGAAGATAAATCCACATCAATGATACCATGTTTGCCTGGATTAATGGCATTGCTTGACCAGGTGGAACTGCAGACTACCAATCCATTAAGAGAAATATCCGAAGTTGCGATATACACAATACTGCTTGTTGTGTTCTCCAGTTCTAAAAGTAATATTGTATCACCATCACGATTTACCATCATACCGTTTGAAACAAGCTTTATGCCACTTTCATCGTAGAGCTTGTCCTGCGAAAAATGTTTTATATCATATTCGTAGGTGTTCATAGCATCACGGCTTACTATCGTTGTCTGATAATGATTTGTGTCGTAATCATGAGAAGCGAATGCCGAAGTTTTGATCTGACGGGGACCGGTGTATGTATGGTTATAATCATCATCGGAGATGTCAAAACCTATTTCTATATCTGCAATCTCATTGATACCATACGGCCGCAGCCCATCATAGCTAAAACTGATAGAGTCGTTCGCTTTCTTTCCAGCAGCGACATCGCAATTCAAATATCCATCGCTTATCATATAGCCGTTTACGGAATTGCAGCTCAATCCCACAGAACCACTGATAAAGGACAAGTCTTCTTTAGCATTGTTCTCAATAGTCAGCTCCAGCTCTACAGAGTAGTCTGTGTAATTCAAACCTGTAGCTGTAATCTTCACCCCACCTTCATCAACCATAACAGTCTCTTCAAGTGTGGCATTCTGATTGAATACCCCAAGCTTTTCATCGGAATCCTCTGGAGCGTCCGATGGTTTATTACTAGAGGAATCGCTGTTTGGCTGCTGAGTATTAGAGGAGTCACCGGGTGATTTTGCATTTCCACTGCAGGCTACAAGGCTAAACATCAGCAAAAGGGCGAGAAATAATGATATGAGCTTTTTCATATTGGCCTCCTTAATTCTTTTTATTGTGATACTTCCAGAAGTTTTTGATTTACTCTTGTCTGGACTTTCAGATAATAATCCAACTCTGCATCGTTCATATCTTCGCTTTCCCATTCACCAAATTTTTTGGCAAAATCCGCGTATTTCGCCATGTATGCAGCATAATCCGAAAGCAGACCTGCATCGTCTGGATTATCACTATACTTTTTCATAAACTCACAATACTCGTCCATAAATGTTTCATAACTATCCATCGCTTCTTTGAAGTCTGTACGAAGACCATCTGCATCGACAGCGGAATCATCTGCATCATCCGGTGTTTTATCTGGTTCGCCGGATTCCTTTGTTGATGCCTTTTCTTCTGCCTGCGAAGTTTCAGTCTCCTTCTCTTCTTCATCTGGTTCATCAATCTGGACCTGCATTATGTTGTTACCTTCATAACTTAGCGAAAGAGAATATCCCTCGGCATTATTGGCACTATAATATTTTTCTTCCTTTTCATAATCTACCGTGAATCCTTTATCTGCGCACGCAGTTACGTATTCGTCATAGTCAGACTTGCTGGTATCTCCAATATAAACAGAAAAGTGATCATCATATTCATAGTCGAATTTCCCTGTAGTAGATTTCGGCGCAGGCAAGAGCTTTCCAGCTGTGCCAGTCGGCCAGGTAATGGTTCCTAATTCCATCGGGACATTTACAGTTAGATTCAGACTATCACTATAATGTTTTATCTCCAGAGAATATCCATCTGCATTATAAGCCTCATACGAAAACGATGTCTTATCTGCGTCAACCGTGAATCCCATATCAATACAGTCATTCATATACGCATTATATTGGCTGTCTGTTACTTTATCCAGGTCAACTCGTAATTCTTCATCAGAGTTTTCATAAAGAGTTCCTTTTTTTGACGGCGGTTCTGGAACCACATCCTTCAGTACGATTTCAGACCAGTCAATTTTCTCACTCGTCCTCTCCCCTCTGTTTCCAGTAAAGGAGGCAAATATTCCCAGTGCAAATACAATAACAATGAGAATAAACCACCATCTTTTATAGATCGGTTTCTTTGGCTTTTTTGCCCTTTTTCCAGCTGGCTTTACATTAAACACAGGCGAAGCCGCCTGCTGCTGCGCACTTTGCTGTTCCTGAGTCTGAGACGGATTTACAGGCGATTCCGCCTCTGCCTTTGCTCCGCACTCAGGACAGAATTTCCCTTCATACTCTGTCCCGCATTGATTACACTTCATACTCTTTCCTCCCTTGTATACTTTTTGTACAAAATATTTTCTTATATTCTACAAACCCGCCTTACTTCCTATCCACAGACAGGAGGAACCGGCGGTATTGTATTCCCAAACAAATTCTTAAGTTCATCAACAGCATCCACCCTGCTCCATGCCGGCATACCATTTTTCCAGACAAGAGTTTCCGCTGAAATTTGCTGATTTGCGATCATCTGCTCCAGTGTACTTACATCATACGGCCCTGTCGGTTTTCCATTGACAGCCACATGATATCCTATAACCGGAACCGGCGGAGGCGTCCCTGCCCCCTGCTGTTGATTTACAGCATACATCATCCCATTCATAGTCCCGGCAATGTTCTGCCCGACAGCGCCTCCGACAGCCATTCCAGCCATCATGGCAGCTGGATTGAACCCGGCTCCTCCGTCTCCCAGTTCCACATTACCCGCACCATTTTCTCCCATATGGCCTAATGCCTCAGCCCCTGCAATACCGACCTCTGCCTGCTTTTCCACCTGAAATGCGCCAATATTGGAAGTCTGTGTTTGTTTATGTATTGCATACTGGCCTTCTTCTCTCTGGATACGCAGTCTCTCCACATAATCCGTAGTCTCTGCCTGCACCTTTTTGGCCGTTATTTCCCTTGTTACTGACATCAGTTGATTGTAGCCTTCACTTTGTCTGTCGATTTCTATAGCAGCAAGATCTACCCCTGAAACATCTACTCCAAAGCTTTCTTTCAATCGTTCACTAATATCAAATTCTATAGCATCGTTTATCTGCGCCGTCTTGCTTTCAATTTGTATGACAGGAATGTTATGAACCGCCGGTGCATTTGTCACTACATTCTTAATATAACGGCTCATGGCGTCGCGAATCTGCCGCAAAAAATCATCCAGGTTGAAATCATTAAGACGATGCATTTTGATAAATTCCCGGTAATCCTTTATTTTAAAGCTTACCGTTCCCCGGACTGCAACTGGCACTCCAAAGTCCGGAAATCTCGGATCATACACATCAAAGAAAGGAACGCCAAATCTAACCTGTATAATCTGTGCCAGATTTATAAAGTATACCTCTGCCTGGAAGGGGGTTCCTCCGGCATAAGCAAGCCCCACTATGCCCGCTAACACCGGCAGGTTTCTCGTTTCAATCTTTTCGTCAAACGGCCCGGCGATGAAATCCTGCATGATACCTTCGTTCTGTCTGTATACGAAGACAGCAATCTCTCCATCCTTTACCCTTAAAGAAGATCCCCAGCGTATTGCATTTTCACGGTTATTTCTGCCGCCCACAGATCCTGCCGGATGCCACTTCCAGATCAGATATGACGGCTCATCACAGCGGATCTCATCCATAAAACCGCCTGCTTTTGGTTTCCCAAACAATGCCATAACATTTCCTCCTATTTCTTTGATTGATTCAGACTTTTGAAATAATTTACTGCTACAATGACCAAAACAATTTTGCCGCATAACTGTACCAGAGAATCATAATTAAACATCGTGGATATCCACAGCATTAATAACCCGCTCACAGCACTTACCACATAATCTATCAGCATTGCACCTCTTTTGATCAGACTGAAGGCTGATACTATGAGAAGTATGCTCCCAGCCCATTCCATCCATAGGGCGTCACTGCCAGTCCTGTCCATAATCACCGCTATGACCAGTATGGTCACTCCAACGCAGGCGGCAATATTTCTTATAACCGTATCAAAGGCAAATTTACTGAGTTTACGCTGACTTTCCGCATCAATATTGGTCAGGCAGTTATCATAAATTCGCTGAATCTTCTCAAAATCAGAGTCATTGCTAAATAAAAGCTGCGCCTTCTGGTAAGTCTGCTCAAACTTTGCAATCCAGGCTTCATAAATATCCCTCTCATCTTCCCCCAGAATATTTGATGATGCTAATATCATAAACTCTATAATGTCCTCTTTCGCGTTTGGTATAGGGAAATTTCTTATCATATGGTCTTTCTGGACAGTTGTCCGGGTTGTCCGCAGATCAGAGTAAAACTCCTGAACCGAATCCGCTGCCTTTTTTCCACGTATCTCGTAACCGCAGGCCGGACAACTGGCCGCAAATGAATCCAGCGTTTCTCCGCAATGCGGACACTTATGTATATTTCCCTCATAAACGGTTTCCCTCTGCTTACTTTTATAAGGCTGTCCCACGGCAGAACCACAATTGTTACAGAATTTTGCATTGTCTGCGACCTCGCTGCCGCAGTTGGTACAAAAAGGCATCTCTCCACCCTCCATCTATCCTAAAGAATTGCAAATGGGTATTCATTTACAACCATTTTACCCCCCCCCCCTCATATTTTTGTCAATTGCTTTTTCAGTGAAATCGCCTCCCGGGCCGTGAATAGTAACCAGAATAGTAACAGTGAAGGTATCTGAACTGTTACCCAGAATATGTGTGGGAAAATGAATAAATGAAAAAGATTCTTGAATCATCCTCGCAGATGTGCTATAGTATAGACAAAGGGAAAGCCATACAAGCAGCTTTATCCCCAACTTGATTGACTACCTGTGCTTTAACACAGGCAGGCCGTCACTAGTGGAGTAGTGGCGGCTATTTCTTTTTCCCTTTAAAGATTGTGTAGCACAATCCAATTAGGGCGCAAATGAAGATACAAAACTGGAATAAATCAGCATATGTAACATAATTCATTTTATCACCCTCCTTTCTCTCTTGCGTCCGGAGGGCTACTTGAACCCTCCAAACTATACTGGAGGGGATAAAGCCGCCTGGCTTAATGGTCTTTCCCTATCGACAATATATCCAGTATAACCACCTGAAACCCCTGAAGCCTCAGCACATCCCCCTCCCGGACAAGCTCAGGGCAGTTATTAAGCAGAATCTTCCGGTAATCCGCCGGAAGAACCGCATCCTGTTCCTCCATCTGGTAATTTCCCATAACCAGCAGCGTCCTTTCTCCCCTCCGGTAATAAGCCATCAGGTTATGCTGTTCCTCAAGGTACGGCTCAAATGTTCCATACACGATGGTCTCCTTATATTCCGGGGACTTGCGGAGCGCAATCAGTTTTTTATAAAAGCTTCTTACCGAATCCGGATCCTCCTGCTGATCTGCGGCATTGATGGAAATATAATTGGGATTCACCTTAAGCCACGGTTTTCCTGTGGTAAAACCGGCATTTATTTCCGCCGACCACTGCATCGGAGTCCTTGCATTATCACGGCTCATGCGCGCCACAGCCGTCAGGGCATCCTCCGGTGACAGACCTGCTTCAAGAGCCACACGGTACTCATCCAACGTGGAGATATCGTCCACCTCATCAATGGAGGTTATGGGCACATTCTCCATTCCCAGCTCCTGTCCCTGATAGATAAAAGGCAGCCCCCTGAGCATAAAATTCAGTGCCGCCAGAAGCTTCTTGCTCCGCGGGCAGCAAGAGCCCTCCGGGATATACCGGCTGACTCCCCGGGGCTCATCATGATTCTCAATAATATTAGACAGAAAACCGATATCCCCGACCTTCGCCTGGGCCTCAAAGCAGCATCTCTTATAATCATCCGGCGTGATCATCTTCGCGTCATACCACCCCTTTTCACTGCCTCCGAAAATGGCCTCATTAAAATCAAACATACTGGAGAAATAGCCGTTTTCCCCGATAAAATCAGAGAGTTCCTCCGGCTTTTCATTAAATACCTCGCCCACAGAAAAAGCATCGTATTTTTTGAAAGTGCAGTCACGCATCTCCCCTAAAAATTCACCGATTCCATGGGCATCTCTCAGCATGGACTGGATACTGCAGAGCCCGTCTGCGCGGTCTGCTTCGTAATTAGCGAAAGGAAGCGCCTTCTTAATATTAATAATTGCGTCGATACGGAAGCCGCTCACACCCTTTTCCAGCCACCAGTTGATATTTTTGTAAACCTCCTGGCGAAGCTCAGGGTTCTCCCAGTTCAGATCCGGCTGCTTTTTATGGAAAACATGCAGATACTGCTTGTCTGTTCCAGGCAGATCCTCCCACACAGACCCGCCGAAATAAGATCTCCAGTTGGTAGGCAGTTCCCCCTCCTTTTTATCCTGCAGATAGAAAAAGTTCCCATATTTTCCCTCCGGATCCCTGCAGGCCTCTCTGAACCATTCATGCTCGTCAGAGCAATGGTTCACCACCAGATCCATCAGGACATACATATTGCGTCTCTTCGTCTCCCTAAGAAGCTGCTCCATATCCGCCATCGTACCGAAACGGGGGTCAATATCATAATAATCGGAAATGTCATATCCCTCGTCCGCCAGAGGGGATGGATAGCAGGGAGAGAGCCAGATGATATCTACTCCCAGATCTTCCAGGTAATCAAGTTTGCTGATAATCCCGGGGATATCTCCGATCCCGTCCCCGTTGGAATCGCAAAAGCTCTTTGGGTAAATCTGATAAGCCACCTTGTCATGCCACCACTTTTTTATCATAATAATACCTCCATGTATTGGGGACGGGCATGTCACCTCAGACGCTCCACTGTAACTTTTAAGGTGCGTCATGGTGAAAAATACCCGTCCCAGATTTCTGCTTTTCGAAGTTCAGACTACTGCCTCAATTATTAATTTATCATCTATTACAATCTCGTGCAGCCCAGGGTTTTTCATTTTGTTAAAACAGAAGCTTATCATGTAACCTGTCCTCTGGTGATAAAATCCAGGTATCCGGCAATCTGCTTCTCTCCCCGGTCATTATATTCTTTCCCTCTCCAGATTTTCATTTCGATAATGTACTGCTCACCCCGGTAATCCACAATGACATCTGTACGTCCCATACTCCTTGTACGCGACTCAATATAATAATTTCCTGTCCCGTTGATAATCAGGCGCAGATAGAGCAGGAACAGCTTTCTTCCAGTTTCTTCAATAAATTTTTCACCGCTGTCTGCATAAAGATCATTGAAATGTTCCACAAATCTTTCCAGGATCAGACGCATATTCAAATGCCCGTCAGTAATAAACTGGTTTTTATCATAAACGGATGCCTTGTAGATATCACTTTCCCTCAGTTCTTCCACAGATAAAAATCTATTATACAGGCGCATTTCAAAAATCCGGTTAGCCAGTGCCACATTCCCTTTCCGGTTTTTTATAAATCCGTACATAGATGCAGTCACAATCGCCTGATTATCCGCATTATATGGAATATCCCTTCCTTCAAACAGCAATGTATGCAGCATTCTCTCTAATTCCGGAAGGCTGTCAATCTTCGCGGTCAGTGATTCAAATAACGTATTTCTCTCTACAAGCAGCTTTCGGACTGCCGCCTGAATTCCTTCCCTTGTCCACGCGTCTCTTCTTTCTGGAAATTCATCAGAACCGGCAATCACTTCATCTGCCGTCTTACAAATCCACGAAACAAGAAACGGGTATCCGGATGTATAGTCATAGATCATCTGCGCCATTTCACGAACTTCCATTCCTGTATGATAATCATTCTCATATGCTTCCAGCATATATACAATTCCATCCACCGACAGACTCATATCCACGTCAAAATCTGCGGCGATGTTCCACGGGCTGTCCGCAACATGCTCCTTTTCCGGACGGATTCTTTGCTTAAGGTTCTTAATATCATACACCCCTGCAAGAATTACCGACTGAAAACCCGGCCTGGTATCCCGCTTTAAATACATATCCCTCAGGCATCCAAGAAATGTTGTAAATACCTCATAATTACCCGCCCGGTCTGTCTCATCGACCATAAATACAGCCGGCTTATCCAGCTGTCTGCACATGCGGAATAAAAAATTCGTGAGAATGCGGAAGTTCATCTCCTCCGGCGCGCTCATACTCCACCTGTACATTCCCTCCCTTATATCCTCCGGAATACCTGCCGTCTCGCCAAAATCAACCGTGTCATAAAGCAGACCCATCAGACGTACACAGAAGGAACCAGAATCCCGGAACACCTCTTTCTCAATCCCTTCAAAACTAATCAGAAAAACCGTGTATTCTTTTTCCAGATTTCGCTTCAGCGCGTTTAACGTTGTTGTCTTTCCATACTGTCTGGCACGATTGACAGTAAAATACTCCCCGTCCTCAATATACACCCTCATCTTTTCCAGATGCCCTGAGATATCTGCCATGTAATGCTTTTCCGGAATACATAAACCAGTAACATTGAATCTTCTCTTCACACTGTCCCCCCTCTTTATTGGCGTATGGCCCTGGAAACTCAGTACCCTTGAATCTCCTGATTTTCTATACTCCACCACTCTGCACATTCACGGTGTGCAGCTCGCTCTAAGACGTGAATCATAACAAGACTCCTTCTATATATTCCACCGCCCGCTTCACACTTCCATCCTCGAACGGAACCGACAGGCCCGCATGCCTTAATGTCTCCAGATAGCTCATGCTGCCTCCGCATTTGCACAGCTTCAGATAATCCCTCCATGCTTTCTCATGGTCTTCCGCATTCTTGGCTGCAAATTCCATGGCGCCTATTGTCGTAAGAATATAATTAATATAGTAAAACGGGTACAGGAATATATGCAGCTTATGATACCAGAACCCGCCCCTGTCAAAGAAATCGTCTGCATCATACTTGCGCCAGGGCATATAGATCTCCTCCAGCTTCTTCCATTCTAATGTGCGCTCCTTTGGCGTAAGATTCGGATTCCCGTAGCAGATATGCTGGAACTCATCCACCGCTGTCCCGAAAGGCACCAGCATCAGCGCATCCTGAAGATGGGCAAATCTGTATTTATCCGCCTGCTCCCCGAAGAACATTTCCGCATATTTATAAGCAAACTGTTCCATGCTCATGGAATGAATCTCAGCAATATCTGTTGCGGAAAAATAGTAAGCCGACAGCGGCTGCTCTCTCATGGCCATGTATCCTGCAAATGCGTGCCCCATCTCATGGGACAGGACCTGCATGTCGAATATAGTGTGATTCAGGCACGCGAATACAAAGGGCGCCTGATAATCCGGCAGAATCGTCATATATCCGGTAGACGCCTTCCCCGGCTTATTCTTAAGATCAAGCAGCTCATGCTGAATCATAAAATCCGCAAACTCACCCGTCTCCGGGCTGATCTCATGGTACATCTTCTGTGCCTGGGAGATCATAAAGTCTTCATCCCCTGCCGGAATTGCATTTCCATCTGGAAATACACGCTTCTCATCATATACCATCAGAGTATCGACTCCCAGGCGTTCTCTCTGCATTTCATACAGCTTCTTACACAAGGGAACCGCATACTCCCGTACCTGCCTGCGGAAATCCGCCACTTCCTCCTGACCGTAATCCGTACGTCCCTGCTGCATATAGCCTACCGGGATAAAACTGTCATAGCCAAGATTCTCCGCCATCTGCGTCCGTATCCTGATCAGCTCGTCCCAGATCTCCTCCATCCGTTTCTCATGGCTATGGTAGAATGCTGAATATTCCTTATACGCCGCTGCCCGTACCTCCCTGTCCTCGTGTTCAAAGAATTTCTGAAGACCGTACAGATTCCTCGTCTCTCCCATAAACGGAATCTCTGCTGTTGCCATAATCTTCTCATATTCGCTGGTAAGAACAGCCTCCCTTTGCATCAGTGGAATATTCTCCCTGCAGAAGGTTTTCCTCTCAAGCTCCATAGATACAAACATCTGTCTGCCATATTCTTCTTCAAGCTCTGCACGGAAAGCAGAATTCATAAATGACTCCTTTAGCGCAAGAAGCCCGGGAGTCACCTCTGGCAATTTTGCCTTTAGAAATGCGTCTTCTTTTTCATAAAATTCATCCCGGGTATCCAGTGTATGCCTAACCAGTGCAAGCGTGACTGCCGTCTCCATATGCTTTGCGAGTTCCTCCATTTCCATAAGGCAGGTCTTCACCTCCTTGTAGGATACGGCACAATTTACCCGGTCCTTCAGTCTCACTGCTGATTCCTCAATCATCTCAAAATCCGGTCTTATATATTCCATCCCAGAAAATGTAAACTGTCCTTGTTCCATAATCCTTCTTCCCTCCACAATATTATTATAATCTTCACTTTCCTTTGATTACCCGGATCAAAGGACGGATTGCCTTAAAATATTTCTGAGGCGGTCTCTTACCAAACCTCTTATCAAAATCTGCGCTGATTGCCCTCAGATTCTTCCGGTTATGTGACTGGATGATTCTATATGCCTCCTCTGACCTTGTCACATCCAGATTATGCATGCTCAATACCATAGCAACCAGATTTACCCCGCGCGCATGTTCATCCTTCATGCAGTACCTTGACAGCCTTTCCTTCCATTCTGCGTCATCCCTGACTTTCAGATACCAGTTCCGTCCGTTCTCCTGCCCTAAAACAGCAGTAAGGGCATGATACCATCCTCCCAGATCAGAAACCGGTATAGATTTGGCTATCTCAATCACATACTGTTCTTCCGTCGGCCTTTTCTGCCCGGTTTTCTCCAAAGCAGAGGCACTATCCATTACTGTCTCTGCCGAAGTCTGTACGGATGCCTCCGCCCCCTTCTTTTTCTGTCCTTTTTTCTTCTTTCCTTTCTTCTTTTTCGCCTTTTTACCACTATCAGCAGAAAAATCTTTCTGAAAGGCTGCAATTCCACGGCTCTGCCAGAAATCTATGGCAGTCTGGTAATCTCTGTCATCTGAGTAAATATAAAACGACGCTTTCGGGTGTTTCACAATAAGATATGACAGCACCCCGATCAGCTGATAATCCAGTGCATTATTTCCGGCCGTACATTCCAGCCAGACTATCCGGGGGTTATGTACCTGTTTTGCCAGATATTTCTCTAAATGTTTGGAATGATGCTCTGTATAGAATACAATGATTCTGTCCTTCTTCTTTGTCTTTTGCAGCAGGTCAAACCATCTGTCTCCCACATTCTCAGTATCAATCAGATAATATTTCCTTTTCAAATCCATTCCTCCATTTTCGTATCAGTTTCATATCTATTATATAAAAAAAAGAAAACATTCACAAGCATGAAATTGGCGAATTGGGGACGGGGCATTTTTAAAAATGCCCCGTCCCCAATTCGCCAATTTGTTATTCTTTTATCAGACTGTACTGTCCTTCTTCTGGAACTTCCTCCAGCATGTCAACTGCCTCGGATAAGAGGTTTTTACGGAACCGGATCTCCTGCTCCGGGGTAAGGGACGGATTTCCAAATACATGGAGTACGCTGTTACCGCGGAGAATTCTGTGGGTACCGATACCTTCTGAAACTTTTGTCAGGTTCGTTACGTGAATGGTCGGAATGCCCGCACGTTCGATTTCCTTTGTCATCACTGCACCGCAGCGAGAGCTGGTACCTCATGTGGAGGTCAGGATGACTGCGTCCACTCCCTTGGAGAGCATGTCCTGGGCAATCCCCTCGCCGAACTTCTTGCCCACTTCCTTCGGCGTCATAACGCCGGCTGTCGTATAGTAGGAAGTGAGGACATCGCCGATCTTTCCCTCCTCCTTAAGCTTCATGGCAGCGTCCACCGGCACAAGACGGTTCGGATCCTCTAATACGAAAGCGTTGTTATAGCCCTGGTGGCTGACTTCATAATCAGCCGCATCCAGACGATCCACATTTCCAAATTCATAATTTTTGAAATATTTGGAATTCGTGGGAACCATGTTATCCGGATTGCCTTTCGGAACCAGTCCGCCGTCGGTTACGATTGCAAGCTTAATCTCATTTAACGGCTTGTTAAGCATCGGAACCGGTATGTCCTCACGCTTCGGCATTGCTACCTCTGTCTGGAATTTCCTGTGGTTATATTTATCAAGAAGCATATCAAGGGCTCTCTTACATGCCGGAACGCTGTAATCAATTACAATCGCAGGCCCCATGCCGTGATATCCTTCCTTCTCTCCATCCTCAATCACGTCTCCCTCCACGAGACGTTTTGCAAATGCAGCCACGGACTTCATAGCGCCGCGCATCTTGGACGCATTGTTCCCTGTTTTCAGGATGTACGCCCGGTCCTTATACACATCCGCGCCGGGATTTTCCTCATACAGGGCGGTTACAGCCGGGATCTTAAGCTTCTCTGTCACAATCGCCGTAGCGGCGCCGCAGCCAAGACCATAGCGGCCCGCATTGAATCCGGGACCCGCGATAAACAGCTGTCCTTCATATTTTTTAATGATTTCTGCAAATTCACCGCATACTTCTTCTATATTCTCCGCAATATGATTATCACCACAGATAATCGTTGCAACAATCTCATAATTGTCTCCAAGAAGGCCTTTCAGCAGAAGGCCGGGCCCTACAGGCTCTTCTTTCACTGATATCCCGACACTTGCAGTATCTTCACCGCCCATGCCCGCATAGAACTGGTTGATATAATGAACTACTCTTATTTTGTCTGGCATCCCATGCTCCTCCTTTCCTAACATCCCGGGACATCCGGCAAATCGTCGTCCGTTGTCACATAGCAGTCGCCAAGCTGCGACCAGATTCCCTGGTAAGCGAAATTCGTTGTATGAGTAAACGGTCCCTGTACATCATAGCCCAGGAGACTTGGCACATTCGTTCCCTCGCCGATCACGCGCTCTACACGCGGATGCTTCAGGTCATAGTTTCTCCCACTGTTGACAACCGCGTCAACCTTGGAATCTGAGATTACAAGCATGTCGCCGGGCTTGTCATTGGATACTGCTGAAAAGTTCACCACACAGGGCATTCCCATCTTTTCCGCCCAGTTAAATGCAAGTGCTGAATCAAGCTGGCAGTGTCCCATTCCTGATTTATTTACAACAACACAGTCAGCCTTCAGCGTCTCTTTACAGAGAGTCGCGGCCATCATTCCCATCGTGTCCTTGCCGTCAATCTTCATTACATTGTTCGCCATTACCATACCCACGAACTCAATGTCCTTGCCGTGGCGGTTCATCAGCTCTTTTAAGTACAATTCATTCTGCAAGTAATAGTTAGGCTCCCAGTAACGCCATACCATGGCGCCGTCCAGAATCTCTGTAGGCTGCAGGATTGTCGGCAGGAAATTAATGGCGCTCTGCCCGTATACCAGAAAGTTCCATGTATCATGGGATGCCATATGTGTAACAAGATAGGCAACCTTCGGGAGCGGCTTTCCGTCCGGTCCCGGACCCACCGGGCCGAGCTCGAATACTTCCGTCTCATCCGCCTCCATATCAATGGCAAGCTTCGCCAGAAATACATTCAGCGTAAGGGATGCGTGCTTAAGCGCCTCTGCATAGCTCGCATCTGTCACGCCCTCTGCCGGCGTGGCATCAAGGATGATGTGGAAATGCTTTGAAAAATGGGTATATTTCGCACATTCTCCCCCCATGTCCATGTAATATTTGATGTTACATTTTGCATAGTAAATATCTGATACCACCACGCCCTTCAGGGCAACCGTACGCCCCTCGCCCATCGGCGCCAGTTTTCCCCAGATTCCCGGATATGAAGTCTCGGGTGCGTCAGCCTTGCACCGGGGCTGCATAATATCATGGATTCCAAGAATTCTGCAGCTCTCACCTGGTACGGCAAGCTTAATGTCCACAGTTCCAAACTGCTCGCTCTGTACCATGCCAAGCAGTTCTTCCCTGTTCACTGTTAATACCCCGTCCTTCAAATTGGTTATCTCGCCGAACTGCACCCTTTTCACGCGAATATAATCAATTTGTAATCTTTTACTCATGATTAACGTTCTCCTTTCAGCTCAATTTGCTTTCTTCACAAATTCCAGTTCCTTTACTTATCATTTTAGTTCCGTCCAACTGTACGAACCACGCACAAAAAGGGGGATTGTTTAATTATGATACATATATTTAATATGTTCAATTTTTCCGGGCGTCTCGCAAAGCAGCCCGAGCGCCCTTTGGACCTGCTCCTTCCTGTATAAATATTCATTCTCCTCCGAAAGTCCCAGGGAGCCAAAGGGATACCCTATGTTCCTGCCCTGCATCACCCGTGAACAGCCCGTGTCCCTTGCTATTTTTGCAAGGTGCGCCACCTGTACTACGGGAATGCCCGTCTTCTCAACCGCTATGGCGATCCATGCACCGCATCTTGTACTTGTACCGCAGGCAGAAGTAATAATAACCGCGTCAACCTCATGGCTTTTTACATAATCTGCAATCTTTTCTCCCAGGGAAATGCTTCCCCTGGCCGATGTCATCACGCCCGTGGTGGAAATAAATGCATCGTACAGCTTTCCGATTACATGCTCCTGCTCCAGTTCTCTCATGGCATCCACCGGAACCAGCCTGTTGGGATTCTCCTTTACACTGGTATTGTCATATCCCTGGTGACTGACCTCATAATCCCTGCTCTCCAGTGCATTCTTCCCGGTAATATCATAAATTCCAAAAATCTCCGCATTCGTAGACGGTATCTTGTCCGGATTGCCTCTTGGCACCAGTCCTCCGTCTGTGATTAACATAATCGTTGATTCCGAGAGATGTCTCCCCAGTGCCGGAATCACCCTTTTCTTTGGGGATTTCATGACTACTTCGCTCTGGTACGCCCTTCCGTGATACTTATCTAGCAGCATATCAAGACATCTCTTCGGTGCCGGCACATTGTAGTTAATAAACGGAATAATCTTATTTTCCGTATTTTTCAGCCGTCCGTCCGGATTTGAATAGATATACTCGACAGGTTCTAACATATCAGCTTTTCCTCCTTATCCGCAGCATCATCCTTTAATGAATTTACATTTCCCATCATCCTCTGATTAGAAAGCACTGCGTATCCGTCCTCAATCGTAAATATCCTTTTCACGGTTTCGATATATTTAAAATAATCGTTGTGCATTCCGTCCCGGATCCAGTCCTGGATAATCCCGATCAGAGAATGAGCCCTCATACTAGCCAGCATCCTCAGTTCGATCTCCGTAAGCTTCACTCCGGCCTCCGAATAACTGATGTCAATATTCACCTCCCACAGTTTATTGTAGAAATCATACAGGTACTCGTATAAAGAATTCTGGCCCACATATTGAAAACATGCAAGATAAAACCGTTTATTCGTATATAGATATCTGCAGACATTCACAAAGCTGTCCACAATCTTTGCCGGATCGTCAAAAGAATTCACATTCTTTAACATATCTGTATAAAATATCCAATTTATCAGTTCATACTTATCCTGAAAATGATAGTAAAAAGTATTTCGGCTGATATTACAGTAATTCGTAATATTTTTTACTGTTATTTTGGATACAGCATGTGTTTTCAATAAGTCTTTCAGGCCAGCAGCAATTGCTTCCTTGGTTATTGAATTATTTGACATTTTCTTTCCTCCGTTTCTTTTGTTTTATCTTTTTGTCTTCAATTTGCCATATTATTTATTTAATTTGTATATAATATTATAATTTTTGTCTATAATTGTCAACCCAAACTTCACGCCAGAACCCACAACATTATATATATTTAAATTTTGCCCAAAAACCATACATTTTTCACTTCTGACTATGTCTTTTTTTTCACTAGATGTTAAGCTTAAAGCATAAAAACCACAGGAAACCAAAAACATAATATCAAAAGAGAATTTATAGGAGGGTGATTTATGCGTTACGAGTGTGAACAGGTTGAATGTAAGAGAAAAGATGATGGAACTGAGATTTACCTCACAAAGTTTTATTGTCCGGCAAGCTATGCAGACAAGAATATCCTTTGTGTACATGGTCTGACCTATACCCAGCATGCATTTGATATGCCGTATAAAGATTACAGTGTTGTAAAGTTCCTGGCAAACAATGGCTATACCGTATGGCGTCTTGATTCTACAGGATATGGAAAATCCGGCAAATATGAGGACGGATGGAAGATAACCTCTGATCATACCGCCATGGACCAGGTATATGCGATTGAAAAGATTCTTGAGGTTACAGGCGTGGAGAAAATTGACCTTCTCGCATGGTCGTGGGGAACCGTAACCTCTTCAAAGAGCATCGCAAAATGCAATGATGTCCTGAGAAAGGTAGTATGGCTGGGGCCATGCTTCGGCGGAAACTATGATCCGGTTCCTGTTCCGGGCCCGTTCTCCGAACTGAAATACACTTATGTTGTACGTGTATGGCAGCATGTGGAAGGCTCCAGGGGATATGAGGCTGACTACAGTACAGTCGAGAGAGAACTCCATGGTATCTGGACTGACGAAGTATATAAGCATGACACACTGTCACCCCGTCCGAACGGCGGAACACGGGAGCTGATGGAATGTGACTGGGAGACCTGGCTGATTGATACAAGCAAGATCAAGGTGCCGGTATGTATGATTGCCGGGGACAAGGACTACTATACAAATATTGACCGCTGTAACCAGGCTGTAAAAGAACTTCCAGAAGGTTCAGAGCTTTATGTATGCCACGGCGGCGGACATTGTATGTGGCTTGAGCTTGATTATTACAAGAAGGTGCGTGAAACCTACCTTAGCTTTCTTGAGAGGGACTAATGCATCTGCATATGCAGAGGGGGCAATTAAATGAGATATATTAAACAACTGTTAATTATACTTGGAATCACGTGTATCGGTGAGGTTCTGAAGTATTTCATTCCTCTCCCGATTCCGGCAAGTATATATGGGCTTGTGATCATGTTTATCTGTCTGGTGGCGGGTATCATTAAACTTGACCAGGTGAGGGAAACCGCTGAGTTCCTTGTGGAAATTATGGCGATCATGTTCATTCCGCCTGCAGTAGGACTTATAAGCTCCTGGGATCAGTTATCCAGCGTCCTTGTACCTTTTGCTGTTATTACGGTATTGTCAACATTCATCGTAATGATTATTACAGGAAAGACAGCCGACTTCCTGCTTTCCAGAAAGAAAGGAGGATCTGCTGATGAATAGTATTTTCGCCGAATCCGCTACGATTGGAATTGTGATCAGTCTTCTGGCCTATGAATTTGGTGTATTACTGAAAAACAAATTCAAGTTTGGGATTTTCAATCCACTGATGATTGCCATTGTACTGACAATTGTCTTCCTGATCGTCTTCAATGTGGATTATGAAACCTACAATTCCAGTGCGAAATATCTGAATTATTTACTGACACCGGCAACCGTAAGTCTTGCCATCCCGCTTTACCAGAAGCTGGACCTCTTAAAAAAGAATCTGTGGCAGATTCTTGGCTCCATCTTTATCGGCGCCCTGGCAAGCGTGTGCAGCGTCCTGGCTATGTCAATCTTATTCAGGCTGACCCATGAAGAATATGTGACTCTTCTTCCAAAGTCAATCACAACAGCGATTGGTATGGTTGTATCTTCTGAGTTGGGCGGCTATGCTGCAATTACCACAGCTATTATTATCATTACTGGTGTATTAGGAAATATGACGGCAGAATTCATCTGCAAAGTCGCACGGATTAAAAACCCGATTTCCAGAGGTCTTGCCATCGGTACTGCCTCACATGCAATCGGTACCTCAAAAGCCATGCAGATTGGAAAGACAGAAGGCGCCATGAGCGGACTCTCGATCGCAGTAGCCGGCGTGTATACGGTTATACTGGCTTCAGTATTCGCAATGTTTTATTAAATGCACAATTACGGTTCTTATCCCCCGAAGGAGAAACAAGCGGCTCCTGCGGGGGATTTTCTTAAGTTGGGGACGGGGTATTTTTAAAAATGCCCCGTCCCAGATTGAAAATGACCTGTCCCCAAATCTAAATGGCAAATTTTTAATACCCAAAGAATGGATTATATGCTACAATAATATACGTTAACATCCGAAGAAAAATACTGAAAAGGCAACTTGAACGGAGGCAAGTTCTATGAAAGTAACTAAACTTACTTTGAATAATTTTATGCTTTTCGAAAATGCAGAAATCAACTGGGCCAAAAATATCAATGTCATTTGCGGTGAAAACAGTACTGGAAAAACAACCTTGTTAAAAGTAATGTATTCTGTTTTAAAGCCTCTTGGCAAAGGCTATAAAGAGACAGCAGCAAAAGAAATAGAAGAAAAAATCTTTGTTGATAAATTACAGGGAGTTTTCCGCCCGGACGGTATGAAAATCGGCCGGCTGGTAAGCAGAAAGCAGGGAAGTAACCGCACTGACTTTTCTATTATGCTGAATAAGAAACAGCAGATTTCCATTGGATTTGGCAACAGACAGGAAAATCACGCAGATATCAGGATTGAGCAGGCTAAGTCCTTTGGAAATTCTGATGTAATTTATATTCCCACAAAGGAAATGATCTCTACTACAGAGCATTTTACATCTCTATATGAGGATTACCACATTGATTTTGAAGAAATGTATTATGATCTTGCAAAATTGTTAGACAGACCTCTCTCTAAAGGTGCAAACACAAACGAACAGAATGAAGTTCTGAAAAGTTTCGAGGAAATTATGAAAGGGCAGATTGTTCAGAGAGATAAAAAGTTCTATTTGAAGATAAAAGGTGAAGGCGAATTTGAAATGGGGCTGTTGTCAGATGGTTATCGAAAGCTTTCCATGATTGTGTATATGATTTTATCTGGAAGTCTGAATAAGAAAACTATACTTTTCTGGGATGAGCCGGAGACGAATATGAATCCGAAAATGATCCGGCCAATTGTACAGGCACTGGCTATATTAGCAAAAATGGGTGTTCAGGTTTTTGTAACGACACATGATTATTTTGTACAGCAGGAATTTAATATGTTTACCGTATATCCTGAATTAAATCCGGAACATCTGGATATACGCTTTATGTCATTATATCGGGATGAGCAGACCAATGATGTAAAATTTGAACTAGAAGCAACTGCATCGGATTTAAAACATAATGCAATTATGCAGGAATTTGATGCAATATATGACAGAGAACAGAGGATTATCTATGGAGATTAAAGAAGAAAGCGGATTAAAATTCGGATTTCCGGATGGGAATACTACCGTTAAGTTTGATGATACAAAATACTATCGTAATCTATTTAATGCACTTCCAGGATCAAAAGGTGTAGATTTTATTACGGCAGGAAAAGATGCGATATCATTTATTGAAGTAAAAAATTGTCTTGGGGATGAAGGTAATTGCCGTTGGAGAATTGCCCCTAATAATCAAAAACAGCATACTGCCGCCACAACTGTTGATACAGGAGATCGGAACAGCCTTGATATTGAGGTGTCTCAAAAGGTTGCGATGACTTTGGCGGCATTAGCTGGTGCGAGTACCTTTGGAGATAGGAAAGCCTCTCTGGATGAATTAAAAGAGATTCTTGCAGCCGTATTTTCAGCAGATTTTGCAGATAATGGGAAGAAAAAGTATGTGATTCTGTTTTTAGAAGGAGATTTTGGAGGACATACCCGTTCAAAAAAGATGATCATGGAACGTCTGCAGAGAAGTATGAATACTAAGATGAGATGGCTGAACTGTAAAGTATCGGTTGTGGACTCCTCTACATATAGCAAAAACATTTTTCAAATTGGAGGGACGGGACATTTTTAAAAAATCCGACCTTTTGTTCTGTTTATGATTTTTGAAAGCACCTGGCAGATCAAGAAAACATTAAGGAATCATTTTGACTATTGGGCAAATCATTTCGTAACATCCCCTTATCTTTACAGGAATATATTCGTTATGGGAAATGCCATAGCTCCAATCCTGAAATATCTTACCCATCCATTACTACTCTAAATCACAATATTGACGCAGGCGGTAAGCATAGCTAATGCTAAAGAAATAGTAACCCCCACTAATACAGCGGATACTTTTTCACCTAAGACAGAGATAGCCCCAACACACAAGCGGTATAGCAATGAAATAAATAGCAGCAACGGTAGCACTAGCCGACACAAAATTGATCATCAGATCTACACTCCCACGCAGGGAGTGACACTTTGGGTGTATACAGTCGGTATGGCAATGCCATTTCAATCCACACTCCCACGCAGGGAGTGACGCAGCTTCTTTCCTATGCTGTCCATCCCATACATAATTTCAATCCACACTCCCACGCAGGGAGTGACCGTATCGCCATGTCCTGTTTGCGTTGCTTTTTACAATTTCAATCCACACTCCCACGCAGGGAGTGACATTATGTTTTCCCATTTCAAAGATATCATGCCTAATTTCAATCCACACTCCCACGCAGGGAGTGACAATTTTGTCACAAAAACAGTTCCCGATTTTATCAATTTCAATCCACACTCCCACGCAGGGAGTGACAAGCTTGTTAGAACATGACATTACGGTCATATAAATTTCAATCCACACTCCCACGCAGGGAGTGACAGCATACGATGGTATTATATTATCGATCAGTTTATTTCAATCCACACTCCCACGCAGGGAGTGACAATGACGCATGTTTAATCTTGCTTCGTGGCTATTAATTTCAATCCACACTCCCACGCAGGGAGTGACCATACGACTGACGCTCCACTGTATTAGTCAAAAAATTTCAATCCACACTCCCACGCAGGGAGTGACGCTTTTTCGGTGAGCTTTACCGGATCGGTGCCAGTATTTCAATCCACACTCCCACGCAGGGAGTGACATTCCGCCATGTCATGGTCTGACAGGAAAGACTGATTTCAATCCACACTCCCACGCAGGGAGTGACGAATAAATGCCACAGAAAAATTACCTCCTGCCTGTATTTCAATCCACACTCCCACGCAGGGAGTGACGGTGTAGGTAAAATATTTTTTGACCCAATATTAATTTCAATCCACACTCCCACGCAGGGAGTGACAGCAAATATCAACAATTTTTTCTTCTTTTCCATCAATATTTGCACATAATTTACAATACATTTTTCTATACTTCAACATTAATTACATAAACACAGCTTTCATGCTATTTATCCTCGCCTTCTTTAGTGCGAACCCTTCAGCGCTTTAATGTCCGCTCCTGCCTCGCACCTATAAAATCAAAGTACCTTCCTGGTCAATTGTCCTTTTCGTTCCATAGTGCTCTATTTTACTCTTATACTGATTTCCCAAATAGTAAAATCTTAAACTATCCTTATCCAGATCTATAATTTTAAGAAGCTGTGCCTTCAATAATTTGCATTGTCCTGGATCCAAAACACACTCGAACACTGAGTTTTGTACCCTTTGACCATAATTCACACACTGCTTTGCTACTTTACGCAGCCGTCCTTTTCCCTTTGTATCCTCTGTACTCACATCATATGTAATCAATACAAGCATTTCATCTCCTCCTTGTAGATAAAAAATCCCTATCCACATTATTCAAAAATAACAACGAAATTTATCCTTATTTCCATAAAAAAGGAGGATATGCATCCAAATCGTCCCTCAAATATCTTGCAAGCAATAATGCCTGAACATGCGGCACCAGACCCCAGCATATTTTTTCCTGCAGATAAGGATGCGTAATCTTCTCTCGTTTATGCTCCTGCCATGCAGTAAGATATTTCTTTTTCCCATCGTCTGTAAATTCCACAGCGCCACTTTCTGATACTTGAAAATGCTCTCCTTTGATCTGCCGATTATTTATAAGTGTCAAAACAAAACGATCAACAAGCACTGCCCGTAGTTCTTCCATCATATCAAGAGCCAGAGATTTTCTTCCCGGCCGATCCCTATGCAGAAAACCGACAAAAGAATCCAATCCCACTCCCTCCAGTGCACCTGCACAATCGTTTGCCAGCAATGTATAACCAAAGGACAACATTGCATTTACATTATCTAATGGTGGGCGCTTATTCCTTCCTTTGAAAAAGAATTTCTCCTTCTGATTTAAAATAAGTTCATCAAATACCCCGAAATAAACAGCCGCGCACTCTCCCTCCAGTCCACGAAGAGAATCAAGATCTTCCGCTCTTCTTATTTTTTCCATTGCATCCGATAAATATTTCGCAGCCCTTTGGCACGCTTCCCCATCTACCCTTAAAGCATGATCACGCAAAGTTCTGCTAATGCTCCACCTGCAGTTAAACACCTTTCCTAGAATACAATTTCTCGCAATCAGGCAGCTCTCTTCCTTGTCATCAGATATCCGGTACTGTTTCTTTCTAAGGAGGACATTTCCCTGACTTTCACCAATAACCCTGCATAAAAACTTTCCAAATGGACTAAAAAAAGCCAGATGAATCCCCTTTTTTGCACATGCACCCATAAATGCCGGAGTTGCTCCATTATAAGTAAAGCATACAATACTCTCTAATGTGTGAAGCGGAAATTGTCCTACCTTCTGTTTATTAATTTCCACATATACTGTCTCGCCATCTAACGACAGAAACGCATTTTCCGTAGTAATGTATAGTGTATTCAATAATTTCCTCATATCAACCCTCTCCCGACAGACTGCTGTCTATATAAACCGACACAGATTTAATTCTCCCCAGTTTCGGCACACATATCTCTTTCAGAGAGCACGCATTACAGCCCTTCTTCGGCCTGACCTTCGGCGTATATCCTTTCTTCCAAAGCTCGTGCATTTCTTCCGCCATATCGTATACTTTTTTCCGAAGCTCCTCCGTAAATTCTACATTTTTTCTTCGACGATTTTCTCCGTAAAACAAACTTCCACATGGTATGTGGCAGAGCAACATCTCCTCCAGGCAGATTGCCTGTCCGCATAATTGCAATTCATCTGCTTCATTTTCTTTTGGCAGTCCCTTTTTGTATTCAATAGGAAACGGTCTCCACAAACCGTCATAAACTGACAGCGAAATGCCGCCTTCGCATTGATGGAACTCTACCACATCACATATTCCCGACATTCCCAGACAGGCAGATTTAATGTGAAGACCACGGGTAATAAGCAGACCGCCCCTTTTTTCAAACCGTTCTTTGTCATGAGCCACCGAATGAAACAACTGTCCGTCAATCGTTCTCTCGTTCTCTGCCCATTGCTGCTCTATATGTATCAATGCCCACTGTCTCCTGCAGTATGCAAAATGCTGAAGCCCGGAAAGCATCAGATAATCCTCTTCCCTGTACATTTCCTTAACCATACGTTCTATATACCCTCAATAATCTCCGGTTCCAATCCTGAAAGATTTTCGAGACCGATCTCATAGTCATCTACAGAGGCCGGCACTGTGATTCCTTCCTTTAATTTAATTTTCAGAGAATCGTGCACCTTTGCCGCTGAATACTGGCCTATCTTATTGTCATGTCTCCACCAGTATACAGAAACCACCTCCATACTTCCATCTGGTCTCGAAGCCGACGCATCATTAATAAAAAGTGTTCTTAATGCCTCTTTTAATTTTTCTGCGTCTTCTTCTGAAAATCCCGTTTTTTCTGCCAACTGTACATTAATAGAGCCCTTCATGCGATACAGGCCAAAATCTACAAAATGTTTCGTCCCCATTGTGTCCGAGCTCTTTCCTTTATCTGGTTCGCTATTGACACTTTTTGTAATCTGCATACTATTAACATCAACCGGCGAACAGCTTACTGCCTGATGAATGGATACCGGGCCTCTGACCCCCACTGAAACACCTTCTTTTTCTTTTTTTTCCTTATTGGGTTTAAATGCAAATACCTGACCGAATGTGCGCACATCAATCCAGGTTTCACATGCCCTTTTTGCATAATCATCGTTAGATTCATAATTCATAATGTTCTGAGAAGCCCTCTCACTTAAAGAAGTACAGCCATCATCGCTTCTATCTGCCGACTGTACAAACAGATTCTCCCCCATATCCTGAAAACGATTTCTTATTTTTCTCTTCAGACACACATCTGATATCTCACCCTGTCCGGTATATGTGGTTCTTGGCCGGTTTCCATTCAGCGGATCCCCATTTGGATTCGCATTTGATACCTTGATCAATACTGTAAAATCAATCTTATTCTGTAAACTGCCCATTCTTCTATTCCTCCTCTTTCTCTTCTTTTTTTCTATTTAGCTCAGCCCTTTGTAAATAATACCCTAATAAATAAGTTTCCTTCAGCTCCTGATTCAGCACCACTTCATCTTCTTCCTTAAAAGAAACCACAATATCACTGATTAATCTTCTGTAATATTCTCTATGCTGCGGACGCAATTTCTGAAAGTAAGGAACTAACAGTCCCTCCAATATTTTCCATGTCTGCATCGGATGATGAACATATGCAGACTGCAGGCGTATCGCATTGGGATCACGGGCCTCTCCTGCATCATATGTTCTCCTTTCTACCTTCTCACATACTGCCAAAAGCCTGCCAAACAAATAACTCCTATCCTGGTTTTCCAAATTCAGCTTCATGTCTTCCTCCTCTCCCTGCCTTTCTTCGTTTTCCTTCCAATGATATTTACGAATCAGCGCACACGCTGTTGACAATACCCTTTCCCTGTTTCCTCTTGAATATGCCATAGGCATAGATGCACGGATGAACAGAGCATGTACAATATCATAGGGAACAGGCTGCTGCTCCAACATACATTTTATCAGGCGCTGCGTATGTTCTTTCAGCACTTTATCGTCTGCCTCAATGAAATTACTACGTTCTGTCCCAAATGCACACTCTACAATCCTTCGGAATACCGGTGTCTCCACAATATAATACGGCTGTTTCTTTTCATTAAATCTCAGATACTTCCAGTTGCAGGTCTTCCCCCATTCAAAAACACGTTTCAGGAAATCCTGTGCTGCCTGCTCATGATAATAAGTTACAGACAGACGTCCTGTCGTTGCTGCATCCACTCCCATTACAATAATTGTGTCTGACATCTCAAATTGATTCTGATATCCCTGAAGAGTTCTCTTTAATTTTTTCCAATAAGAAGCCTCGGTCTCCTTTAAGTCCTCATCCTCAATCAGCTCAAAATCATCTATAATATCTGGCACCTTCTTTCCATCTGGATTCCAGCAGATAAATGTCCGCTTATCCTGACTGCCGATCGATACCCCCTGGCTCTTTATAAGCCATGTTAATGCACTGTGTATTTTTTGGGATGCTTCATAACTAAGGGCACATGACTGCTCTGCATTTTGGAATCTTCCCCGGTAAGTATAGCCCTGCGTATCATTTGCAGACACTAGTTTTGCTCCATAATCAGATGCCACAATTCCTTTTGGATGATTTGTAGTAATCGTCATTTCTTTACCTGTATAGTAGCAGATATCTTTTCTTTCCTGCTGCCTGCCCAGATAATATTTCTTATAGGCTTCGATCAGCGAAATATCTTCCCATGTGCAGTCTGCCTCCTGTCCATCCGTGATAATCCGGAATCTGACAATGATCTTATCATAGGGCTGTCCGATAATTTTGTTCCTGGCAAACACTTTCTCTTCTGTCAGCTCAATCAAGCCTGCATCAATCAAGTTTGAAACAAGGATTTCTTTGGAAAGATATTTATAAATGCTTCTCACTTTATAATGAGAATTCTCCGATTCCACCCATGCCTTCAGACTGCCCATATATGCATTGAACTTCTCTTGTGCCTTTTTCCTCTCCTTCTCATTTTCACAATACTTTGAAAAATCCCCGGCAATATACGGAAGCATATCGCTCAATGCATGGGGCGCTATGCCTGACGCTCTGCCAGCTGAGGCTTCTGTAACAGGAATCAGCGTCTCTGCCCGTTCTTTGTCTATCCCGTCTGCCGCCAAAAATTCCCCATCCTTGTTCAAAGTAACCTCAACCTGGGCTTTGGCATTCATATGTGCGACCGGTGTCAACTTCACGTCTGTCTGCTGGCTCTTCCCTATATTTTTCTCATAGGTTTTATAAAGCTGGCTCATCCACGACATCTATCCCCCCTCCTTCCTCACTGGCCATTGTAAAATTCCCTAATGTCTCGTCAAACCTTTTTATTTCCATTTCCCTTACTGCTCTGTGTATGCATTCCCATGGCGGCCGAAACTCAATAACACCCTTTCGCATCACCGCCTGCCACAGACGCACACTCATCTTCCCCTTTGTCTCTTCCGAATATGCCTCATCTGCATAGGTAATTCCATGATACATCATTCCAAAGCTTAGCTCTTCAATATCATCATAAAATCCCCGTCCTTCTCCAAACACACAAGGTCCTATATACCCCTGGCACTCCCTGGTTCCAAGGAAGATATCCCTTCTTCCGCCTCGTTCAATCATTCTCCTGGCAATGTTGTGGTGTTTGTGCTCATTCCTGTCCTGCTCTAGCTCCGGCCTGTTCTCATTCCATATAAAATGCGCCCTTACCTGATATCTGCAACCTTTTAGATATGTATAATATGAAAGGTCATTTTTGTCATTATAATATTTGATCGGACGTATCCCCTTTGTCTCCGTCTGGATTGGATTCATAACCCGAACCTCATCTATAATCCAAATAATGGTTGGTTTCCAATAGCAGCTTTGCAGAATCCCTTTCAATGCTTCATACGTCGGAATCTGATAGGAAAATTTCTCTCCCCCGACCCGCGTTACCGGATCTGCAAATAATGCATATTCCCCCACAACTTCAAATTCTACCGAATTCCTGTGTTTCATTCCTTCCTCCTTCTTTTTTTATATATTCCAGTTATACTCACGGCAGACGCCGCCGCGAAACAGCATCATTTCGCATACGGCTACGCGCATCCCATTATGTCAAGCGGCAGATTCATCTGACACTCCGCATACTGCATGGGCTACAGAATAAAGTTCTCAACTGCCTGTTCATCCACGGCAAATAACCCAAAGCAATTATCGTATACCTTTGCATCCAACACCAGCACCCTGCCTTCTAAAAGTGGGTTAAGAAGTCCCGCCTGATCAAGTTTTTCCTTCTGCCACTCGTAAATGCTGACTGTATATTTTTTGGCCTGCTGCATAATCTTTCGGAAGCTTTCACAATCGAACCATCCCTCCTGGAGTTCACTCAGCTGTTCTATTATCCCTTCTCCCTCTTCATAAGGAACCAAAATATCAATTGTATTTTGATCAAATACCTGGAAACTTTGTCCAATTATTTTAAACGGCTGCTGCAGGATATATTCTCTGTTTTTATTCCTGACATCCGTATCCCTTTTATTTGACAAAAGCCGTGCCAGATAAATTTTAGAATTTTCTCCGTCTTTGACCGGGTATTCAACCTCATTTTTTGTTTCTTCAAACAAATACTGATAAAATCTACGAGTTATCCGGTTGCTGATCAAGCACTCATCTTCCTCTCCCCAAAGCTCCACTGCCTTCCTTGTACTATTTTGCGCGTTCCGAATCTCCTGGAGCATGCTCAGATTCTCGTTTTTCAGATTAATCATATAGACCTTGCCTTCACGGCCGTATTCATGGCTGCGGTTGCATCTTCCCGCTGCCTGCGCCAAACTATCAATTCCCGCCAGCACGCGTATCACACACTCAAAAGAAAGATCCACGCCAGCTTCGATTAATTGAGTGGATATGCAGATCACCTTACGTTTTTCCTCCAACGGTATATGCCGCACTCTTTCCAAGCTTTTTCCAAGATCCTCCAGCGTCCTCTGCCTGTGCTCCTGACACATTGCGGTTGACAAATGATAAATATCCCAGTCCATATCCTCTGCCTGATTCCGTAATTTTTCAAACAATGTCTTTGCTTCTGCCTTCGTATTACAAATAACCAGGAGAGAGTCCCGTTCCCGAATCGCATCGTTGCAAAAGCAGACGCACTCCTCCCAGTCCATCCCACCAGGATTCGTCATGTTGATCACATCCGCCCGTTTGAGTACCATTAACTGTTTCTCATTCAGTTTTACCAGATCAGGAGCATTTGCAAGCCGGAGCGGCCACTTCAATTCTTCAAAACAAGGCTGCGTTGCTGATGATAAAACAATCGTTGCATTACAATACTGGCGCAAAAAATCCATTGCCCGATTAAACATAACCGTTACTTTTTTAGGCAGCGTCTGCACCTCGTCAATTACAATCACGCTGTCGCACAATGCCTGCATCCGTCCTATCGCAGATGTCTTGTGCGAAAACAGAATTTCCAACAGTTGCACCAGCGTAGATACTACAATTGGATAGTTCCAGCTCTCTGCCAGATATTCAAATTGATCCAGTCCCTCTGTATCCCCATCTTTATGTCGAATCACATTAGAATGATGCTCCAACACCTCTTCTTCAATGGGAACATACTCTTTTATCACTTTGGCATTCTGATCCAAAATACTTAAAAGCGGGATGATAAAAATAATTCTCCGTTTATGATATTTCTCTGCATGTGCCAGGGCATATCTCAATGCCCCTAGCGTTTTTCCTCCACCTGTAGGAACGTTTAACCGATAGATTCCCGGCGGTCTCCCCGATGCCTGCAGGCATTGCAGAGAGATATCTGACCTGACCTGATTAATCGCAGTTTCCGAACCAAACTGCGCGATCTTTGTCTCAAAATATTCTCTTCTGCTTTTCCAGTCCATTTTATCAGTTTCAAGTATTGGAAGCTGTCTCATGAATTCTTGCGTATCTCTCTCCGGTCACCATAGATTACAGCTGACAGAAGGAGCCTGACCAACATACTGATCTGGAAAAACACACTCCCCCGATCCGCAAGATATATCTCCTTCGCTGTTAAAAAGAAACTTTTGGTCTCCTGCACCGCCTTCTGAAAAATTCTGTCTAAAAGGTCCTCATCTGCTATACCGGAGAAATAGGTGTGCAATGTTTCCTCATAAAACAGTTCCCTTTTATCCTTTTGCAGCCGATGCAAAAATCCATTTTCCCCATCCAGATTCACGCAGTCAAACATCCCATGGTGTGAACCTGTAGCATAACCTATAATCTCACATGTCATCTTCTCCCATTTTGACCGGGATTCTGTATGATATTTTTCAAAAAGCCATATTACACTGGCAAATGTATGATTTACTGAGCCTCTTATGACCTTTTCTCCTAGATAAGCCCTTTCTAGATACTCCTTCATTTCTGTCTTTCCTTTTCCCATGTCATGGATAAGACCTGCAAGATACGCTGCATCGTACAGTCCGGTGTTCCTAACACTTTCCGCAGCATACTCAGCCACTTTCAGGCAGTGTTCCTTTAGGCTCTGTTCAATTCTCTCCCCGTTCATTCGGGTCAAATGTGCCAACATCTTCATACTTTACACCCATCCCTCCGTAGTTTCCTTTGTCACAGCTTCATCCTCATATTGACTTGATTCACCAATAAATCCACGCCCTCGTAACGAGGGCGACAATGCAATCGTAACTGCATTAGACCCAATACTTCTTTCAATCCACATTACATCGAAATGACTATATATTTGATTTACTTCATTATACTACATTACTTGAATTTATCAATTGTTTTTTACTTCATCTTAAGTGCAAATATTCTTGTAAATTTTCTGTGTCCAGAATCCAATTGCCGAAGATTCCGAGCTGGATCTTTACAAAGTATTCCAACGGTTTTATGTGGAACGCAGAGTACGCAACCATTCTAGAAAAAATCGAAAGTATGGTACAAATCCTTTCCGAGAGGTTCGGCATTGCGTCACAGCTTGACAAATACCCTCATGAGACGACGAAATACCTGTATGCATTTATAATGACCTGGTAATCCGTATTGCTGATTTACTGTAAAGGGACAGCTGATTCAGGACGATGCTATTTGAAGACAGCGCCAAGATTCTCAGTCTGCAGGGCAAGATACCAGCAAAACGATACCAAAAAGCCAACTGCCGTGTTCCCTGACAGGGCACTGGCCAGAAGCCCGGTAAATCCCAGTGTCATAGCTGCTGCCAGTGTCCGGAGCATGTAGGCATCCATGGGGAAGGAGCAGCCCTCCATACGCATATATCCCTCGAAAGCGAGAATGAGTGCGGTTGTGCAGATAAGGGAAAGTCCGATTCTCAGCACAACAATAATCCGGTATGAAAAGGGCCGCATGGTGATGATTGCGTCCATCCCAGCCTCCTGCTCCGGCTTTAACAGCGGCACAAACATAGGAAGCCCGATCAGCGCCACCATTCGTTCCAGACAATCCGCAGACTTCACGCTGTCGAGATTAGATGTTCCGTAAATTAGTGGTATCACCAGCAGGAGCAGAATTGCCGGTAAAAGAGTCTGCTTCATGTTCAGCCGTAAGTTTGAACCTGTGATGGTGAGCAAATTTCTGGCGTCCAAAGGTAAGCCCTCCTTTCCGCTTTATGCTGTACACAAGGACGGCCAGGCCCACAAGCGCAAGGGCAGCAAGGGAAACAGCAATCCTGTTCAGCACCAGTATTTGAATATTTTCTGTCATCCGTCCATAACCCTTCAGGGTATTGTGGCGGATAATGAGGTCAGACAGGCTGTAGTTCCCACCAGCCAGCTTATCGACAGCTGGCCTGCCGGTCAGCCAGATCAGGCCGCTCAGCAAAATGGCCGTATAGTTTTGAAACAGCACCGTCACCAACAGGCTGATCGCCATAACCAGCAAAACCGTGGGCAAGATCCATGCCAGAGTGTACTTGACGAAGGCCAGCGCATCCGCCTGTACACCGGCGCTGCCGCAGTACTGCATCAGCACGAACAGGGATCTTACCGGCAGTATGAGGATGGGGAGCATGGTCATACCTACTGCGGCAGCATAGCGGGTGCAGATCAGCTTTGCGCTTGAAATCGTCCTTGGGTAAGTCAGACCCTGCATTCTGCGGCGCTTATCCCTCAGCATCAGGTCAACCATCACAAAGGCAGGGAGGAGCAGCGCCACAAGGGAAATTCTGTCGCAATAGTACCGGGCAAAGGCTCCGGTTACCCGGTCGCCCTCGTAGAACTCCCGATGCTGCTGTTCTGAGATGGGGGCGTCCTCCATATCGTTCCCGAAGTAGTACAGCTGCAGCATCGTCCAGCTAAAGTAGGAGTTACGTCCGATCATTTTGCTGACCTGCTTCATAATTTCTTTGAAACGGTCAAAAGACACTTGCATTTCAAAGTCACTGCCTGCGTGGGACGATTCGGAGAATGCTCCGCCGCCGGGAACATACTGCCAGTCCTCCGGTTCCGCCACAAACTGCCCATTCTCATTTGTGCCTCCCTTACCCGGCTCCAGAATAAATGCTCCGCCGCCGGAGATTGGCACATCACCTATATTTCCTCCGTCTGTTCCGTCTGCAGCTTCATTTGCCGTCCCCTTCAGTGTCTGCTCACTAAGCCCGGTCAGTTCCATCAAGTACTGTAAAATCATCTCCTGTTTCTCCTCAGACATCGTTTTCTCTTTGACATAGCCAAAGGGGTAATACTCGTAGCGGTTACTGCGGTAATTATTTATCAGGCGTTTTGTGGCCCCGATCATCATGTCTCGTTCCGTAGCTTCATCGGGAATGCTGCTGCGCTCATCCGCATAATCTCCGTTTGAGGCGATATAGAAAACTGAATTTGAATCGCCGGTGCGCCCAAGCTCACTTTCCACAACAGGCTCATACTGAAAAAGGCTGACCGCCAGCAGTGCCAGAACAAGCACCCAATACAAGATGCTCCTGGCTGTTTTTTTGCACTCCATTCCAAAAAGACGCATCATTTTTTCACCTCCCGCTCCAACTGCCGCAGCATCTCCATGTAGCCGTCCTCCACTGTGGCCTCACAGGCCACAGGATTACCGACAGCCGGCACACTGTCATGAAGAACGCGGCTCTTCATATCCCCCAGATGACCCTGACTGGACAGGACGAGGTATTTACTTTGGATGAATGCCTGCCTGCTTTTGGGGACAGTCAGCTCGTAGACCTTTCCCGCCGCCGTCTGTGCCAGATCCTCCACGGTTCCAGCAAACAGCAGCTTCCCGGCATCCAGAACGGCCACCTTTTCACAAACTGTTTCAATATCGCTGACAATATGCGAGGACACAATCACAACGCGGTTGCTGGAAAACTCGTTCAGCAAGGCATAGAAGCGAAGCCGCTCCTGCGGGTCAAGACCAGCTGTCGGCTCGTCGGCAATCAATACCTGCGGGTCGTGGAGCAGAGCCTGTGCAATACCCAGCCGCCGCTTCATGCCCCCGGACAGCTTCCGCACTTTCTTCCCCCTGTCCTCCCACAGATTTACCCTTTGCAGCAGATCGGGAATGCGCTGGCGCTGTACCTTGGCCGGAAGGTTGGAGAGCGCAGCCAGATAGCGCATAATCTGAAGCACAGACATATCCGGGTACAGGGAAAATTCCTGCGGCAAGAAGCCTATTAGGGACCGGATTTTCCGGGTATCCTCCAGCGGGATTTTGTCGAATGTAATGGTGCCGGAGGTCGGTTCCCGCAGGGTGGACAGTATCTGCATCAGCGTTGTTTTCCCTGCGCCGTTACGTCCCAAAAGGCCGAACATCCCATTTTCGATGGTAAGCGAAATATTGTCCAGTGCTGCCTTTCTCCCATAGTTCTTTTTTAGGTTTTGGATTTGTATTTCCATAAGAAAAACTCTCCTTTCAAGTTGATAAGGAGAGTTTAACAGGGAAAAGTCTACATTCCGTCACCATGGACAAATTTCTTCAATTTTCAGTTTTACGGTTACTCTTGCCCCGCCCTCCGGCGCATTGTCAAGAGAGATTGTGCCTCCATGCTTCTCCGCTAAAATCTTGCAGATCGTCAGGCCGATGCCGAAATGCTCCTTTTCTCTCCTGCCCTTGTAGAAGTAACCCGCCGCCTCGGCCTGGTCTCTCGCAGAAAAGCCTTTCCCATCATCCGTTACTGTGATTGTAAGAAAAGGCTGTGAATAAGAGAAGTCCAGGTCAATCTTCGATTTGCAGTACCGCAGGGCATTGGAAACAATATTTTCCACGATTCGAAACACAGCGGCCGGGGCGAGGGAAACCGTCTGCTCCGGCAAATTCGCAGAAAAGTGGATGCTTGTCTGGTGCTGTCCGGACAGGATAGAAAGCTGGGTCTGCATTTCTTTCATCAGATCAGACAGCGCAATTTCCTTATAGTCCAGGCTCATATCCTCCAGGGCTTGTACCTCATGGACCGAATTTGC
Organism: uncultured Lachnospiraceae bacterium; assembly: GCA_947566645.1. GTDB lineage: Bacteria > Bacillota > Clostridia > Lachnospirales > Lachnospiraceae > CAPEBR01. The sequence continues at coordinate 34,056 of CANOKL010000015.1, forward strand.
GTAATCCTCTAATCTGCTGGCTGCTTCATGGATATATCCGGCGATCCCTCGTATTCCATCTTCCGTAAGTACATCCTTTCCAATATTTCTACCCAAATACTCGCTGTACCCTTTTATTACAGTGACCGGTGTCCGCAGGTCGTGGGAAATGCTGGCGTTGATCTTCTTCCGTTCATCCACCAAAGCCCACATCCGCCGGTTATTATCCAGCAGTTCCCGCCGCATCTTTTCAAATGCCCCACAAAGCTGACCCAATTCATCCTGCTTTTGATAACTTATGGGAAAAGACAAATCGTTGTCCGCAATGTGAAGGATGCCCTGCCCCAGTGCGTCCAGCGGCTCCTTCAGCTTGATGCGGTAGAATATTGAGCTGGCGCAGGCAATGCCTGCAAAGGAAAAAATGACGGGCAGGAGAACTATCATCGCCTGGGCAGTCTTAAATGCAATTACTTCGCTGTCTGTATATTCATCTGCCTCATTGTCCGTAAACCCGTCCTCTGCCTCTAAGGTATAACTACCGTCTTTCTCCGGATCAATTACAGCAGGCTGCAGGATAAATGCATGAGACAGCAGAATCTGATCCCGAACCGCAGAACAGAGCCTCACAGAGACAGCAGACAAAAAAGTAACGACCCCGGCAGTAACCGCAACAATTAAGAAAAGAGTTTTTTTGATGGAGAGGTTTTTTAATTTATCCATTTATATCCGCACCCCCAGACCGTCTCAATATACTCTTTGCTGCTCACCCTCGCAAGCTTCATGCGTATCCTGCGGATATGCTCCTTCAGGATGTCGCTGCTTCCTTCTGCATCATAACCCCATAGCCGCTCATAGATCCGTTCCCGGTCAAAGACCTGTCCGGCATTTTGCGACAGAAATTCGATGATGTCAAATTCCTTTTTAGAAAGGGAAATCAGCTCCTCGCCACAGTACACGCAACGCCCCGCATAATCAATAAACAGGTCGCCAGACATTCTTGTATTGCCGCCATGCCGTGTACGGTTCTCCCGTCGGAGATGAGCCTCCACACGGGCCGTCAGTTCGTCCAGACTGAAAGGCTTTGTGATGTAATCATCCCCGCCGGCCCGCAGGCCGGTAATCTTGTCCTGCTCCGTGACACGGGAAGTCAGGAAGATAATAGGACAGTCAATGTGATTGCGTACCTTTTTGCAGAATTCCAGTCCGTCCACCTCTGGCATATTAATGTCCAGAAGAATCAGGTCGGGCGCATGCGCCAGCATCCTGGCGGCTTCCTCTGCGTCGGACGCGGTGTAGACAAGATAGCCCTCTGTCTCAAAATGCAGTTTTATGAGACGGCAGATTGCATCCTCATCGTCCACTAATAAAAGTTTTGGTATCATTTTTTGTTCCTCACAGCCTTGCACAATCATAAGTTCACTCGCTATATTATCCCAAAAAAGTCTATTTTCAGTCAACTGAAATGACGAATTCAGTGAAAATCAGGCCCTTCGTCATTGGGATTTTTGCACTCCTGCATCATTTTCTTACGGTCTGTGCAGTAAATGCACAGACCTGCTGAGTATTTACACTTATTCTTGTTTTTACAATTCATTGATTGTCTCGGTTATGGCCATGTTACGAATCCGTTTTGCAGGAGCGTATACTGCCACGGCCGCACAGGTCATCATAAATACAACAATAATGCACAGCATCGCCACCGGAGGATGCCATATCTTTCCGAAATACCGGGTAATCAGCAGGGTATACAGGAAATAACTGAGCGGCAGGCCGATTCCGCATCCAACCGCGAGGCCGGACACGGCATAGGTAAATGCTTCCGCCGTGATCATCCTGGTAAGCTGTCCGCTGTCCATGCCCACGGCCCGCATGGCGCCGTATTGTTTGGTCCGCGCCGCTACGCTGATGGAAATGCTGTTAATAATATAGAACAGGCTGACCATCCCGATAATTGCCAGAAAGCCGTAGACGCCCACCTTCATAAAAAGATAAGTGGTATTGACCTCGCTGGTGTTTTCTCTTCCATCTGAAAAGACCACATCGCTGCCGGCAAGCTCACTGATCTGCCGTACCGTACCGTCATCCGCATCGCCTCCAAGCTGCATGCCGATCATCGTAAGTTCCTGCTCTCCGGTCAGTCTTTCAAAGGTTTCCTGAGAACAGATGACAAGCCCCTCTCCCGGAAACAGAGCTCCTGTAACAGAACAGGTAATCGTAACCTCTTTTCCCCCAACCTGAACCGTATCTCCTACTTTCAGAGGATTATCTTTATTATAAACGGTCATAACTTTATCGCTGTCCCCATAAATGTCAGACAAATCCCCTTCCACCACCTCATCTTTAATGCTTTCGAATAAAAACTCATCGTAGGACTCCAGATTGATATGATCGATTCCCTGCCGCGAAGAAACAGCCGGAACATTGTCCAGATAGGCGGTTCCGAAGGCACCCTTAACACCGGGGATCTTAAGCGCCTTCTCTTTTACATCCTGTCCAAGCACCAGCGCGTTGGCATAACCGTTCAGGGTAATATCCGGCTGCCAGGATTTTAAGGAGGGCATCAGACCCTCTGCAAAATCCAAACCAACCGAGAAACATAGAATCAGTATAATCGTAAGTGCAAAAGAGGCCGTCATCAGAAACCAGTTCTTTTTGGAGGCGGTTGCGTGATGAATCCCCAGCGTTTTTTCTACTCTTCCGACTTCCCGTCTGATTGCACGCCGCCTGGCCGGGACGATTTCTGAATTGCCGGAAACCGCCGCCACAGGGGACACCTTAGCCGCTCTCTTGGCAGGCGACTGCGCCGCTAACAAAACAGTGACAACACCGACCAGTACGCCGCTTAACAGTCCGACAGGACTTATGGCAAACACCGGCATGGCGGCAAATTCTCCCCCGATTCCATAGCGCATGTACGCACATATCCCCCAGCTTACCAGCGTGCCCATGATAACTCCCACAGGAACAGCCGTCTTGCACCAGTTCAGGGCTTCCAGCCGTACAAACTGGATGATCTGCCGGCGGCTTGCACCGACACAGCGCATCATGCCAAAGAATTTTGTCCTCTGGGATATATTACTGTTCAGGCTTCCGGAAATCATCAACACTCCCGCCAGCAATATCATGACAAATGCCGCTGCCGCCATTCCATATATATTTTGTATACTCTTATTCTTACTTTGCCCCGAAAGTCCCATCGTGGCAGTATTTTCAGAAATATCCTCCTCTGTCAGGTCATATTGCTTCCTGATCTTTGCAACAGTGTCGGAAGACATCTTCTGAAACTGCACATAACAGGATGGATGTTCCTTGATTCCATTTGCCTCCATGATTCCATGATACGCATCTCTTGTCATGTACACAGCCACCATATACGTCTGCCCTCTGTACCATTCTTTATCATCGGAGCCAAAGCCGGATACAGTAAAAGCCGTATTCCCGGCAGGCGTATGCACCTTCACCGTATCGCCGGCCTGTACGTCCAGAGCAAATTTTGCATTGCTGCTTAGCATCACTTCGTTATCGCTCTGCGGAACACCTCCCTCTTCAAGTGCATTAACAAGCTGTGTGATATAGGTCTCATCCACGCCATACAGAGCGGCTTTCTTTCCACCTATATTATAGGGCTGATCTCCGTCCGTGTTAAAGGATTCACACCAGCCGGTGGCTTCAACATCCGGGCGTCCCCCGATTTCTTCTGCACTTTCCTGTGAAATACCGTCAATCCGGATATGCCAGTTCCCGTGTTTCTCCTGCATGTATCTGCTCACTGCCTGAATAGATAGCTCCGCTATACTGAAAATAGCCGTGACAAGAAACACCGAGATAATAATGCACAGAAGTGTCAAACGATTCTGCCGCCTGTGTACACGTGCAGAGATCGGAATCAGGCTGAGATAACTTTTCATTTCCTGTCTCCTTTTCATTCCCTGCACCTCCCAAAATCTGTCATTTCTCCGTCCGATACCTCCAGGATCCGGTCCGCTGTCTGTGCGATGCCCTTGCTGTGGGTGATCATGATGATTGTCTGTTCATATTTTTTTGAAGCTTCTTTTAAGAGTCCGATGACCTCCCGGCTGTTCTGCGTGTCCAGGTTCCCGGTTGGTTCGTCTGCCAGGATGAGGGCGGGACGGGTAATCAGCGCCCGTCCGATTGCCACTCTCTGCTGCTGGCCGCCTGAGAGCTGGCTTGGAAGGTGATGCCGGCGTTCTGTAAGATTCAATACTGCCAGCAACTCCTCCAGATATCCCTGGTTTGGCTTCTGGTAATCGAGCAGTACCGGAAAGATGATATTCTGTTCCACTGTCAGTTCCGGAATCAGATTGAAGCTCTGGAAAATAAACCCGATATTCCTGCGCCGAAAAACGGTGAGGGGTTTTTCCTTCATCGCAAAGATATCCTTATTGCCGATATATACTTTGCCAAAGGAAGGCGTATCTAACGCGCCGATCATATTAAGAAGGGTACTCTTTCCGGAACCGGACTCTCCGACAATTGCCACAAATTCTCCTTTCGGCACCGAAAAACTAACTTTTTTCAGGGCATGTACAGCGGTATCGCCCTCTCCATAGACTTTAGAAATTGATTTTACTTCCAATAAATTCACATACAACACCTCTTTCTTCATATATCTTGCCAGACGATAGTCCGCCCGCCCCGCCAGGGGCAAGAATTACAGGATGCCTGGATGGGTATACCCAAGGGCACACCGTGATGCATGCCCTGCGGGCGGGTGGACTTCGTCCATTAAGGTATAAAAATTCGTACATCGAAGATGAACCCGGGACTTCATTTTCAATGTACGAAAATCATAGCACGCAAACCCTACTGTAATATTACAATTATCCTACAATTTTGTAGGATTCCATTTTCAGGGGAACTGTCCCGAAACTGCTTTCCACAAGATGTGTGTCCCAATTTGCAGGGAATCTGCCCAAAAATCATGAGTCGCGGCGGGCTACGTCGATTGATTTGGGGGCAGATTATCCTGCAAAGTAGGACGTGCAGATTGTGGAAATGAGTTTTCGGACAGTCTTCAGGGGGCGGCAATATGAAGATAGAATATCGTGCCATACCCCAGCTCACTGTCAACCGCAATGCTTCCTCCATGCGCTTCTATAATTGACTTCGCAAGAGGCAGGCCAAGCCCGGTCCCCTGCGTGTCCTTGGAATACCGGCTCCGGTAAAACCTCTTGAAGATATAGTACAGATCCTCCGGATGGATTCCGCTTCCGTTATCTTTTACCGTAATCTTAAGCTCGGACGCTGACAGTTTCCATTCGATCCGGACAACATCCCCTTTTTCCGTATGGTCTAAAGCATTTTTTACAATATTTCCCACTGCCTCCATCAGCCAGTTACGGTCACAGATAAAATCAATGGATTCATCTCCCGCAAGGAGGATCTCTTTCCCCTCCTGCCCCGCGCGGAACGAGAATTGTTTTCTTATACGCTCCATCATCTCAGATACATTTTCCAATGCTTTCATCATCACAACGGTACCTGCGTCAAATTTTGAGATTTTCAGCAGGTTCTGCACCAGCGTCTCGATCCTTTCCAGTTCCTGTTCTGAAAAATCAGCAAACTCTTTGATGGCAGGTATACTCTCCGCCTCTCCCTGTATGATCCCGTTATAGATATTTAACGCGGCCAAAGGCGTCTTTAACTGGTGGGATATATCTAAAATGGTATTTTTTAAGAACTCCTTCTCCTTCCCCTCATTTTCAATGTGGGCATTCAGGATGGCAACCAATGAATTCACTTCATGGAACAGCCTGTACAGCTCACCCTCATCGTTGCACTCAATCGTAACATTTTTGTCGCCGGATATATATTCTGTAATCTGCGCTATGGCATTTTCCATAATTTTATGCTGCTCCTTGAAATACCCATAGCAAATCAGCAGTATGCCCGCCGTCATACACAAACCGCAGCCGATGATGTAATACGCCGCATTCTTAACTTCAAAGGCTGCGAACAACACGGAAAGCAGTGTAAAAGCTATGGCACACCATAAGATACCGGCAAAAAGAAAGCGGATCTTTCGATTTACAAATATTTTCATCCTGTACCTCAATCTGTCGTATTCCATTTATAACCCATGCCGCGTACCGTAATGATCCGTTTGGGTTCTCCTGGATTGTCCTCGATCTTTGTACGGAGCCTGCGGATATATACGGTAAGAGAACTGTTGTCTATATAATTTTCGCTTAAGTCCCACAGCCTTCCTAAAATCTGTTCCGAAGAAAGTATCTGGTCTGGGTTTTCCATGAACAGACACAACAATTTATACTCGCTTACTGTCAGGTCAAGCAGATTTCCCTGTTTATAAACCTCACCCCTCAGAAGTTTTATATTGATGCCTCCTGAACTCAATTCTGTATCGGCTGTATTGAAATTTTCACTCCTGCGCAGCAATGCGTTAATTCTTGACAGGAATACCGCCAATTTAAAAGGTTTTGTAATGTAATCATCGCCGCCAATGTCAAGCCCCATGATAATATCCGTTTCTTCATCAGCGGCAGTGAGAAACATAATGGGTATTTTTGAAGTCCGGCGTATCTTCCTGCAGAACTCAAAGCCAGAACCATCGGGAAGCGACACGTCCAGAATAACCAGATCATATTTTCCTTCAGTCCATAAAGCATCCGCTTCTAACATGGTACGGGCAACATCTATTTCATACCCCTGCTTTTTAATGGCAAAGGAAAGCCCGTTTATTAAACTCAGATCATCTTCCAATAAAAACAGCCGTTTCATTTGTTATGCCTCTCCTTTTGATATTCTACTTGCATGATCGACCTCGTCAATCAGCAGCACGGTGTATGGGGACAGGTCATTTTTAATTTGGGACGGGGCATTTTTAAAAATGCCCCGTCCCAAATTCCTCATAAAACTTAGCAAAGCTAATAGGACACCTGTTCAATAGACTTCTGTATTAAAATAACGTTGCATGAATGATCAGCCCCCTGTAGTTTTAGTGAAATGTTGCTTCTTTAGATACTTTATTGATGCTTTGATCTATGTTTAGTTTAACATGGATTATTTAATGAAACAAGGCCGGGGACACGGTGTCTGAAAGAAAATCCTCAACTGGTTACTATTCACGGCCCCGTGAGTGGCAACCTTAACTGCTCTCAGCTCCTGAACCTGCAGACCACCGTAGTCCCCTCTTCTTTCGCCGACCGGTAAACAAGCTTCCACCCATGCACCTTCGCGATCTCCTGACAGACAGAAATCCCATACCCATGCCTGCCTCCCCGTCCATTTTGCAGCTCCTGCCCCCGGTTGAGCGCCCTCACAGTCTTCGCATCCAGCGTCTCCCCGTCATTCCAGACCTTAATTCCATGCCCATCCACAGTAACCCTCACCTGCTGTCCGGCACTGACGGCATTAGCAGTCAGATTTTCAAGGAGACACTTGACCAGAGTCTCATCCCCATCCACGTCCTCCACCTGACAGCCAGTTTCCACACCCGGATATTTCTCCTTCAATTCACCGAGCACCTTTCCCATGCGGACTCTCTCCATACGGATTGCCCCTTCTCTTACATTTCCCATAATCAGAAGCTTCTCCGTGATATCCTCAAGACTCCTGGCGCTCTCCACAATCTGCTGCGCGGCGTAAAAACGGTCCTCCTCTGTAAGTTTTCCCATCATCATATATTCCGCATACCCCCGGATTCCGGTCAGAGGCGTGCGAAGCTCATGGGCAATCTGATTCACAGGCCGGTTAATCCGGCGCATCGTATAGTAAAGAAACAGCCCCAGCATCGCCGCGAATAAAAATCCGCCCCCGCAGAAAATCCACATCCGCCTCGCCTGCTGCCGCGACAGCCCCTCCAGGCTCTCCGCATACATCACCTCTATCACGGCATCCTCCGCATTCCGCTCCTCCCTTATAACAAGATAGTCTATTCCTTTCCAGTTCTGAATTTCCACCGGCCCTTCTGCCCTCTCCCCCTCTGGAAATGAGTCTGCCGCTATGTATGTATTCATCCGGATTCTGATCCGTACGCCCTGGGTCAGGAATCTCTCTGCCATGCGGTCCATCCCCATGGAGACACGGCTGATCTCTTCCTCCTTAAGCCCCTCAGCCAGGTCGCAGATACTCCTCTCACTGCTCCTTGCCCGCTCCACCCACAGTTCCACTTCATTTTTAGAAATATAAGCATCCAAAAGCAGCAGTCCTCCATAAATAACCAGTAAAAACAGCAGATAAACTGCCAAAAAATTCTTCTTCCACAGCTGCATCTCACACCTCCAGCCGATACCCATATTTAAAAATCGTCCGGATATCCTTCTCCAGTCCCAGCTTCTGCCGCAGCCTCCGGATATGCACATCCACGGTACGGTCATCCCCGTAAAAATCCATCCCCCAGGCAAGCTCCAAAAGCCGCTCCCTGGAGAGCGCGATATTCCGGTTCAGCAACAGCACCTTAAGAAGCTCGTACTCCCGGTTCGTAAGCTCCACCGTCCTTCCCCTTCTCTTCACAACAGCGCCCGACAGATCCACCTCCACATCCCGGATATGAAAAACATTCTGTTCCTTATGAAAACGCCGCAGCACCACCTGTATCCGCGCCAGCAGCTCCTCCATGGCAAATGGCTTGACAATATAATCCTCCGCTCCGCCCTTCAATCCCTTCACCCGGTCCGGAACCTCATCCCTGGCAGTCACGCAGATTACGGGAATATCCGCATATTCCCCTGACAGGCACTTCATCAGTCCAAAGCCGTCCATATCCGGCAGCCCGATATCCAGAAGAATCAGATCAATCCGTTTCCCCTCCAGCACGAAAAGGGCCTCCCGGCCTGAAAAAGCCGGGAACCCCTGATGTCCTGTCATGGCAAGTGTTCTTCGGATCAGTTCATTAATCCTTTTGTCATCCTCCACAATCAATATATCTGCCATAACCGTTACCCCTTTGGATGATCGGAGGTCTCATAAGCCTTCTCCCCGATCTCAATAAGCTGCTCTGTCGTAAGATCAGAAACCTTAGCCTGATCCGGATCCATCTCAAACTCTTCGCACATAGACCTGATCACTTCCTCCCCCTCACCAAATGCATAAATATCACTGATATATTCCTCCAGGGAAGCAAACCCATCGTGTGTATCTAGCTCCCTTCCCAGAAGCGGACAGTCTCCCATCTTTTTCCTAAGCCACAGACTCTCCTCATAATTCCGCATCTCACGAGTCAGATCACCCTCAAGAACCTTATCGTAATCAAGCTTGTATTTATCACACACCTCTTTCCCAATGTCTTCATCCACTACATCCTTATACAAACGTTCCCCGTATAGATTAGTGAGATCCCCCTGTGGTTCATATGGCGCCGGATTCCCCGTCTCATTTATAAACTTCTTCTCTGCGGCCTCCACCACCACCTTCTGCGCATTATCCCTCGACCACCGGATTCCCATCCCCAGTCCTGCCGCCATACATACCGCCATTGCCCCTGCTGTCAGCAAAATCCTGTACCTCTTCCATGCTCTGTTCATAACCTTCGCTCCTTTCTTTTTACTATAGCGTTATCATAACCCCCAGTTGTTACATAGTTATTACGGGGACAGGTCATTTTGAATCCGGGACGGGGCATTTTTAAAAATGCCCCGTCCCGGATTCAAAATGACCTGTCCCCAATTAACGTACTAGCCAGTGAGAGGATAGCGCCTCCTCTATTTCTTTAAAATCCACCTTGCAATCTCCGCCAAAAATTCCAACCTCCACCACATTCTCAAATCCATAAATTCCAATATTCCCCTTTTCAAAATCATTGACTATCACCCTGTTCTTATCCGGATCAGCCATCCAGTATTCCCTCACGCCCGCTGTAGCATACTTGGCAAGCTTTATAACCATGTCCCTTCGCCTCGTGGAATCTGACAGAACTTCTAAAACAAAGTCCGGGGCTCCCCTATCTCTGCAAATCCAACACCTCATACACCGCCGTCCCGTAAGCCGAAAGGCTCTGCATGCCTTCCAGTTCCTCACCGGTATACATCAGCCGCATTTTCCTTTTCAGCGTAAACTCCTCCATATCTGCCTGGAAGTTGAGCACAAAAAGATACGATCTTCCTTCTTTTTCCCTCATCACTACCTCCAGCGTCTCCGGGGCGTCAATCACATCTGCAAAGGGCTCCTTAATGCCAAGATATCCAAACAGCCAGTTCAGATTCTCCCTGGAAAATGTACTGCCAAAGTGGATTGCCCGTCCCTTTCCAAGTTTCCTCTCCGTAACCGCAGCCTTCCCTGCATAATAATTATTTCCATAGACTGCCAGCACCTCCGTTCCTTCAAGAGGCTCCAGAATATCGTTAAATAAGGGCATGGAAATCTTTTCGTCTCCGCATTTTGCCCACACAGGCTCCTCCGCCGGGCTTTCGAAAGTAAAGTCTCTCACATCCGACCCTGTAATGTCCCCGAGAAGCCCCGGCTGCGGCATCATCACGCATCTTCCATTCATATCCTTATACCCGCTCCGGCATCCGATCACCAGGGTTCCCCCCTGCTCCACATATTTCTTAAGAAATCCAGCCCTCTTTTCATCCACAAGAACCGGGTGAGGATAGATAGCCACCGGATATTTTAAGAGATCGCTTAACTCGCTGTCCTCCTGAAGGTATACGAGATCATAGGGAGTGTGTAAAAGCTCGGAAGCCTGGAAGATTTCCTTCCCGCTTCTGTACGCCACTCTCTTATGCCACATATCCACCTCGGTATCCCATTCATTATCGTAATCCTTCACAACGGCAAATGCCGCTTTATTTTCCGCGCCGCACACAGCGTCAATGCTCTTTAGTTTCTGATAAAAATCCCGTACCTCCGCAAGCTTCCGGTTATCCCTGTTGTCATAATCCAGAATCCCGTGCCAGTAGATCTCTGTCCCGACCGTGCAGGTCCTCCACCTGAAAAACGAGATGTAGTCAGCGCCCTGCGCCACGCTCTGCATTGCCCAAAGGGTAAGCTGTCCAGGTCTCGGCGCAGGCCCCTCCATCCTTGTTGTCCAGCCGTTGGCACCGGACTGCTGCTCCATAATTCCAAAATGCGGACAGATGGAACGGACCTCATTCAGGTGCATGGTCCACTTCCGGTCATTTAGATCGTCCGCCGTCTTCGGATCCCGGTCAAGCCCGAACGCAAAGCTTGGGTAGGAATCATAGGTGTAGACATCCAGGCAGTCCTTCTCCATCTTATGATTGTCCACATTCCAGAACATTCCATTGGTTGTAATAAAATCCCCCGGCTTCTTGTATTTCCGGATAATCTCTGCCTGCATACCACAGAATCTTAAAGTACTGTCAGACAGAAAGCGGAAATAATCCAGATGCTGGTGGGGATTGATTCCCATATTCAGCACGGTTCTCGGAACGTAGATCTCCTTCCAGTCTGTGTACGTCTGATTCCAGAATACAGTGCCCCATGCATTGTTAAGCGCGTCCAGCGTCTTGTATTTCCCCTTTAAAAATACGCGGAACGCCGCTGAGTCTGCTTCGGAATAAAATTCACTGGTCTCGCAGTTAAGCTCATTGTCAATCTGCCATCCCACAATGGCAGGATGCCCTCCATAATGCTCTGCTTCTTTCTCCACGATCCTTGCACTAAGCTCCTGATAGACAGGTGAATTATAATTATAATGCCTTCTCCCGCCATGGCGGTACAACACGCCGTCCTTTGTGGCATTGAGAACCTCAGGGTATTTCTCCGTAAGCCATGCGGGCGGCGTAGCCGTCGGGGTGCCGAAGATGACCTTCATCCCCTTCTCCTCACACAGATCTAAAAAACGATCAAAGAACCCGAATTCAAACCGCCCCTCCTCCTGCTCAACCTTATTCCATGAAAACTCCGCAATCCGGACCACGGTAATGCCGGTATGAAGCATCCGGTCAAGATCCTCCTCCCACAGGGATTCTTCCCAATGCTCGGGATAATAGCATACACCCATGGTCATTTCCTTCCATTGGTAACTCTGTTTATCATTCATTATATAGACACCTCCTGCCACACGGTTACGATTAAAAAATGCCATGCAGACCGGTCATTGCCCCGGGAGACTGCCACCCCTGTCATGACTTTCATGATTGGATTCTATCACAATCTAACAGGGAATTCAACAGAACCCCCTAATTGGGGACGGGGCATTTTTAAAAATGCCCCGTCCCCAATGACCTCCGGTACTGCCCCGGAGTCATCCCCGTATATTTCTTAAAAATCCGGATGAAATAGCTCTGTGTGGAAAAGCACAGATACTGGCTGACCGCGGACAAAGTATCATCCGTATAAGCCAGCATATGCTTTGCTGTCTCAATTCTCTCCTCCTGCACATAATCCACCATGGAGACACCCGTCTCCTTCTTAAAAACCCTGGACAGATGGCAGGGACTTAAACCTACTGCCTCCGCTACTGACTCCAGCGTAATCTTCTCATGAAGATGTATGGTAATATAATGCAGCGCGGCTTCTATCTTGATGCTGTAATGCCTGTTCTTTTCCCTGGCAACCGCATATGTGTATTCCCTGAATGCCCGGTTATAGATCTGATCCAGTTCCTGGGCAGAGGTGCATTCCTCCCCCTTTAAAATATAGCTGTCGCTCATGGCATATGCCAGCTCTTCCGGCAGCCCTCCGTCCATGGCAGAGCGGGTAAATGTCGTAATCGCGGCAATCAGCATATTTTTCTGATTACGGAGCGCGTCCTTTGACAGGATGCCCGCTGTACCGTCCGGAGGAAGCTTAAGCACAGCCTCCAGAAGATCTGTCCTCCCTTCCCGGATCACACGGTATCTCTCCTTCTCCTGCGCATACGACATATGCGGCTGCAGGGCTTCTCTTCTCTCAAACAGACTGTTTTCCCTGTATGCCTCCAGGAAATCGGTTCCCTTTTTCATGTCTGCCGCCCTCCTCCATATCTGTTTAAAATATCTGCGCTTCGGTTTGTGCCAAACGGATGTCCTCCGTACATTTGCACCCTTCGCCAATTTGATTTACATATAACAGGATTTTAACATTTTTCACAAGATTTTACTATATCTTTTTTGGTTTTCATGGTAAGTTAGGATCATAACCGTTACTATTCACAGCCTGGGAGGGCTCATAGTAACTCATAACCTATTCACTTCAAAATAACAAGCAGGAGAGATGAACTATGAAAAGAAATATAAAAGATCTAATCAGACAGATGACTCTGGAGGAAAAAGCCGGAATGTGCTCCGGCCTTGATTTCTGGCATTTAAAGGGTATTGAACGCCTGGGGATTCCCAGTGTCATGGTAAGCGACGGCCCCCACGGCCTGCGCAAGCAGGATGACCAGGCAGATCATCTGGGAATCAACGAAAGCATCAAGGCAGTCTGCTTCCCACCCGCCGTATTAAGCGCCTGCTCCTTTGACCGGGACCTTATGAAGGAGTTCGGCGACGCCATCGGAAAAGAAGCACAGGCAACTGACCTGTCCGTCGTCCTCGGCCCGGCAGTCAACATCAAGCGTTCCCCTCTGTGCGGGCGTAATTTTGAATATTACTCCGAGGACCCCTATCTTGCCGGTGAGACTGCCACCGCATTTATCGAGGGTGTACAGAGTCATCACGTCGGAACCTCCATCAAGCATTTTGCTGCAAATAACCAGGAGTTTAACCGTATGAGCTGCTCCTCCAATGCAGACGAGCGGACGCTGCGGGAAATCTATTTTCCTGCATTCGAGACAGCAGTGAAAAAATCACAGCCCTACACCGTCATGTGCTCCTATAATCAGATCAACGGAACTTATGCTTCAGAAGATCCCTGGCTTCTGACAAAGGTGCTGCGCGATGAATGGGGATTTAAAGGATACGTGATGTCTGACTGGGGAGCTGTCAATAACCGGACTGCCGGGCTGAAAGCCGGACTGGAGCTTGAGATGCCCTCCTCCGGCGGCATAAATGACCGTGAAATCGTAGATGCAGTAAAAGACGGTTCCCTTGAGGAAAGCGTCCTCGACCAGGCCGTAGAGCGCCTGCTGAATATCATTTTCGAATATACAGACCACCGTGAGGAGCAGGAACTGAACCTGGAAGCCGACCACGAACTGGCAGGGAAGATTGCACGGGAATCCATGGTTCTTCTAAAAAATGACTCTGTCCTTCCACTAAAGGAGACGGAAAAGGTTGCATTTATCGGCGAGTTTGCCAAAAAGCCCCGCTTCCAGGGAGGCGGAAGCTCCCACATCAACAGCTTCCGCGTAAGCAATATCCTGGACGAGGTGTCCGGCAACGCAAATATTACTTATGCCAAAGGCTTTCCGGCTGACAGCGATATTTACGATGAAGCCCTTGCAAAAGAGGCACTGCAGGCGGCAAAGGCGGCAGATAAGGCCGTCATCTTCGCAGGCCTTCCGGACAGCTTTGAGTCCGAGGGCTATGACCGTACACATATGCGGCTCCCCGAATGCCAGAACAGGCTGATCCGCGAGATCCTGGCTGTCCAGCCCGAAGTAATCGTTGTCCTGCATAACGGTTCCCCAGTGGAAATGCCCTGGCTTGCTGATGTAAAAGGACTTCTGGAAGCATACCTCGGAGGACAGGCAGCAGGCAGCGCTATAGCAGATCTCCTGTTCGGAAAGGCGTGCCCCTGTGGAAAGCTTGCAGAAACCATACCTTACAAACTCTCCGACAATCCATCCTACCTTTTCTTCGGGGATGGGGACAAGGTAGAATACAGGGAAGGCATCTTTGTCGGATACCGCTACTATGATGCCAAAGAGATGCCGGTTGCATTTCCATTCGGACACGGGCTGTCCTACACCGATTTCTCATACAGCGGTCTAAAGATCAGCAAATCCGAAATGACGGATCATGACACAGTTACCGTATCCGTGGACGTCACCAATACCGGAAGCTGCGAAGGAAAGGAGATTGTCCAGCTCTATATCAGCGACCTGACCGGAGCCGTGCGCCGTCCCTTAAAAGAGCTAAAAGGCTACAGCAAAGTATCCCTAAAGCCCGGCGAGACAAAGACCGTCTCCTTCCCACTTGATTACCGGAGCCTCGCATGGTATAACACACAGATCAGCGACTGGTATGCCGCTTCCGGTGATTACGAGATTCTGATCGGCGCCTCCTCCCGGGATATAAGGCTGTCCGGAAAGATCCATATGACAACCCAGAAGATACTGCCCCTTAAAGTACACATGAACTCCACTCTCGGAGAACTACTTGCAGACAAACGCACAGCGCCCTGTATAGAAGGGCTTAAGAACCGTATGGGTGAATTCTTCGGAGCATCTGCAGATAAAGCAAAAGAGGACGGGGACACCGCAATCAGCGACGCCATGAACAATGCCATGGTCGCTTCCATGCCACTTCGCAATCTCGCCTCCTTCGGACTTTGCACAAAAGACGAGCTTCAGGCCCTGATTGACGAATTGGGGACGGGGCATTTTTAAAAATACCCCGTCCCCAATTCAAAATGACCTGTCCCCAATTGAATTCCCTCTTGATTCTGCCGGGAAATATGATAGAATGATACAAGTATGCCGAAAAACATATGTATATGAATATTGTTTTTGGTGATAGAATCATTGGGAGGGAAGTGAAGATATGAGAAATGAAAGAATCGGTTGGGGAATTTTTTTCCGCACTGTATTTACGATTGCACTGCCTATTGCATTTCAGAATTTTCTGTCCACAACTGCGAGCATGGTGGATACCATTATGATTGGCAGCCAGGGAGAGTTGTCTGTTGCTGCTGTTGGCATCTGTTCCCAGATTACGTCCCTGTTCTTCTCCTGCTACTTCGGGTTCGCAAGCGGAGGACTGCTGTTTTTCTCCCAGTACTGGGGTGCGCGTAATGAGAAGGGCATTAACCGGACCTTTGGCCTTGCGCTGGTCTGTATGCTGGCAGTATCGCTGCTATTTGGCGGAACTGCAGTTGCAAACCCGGAATTTATACTTGGAATCTACACGGATAAGTCAGGCATTATCGCAATCGGCGCCCCTTATATCCGGATTGTCGGCTTTGCGTATCCTCTTCAGGTGATTGCCATGATCATCAGCTTTCTGATGCGCTCCACGGAACGGGTGAAGCCGCCCCTGTTCAGCTCAGTCCTTGCACTGATCACGAATTTTGTCCTGAACTGGATTCTGATCTACGGCCGTTTCGGCATGCCCAGGATGGGCGCAGCGGGTGCGGCGGTGGGCACGCTGGTATCCGGTGTGGTCAATGTGTTCGTGCTGCTTCTTTTCCTTCTGAGGGACAGAAAAACAGTTGAGCTGAGAATCAAAGACATGTTTTCCTGGGGGGATGGTTTTCTTAAGGAATATATGGGAAAATGCTTTCCTATTATCTGCAATGAGCTGTTCTACGGGATTGGACAGATGCTGATTAATATTGTAATCGGACATCAGTCGGAATCAGCCATTGCGGCAATGGCTGCGTTCCGTGTACTGGAAGGCTTTGTATTTGCTTTCTTCGCCGGACTCGCGGACGCATCCTCTGTAGTCGTAGGAAAAGAGGTTGGCTCCGGCCATCTTATGAACGGCTACCAGTATGTAAAGAAGTTTTCCATACTATGCCCCGCAATTACCTTCTGCATCTGCCTGACCGGGCTGCTTCTGAACAGGCCCATGCTTTCCCTGTTCGGTCTTGGGGCTGAGGCTATGTTTTTCGGAAAATATATGATTATGATCTACCTGGCAGCCGGAACGATCCGTACCTGCAATTATATTATGAACTCCTGCTACCGCGCAGGAGGAGAGGCTGTCTTCGGAACACTGTTAGAGATTATCTGTCTGTTTACTGTAAGCGTCCCGGCAACGTGGGCGGCAGGTATGATCTTCCATCTTCCGTTCCTTGCGGTATTCTCATTCCTGTATACAGATGAGCTGATCCGGCTTGTATTTGAATTATGGTATACCAGAAGCGGTAAATGGGTTAAACCAGTGACAGAGCCTGGAAAAGCGGCTCTGCCGGAATTTAAGGAAGCGCTCCTGAAAAGGTAGCGAATTGGGGACGGGGCATTTCTAGAAATGCCCCGTCCCCAATTCAAAATGACCTGTCCCTACTTAGCTTTTAAACTCTATGGAGCATTTCATGCAGAATTTTCATAATTTCGTTGAGTTCCTTTTTCTCATCCTCTTCGAACCTCATGTATAATCTCTGGAACTCCATCCAGAATATGTCTTTTTCTTCCTGCATAAAGTAGTTTACATTCACTCTGAGGTTGCTGGCCAGCCTAAATAGAACGAATGCAGAGCAGCCCTTTCGTCCCATCTCGATCTCATACAAGAATCTTGAGGAAATTCCCGCTGCTTCAGCAAGGCTTTCTCTTGTATAATTTCTTTCCTGACGGATTCTTTTAATCTTTCTGCCAATCAGAGAATTGAATTCTTCATGTGTAACCTTCATTCTTATGCCTCCATTTTATGAACTTTAATTCATGTTACATTATGCTTCCAGTGCAGATAACTTTTTTGACCAAAATACGTTATTTTTCCACTGAACTTTCATTATTTGCATCTAAAATGTACTGTGTTTTCATCCAGAGGCCTGGAATGACTGGGATAAAACGTACTTTACAGCTTCTTCAATATACTTTCTTGTTTATCCTGCCTATTAAGTTTAATCCATATTTTTCCATATTCAGTCTTCATTTCCTGTTCCTGCATCCAAAAGTTTTATAATATAATTATTAATCAGGTCTGCGCAGGGTACGACAGAAAGCATATTTCAGACACACTTTATAAGCAAGGGTATTTACTGCACAGACTTTGAGAAAGTGACAGGAGCGTGCAGATCAAATGAGTTTTTACACATATCTGAAAACTGAACATAGCTATACCGATTACCAGATCAAGCTAGTGCATTATGTAGTGAAATCTCTTATGTCGGAACTGACGAAATTTATAATCATGGGAATTATCTTTTTATTTTTTTCTGCCTTCCCGGAATATCTCTGGTGTACTTTTGTACTTGCCTTTTTAAGGCGCTATAGCGGGGGGCTTCATTTTAACTCATATGTTTCCTGCCTGCTTGTCACAGTATCCTATCTTTTTTGCTGCATAATGCTGCTGCCGCTTACCGCACCGCCCCGGCCAGTGCAGCTGCTGTTGTTAATTCTGGCTATTATTGTAACCTATAAGATTGCTCCAGTTCCTTCCTGTTATCATGGTAAATTAACCTCCAGACAGGATTTATGGTACCGGACTCTTGTTCTTACTTTTATGTTTTTATATTTTATTGCTCTGTTTATATTACCCGCTAACCCATATCTTTCCTGTGGTTTCTGGGTAATTATAATACATTCAATACAGCTGTTAATAGCTTATACAAAGGGGGTGTACTCATGTCATTCTTAAAACGGAATATCAGCGGACTGCTGGGAAGCTTTCTCCTTGCATTCGTCTATGTCCTTCACTGGAAGGGATGCAGCCTTCTCTATTTTGGCGAATATCCATTCCCGGAAGATGAATAATTGTTACTATTCACGGACTAACCGTCCGCTCATAGTAACGCATAATTGATCCGGTTCCCGGGTCAGGAATGTGCCAGACTGCACATTCCATAAGAAAATAAGCTGTCCCGCAGGCATTTAGCGCGGACAGCTTCCATAATTAATCTTAATAAACAACCATTCCTGATTTTTCTTCTCCTGCTTCTTTGCAATCACATCAAACCCATATTTTCTGCTGTATTGAAAGACCTTATGCAGCCCAAGTCCAGTATGCTCTGCCTTTTTACTATAGCCTGCCTTAAAAAACATGGATATATCCGTATAGCTGACATTCTCTACCGGATTTCCCACCTCAAGACTTAGCATATCTTCTTCCTGGCTTAAGTAAAACTCCACCGCCTTGTGTTCATTTTCCAAAACAGCTTCCATCGCATTATCCAGTAATATCCCCGCGATCTCCACGAGTATATATTCGGGAATGCTGGTTATGCGTTGTCTGATCTTTACAGAATATTCTACCCGGACTCCTGCCTCATCAGCCTCCTTAAACCTTCCATATAAGAATCCAGTGAGGGCAGGACTGTGCTCATTCAGCAGACCATAAAACCGGTTATCTTCCATCAAAGCATCACAGTACTTGTCCTGCTCTGCAACCAGCTCATCATAAGTCTGTATTGAATAATGCAGCGATTTAACTGCCTGAATATGATTATGGAAATCGTGCTGTCTTTCCCGTATTGTTTTAATCAATTCCTTAAATGACTCGTCATAGCAATTATGCATCTGCAGCTCTACCTGCTTGATGCGGACCTTTTCTCTCTCAGCCTGCCAGCAGTAAGACAGAATACAGATCAGACTTCCAAATATTAATATGACCAAAAGTTCCTCTATTGAGATCATCAGAAACAGCTTATACCGAAAGGTCGAAAGAATTACAGCACCCCCGAAAATCATGATAATAAAAACATGAACTCCCCTCTTTCCGGTTGCCAGATCAAAAAGGAAATGAAGCTTTTGTTTTAAGAAAAACAGAAGAAGCATTACCATAATATTCGTATAGATTCCTGACACATTTTCAGAAAAAAGCGGAATATGTAATACCAGAAACGGCAGATTCACCAGCAGCTGTGCTGTTCCCAAAAGCAGAATATATAATGCATTTCCCAGCAAAGCATCAGGCATACTGCTTCCAAATTCACTGACTGTATATACAAAGATCAAAAAATACATCAGAACATAACCAGCCATATCCGCATCATACTGGTTAATAAGTTCAAAGATAAGCACATCTGTACAGATCACAAGTACTGTACCCAGATTTATTTTCGGCTTCTTTCCCCAAAGATAGTGCAGACACAGAACAATATTAACTATCTCCAAAAGAACGTATATTCTCTCACACATCCATAAGCTCCTGGTAAACCTTTTTCTTATACACAGTTCCTATCCCAACCTGTTCTCCACATTCTCTGAAGCTGATATAGCGGTTCACCATATCTACATTTTTAATGAACCTTTTGTTGATAATCGTATTTCTGCTGCACTGGATAAAACCCTTCCGCTGCGTCAGGGCAGCAAACTTCTTTATGGTCATGTGCGGAATCTCAATTCTTTCATTTAGCAGTCTTATATACAGACTGTGGCTCTGTACTTCGGCATAAATGATTTCACTAAGCTTCACCGCAATCAGAATGCCATCCTTCGGAAAATATACATTCTCATCCTCCCGGATCCTGGGCTGATATCTCAGCGCATCCTTAACAAGCTCCACCACATTTTCCTTTGCAAAAGGCTTTTCTATATACCCAAAGCTGTGCAGTTCCTTATAAGCATACAGCCTGGGATCCTCCAGTCCTGTTATAAAAATAATCGGAGTAAACAGATAATTTTCATCTTCCCGGACACGTTTTGCAAACCGCATTCCGGAAGCATCCGTCACGGCAGTATCCAGTACAATATCAATGAGAAAAACATCAATATTCCTTAAAAAGGCTTCCCTGAGTGCTGACTCATAATCCCTTGCCAGGAAAACAGCAACACCGCCTACATCCTCTTTGATCAGTTTTTCAAGCATCCTCAAGGTCGCTTCCTTGTCCTCGACTATTAATATATTCTTCTCCATTATATACTTTCACCCATATATGCCCCATTTTACACTCACGACCGATGAAATCTGCCATGAGTATCGCGCCATCCGCAGCCCTATATACTCTCACATTTTCCAATCAGACATATAGCATCCTTTAATACTGCTTCCAGTTCCGCCCTGACATCCTCTGTGAATCCATTCCAGATTTTATTTGTCTCATTTGCATAGAACCGTTCCACATCCAGAAATATCAACGGTGAATACCCAAACTCAGTATACAAGGTATTCATAATCTCTGCGTCCGGCTTTGCTCCCCCGTTTTCGATTCTTCCATAGCGCTTAATATTAATATCCAGACGCTCTGCCATCTTCTCCTGTGAAATTCCCTCCAGCCTTCTGATATTTTTCCATACCGCCGGTTCCTCCAGCTCTATTTCCGCCAGTCTCAGGCTCCGGTAAGACCTGCCTGCCAGCTCACATCCCCTTACTCTGCTTAACTCAATCCCCTGCCAGAGCAGCCATACAATTATTTTATACAGTGACTTCCTGCTTCTGGCAGTCCTGCACCGGTTAATATAGATCTCAATCTCCCCATTTACCTGTCTCTCCCCTGTGAGCAGATAAGATACATCCCCGCCATGTTTCCCGAAATTCTCTAATCCCTGGAAAGAGATGATCTTGCTGCCAGCCTCTATTTTACTGTAATGGCTCTGTGTAATCCCAAATTGTCTGCTCATCTCCTCCTGAGTCTTGTCTAAAGATCTTCTGTATAATAATAAGCGGTCAAGAATATCACAATAATTCTGGTTCATATACAACATTCTCCAGTACCTTTTACAAACTACAATCGTACCCTTACATTTTAAAATGTTTCGAATGTCATATTTTATCCCAATTGTGAATATTTAAAAGAAAAAATGAATTGGGGACGGGGCATTTTTAAAAATGCCCCGTCCCCAATTCATACTTTACAACATCTATCTTCGATGTCCCATCTGCAAAAAATGAGATTCCGTCTGCCTCCTGATCAGTATACATGGTAGCCGACAGAACCTGCTCCCCGTCGTTTACAAAGACTTCCACGCTGAACCGGTCCAGAATAATCCTCAGCTTCAGTTCTCCATTCACATGATTTACCAGGCTGCGCCTCTGATGGATAATGGCTCTTCTGGAACCTGAGAACTTCCGGTCCACCTTCAGGATGGATTCTCTTGGCCGGAAGCTTAGAGAAGTCCAGTATCTGTCGTTCAGGGCAAAGCGGACCGCGAACTTCTGATACAGCTCTTCTCCATCTGCCGGGCGGATGGTAAGTTCCATGTCCACTCTTCTGCCCTTCATCCCGTCCAGCTCTACCAGCCCTGAAACCGTCACATCCGTATATTCCACCTTATTGCACCGCATTGCATCCAGTTCCCTGACAGGCCACTGGTACAGTCTTCCATTCTTCACCGACAGTTCCCTTGGAAGGCTCATCTGACCGAACCAGGGTTCTTCCGGAGAGCGTATGCCGCAGGCATCCCAGTTCTGCATCCAGCCGATCATGATCCGGCGGCCATCTGGAGTTAATACCGTCTGGGTCGCATAAAAGTCAATCCCGTAGTCAATAGACTGATTATGCATCTCCTTGAATGTACCGGCTTCTTCATCATAATCACCGATCAGGCAGAGCGTTCCGTTCCCATTGTGATATTCAAACCCTTCCGGCAGCATATCCTGGGGGCTTGTAAGCAGCACCCATTTCCCATCCAGTTCGAAGAAATCCGGACATTCCCACATCTTCCCGAACCGGTCATGATTAGAAACCAGTACACTCTTGAACTTCCAGTGAAATCCATCCTCACTTGTATACAGCAGGATCTGCCCGCTGCCATCTGCCGGACGGTTTCCTACAACACAGGCATACGTTCCATCAGACTGCTTCCACATCTTAGGATCACGGAAGTCGTACCTGCTGCTGCCCTCCGGAATATCCTGTTCATCCAGAACCGGGTTCTGCTCATATTTCTCATAATCAATCCCGTCTCCTATGGCAATGCACTGTGTCTGTACTTCTCTGTAAACATCTCGTCCCTGGTGTTCCTTTAGCACGCCGGTATACATCAGCAGGTGCCTTCCGTCCGGCAGTACCACCGCACTACCGGAGAAACACCCGTCCCTGTCATAGGCCTCATCCGGCGCAAGGGCACAAGGAAGATATTCCCAGTGGAGCAGGTCACTGCTGACCGCATGCCCCCAATGCATGGGACCCCACTTTGACTCATAAGGATAATACTGATAAAACAAATGGTACTGGCCTTTATAATAGCAAAAGCCGTTGGGGTCATTCATCCAGCCCGCACGTGGAGTCAGGTGGAAATCGGGACGCTCCTCTTTACTGATTAATTTTTCAGAAGCCTCTTCATATTTTCGCGCTTCACGTAATGTCTGACTTGTCATAAATATTTCTTCCTTTCTTAATATATACCGGCTTTATATATCGATGCACAACCGTTTCCTTTTCTATCTATTCACTCAGTCCAATTATTCTGAAGCCGCTGTCTGCGCATTATAGGAATCCAGATATGTCTGGAACAGCTCCAGATATTCACTCAGCCCGTATGCTTCTAATTCTTTCAGATATTTATCCCAGTCCGTATCGGCAAATCCATTCATAATCCAGTCTGCCTTCTTCGCATTCATGGCTTTCTGGAGATCTGCCTGCAGGTTCGAGAGCTTCTCCGTATCATCCCGGCTCATAAAGATATTCGGGTATACATACTCCGTGTGCATATCAGGCGTATAGTATTCTTTGATCCAGTCCAGACGGTACTGCGCGTCGTCCGGGCATGTCACATACACGTCATAATATTCATCCAGAATGGCAAGCGGTCCTCCGACCGATTCTGCCTCTCTTACCTCTACCGGAGATGCATCGCCAAGCGGCGCATGCTTTAACATATCCTCCCCGTTGGCATTTTTTCCCATCTCAAAGATGTCAAAATCATCGTCTTCCCCATAGGTACCCCAATTGTTCTGCGGAGACTGCATCGGCGCATACATCTGATCCAGCCATGCACATACCAGCGCCGGGTTCTCTGCAACCGAAGTTACCACGCACCGCCCGCGGTCAAATCCGCTGGTAAAAGAACCATTCTGCGGCGTCAGGTTCCGGGTATCTGCAGTCAGAACCGGAAGCGGCACCCAGTCCTTCAGATTGTCGATATTCCCCACATCCCAGCTAAAGCACACTCCATAACGTCCGGACTTTCCCTTGGATACATAAGTAGACCATTCCTGGGTAAATGCCTCCGGGTCAATCAGTTTCTCTTCATACAGCTTATGCAGCCACTCAATTCCCTTCTTATAGCCTTCCTGGACTGCAGTACAGATTACCTTTTTGTCATCTGTGACTGCGATATGCCGGTCTTTATCCGGATCGCCGTAGCCTTCTCCAAAACCATTGATCAGAACCGCCGGATCCTGATCCCCGTTATTGACAATACAGGACATAGGGATAATGCTTCCCTCAATTCCAAATTCCTCCTGAAGTTCTTTTGCATGGTCACGGAATGCAATCAGAACCTCTTCAAATTCATCCACCGTCCCTGGAATCTCAAGATTCAGGAAATCTAGCCACTTCTTATTAATAAAGCTCATATTTCCTATCGTCTGAATGGCAGTCTTACCAGAGCCAAGCTGCTCAATCCAGGGCAATGCCCAGATGTGCCCGTTTACATCCGTACACATAGTCCGGTACTCCGGATATTTGTCAAATACAGATTTCAGATTCGGCATATATGCATCAATGTATTCTTCCAAAGGAATAATTGCTCCATATTCCCCGTATTTTAGCAGGTTACTGTCCGAAAATCCCGCTGAAAAGATAAAATCTGTCAGCTTATTGGGATCCGACATATTCAGTGAAATCTTGTCCGGCCACTGGTCGGATTGTATCGCTGTCCAGTCAATCTCCACATTCGTCTGTTCCTGCAGTCGTTTAAAAATCGTCCGTTTATTCGGCTCTGATTCCGTACTGGGCGGATAACTGATCATGCCTGTTAATGTTGCTTTCTCCTTCAAAGGAAACTGAAGCGTTGACTCATCTACCGGACGGAAGGTTCCGTCATTAATCTTCCTCTTTCCTCCGCAGCCCGCAAGGGAAACTGCCATGCATACCACCAGAGCCGCCGCCGCGATTCGCTTTCCATACCCGCGTCCGGACCTGTTATCATATCTGTTACCAAACTTATTTCTCATTGTCTGCCTCCTTCTCTCTGTTACCGTCTGTAACCATTGCAGTAACCATTCCTGCCTATCCCTTTACAGCGCCCGCCATGATTCCGCTGTCAAAATATTTCTGGAAGAATGGATACATGATCAGAAGCGGTAAACTGGAAATAATAATGGTTGCATATTTCAGAAGCTCTGCCAGCTGTGCACGCGCCGCTGTACTCTGCATGTCCGCGATCATGCCGGATTCCGGCTGATTCTGGATCAATATGGAACGCAGCACAAGCTGCAGCGGCTGCTTTGCAGAATCATTCAGGTAGATCATGGCGTCAAAGTAACTGTTCCACATGGCAACGAACTGCCACAGTACAAGCACGGCAATCACAGGAGTACATACCGGAAGCAGAATCTTGAAGAAAAATGTCAGCTCGCTTGCCCCGTCTACATCCGCAGCCTCACGAAGCTCCTGGGGAATTCCTCTGTAATAGGTTCTTGCAATGGTCATGTTCCATACGCTGAAAGCTCCCGGAAGAATCACTGCCCACATGCTGTCCACAAGTCCAAGATTACTAACTACCAGATAGGTAGGAATCAGGCCGCCGCCAAAAAACATGGTTATCATAAAGATGACATTGAAGAAGCCCTTTCCTCTAAAGTCTGCCCTGGAAAGCGGATAAGCCGCCAAAAGCGTTACAGCCACAGAAACAACTGTAAACAATACAGAATAAATGATTGCATTCTTAAATCCAATCCAGATCTGGCTGTTTGTCATAACACGTTCATAAGCGGTTGCCGTCCATTTGCTGAAATCAAAGGTAATTCCTTTATTCTGCAAAATAATGGGATCCATGAAGGATGCAACAACAATATATATCATCGGGACAATAATTGCAATCACAAATAATCCCAACAGTATGTATCCGATTGCCAGAAGCACCTTATCCTGTCCTGAATATCTTGTAAATCCTTTTTTCTTTTTCATCGCGCGCACACCTCCTTAGATTCCCTGTCCGTCATTCATCTTTGCCACGATTTTATTTACAACAAGCAGAAGAATGACATTAATGACCGTGTTAAACAGGCCTACTGCGGTTGAAAAACTGTAATCACCGTCGATCAGACCTTTTCTGTATACATAAGTTGCGATGATCTCTGATGCCGGAAGGTTTAAGTCTGTCTGCAGGGCATAAGCTTTCTCGAAGCCGATACTCATAATATTTCCTGCCTGAAGAATGAACTGGATCACAACCATATCTTTGATGGCCGGCCATTCCACAGCCCGGATCTGCTGTAAGATATTCGCACCGTCCATAACTGCAGCTTCGCGAAGCTCCTGGCTCGCATTGGACAGGGACGCCGTATACATAATCGAGGCCCATCCTGCCCCCTGCCATATACCGCTGATAATATAAATAGAACGGAATGCCTCCGGCATGGTCATGAAATTAATGTCCGTTCCCATCAGCAGATTTACAGGTCCTGTCACGGAAAGAAAAATCCGCACGATACCACAGAGTACAATGACTGATACAAAATTCGGAAGATAGAGTACCAGCTGTATCTTCTTCTTGATTCCTGCGCTCTGAATCCGGTTCAGCAAAAGCGCCAGTATAATCGGAACCGGAAATCCCCACAGCAGGCTGTACACACTCAGCTTCAATGTGTTAATCAGATATCTCATAAAGTCAGGGGATGACAAAAACCTCGTAAAATGCTTAAGGCCCACCCATTCGCTTCCAGATACCCCCTTAAAAGGATTGTAGTCCTGGAACGCAATCAGGATGCCGCTCATAGGCGCATACTTAAAAATCAGAGTCAGCAGTAATGCCGGCATCATGAAGATCAGGTAGAGCTGCCAGTGCTGTCTGATATATACCAGTGCATTATGAAATCCTGTATCCTTACTTCCTTGTCTTCCATTTAAAACAGTTTTTGAATTCGTTGTCATAGCTTCCTCCTTTCTGTCAAATCCCTCCATATCCTGCACGCCTTTTCTCTCATGTCCTTCCTTAGTCTCCTTTCTCTTTTATAATTTGTGCATTTGTAAAATTCTTATTTTACATTAGTTTGAGATTTGTTATTATATTTATACCATTTATTTTACATTTAGTCAATACTATATTTTACATTTTGCACATTTTTATTTTTACATTTCTGCTTTCATGTACATCTTGAATAAAGAATGACAGAATTATTAAAACTATGATTATTGCGAAGTATAATTTCCTCAAAAAATTGTATTTTTACATTTGACACATAATGATTTGTGCATTATAATAAAAGCAGAACAAATTCAACACAATATTTGCAAAAAATACCCTATAAAAAGGAGGAATATATATGGGCACCAGAGTTACAATCCAGGATATTGCCGATGAGCTTGGCATTTCCCGCAACACCGTCTCAAAGGCGATCAACAACACCGGCATCCTTGCTGATGCCACCAGAGAAAAAGTATTAAAAAAGGCAATGGAGATGGGCTACAAACAGTTTTCCTATGTAACAGCCGTCAGATCCGGAAGCTCCGTGCTTTCCATTCCCACGCCAAAGGCAAACACTGAAATCGCGGTATTTCTTACGAACTTCGTAGGAGGAAACCATTTTGCAATTGTCATGCTGGATAAATTTCAAAAGGAGCTTGCCAGCCTGGGATACAGTCTTACCCTGCACAGGGTCCTTATGGAAGAACAGGAACGGCTGGAACTTCCCGCCTCCTTTTCCCGTGAACGGACTGCCGGCATCCTCTGTATTGAGATGTTTCATTATGAATATGATAAGATGCTATGCAGCCTGGGCCTGCCCGTCTTATTTGCAGACTCACCGGTGACTCTAATGAAAGAGCCATTAGAAGCAGATCTGCTATGCATGGATAATCAATCCGGGATTTGTTCATTTGTAAAGGAAATGACCCGGCGCGGGAAAACGAAGATCGGATTTATCGGGGAATATATGCACTGCCGCTCTTTTTTTGAGCGGTATATGGCTTACCGGAATGCCATGCATCTGGCAGGGCTCTCCTGTCCAGATGAATACTGCATTACACAGAATAAGGAAGGCATACGTCATCCCACCTCAGAGGACTACCAGGAATATCTGGCAGGAAGCTTTCAGAGCCTGTCCCATCTGCCAGAGGTATTCATATGCGCCAATGATTTTGTCGCCCTGGACGCCCTGCAGGCATTAAAAAAATCCGGTTATTCCGTTCCAGATGATGTATGGCTGTGTGGATTTGACGATTCCCCCGAATCAAAGATTGTCACGCCTTCCCTCACCACCATTCATATACACAGCCAGATCATGGGGTTTTCTGCCGTGAACCTGTTAATGTCCCGTATCAGTGAGCCCTCGCTGAATTACCGCACACTTTATACGGAAACAAATCTGATCTACCGGGAATCTACCGGAGATTAGGCACGGACACTTACCATCAATGATTTCTATAAGGAGGATAAATACGATGAGCAATTTATTTAATCTGGACGGCCCGGTCCTGCAATTCATCAACAAGATTGTATACAGCGTCTATCTGAACATCCTTTGGTTCATCTGCTGTATCCCTGTTGTAACAGCCGGTGCATCCACCACTGCACTATTCTATGTAACGTTAAAAATATCAAAAAATGAGGAAGGCAGCATTACAAAAGCATTTTTCCACTCCTTCCGGGAAAATCTAAAGCAAGGCACCCTGATATGGCTGATCCTGCTTGCCCTGGGAATTATCCTGGGCATGGATGGATATGTCCTGTACCATATGCGGTTTGAAAATGTGTTCTGGACACTCTGCACCGCGGTTTTCTGTGTCGCAGCAGCCGCTTATGCCATTGTCCTGATGTATATCTTTCCGCTTCTTGCAAGATTTGACAATACGGTTGGCGCCATGTTCAAAAATGCGCTGTTTATCGGCGTCCGTTTTCTGTTCTGTACCGCATTGATGGCAGTTATTTACTTTGTGATGCTGCTGGTTGTAGTCCGTATCTTTACCCCGGCTGTTATTTTCGGGGAAGGCCTCTGTGCATTGCTATGCTCTTATCTGCTGTCCAACGTCCTGCAGCTCTGCCAGGAGAAGACTGAAGATCATGCAGACGCGGCCTCCGAACTGCTGTAATTCTTAATCAAGGCAAATATAATATAGCCGGTGAATACCAGGCAATGACATTCAAACCGAAAAGAAAGAAGGGCAAATATGAGATTCCAAACAAGAGAGTTTCCGGGCAGAAATTGTCTGAAGAATCTTCATGGAAAACAGAAAATACAGTACATATGGGATTATTATAAACTGCCGGCAGTGGTCTGCCTGATCTGCCTGTACATCATTAGTTATACCCTGTATGGTCATTTCTCCAAAAAGGAAGCTTTACTTTATACTGGTATGGTGAATGTATCCGCAGGGGAACAGCTCACAGCCGAATTGGGCAGCGGTTTCCTGGATTCCATGAATGCTGATGCATCCAAAGAGGAACTGAAACTCTATACCGGATTGTACCTCACAGATGACCCTGACGATCCCAATCACGAATATACCTATGCATCCCGCATCAAAATCATTGCCTCTATTGATGACGAACAGCTGGACATTGTGCTCATGAACAAAAGAGCATTTGATGCTTTTTCACAGAATGGATATCTTGCTAATATGGAAGAACTGCTCCAGAGTCTGGACTCCAGGGCCCGGGCCGGGCTGAAACCGTTCCTTGTGACTAATACAGTTATACTGGAAGATAATGCGGATGATATGATGCTGGATCCGTCACTGTCATACCAGGCAGAGACGGAAGAATATCCTACGGGACTGCTCATATCGCAGAAAGGCCTTCTTAAAAAGGCCGGTTTTGAGGATGACGTATATCTTGGCGTGATCAGAAATTCTCCGCGTATGGATATGGCACTCAAATATATAAAATATCTATATTCCGAAAACAGACAAGTGTAACGTAAGGTTATTATACTGTATGCCAGATAAATCTGCCGCACAGCATAACATAATGCGCACAGCCGCATGCGGAATTATGCCGCTTTGCGGCTGCGGCTGGCGCGATACTCACGGCAGATTGTATCAACCCTTAAATTCTGTATATATCCCCTACTTTATTTTTTTTTCGCCCACTTCTGCACACTCTTAGCAGATGAATCTGTCAGATCCCTGCCTTTTACGACCTTTGCACCTTTTGCCGCTGCCTTAACCCCTTTCGTACTGCCGGAAATACCGCTTCCGCCGCTGGTGCAAAACGTCACAATCTTTTTCCCTTTCAGATTATAGGATTCCAAAAAAGTACGAATAATCTTGGGCTCTTTTCCCCACCAGATTGGAAAGCCAATAAAAATCACATCATATTTCCGGATATTTTTTACCTTTCCCTTTATCTTTGGCCTGCATTTGTCATCATTCTGTTCCTTATTCGCCCTGCAGTTATCATTATTATAGTCCAGATCAGCAGCTGTGTACCGTTCTGCCGCCTTAATCTGATATAACTTCCCGCCTGTCGCCTTCTGTATTTTCTTTGCAGCGCTCTTTGTCGTTCCTGTTGCCGAGAAATAAACAACCAGTACTTTTTTCTTCTTTGATTTACCCGCAGCGCTTACATTCACTGCCGGAAAAGCCAGTCCCACAATCAGCACAAGCACTAACATCATGTTTATCCAAAATACACTTTTTTTCTTCATCATCCTGTTTCTCTCCAACCTTTCATAAATAGATTCCGCATGACTGTTCCTTATCTTCACTGTCATATGATTTACTACTTAACCCCATCGCTCCATGCCTTTAATTCCTCTTCGGATACTCCTGGAGAAAATCTCTTTCCATCCCGTACATCTGCACCCTTTGCCAGGGCCCGGATATTTCCTGCAGTTTCACCAAGCCCGCTGCCCCCTGACGTACAGAACGGGACCACTGTCTTACCGCCAAAATCATACATTTCCATAAATGTATCAATAATAGAAGGTTCTCTGTACCACCAGACCGGGAATCCTACAAGCACTACATCATATTGCGCCATGTCAGATACCCTGGAACTGATCTCTGGACGGCAGGAGCGGTCACTCATCTCAACTGAACTTCTGCTGTGCTTATCGTTCCAGTTAAGGTCATCATTCGTATACAGCTGCTCTGGTACAATCTCAAAAAGATCTGCACCGGCTGCTTTTGCCAGCTTCTCCGCTACCCCTTTTGTTACTCCGCTCGCACTAAAATATGCTACTAACATCTTGCTCATTGTCTTTACCTCTCTTTCATTGCTATTCACGGCCTGGGAAGGCTCCCATAGTAACTCTCTTTCTATCATCGCAGCCAATGATTATGGAAGCATTTTCATAAGCCCCATATATGCAAGTTCCTTAATCGTTGTTTTTTCGTGTTCAATGCCCACCCTGTCCATTGCCTCAATCTGCTTATCTGTTGCATAAACATACGGATATATTCCATGCAGATATGGCAAAAATGTTTTCATAAAATCTTTTATCTCATACTCCTTAATGTCCGGATAGCACTTCCTCATAAGTTTCCAAAGCGCTTTCCTTGAATTACCATATGCAGTCTTGAAGTTTACAAGCCTCTCCATACGGCTGTTCTCCTCCATATCATAGAGATTCACAGACAGCAGCTTCAAGAGAAGCTTCCGTTTCTCCAGAGATCCGGCGAGCTCTGCGGCCAGGTTTTCCCTGCCAGGTCTTTCACATTTCCCCGTCAGCTTTTCAATGTCGCCTGTCCACATATCATATTCCCTCTCGAATAACTCCAGGAAGATCTCTTCCTTTGTCTCATAATAATTGTATATAGAGGTACGGGTAAATGATGTCTCTTTGCTGATATCCTGCAATGTAATTTCTTTAAAACTCTTTCTCCTATACAGCTTCTCGCAGGCTCCCATAATCTCATCCTTCCTGGACGCTGTAAGCTGTGGTGAACCTTTTGGCATATCTCTCCTCTCTGCGTGCATCCCGCCATTTTCTGACACAGTGTCATCTATATAACTCGTTATTTTTCACGGACTAACCGTCCGCTCATAGTAACGATTCGGGTCGGCATTCCGATTTTTGCTACGCAAAAACCGCCCCTCACTCCTATATCATGTTCTCACGGAATGCGCAGTTTATGCGCATTTCTAACCCGTGAAAAATAACCAACTAACACTTGACACAATCATTTCTGACCCATGAATAGAAACTTCACACATACTGTGTTATAATGCTTTACGAGGTGATTTATATGATTGAAGTATTATTTGGCGAGAGCGAAGCCGGCTCTATGAAGGCAGCGAAAAATAAATTCGTGGCAGGCACTGTAAACGGCCCTGTCTCTGTATGGGTGGCAGGAAAAAAGACACCGCCCAGGAAATCTTTTGCCGGCTGGGTCGAGGGGACGCCGGATGAAGTCATCTGTCTTGGATTCATGATGGATATAGGCAGTATTAAAGAGCCAATGGACAGCCCATACCGCAAAGAGCTGATCGGCTCCATGTATGCGCAAAATCAGTGGGAACAGGATGAAGAGACTATTCAAGAACTAAAAAATGCAGGAGACGCATATGTAAACGAGTTATACCGGCTGAAAAGATTTCTGGACAGCGGAGAATCTGTCCGGATCTGGTACAGCGACGCCCCCTATTCAAGATGCGGCTTATACAGCCTGTGCCAGATATTAAAGGACTATGAAAATAAGATATCAGCAGTAAAGCTTCCAGAGTACATAGTCCAGGATACAAATATTGTTTCTTATCAAAGCTGGAATGAAGTTTCTGCAGAAGAATTTGCCGGATTCTTACCTCATGAAAGAGCTCTTTCAGAACAAGAGGTTCGCATGTACAACACGCTATGGGGCATTCTGGCCGAAGAAAACAGCCCTCTTCGCGCCATAGTGAATAACAGGCTTCTCAGTGTTCCGGAAGATTTCTACGATTTTCTAATCTGGGAAAGACTGACCAGTGCGCCATTAAAAGAAGCCCGGCTGATTGGAGACATCCTCGGCCAGTCACAGCTCGGCGTCGGGGACTGGTGGTATGCCCGGAGAATTGAACATTATATCAGACAGGGAAAAATCCGCGTTGTTGAAGATTCAAAGAGCACATATGCGCGGACAATATGCCTGAACACAATATAAGACCAGAACTTCCGAAAGCATCAGGGGGGCTAAAATCCCCCTGGTCAAAACTCCCCGTCCTTCTCATCCGGATCCTCATCCTCTGTCTCCTGCCGGCCTTCCAGAAAACCCTTCTTCACCCCGACAACAATCATAATCACCGCAGCAGCCACGAATACAATCATAGAAATAATTATAATAATCTTCTCATTCCCCACGCCATTCGGCAAGCCTTTAAAAAGACCATACGCCGTATGAAGCAGATAAAGACCCGCTAGGACATAAATTGTATACCGGAACCGGTTTCTTGAATTATCATCCATACTTTTCTCCTTTTGGGGACGGGGTATTTCTAGAAATGCCCCGTCCCAGATTAAAAATGACCTGTCCCTTTTTAGCAGGGCTTGTCCTCTATTGCCATAATCATATCTACCCTTGTCTGGTGTCTTCCGCCCATGAATTCTGCATTCAGCCACTCATCAATGATCATCTTCGCCATCTCAATGCCAATCACACGGGCCCCGAATGCCAGGACGTTCGTATTATTGTGTTGTCTTGAAAGCTTTGCGGAATAGGGCTCGGAGCACACAACTGCCCTCACGCCTTTCACCTTATTTGCCGCAAGGGAGATTCCCACGCCTGTACCGCAGATCAGGATTCCAAGATCCACTTCTCCAGACACAACCGCGCGTCCGACCTTTTCACCATACTCTGGGTAGTTACAGCTCACTGGTTCATCTGTTCCGTAGTTTACAACCTCAATCCCCTTTTCCTTCAGATATGCTGCAACATCATTTTTCATCTCTATCGCTGCATGGTCATTTCCAATACCTATCCTCATATGATTTCTCCTTTTCTTTATTTCCTTTTTATATTATAATAGGTAAGTATTCGAAGTGCAACCCGGCATTGCAAAAATGCAAAAAGATTAGATGAAAAGCGAAAGGAGATTAATTCATGATAAAATATATTGCAAGCGACCTTGACGGTACATTACTGCAGGGCGGAGCCCAGATGCCTGACCCGGCGGTTTTTGACCTCATCCTGGAGTTAAAGAAGAAAGGAATCCTGTTTGTTGCTGCCAGCGGACGCCCTTACAAGAACCTCCGTCTTCTGTTTGAGCCGGTAAAGGATGACATCGCCTATGTGGCGGAGAATGGCTCCCTGTGCATCTACAAGGATGAGGTTATTGCAAAAGGACACATCGGACGGGATCTGGGGCTTTCCATAATAGAGGCCGGCAAAAAATACGAAGGCTGCCGCCCGCTCCTGTCCTGCGAGTCAGATATTTTCACCGACTCCACAGACGAAGCGTATATAAAACATGTACGAGAGGTGCTGCACTATGATCTTAAAACCGTTCCCGATCTCTGCGGGATACAGGAACCTTTCCTCAAGCTCGCGATGTGCGACTTTAAAGGCACTGACGCGATCGGAGCATATTTTAAAAAACTCTTCTCTTCTGAGATTAAGATCGTAACCTCGGGCAACATCTGGATAGACTTTATCGCACCGGACGCAAATAAGGGTTCTTCCTTAGAAGCCCTTCTGAAGCGCCTCCACATCTCCCCAGAAGACGGAGTCGCATTCGGGGACCAGTACAATGATGTGGAGATGTTAGAACTTGCAGGCACCAGCTATGCGATGTCAAATGCAGCACCCGGAATTGCATACTATGCGGATTATGTGACCTCCTCCGTACCAGAAGTCCTCGAAGACGTACTGTCCCAGCTCATTTAAAAGTCGCTTTTAACTTCAAATAATTTGACGAAACATGGAAAAAGTAATAAAATGGATGCATATATGTTAGAAGAATATCTAAGGAACTGTAGGGAGGTTGTTTATGAAATGTCAATTTTGTAATTCAGAGATTCCGGATGATGCCATGTTTTGTCCGGAATGTGGAAAAGGGCAGGAAAAGCCGCAGGATACATCTCCGGCAGGCTTCTGCCCGAAATGCGGATATCCGCTTGAGTCTGGCAGTCTCTTTTGTCCGGAATGCGGCGCCCGGACAGATGCCGGGCCGGAAATGCCAAAGTCCGAAACTCAGTCTGCACCATTTCAGGCGGCAGACACAAACTAGCAGAATGTATCTCCTGGAACTGTTTCCCCGGTGCCAGGAACCCCGCAGCCCAAAGGGAAGGGGCATATTGTGATTCTTGTATTTCTCCTGATTGCCTTCGCCATCGTCGCATTGATTGTATATGGAATCAAGTCGGTCTTCTTTCCATCAGAAGAGCCCGACACGCCGAATATTGCGCAGATTGAAGACTATCTGGATGATGCCACGGATCCCCAGCCCGCAAGCGGCAGTGAAGACGACTCGGAAGTTGATTTATCCGATGTAGACTACAATCTGCTGGAAAATAGTGATCTGACAATGGAGGGTATGGTGAAGACTGCCAAGAGCGGCGGCAAGGTTCTCCAGTGGAAGAACGAACTGACTTTTTACGGTCAGAATGAATCCGGTGAAAGAATCCTGATGGAGGATACCACCAATGCATACATTGACAGCTCCATTCTTCCAGAGGGATTTCTGGATACGGTCAGTGCAAACAATCAGATTTCCATAAAGGGCAGTCTGCATTTCAGCGGAAATGACCTGTACATATCTCCGATCTATGTATATGATTCGGATGGAAATGATATGGTTGCGGCATTCCTTGATACGAAGTCAAAGGCTGCTGCCAGAGCGAACTCCAATTCCGGCTCCGGCAGGAATTCTGGCTCCAGTGGGAATTCTGATTATGTACTTCCCCAGAGCAGCTCCCGCCTTCTTGGCAAATCAGACATCTCAGGGCTGAGCCTGCAGGAGATTAATTATGCAAAAAATGAGATTTATGCACGGCACGGACGCCTGTTCAAGTCAGATGAGCTGCAGACCTACTTTAACAGCAAGAGCTGGTACAATGGAACCATTAGTCCAGACTCATTCAGTGAAAGTCTTCTTTCCGATGTGGAAAAGAAAAATGTAGAATATCTAAGTGATATCGAATTCGGCATGTCTCCTGGCGGATACCAGCTGGATGCACATTAAGGATGACGGACATGATAACAAAACAAACCATACTACCAATAACCAGAAAAAGACCAGTATTATGGTTCATACTACCCCTGCTCTGCACCCTGCTTCTGGCAGGCTGTCAGGGCAGGGCCGATGAGCCCGAAAAGGAAAAAGCAGAAAAAAAGCAAGAAGAGAAAGAAGTTCTCGTAATCTCCAGTCCCGAGATTGAGACCAAAGAAACTGAAGAACCGGATGAAAAGTCCTCAGACCAGAAAGAAACTCCGTCCGATTCTGCACAGGCAGACAAATCAGGACAGTCAGACAGGACTCCCGAAGAGAAAGCGAATGAGCCCGAAAAAAAAGGAATTCTCATTGCCCTTGACCCGGGACACCAGAGCCCAGACGTAGATATGAGTGCTTCTGAGCCCAACGCTCCCGGATCCGATGTCATGAAGATGAAAGCCACAGGCGGGACAAGCGGCCGCTTCACAGGCATACCGGAATATCAGCTGAATCTCGACATTGCACTCGCGGTGCGCGACAAGCTGACCGCCCAGGGGTACGATGTAATCATGACCCGGGAGGATAATGATACCGCCATCAGCAATGCGGAGCGGGCATCCCTCGCAAATGAGAAAGGAGCTGACATTTCTGTCCGGATTCATGCGAACGGAAGTGAGGATTCCAGTTCAAACGGAGCCCTGACGCTGATTGGCTCCGCGCAGAATCCTTATGTAGGACAGCTGTATGATGACAGCACACGCCTTGCGAATTCTATCCTGGATGCTTATTGCAGCTCAACCGGCATGCAGAATCTGGGAATCCAGACAAATGACACCATGACCGGCATCAACTGGAGCAAAATTCCGGTGGTCATCCTGGAGATGGGTTTCATGACCAACGAACAAGACGACAATAACATGGCGGATGAATCCTACCGCGAAAAAATGGCAGAAGGAATCACAGCCGGAATCAATGCCTATTATGGATATTAACTCAAATTGTGTGCCAGGCGGCCATGCTTTTTTATGCGAGCATAAAACACATGACCTTTTGACGCTTGTATTATCAAAGATGTGCCAGCGTATCCGCGTCATTCATAAATCAGGGGAGTATCAATTATGAAGCAGAAAAAATGGATCCCATGGATTCTTCTGACCACGGTATTATTATGTCTCACAGGTTGTGAAAACGAAGAATTTCCGGAAAGTGACAAGAAGGAGGACAACGCTCCTGTAGATAAAAAAGTAGAAGCGCTTGTGATCAACACAGATGATCATTCCAATACAGATAACAACGAACAGGACGACAGTGTACAGGAAGACAGTGCACAAGAAGACAGCCTTGAAGCAGATGAGGACAAACAGGATGACAGCCAGGAAAAACCCGAAAACGAACAGAATTCTCCTTCGGTCCTTGAAGAGCTAAATACACAGATCGAAGATTTTATCAGTGAAGAGCAGGCAAAAGGAACCTCCGTTTCCGTTTATGCAGAGAATCTGACGACAGGGGACTATGCCGTTTCCGGAAGCAGGCAGCAGCAGTCTGCAAGCCTGATCAAGCTCTTTATCGCAGGCTGTGTCTATGAGCAGCCAGATATACTAAAAGCACAGGAAGCCTATGAAAATGAAACCGAAGAGCTGATGCGCCAGATGATTACCATTAGTGACAATGATGCCACAAACACACTGGTAACCCGTCTTGGCTCCGGCGATGCCGCTGCAGGAATGGCATGCATCAATGAATACTGTAAAAAACACAATTTCCCAGACACCCATATGGGACGTCTGATGTTAGACTTTAATGCAGCAGACGACAACTACACCTCTGTCACCGACTGCGGACATTTCCTGTCCGCCATTTACAAAAAACAGCTGACCGGCTCAGAAAATATTCTTTCCTACATGAAACAGCAGGAACGGACAGGCAAAATTCCCGCCGGCATTCCAGACGGTGTGGAGACCGCCAACAAAACCGGTGAACTCACAGACGTAGAAAACGACGCTGCAATTATTTTCAGCAGCCAGGGGCCCTACACATTATGCGTCATCCTGAACCAGCTTGCAGACCCCGCTGCCGGAAGAACCATGATAACCGGACTTTCCGCCATGGTATACAATTACATGGCAGAACAGACACAATAATAACTGCCACAGTCTGAGAAATTTTCAAAAAATTCCATCTGTGCGGCAGGTTACGAAACAGGTCATTTTCATTTCAATAAATTGCATGAAAATGACCTGTTGAATCGCACCCGCACAGCCAGGGTAAAAATTACACTGACAATTTCTCAGTTCACAGCAGTTCATTATAACATTCAAAAAAAGTTATTTAAAGGAGGAACTACACAAATGAAAATTTGTCCAGGCTGCGGATCAGCGATGGAAGACAGCGCTGCATTCTGCACAAAATGCGGCACAAAATTTAACAACAACTCCGCAGAAAACACAAGTAGCACCGAAAACACACAGAATACAGGCACAGCCAGCACATCAGCAACAGGCAATGGAGCCGCCTACAATCCAAATACCGGCGGCACATACACCAATGCCACAAACAACAACTATACAAATCAGGCATACAACCAGGCGCCAAATTATCAGAACGGACCAGTCTATGTAGCAGACCCATACGACCACACCGCAGAATTCACGGCAAAAGACATTTCCGACAACAAAGTAATCGCCATGCTGGTATATCTGTTAGGAACAATGGGAATCATCATCGCCCTGCTCGGCGCCCATTCATCCCCCTATGCAGCATTCCATGTACGACAGGCGCTAAAATTCACTGTAATCTATGTACTTATGGGAATCATCACCGTATTCCTCTGCTGGACACTCATTGTCCCACTCGCAGCACTCCTCGCGATCCTGGTGCTATTTGTCGTCAAGATCATCTGCTTCTTCTCAATCTGCAAAGGCCAGGCAAAAGAGCCGCCGATCATCCGCTCCTTCGGGTTCTTAAGATAAGTTGGGGACGGGGCATTTTTAAAAATGCCCCGTCCCAGATTAAAAATGACCTGTCCCCAATTTCTCTACTGCCCGTGCTCCGCACGCATTCGCGCACTTCGCACATCCCTCCACTGTCTCTCCATGAAGGAGCCCGTGTATAAATCCGGCCACAAAGCTGTCTCCTGCTCCTGTTGTATCCACGCAGTTCACATTCTTCACTGCCGGTGACCAGAACTCCTTCCTGTCATTTCTCACATAGCATCCCATTGCACCGCATTTGATAACCACGCACCGCACCCCGGTCTCTATGAGCTTCCCGGCCGCTTCTTTTGCCCCCTGCTTCTCTTCTGTCTGGCTTCCGCCTGTAAGCAGGGCTGCCTCCTCGTAATTTGCAAATAGGTAATCCACATAATGAAATGCAGCAGTCATATCCTCTGCCCTCTCGCCATTCTTACATTTTGTCATATCTGCACACACAGTTATCCCCTGATTTTTTGCCTGCCTGAAAAGCGTTTCCAGCTCTTCGGCTCCTATATGGGGAAAGACGAAGATACTGGCAAAGCTGATCAGTCTGACTTTCTCAGGAAATGGCATCGCTATATCTGATAATCTTAAGCTCCTGAGACTTCCATTTTTATTCGTAAGGAAGCTTCTGCTGCCGTCTTCTCTTACAAGTACAACATTCACACCTGTCGCGAGGCCACTCCTCCCACATCCTGTCCGAAGACTTATTCCGCTCTCCCTGCAGAACTCCTGCAAATATCTTCCCGCACGGTCCTGGCCGAGCACGGTTTCGAGCCCCACAGTATCCCCCAGTCCTGCCAGTACAGACGCCTCGTTCAGCGCATCGCCTCCCGGAGACATGCAGATCTCCTCAGCCGGATAAGAGCCTGTATGAAAGACTTCCTCACTGGCAGGCCGCACTAATACATCTATAATCGCTGCCCCTATAATAAGCACTTCCGTCTCTTCCATAACCGTCTCCTTTTAATCCTTATCACAGCTCAGACAGGCTGATCTGGTCTGCCACATATACCCCGCTGGCTGACGCGTGGGAAAGGGAATGTGTCACGCCGCTCCCGTCTCCGATCACATACAGACCTTCATACTTTGTTTCCAGATTCTGATTAAGCTCCACCTCCATATTGTAGAACTTAACCTCAACCCCGTACAGCAAAGTATCGTCATTCGCCGTTCCCGGTGCAATCTTATCCAGTGCGTAAATCATCTCAATGATCCCATCCAGAATTCTTTTTGGCAGCACAAGACTTAAGTCCCCTGGCGTTGCCGCCAGTGTAGGCCGCACCGTCCCCTCATCAATCCTCTTCTGATTACTTCTGCGCCCTCTCTCCAGATCGCCGAAGCGCTGCACAATCACACCGCCGCCAAGCATATTCGAAAGCCTTGCAATTCCCTCGCCGTATCCATTACTATCCTTAAAAGGCTCTGAAAAATGCTTCGCTACCAGCAATGCAAAATTAGTATTCTCCGTCTTCTTCGCTTCATCCTCAAAGCTGTGTCCATTTACCGTAATAATTCCATTTGTATTTTCATTTACAACAATTCCACAGGGATTCATGCAGAAGGTACGCACATTATCCTCAAACTTCTGCGTACGGTACACAATCTTACTCTCATAGAGTTCGTCCGTCAGATGGGCAAAAATAACCGCCGGAAGCTCAACACGCACGCCGATATCCACCCTGTTCGACTTCGTCGGTATATCAAGCTCCCTGCAAATCCGCTCCATCCACTTGCTCCCGCTTCTCCCCACGGAAATAATACACCTGCGGCATTTCTCAGTATTTTCTCCAAAATGTACCTGGTAACCGTCCTCCAGAATCTCCAGACGATCCACCGGCGTATCAAAGTAAAAATCCGCCCAGGATCTCAGCTCATTATAAAGCTGCTCCAGCACAACATAATTAATGTCCGTCCCCAGATGCCGCACCGAGGCCTCAAGAAGAGTCAGCTTATTCTGCATGCAGGACTTTTTAAACTCCGTGCCCGCCGTAGAATACATCTTCGTGCCCTCTCCGCCATGGGACACATTAATCTCGTCCACATATTTCATCAGGGAAATTGCCTTTTCCTTCCCAATATACTCATAAAGCGTCCCGCCAAAGTCATTTGTAATATTGTATTTCCCATCCGAAAATGCCCCTGCTCCTCCAAATCCACTCATAATTGCGCACGTCCTGCAGTTAATACACGTCTTCACCTTATCCCCGTCAATGGGACAGCGCCGCTTCTCAAGAGAATGCCCCGCCTCAAAAACTGCCACCTTTAAATCCGGCCTCTTCTTCATCAGCTCATATGCCGAGAAAATGCCTCCCGGCCCTGCGCCGATAATAATCACATCATATTTCATCCTTGCATTCCTCCATCTGTTCCTCTTCTAGCCCCGGTATTCTTCTACCGCAGCAATGCCGTGCAGCAGGGTGCACAGCTTCGCAAATCGTAACTAAAATTCCTCAACTACTCTCAGCACAAGCGTCATATCTTCGTCACTCGTATACCATCCTATATCAATAAATGCATAGTTCAGAAGCTTCAGCACCTGCTCCATTGTAAGCGGAAAATCCTCCAGATCCCACCAACCTTCCATATCTCTTGCGGCTGTCCTCATCATCTCCAGAACATCCTGCTCTTCCTCCGTCAGAAGCCCCATCAGTACAGAACTCTCTTCATGCACCTGGTTCATAATCGCCTCAATCAGTTCACCCTTGGGAGCGCTTTTCTTCACCTGAGCCTTCAGCCTCCCTGCCATATCAGATAACTGCGGCTTCGTCGATTCCCCTAACAAATCCTCCCAGCTGTCCGCCAGATCTGCTTCAATAAACTTTTCCACTTCATCATAATACTCTTCCGGCACTGTCCCCTGCCCAAAAAAGTTCCTCACCGCATCCGCCTTTTGCTTCCTGTTCTTAAGCTCGTGCTCCACCTCATCCGAATCATCAAAAATGCCGCCCATCTCCTGCTCGAATATCCTGGTTAAATCCGTCATCATGCTTTTTACAAACTCATCTTCTGACATGTTATTCGCATCATTCTTCAACTTGTCAATATCGAATCCCAGCTCTCCAAGACTTCCCAGAATCTCCTCTTCAGCGCCTTCCTCTTCAAACATATCCCATTCATCCCTAAAGCTGTCACACCCCTGCGTGTCACCTACTTCCAGTTCAATTCCGCATTGCTGACACAGATCGTCAATCATGTTGTAAACCAGGTCATTCGGCACAACAATCTCTCTCGGACGCCCTATTTTCAAAATCGCATCGCCAATCCGTCTGGAAACCGTCTCGCCCCATTCCTCCGGCGAGAGCATATCATATGCCAGTCCAAGTTCTGTTTTTTGACCCACCACCAGCAAATGTCTTTCCATTACAGGCTTTTCATATGCTTCATCAGACACTCCGCAAAATACCGGATAACAATCCACCTCCCAGTTCTCCTTTGTCCTCTTCATCTTACGGATCTCTTCTATCATCTCTGAATCCGTAAAACTGGCACGGTCGATTTCATACCTCTTAAGCGGAGTCTCCTCAAAGTCTCCTGTCCACTGCCCTCCCCTGCTGCGGTAAACATATAATCTGCCATCCATATAGAATTCCCTTCTGCTTTCACGCTGATAACACTTAAGCGCCTCTAAAAGCTTCTCCAGATATTTC
This sequence comes from uncultured Lachnospiraceae bacterium, assembly GCA_947566645.1. GTDB lineage: Bacteria > Bacillota > Clostridia > Lachnospirales > Lachnospiraceae > CAPEBR01. The sequence goes on from CANOKL010000015.1 coordinate 76,460, forward strand.
GTGCAAAGCAGCACTTCCTCCTGATTCAGGCTATATGGCATGAATCCCTTCTCCCGGCGTTCAAAATAAATCCAGCTTCTTTCCCCACGGAACCTTAAGCCAAGCTCCCGGATGACCTCCAGCTGCTTCTTTGGAACATCATCCTTTCCTGCAATAAACATAGAGATACTGTCCTGCTCTGCCATCACATACTCCGACGGCACATACCGCTCGTCATCACACATCAGGCCAAGCAGCCCATTCAGACGCTCCAATCCTATATACATAGAAAAGCCATGCATCACTCCCCCGTTTCCCATGATCGTAAAATATGCTGTCTCCTCTTCTGAAAAAGAAACTGCTAAAATCTCATCATTGTAAATGCCTGCCCATGGCTCCCTCTTCTTGAATTCGGCTGCCAGTTCATATAACCTTCCCCATTGCTCTTTTGTAGCTTCTTCTCTCATTATTATTCCATTTCCTTTCAAAATTTATCGTAAAACATCCTTCCCAATTCGTTCAAAACAATCGTATCTGTTCAGTATCTCCATAACGCGCTGAACTACTTCAAGGAATATAACAATAGAATAACATGAATGCGCACTCCTCACAAGCAGACTTTCCTCAAAATCTCTTTAAGGTGAGGTAGAATAGTTCTTTTGACTGCCATCCTTGCTAAAATGAGAATTCACGAATCATGGTGTGATGGTCCCTTGAGAAATGATTAGGGAATTTTAA
>CANOKL010000016.1 GCA_947566645.1 uncultured Lachnospiraceae bacterium
GTAACCATAAGGGTTACCGGACATTCATGAAATGACAAAGTGTCAAACTCAGGGGTATCCTCTCAGACATTGCTGCATCGTCTCCTCTCGTACCGACTTTATATTTCATATTTGCGATCTGCTTTTATTGAGAACATTATACCATATGGGGTGAATAATGTCCTCAACCTGAACGAAAAAAAACTAAATGCTTGCCATCTTTTTTGTTTTTGTCTATAATAAAAGAAGGAGACTGGCAGCTATTCAACAGAATAGTGATATGGACGGAAGGATTGCAGGATATGAAGGTTAGTATTCGTAAGATTAGTGAGGTTACAGGGTTTTCGCCTGCTACGGTTTCGAATGCCCTGAATCATAAACGGGGCGTTAATAAGGAGACAGCAGAGCAGATTATTAAGGTTGCAGAGGAGATGGGATACCGGACAGGAGACCGGGTGAAAAAGATCAGATTTGTTATATTCAGGAGGAATGGGCTGATTATTGATGACAGCACGTTCCACCCTACGGTTATTGAAGGCGTCGAGCATCAGGCAAAGCAGATGGGATACGAGACAGTGTTCTGCCATATGGATGTGACTGACCCGGCGTATGAGAACCGGCTTCAGGAGATTTTGTCAGATACAGAGAGCGCAGTGGTGCTTTTGGGAACGGAGATGACAGAGGAGGATTTTGAACCCTATACACATGCACAGAATAAGATTATTCTGCTTGACGGCTGGAGTGACAGATACTTTTTTGACAGTGTTCTGATAAGCAATACGGATTCTGCCGCAAAGGCGGTGGAATATCTTGTGGAGCGGGGTCACAGGAAGATTGGATATATACGGGGGGATTTCCGCATACAGGCATTTAAGTACAGGGAGATCGGTTATAAGCGTGTGATGGAAGAACATGGACTTGATATCATTGAGGAATTCCTGCCAACGGTCGGAACACGTATTGAGACTGCGTATGAGGGGATGAAGCAGTACCTGAAGGAGGTGGAGAAGCTTCCGACAGCGTTTTTTGCGGATAATGATGTCATTGCCATTGGCGCCATGCAGGCGCTCAGGGAGTCGGGATATGATATTCCCGGGGATGTGTCCATCATAGGGTTTGATAATATTTCCTATGGAGCAATCTCGAATCCGCCGCTTACAACGATACATGTGTATAAGCATGAGATGGGGGAGACTGCTGTGAGAGAACTGCTCTATGCAGTGGAGCATGTGAATAAGATAAAGAAGAAGATCCAGGTCTGCACGGATTTTGTGGAGCGGGGGAGTGTAAGGAGGATATGACGGGTGTGTCTGCTGCTTCGGCGGGCGCCACAGTGATTGTAATACTTGTGGTTAGGTTTTTATCCGTATTTGATGTGCTGTATTAAAGCACTGCCAAAGCTGTTCCAAAGTTGAAATAGAGCATTAGAACAGCTTTGGAGAAATGCTACTTTTTGATTTCCCAATATCCAAATCGTTTTCCGCCTTTACGTTCAAGGGACTGCCGCTTTTGCGGCAGTCCCTTGAAACTGTTAATTGTGTATTGGCCTGTTATTGTGGTTGATCTTAATCTACTGACGCTGCATTCTTATCGCTGCTGATGTCTTACGGATTATCCTGCGTGTCGGCATCCCCGTTCCTGGAACTGTCGTCAATCTGGGCGTTGTCCCCGGTCTGGGAATCGTCACCAGGCTGCAGTCCTGCGGGTGAGCCTTCTGCTGCGGCATTTGCTTCGCTTATCGTTCCGGCAGATGTGCGCGTATCGGATAATGTCAGTTCGATCGAGATGCTCTTTCCGCTGCCGTCATTCGCAGTGGCTGTAATAGTAACTGTGCCGCTGCTGCCTGCCGGGGTTACCCGGCCAGAAGAATTTACTGTGGCAACTGACGTGTCAGAGCTTTCCCAGGTAAAGGTTTTGAATTCCGGTACTGCGCTGTCATTGCTTAAAACAGTCAGCTGCTTTGCGTAACTTGAATAGGAAGGTCCTCCCCACCCCTGGCCTGGTTCGCCGAACTCTATCGTATTGTCCTGAACGTCTTCCGGAAGGCTGAGGCTCAGAGTGCCCAGTTCTTCTCTTCCGGCCACCTTGATAATTACTCTCTGGTAGTGCTTCATGTTATGGGCGCCGTCATCCCACACTTCAACAACCATGTGAATTGTGTCGCCGTCCTTAGCGTCTTCTGGAACAATAAAGCTTGCCCTGTCAGAAGATGCGCCCTTTATGGAAATATTTCCGTCAAGGGATCCGTCATAGGTGTCTGCTTCATAATACTGCCACCACTTATATTCAAGATCATCTCCATCCGGATCTGTTGCTGTGGTGCTCATGGTTACAGTTTCTCCGGGTTTTGCTGTTACGTCCAGTCCTGTGGTTACTTCTGCCGTAGGTCTGTGGTTGGCCTTTTCGTAACTATCTGCCACACACCAGTCAGCCCTTGCGCCGAAGTCGTTCTGAATATCATTGAACCACCTGGTCAGCGTGTAAGTCGAGTCTGTACCGCCGTTTCCGCCATTTGCATAGGGGCTGTAGTCGCTTACGATATTGCGGAATGTACCGTCTGTGTCAATACCGAATCTTCCGCCCCAGCCGCCGTAGGTCGGGTCTTCCAGACTTCTGAGCCCGGTATCAAGCAGATAGAAGAAGGAAGGAGAATCGCCCTCGGAAATAAAGTCATAACGGTCGTATCCTGTCGTGACGCCAATTCTGTTTTCCCAGCCTCTCTGCTCGTTGTCCAGCTCGCCTTCAAGTGTCGTGCCGTCGCCCATGGTTTTATAGTTTGCCAGCAATGGACCATGATTCTTCAGAATATTCTTATAGAACCATTTTCCGCTTAATTTGCCGGTCAGTTGTTCGGGAACGCTCTTCCACATATAGGCAAACCGCCAGAATGTTCCGCCGTCATGAATTGCCCGGATGTCCGGCCAGTTCTTCTGGATATATTCTGTGTAAGTGTCATCCTGGCTCAGGATAATGTAAATGACTGCCTTATCACATACCTTTTTGTAGATTGCATCCCACTGTTCTGTATCCTTGTACTGTTCTTCAATGGACTTCAGTGCTCTTGCAGTGGTATTTGTGCCGCCCCATGTCTGAATGTAGGTTGTCCGTTCGTCATCATCTAAGAGGATATCTTTAATGAATTCAGAACCCTCGGTTACTTCTTCCATCTCTCCTACATTCTTGATATTTCCGACCTTCAGGATACTCTTTAAGTAGGAAGGCGTCGGGTATCCGTCCGCATGGATCTTCAGGTTGTCGTATACTTCTGCATAGTCATCCAATACATCATAAGCCCACTGTGTGCCTGTCCAGCGGTAAGGTGCGATGTCCTTCTCCGGATCTCCGGCATAATGGAAGGTAGAGCTTGACAGTATCAGTCCTGCAATATCCATCTCATTGGAATACAGCATCAGACGCATGAAGGAATCCATGTCATCTACCTCGCCGTCTGTTGTTACAATTGTACGGGTTTTGAGGTTGGCCGGGTCATCGGCTCTTCTTGTTACAGTGACTTCCAGGCTTCCGGATATATCCGGATTGCTGTTTGACGTTGCGCGGATTGTGGTCTTTCCTGCAGAAATACCATTGATTGTATAACCGCGCCGTCCAGAGGTTACTGTAGCAACTGTTTCATCATCAGAACTCCAGATGATTCTTGTATCTGTAGCGTTTTCCGGTGTTATATCTGCTGTAACAGATAAGGTTGAACCGGCTGTTACTGTTGTGCTGCCTGCGTTTACTTTAATTGCGGACACAGGGACGCGGGGAGTGGTATCCTCTTTTACAGTGAGGATTACTCTCTGATAATGCTTCATGTTATGGGCGCCGTCGTCACTGACTTCAACGACCATGTGAATCGTATCTCCGGCCTTCGCATCTTCCGGTACAACAAAACTTGCTTTGTCAGAGGAGGCTCCTTTGATCTCGATTTTGCCGTCAAGAGATCCGTTATAGGTGTCTGCCTCATAATACTGCCACCACTTGTAATCCAGATTATCGCCATCGGGATCTGTGGCCTTGACGTTCATCATTACGGATTCGCTAGGTATTGCGGTTATATCCAGTCCTGTAGTCACTTCTGCGGTTGGCCTGTGGTTGGCCTTTTCATAACGGTCTGCCACACACCAGTCAGCCCTTGCGCCAAAGTCGTTCTGGATGTCATCAAACCATCTGGTCAGTGCGTAGGTTGCGTCTTCTCCGCCATTTCCGCCATTTGCATAGGGGCTGTAATCCTTTACGATATTGCGGAATGTCCCGTCTGTGTCAATGCCGAATCTTCCGCCCCAGCCGCCGTAGGTCGGGTCTTCCAGACTTCTGAGTCCCGTATCCAGCAGATAGAAGAAGGACGGGGAATCCCCTTCGGAAATGAAGTCATAACGGTCATATCCTGTCGTGCCGCCAATCCTGCTTTCCACACCTCTCTGCTCACTGTCCAGCTCGCCTTCGAGTATTGTGCCGTCACCCATGGTCTTGTAATTTGCCAGTAATGGTCCGTGATTCCTCAGGATATTCTTGGAGAACCACTGTCCGCTCAGCTTTGTGGTAAGCTCGGACGGGACGCTTTTCCACATATAAGCAAACCGCCAGAAAGTCCCCTGGTCATGGATTGCCTTGATATCCGGCCAGCTCTTCTGGATATAGTCACTGTAAGTGCTGTCCTGGCTCAGGATAATGTAAATGACTGCCTTATCACATACCTTTTTGTAAATTGCATCCCACTGGTCTGTATCCTTGTACTGCTCTTCGATGGACTTCAATGCTCTTGCGGTAGTATTGGTGCCGCCCCATGTCTGGATATAGACGGTTCTCTCATCATTGTCTAACAGAATCTCTTTGATAAACTCGGAACCCTCAGTTACCTCTTCCATTTCTCCCACGTTTTTAATGTTTCCGATTTTCAGGATGCTGTTTAAGTAGGCTGGCGTGGGGTATCCGTCTGCATGGATTTTTAGGTTGTCATATACCTCTGCATAATCCTCCATGACATCATAGGCCCACTGTGTGCCTGTCCAGCGGTAGGGCTCAATGTTCTTTTCGGGATCACCTGCGTAATGATATGTGGAGCTTGACAGAACCAGCCCTGCAATATCCATTTCATTAGAATAGAGCATCAGACGCATGAAGGAATCCATGTCGTCTACTTCCCCGTCTGTTGTTACGATTGTGCGGGGCTTGTCTGTATTCACGACCGTTACATGTACGACTGCCTTTGCTCCGCTTCCGTCAGCCGCAGTAATCGTGATATCTGTGCTGCCCTGTGCAAGCGCAGTGATTGTGCCGTCAGCACTTACGCTGGCTGCATTCGGATCAGAAAGCGTATATCTGAGCTGCTTATTCGAAGCGTTTGACGGTGTAACCGTTGTTTCCAGCTTCTGTTTTGCACCAATCTTCAGGGTGAAATCAGTCTGCTTTGGTGTGATTGCTGAAACCTTTACCTGCTGTGTCGCTGCTGCATTTACAGTAACCTGTATGGTGGCCTTTTTCTTGCTTCCATCAGTAGCGCTTACAGTAATGACAGCAGAGCCTGCCTTCTTTGCTGTGATCTTACCTTTAGAGCTTACTGATGCAACAGCTGTATTAGAAGATTTGTACTTCAACTTCTTGATGCTTGCATTTTTTGGCGTAATAGTTGTTTTGACTGTCTTTGTGCCGCCTACATTCAAGGTAACCTTTGCAGAATCTGTTTTCAGATTCTTGATCTTGCGGGGCTTCTTCACGGTCACCTTGCAGCTGGAGCTTATATTGCTCTTCCCTTTCACGCTGGCAGTAATCGTTACTTTCCCGGCCTTAACACCCTTTACAACTCCCTTGCTGTTTACAGATGCGACCTTTTTGTCAGAACTCTTCCAGCTGATTTTTGCCGAAGTAGCCTTCGGAGCCTTTGTTACCTTAAGTGTCTTTTTAACACCTATGTAAACAGTTGCCTTTTTTGGAATCGTAATTTTTTTCACAGCCTTTGAAGCTGCTTCTGCCTGCAGTGCATTTCCCGGGAGAGCAAGGGAGGCGCCTACCATAGCTATGGTTAACAGTCCTGCTAAAAATTGTTTCCTTTTCAATGCTTTTCTCCTTTCTGTGGTTTTCATGACATTCGCAAATACCGAATATATGCCCCTTCACGCCTATACCATTTTGTGTAAAAAAAGGTCAGAGAAAATAAGACATAAATTCTTCGGGTATGTAAACAAATCATGTAAACTGTTTTGAATCTGTGCCTTGCTGATAACGAATATTGGAAACGCGTTTTGCAATAATCTACATCAGTAGTAGTTATCTGCACTGTCATTATAATATTATGATAATCGTTTGTCAATACGAATAAAAAAGAAAAAATAAATAGAAAAATATATGAAATATGCACAAAACTCAAAAGATAAAATAAAAACAAGGGAAATAAAACATATTTTTTCAAGCATTACGCTGTAGTTAACCGGGAAAATAGACATTCGAACATCCCTCACAGCCGCTTCAGAAACAAGAATTTTAACTGAATATAAACGTTTATAATTAAAAATGTATAAAGAAAGATAATAAAATGTACCAAATATGAATTATCTATGGACTCGTGGTGGATAGAAAGTAAACCGTAGTCAGTTTATAAGGACGAAAATTAAAAAAATATAAAAATTATGATATTTTTCCGCCCAAAATATATAAATATTTTGGAAGAGATGTTCGGTTGGGGACGGGGTATTTTTAAAAATACCCCGTCCCCAATTTGAGTTAAACCGTTGCTTCGAACAGTGTTTTTTTGCCAAAATGAACTTCTTTCATGCCAGGCTCCTTCGTTTTGTTGAAATTAAAGGTAATCAGATAACCGGTATCCTGGTGATGGTCGTCCATATAGCCGAGTAATTGATCCTCGCCTTCCCGGTGCTTCTTCTGGCCGCGCCATATCTTGGTTTCTATTATAAAGAATTCTTCGTGATAATATACGATCAGGTCCGTGCGGTTTTCGCTGGTCGTTACTGCTTCCAACGAATAATGGCCGGTTCCGTTGATGATGGGTCTGAGATAAAGCAGAAAATATTTCCGGCCTTCTTTTTCGATGAATTTTGCGCTTTCATGACCGTACAGGTCTGTGAAATGTTCTGCAAATTTTTGGATGACCAGCTTCATATTCAGCTTTCCGCCTTTGGTAAACTGAGTTTTCTCCTGCCTGGAAACTTTATAGATGTCCGGGCTCTTTAATTCATCCAGAGACAGATAATAGTCAGACAGTACTTTGGCAAATATTCTGTTGGCGGGAACTGCTGTGCCGTCGGCATTTTTAATGATTCCAAACATCGTAGCGAGGTCAATGACGGGGTTGGTTGCTGTATATGGGATGGTCTGCCCGTTGAATATTTTATCCTGCAGGATGTTATTCAGTTCGGGATAGTCTCTTACTTTTCCTATAATGGATTCAAACAGAGTGTTTTTTTCTGAGGTCAGTATCCGGTATGCATCCATAAAGCCATCAAGTGTCCATGCCGCAGAGCGGCTGCCTCTGACTGCGCTGATCTCCTCGTCCATCAGCCAGCAGAGCCTGGAGACGAGAAAAGGATAACCGGATGTTGCATTGTATAGCAGTTCTGCCATGTGTGCTATATCCATGCCGGTGTGATAGTCTGCTTCGTATTCTTCAAGCATACGGGCAATACCGTTTTTTTCCAGACTCATCTCCACTCCGAAATCGGCGGCAATATTCCATGGGCTGTTCATCTGATGTGCTTCATCAGGACGGAGCTTTCTGACAAGATTTTTCACGTCGTAAACACTCGCTAAAATGACGGATTTGAATGTGGGCTGCGTTTCCCTCCGGATATAATAAGCCCGGAGTTGTGAGAGGAAATCAATAAAAACCTGGTTATTAGAAGCGCTGTCTGTCTCGTCAATCATTAAAACAACTGGTCTGTCAGTTCTGGAGCACACATCACTTATTTTTTCGAAAAGCTTTAATAGCCGGAAGCTTTTCCGCTCTTCTTCTATAATTATTTCGATCTGTTGGAGTGTGTCTTTCAGCCTGTCTGTGATATTACCTAACTCTGTCTTTATTTGCTTTAGAAATACTCCTGCAAAGGAAAGTGCAAATGTATTTTCGCTCTCGAATTCTTCTGAACCGAACATCTGAAAATCCAGGGACACAACATGGTAATCCTTTCTCAGGTATTGTTCTAGTGCGATCAGAGTTGTGGTCTTGCCATATTGCCTGGCTTTGTTGATTGTGAAATACATTCCGTCGTCAACAAGTGCTTTGATCTTCGCGAGCCTGTTGCCGAGATTCACCATGTAATGCCGGCCGGGCAGACAGACTCCTGTCACATTAAATTTTTTGGGCATAGCCTGTTTCCTTTCCCTGCCGTTTTATTTGTGCCTGATTTTCTTTGTTTGTCTGTAGTCTGGCAATAATAGACTGCAGCTTTTCAATTTCCTGCTGTTGCTCTGCTACCCTCCGCTCAGCGGTATTCGCTCTTTTTTCCGCTTCTTTCCGCTCCTGCTTTTCTTCATCAATCATGTACCAGACTGTATTTCTGTCCATAATTTTTAATGCATCCGAAAACATCCTGACCGCCTCCTCCGGGTGATATCTGAATTCATTAATCTCCCTATACAGTTCCGCGAACCATGGATAGCTTTCGATCACTTTATGGATATGCTCTACCTTGTCTGATCCGATGAAGTACAGCCATGCTTCCAGTTCGCTCAACGGTGTTCCTTTTCTTTTATTATCCATGATATCCAGGAAATTATCAAGTGCTATGTAACACATTCTCTCTAAATGCCCTGGTTTTGTTACTATTCACGGACTAACCGTCCGCTCATAGTAACTGTGTCTGTACTATCGGAAAGAAACAGTAAAAATCTTTATGGAAATAAACCGTGGCGAATGGTATACTAATGATAAGGGGGAGATGTTATGAGAAAGCTTGAATATACGTTTAAGACGGATACGCTGTTTAAAATGCTGTTTGTGCAGTATCCGGAACTTTTGAAGAAACTGGTCGCAGACCTGCTTGGGATATCAGTGGAAAGCATCGGGCAATTTGTGATACGTAACCCGGAGATGCCTCCTGAGAATCTTGGGGACAAATTTTGCAGGCTGGATATTAACATGACTGTGAACGGGCAGCGTGTCGATCTGGAAGTGCAAGTCAGCAATGAAGGAGATTATCCAGAGAGGGTAATGTATTACTGGGCGAGGGAGTTTTCGTCAGCGTTGCTTACCGGACAGGGCTATTCCACACTGCCACGCACGATTGTTATCAGTATTATAGATTTCATATTGTTGGAATGTGAAGAATATCATTCCTTCTTTCAACCTCTGGAAGTTACGCGTCATACGTTGCTGTCAGATAAAATGGGATTTCATTTTTTCGAGTTACCAAAGCTTCCCGCCGCCGTCAGTGGGGATAATATGTTGCTGTTATGGCTTTCGCTGTTCAAGGCAGAAACGGAAGAAGAATTGGAAAAGATTAAAGAAATGGAGGTGCCAGTTATGAGTCAGGCGATTAATGCTTATTATACGATTACTGCTTCGTCAGAGTTCCGTGAGAAGGAAAGACTGCGTGCGAAGGCAAGACATGACGAGGCACAGGCATTGTATAATGCCAGAAAGGAAAGAGATATTGAAATAGCCAAAAAACTTCTTAAGCGGAATAGACCAGTTGATGAAATTATGGAAGATACCGGATTGACCTATGAGGAAGTTAAAGATTTGTGCATAAAAAATTAAGAGTATTCAAATAGAGCCGTGTTTAGTTGGGGACGGGGCATTTTTAAAAAGGCCCCGTCCCCAACTGCCTAAGCGTCTCCTTCTGGAATTTCTTCTGCTTCAGGTTCTGCTATCTGGTCTTCCGTCTCCGGAACTTCTGTTTCTGGAGTATCGGATTCTATTGTTTCTGCTTCACTGGTCTGTGGAGCAGCCTCATACGAAGTTGCAGCTGCATCGGTAAATACCAGCCTGATTACTCCGTATGCTCCGCTTCCGTCAAGGGCTGTTGCCTTGATGATTACAGAGCCTTTCTTTAATGGAGTTACCACTCCTGCGTCTGTAACGGTTGCTACGTTTTCATCGTCTGATGACCACCGGACAGCGGATGGATCCAGAGGAGTGAGAACGACCGGGGCGCCCCAGCTTCCGCCGGTTTTCTCGAATACGGATAATGTAACCGGATTCAGAGGCATTGCACCTGAGTTTGCTCCTTCAGGAACATCTAAAGCAATATTTGACATTACCATCCTGACGGTGATGTCAACGGTTGCTTTCTTTCCGCTGCCATCATCTGCTGTTGCTGTAATGGTAGCTTTTCCGGCGCTCTTAGGAGTCACGGATGCAGCGGTTGTATTCGCTGTACCCTTAACTGAGAGTACGTCCGGATTGCTGCTTTCCCAGGTTACGCCAAGACCAGGCATTGCCGGAGTGAACTCTACCCAGATGTTTTTCATGTCGCCAGGAGCGTTTGACATGAGGGTGTTGTTGTTTCCTGCAACTGCCGGGCTCAGAGCGATCGTCATATCGTAGTCTGTTTTAGGATCGCCTACTGTGACGATGACGCGCTGGTTGTAGCACATATTGTGTGCGCCATTATCTGTGGCTGTTGCTATAATGTGGAATGTATCGCCCTTCTTCGCGTCTTTTGGTATTGTGAATACTGCCTTTCTGGTATTCTTTGCATTGGCTTCGCTTCCGTTGATAACCAGGGTTTTATCCTTGTTCTCTGCGGAACCATTGATGTCTTTGCCGGCTTCGTAATAATGCCACCAGTTTACACTGACCTTGTCGCCGTCCGGGTCGGAGGTTGCGGCATTTAATGTTACGCGTTCTCCCGGAGCTGCTGTGATATCCAGCCCTTCCTTGATTGTAAGGTCTGGTCTGTGGTTGGCTTTCTCGTATTTGTCTGCGATACACCAGTCCGCGCGGCCTGCAAAATCGTTCTGCAGCTGCTCTGTCCACCGGATCTGGGCATTTTCAACCTGTCCGTCTTTGTACTGCGGATCTGGATTTGCCCGTTCGGTTGTAACAAAATCTCTTGCGCTGGAGTATCTCTTTGTCAGTGCAGCGCCGCTGGCATTCGTTGTGTTCTGCTTCGTATAGCGTCCGGCCCATCCGCCGTAATTATCTCCTTCCAGGGATCTTAAGCCTGTGTCAAGCAGATGGAAGTAGGTCGGAGAATCACCCTCGGATATAAAGTGATATCTTTCCTTTGAACCGCCAAATACGTTCGGATTATTTAACATATCGTCATTTGCACCATACTGAAAACTACTTGCTTCTCCGTGTAAATAGGTGCCGTCGCCCATGGTAACATATTTATCTAATAATGCACCATGATTGAACTCAATGTTTTCTGCATGCCATGCACCGGATAACCGCTCCTGCATTGCAGGTGTTCCCTGGTTGGTGGTGCTGTATGCAAATACACCGAAGCCGATGTTTACTGCCTTCATATCCGGATATGAGAGGGCGATGTATTTGTCGTAAGTATCATCCTGGAATCCGCAGACGTTCAGGACAACCTTATCGCAGATGCTGTTGTAAATCTCGTTCCACTGCGGGGAGGATTTGTATTCGTCCTCGATTTCCTTCAAAGCGCGTGCCGCTGTTACCGGGCCGCCCCATGACTGAAGTGACAGTGATCTGGTGTCTCTGCCAAATGCGATATCAAGGATAGCTTCTTTGATCAGGTTGGAGCCGTCGCTTGATTTTGTCATATCGTTCGCCCAGTCAATGTTGCCGTCTACGGTGATGCTCTTTAAATAATTCGGAGTCGGGTAATTGGGGTCGTGGACGCGCAGATTTTCGTAAACCTCGCCATAAGCAGCTACAATCTCGTGCTTCCATTCTGTACCCGGCCACCGGTATGAATTTTTCCCGGAATCATAGGGGGCGTCTGCGCTTCCCTTCCACCGGAGGCTTGCGCTGGTCTGGATGATTCCTGCCAGGTCTACTTCGTTTGTGTACAGCAGCAGTCTGACCAGGGAGTCCATGTCATCTACTTCCCCGTCTGTCATGACGATTGCCCTCGGCTTGCTTGTATCTACAACTGTTACATGTGCCTTGGCCTTTGCGCCGCTTCCGTCCGCGGCCTCAATTGTAATATCCGTGCTGCCCTGTGCAAGAGCGGTGATTGTGCCGTCTGCGCTTACGCTTGCTGCATATGGATCGGAAAGTGTATATTTCAGCTGCTTGTTCGTAGCGTTTGCAGGAGCGATGGTTGTCTCCAGTCTCTGCTTTGAGCCTGCCTCTAATGTAAATTCGGACTGCTTAACGGTGATCCCTGATACTTTCACCTGGGGTGCGGCGGGCGCCTTTACTGTAACCTGAACAGTAGCCTTTTTCTTGCTCCCGTCTGTAGCGCTTACTGTAATAACCGCTGACCCGGCCTTCTTTGCTGTGATTTTGCCCTTGGAGCTTACGGCTGCAACTGCTGTATTGGAAGATTTGAAATTCAGCTTCTTTATGCTTGCGTTCTTTGGTGTGATCGTTGTCTTGATTGTCCTGGTGCCGCCGGCATCCAGGGTGATATTTGCAGCGTCAACGGTCAGTTTTTTGACTGGCTTTGTTTTCTTTACAGTTACTTTGCAGGAAGCGGTCAGGGTGTTATTGCTTTTGTCTTTTGCACTGGCTGTAATGGTGGCTTTTCCTGCTTTGATGCCTTTTACCACGCCCTTTTTGCTTACGGAAGCGACTTTCTTATCGGAACTTTTCCAGGTAATCTTCGCGGAAGCTGCCTTTGGGGCTTTTGTTACCTTCAGGGTTTTCTTTGTGCCAGTATAAATGGTTGCTTTCTTTGCAATACTAATCTTCGCCAGAGGTTTTGACGCAGCCTCTGCCTGTAAGGCGGTCCCTGGAAGTGACAGGGAAGCGCTAACCATAGCTGCAGTGAGCAGCCCGGCCATGAGTTGTTTTCTTTTCAACTTTTTCTCCTTTCTGAAAACCGTTTATGTAAACAGTTTTGTTTTGCCGATCTTGCTGATAACAAGAATATTGATAGGGAATTGAAATAATCTACCGCGGTAATAGTTATTTGCGGTTCCATTATAATATTACTTAAAACGTTTGTCAATATAAATAAAATAAAAGATTTTAATGTTGAAAAGTATAGAATATGCACAAAAGAATGAAAAATATAGAGAAAAGAGGCAAGATGAATATGCGTTTCTTCATTAAATGCGGCTGAAAATGAAAAAGAAAGAAAAACCTTGATTCTGTCTGGAGGATGTGTTCCGGAGAAAACGGGAACGATTGCCAAAAAATAAACATTTATGTGACGATTCACATAAACATTTTTGTGAATCAAAAGATAAATGTTAACAAAATATGAATGTAATGTGAATAGATGATAAATATAATGTAAATAGTGCACAAAAACGAAGAGTCAAATTTGGGATATTTAAACAAAATACGAATTTTAGGAAAAAAGTTGCAAAAAACTATTGAATTTTTTATGTAAATGTTTATAATGGAACCATAGACAAGGAACAAGCAACAAAAAGAACAAAGTGAACAAAAGGAAAGCAGAGGCGGTGACGGAGTGAAGGTCAGTATAAAACAGATTAGTGAAGAGACAGGCTTTTCTCCTGCAACTGTCTCGAATGCCCTGAACCGAAGAAAGGGCGTAAATGGAGAAACAGCCGAGAAGATACTAAAAGCAGCAGAACGGCTCGGATACCAGTCGGACAAGGCGATTACCAGTATCAGGTTTGTTACATACAGAAAGAACGGTCTGATTATTGATGACTGCCAGGTTTTCCCGGCAATGATCGAAGGAGTGGAGCAGCAGGCAAAGGAGCTGGGATATGAGACTACCTTCAGCCGCCTGAATTATAAGGATGAAGATTTCGAAGAACGGCTGAATGAAGTCGTTGACGATACAGGCTCCATACTGATTCTTCTGGCCACAGAGATGATCGAAGAAGACTTTGAACCCTTCCGGAGGTATAAAGGCAGGATGGTCCTGCTCGACGGATGGTCAGAGCAGATGGATTTTGACGGGATCCTGATTAACAATACAGATGCAGCGTGCCACGCAGTAGAATACCTGATTGAAAAAGGGCACACAGAGATTGGATATCTCCGGGGGGATTACAGGATCAAAGGATTCCAGTACAGGGAATACGGCTATAAGAGGGCCATGGAACGTGCCGGACTCAGGCCGGATCCGAAGCAGATCATCACCATAGGGACAAAGCTTGAAAGCGCTTATGAAGGAATGAAGGAATACCTGGGACAGGAACCGGCTCTTCCTACAGCATATTTTGCAGATAATGATGTGATTGCACTGGGAGCCATGAGGGCGATGAAGGAGAAGGGAATCCGGATTCCGGAGGATGTGTCAGTGGTGGGCTTTGATGATTCGAAGTTCGGGCTGATCTCAGTGCCGGGTCTTACAACGGTTCACATCTATAAGCATGAGATGGGAGCAACGGCCGTAAGGAGGGCTCTGGACTATGTGAAGAACCAGGACAAAGCGGAAAAGATGAAAATCCAGGTCTGCACCACATTTGTAGAGCGCGAGAGCGTAAGAGACCTGAAAAGAGCTTAACCGAATCTTAAAATAGATGAACTGGTAAAGAAGAAAGGATGGAGGAAAAAAGATGGCAACTATGAAACTGGGCTATGCACCAACAAGAAGAAGTATCTTCAGTGCACCTGATGCAATCAAGTACAGAGGCCTCACGGCAGACAGATTAAGAGAACTTGACATTGACTTCGTTGATATTGATGATATTAACGAAGAAGGACTTCTGTATGATGACAACGACATGAAGAAAATCGCCGCGAAGTTCAAGGCAGAGGGTGTGGATGGATTATTCCTGCCCCACTGCAACTTCGGCACAGAGTATCTTTGCGCAAGACTTGCAAAGGAACTGGGAGTTCCGGTTCTTCTGTGGGGACCCCTTGACGAGAGGCCGGAGGCGAACGGCGAGAGACTTAGAGATACACAGTGCGGCCTGTTCGCTACAGGCAAGGTACTCAGAAGATTCCGCGTACCATTTACTTATATGACGAACTGCAGGCTGAATGATCCGGTATTTGAGAGGGGACTCAGAGATTTCCTGGCAGTATGTAATGTGGTAAAGACATTCCGGAGCATCCGGATCCTGCAGATTGCCCCAAGGCCGTTCGACTTCTGGACAACAATGTGCAACGAGGGCGAGCTTCTGGAGAGATTCAACATCCAGCTTTCCCCGATTCCGATGCCGGAGCTTACAGAAGAGATTAAGGCAGTGAAGGAAGAGGGAACGAAGCTTGCGCAGATGATCACATACATCAATGAGAACATGGATGTAAAGATCAAGGAAAATGAAGTGGAGAATGTAGCGGCCCTGGCAGTTGCCATGGAGCAGCTCACAGAGAAGTACGGATGCAAGGCAGTTGCCATCCAGTGCTGGAACGCACTTCAGGGAGAGATCGGGATTATGCCATGCGCGGCAAACGCTATTCTCAATGAGAAGGGAATTCCGGTTGTCTGTGAGACAGATATCCACGGAGCCATTACCTCACTTCTTGTTGAGGCGGCAGGCATGGACGAGACGAGAAGCTTTTTCGCAGACTGGACCATCCGCCATCCGGATATTGAGAACGGCGAGCTCCTGCAGCACTGCGGACCGTGGCCCATCTCCGTGGCACAGGAAAAGCCGCAGCTTACTTACCCGCTGGCATTCGACCACCCGGGAAGCCTTACGGCAGAAGCAAAGCACGGGGACGTAACCCTCTGCAGGTTTGACGGTGATAATGGGGAATACTCCATGCTGCTGGGACGTGCGAAGGGCGTGGAAGGACCAAAAGGAATGGGCACATACCTCTGGGTAGAGGTTGAGAATATTAAGCGTCTGGAAGCGAAGATTGTGGAAGGACCTTACATCCACCACTGCGTGGGAATCCATAAGGATGTTGTACCTGTACTGTATGAGGCATGTAAATACATCGGAATTAAACCGGATCTGTATGACCCCATTGAGGAAGATGTAAAAGCATATTTAAGAGGAGAATGATAATGGAGAATTTGAAGGCATTAGCTTACGAGTTAAGGGAAAATGTAATCGACATGATCGTGGAAGGCAAGGCCGGACACATCGGCGGCGACATGAGTGTGATGGAGATTCTGACAGAGATTTATTTTGATCAGATGAACATCAGCCCGGAAAATATGGATGATCCGGACAGGGACAAGTTTATCATGAGCAAGGGACATTCCGTGGAAGCATACTACGCGGTTCTGGCAAAGAAGGGCTTCTTTGATATCAAGGACGTGATCGCCGAGTTTAGTAAGTTCGGCTCCCAGTTTATCGGACACCCGAATAACAAGCTTCCGGGAATCGAGATGAACTCCGGTTCCCTTGGACACGGACTTCCGGTCAGTGTGGGCATGGCTCTTGCCGGGAAGATGGATGAGAAGGACTACAGAGTGTATACCGTTATGGGAGACGGCGAGCTGGCAGAGGGTACTGTATGGGAAGGCGCTATGGCGGCAAGCCACTATAAGCTTGACAACCTCTGCGCAGTGGTAGACAGGAACCGTCTGCAGATCTCAGGCAACACCGAGGATGTGATGGCGCACGACGACCTGCACGAGAGATTCCGCTCCTTTGGATGGAACGTTATCGACGTGGCAGACGGAAATGACATCGACCAGCTTAAGGCAGCACTTGACAGTGCGAAGGAGACGAAGGGAAAACCGACTGTACTCATTGCAAACACCGTGAAGGGCAAGGGCTCTTCCGTTATGGAAAATAAGGCAAACTGGCATCACAAGGTACCGAACGCAGAAGAGCTTGAGCAGATCAGAAAAGATCTGGCAGCAGGAAAGGAGGCGGCGCTTCATGGCTAAGATCGCAAATAAACAGGTAATATGTGACGTACTGCTTGAGGCAGCAAAAAAGGATAAGGATATTGTGGCGCTCTGCAGCGATTCAAGAGGAAGTGCATCCTTCACACCATTTGCAAATGAGCTTCCCGGCCAGTTCGTGGAGACCGGGATTGCGGAGCAGAACCTGGTAAGCATCTCCGCAGGACTTGCAAAATGCGGCAAGAAGCCTTATGCAGTATCTCCGGCATGCTTCCTGTCCACAAGAAGCTATGAGCAGTGCAAGGTAGACGCGGCATATTCCAATACGAATGTGAAGCTCATCGGAATCAGCGGCGGCGTCAGCTACGGCGCGCTGGGGATGAGCCATCACTCCGCACAGGATATTGCAGCCATGGCAGCAGTACCGAATATGAGAGTGTACCTCCCAAGCGACAGGCTTCAGACAGAGTGCCTGATGAAGGAGCTGATTCAGGATGACAAGACAGCATACATCCGCGTTGGAAGAAACGCAGTGGATGATGTGTACGAAGAGGGAAATGTTCCTTTCGAGATGGATAAAGCAACCTTTGTTACAGAGGGAACGGATGTGGCGATTATCGCCTGCGGCGAGATGGTAAAACCGGCAGTGGATGCAGCAGCAGCCTTAAAGGAGCAGGGAATCAGCGCCACAGTGGTAGATATGTACTGTGTAAAGCCATTAGATAAGGAAGCAATTGTGAAGGCGGCCAAAGGAGCAAAGGCAGTCATTACAGTCGAAGAGCATGCTCCATACGGCGGACTTGGCTCCATGGTCAGCCAGGTAGTCGGAAGCGAGTGCCCGAGAAAGGTGGTAAACCTGGCGCTTCCGGATGCACCGGTTATCACAGGAACCTCAAAAGAGGTATTTAACTATTACGGATTAAATGCAGAAGGCATCGCGAAAGCGGCGGCTGAAGCATTAAAATAAAGATATTGGCAGGGAAAACCTGTTAATATAGAAAACCTATTAATACTTTTAAAAAGCATAAGGAGGAAAGGAAAGATGAAAGGTTTCAAAAAAGTATTAGCTATGCTTCTCGCAGTTGCAATGGTAGCAGCAATGGTTATGGGCTGCTCAGGCGGAGATGACGCAAAAGAGGAAGCACCGAAGGATGATGCACAGACAGAAAGCACAGACAATGGTGGCGAGGAAGAAGCTGCACCGGAAGAAGACACCCAGGCAGAAGCATTAAAAGGTGGCGGCTCCAACATCATTTACATCATTACACCTTCTGTATCAAATCCGGCGTTCAAGGCAGAGGCTGATACGGCTACAGCAAAGGCAAAAGAGCTTGGCTACGAGGTAAAGGCAGTATCCCATGATGATGACCCGACAAAGCAGACAGAGGCATTTGACAACGCAATCGCAGACAAGGCAGCAGCTATCGTTTGTGACAATGCAGGTGCTGACGCTACCATCGAGGCAGTTAAGAAGGCAAGAGACGCTCAGATTCCTACATTCTTAATTGACCGCGAGATCAACGAAGAGGGTGTTGCTATTTCCCAGATCGTTGCAAACAACTACCAGGGCGCTAAGGCCATCGCAGAGGAATTCGTTGTAGCAATGGGTGAAAAAGGAAAATATGTTGAGCTTCTTGGTAAAGAGTCTGACACAAATGCAGGTGTTCGTTCTTCCGCATTCCATGAGGTTATTGACCAGTATCCGGATATGGAGATGGTAGCACAGCAGACAGCAAACTGGGAGCAGACAGAGGCATTTGACAAGATGGAAGCAATCTTACAGTCCAACCCGGATATTAACGGCGTTATCTGTGGAAATGATACAATGATGCAGGGTGCATGTGCAGCTCTTGATGCAGCTGGCTTAAACCTTCCGGTTATCGGCGTTGATGGTTCTGACGAGGCAGCAGCTCTGATCAAAGACGGCAAGGCTACAGGAACAGCTCTTCAGCAGTTCGCAGTTATCGCTTCCATGGCAGTAGAGCAGGCTGACAAGTACTTAAAGGAAGGCTCCACAGGCTTAGACGAGAAGCAGTTAGTTGACTGTATCGCAATCACAAAGGACAATGTAGACAAATTATCAGGATTTGTTTTCACAGAGTAATTTTTGCAGATTAAAGCAGGTAAGGGGCGGCGCAACGTTTTACGCGGGGCTCCGCCCCTTTTGCAGATTCTTATGCGGGAAATGAAGTTACTGTGCTGCTTACCGCGCAGCTGGTAACGAAAAGTGTAACTACTCAGCAGACCGAAGGTACTGGGCAGTTACCGGAAAGTATTAGAGGGTAACGTTACAGAGGGAAGGAACCAATCAGTTATACTTTATCGGACGATAGTCCGACTGCCCCGTCAGGGGCAGGAATTATGGGATGCCCGGATGGGTATACGTTACAGAAACAGGCATATGAGGCAGAGGAGGTTGCCATGAAAAGACGGATGTTAGCACTGGGGCTGGTACTGGCGATGACAGTATCACTTTCCACCGGATGCATGAAGATAATTAAAATAGGAGAAGAAGGAAAATATACCGGCGTGACGGAATTCAATGCCGGCGATGATGTAAAGAGTGTGTGGGACAGCAACATCATGACCGAGATGGACGAAAAGGCAGTAGAGTTGTCTGAATTTCTCACGGAAGCAGGGGGAGACCTGAATTCACTGGCTGAGAAGTATGGGAAATATTCCATGGGAGACAGCGGTGAGCTGAGTTATGTCGTAAAGGGAACCGGAACCGTGGAAGAGGTAAACCAGGAATCACGTGCCGGTTATATGACACTGAAGCTCGACGGTTATGACGGCCCGGAGGAAATCCAGATTCAGATCGGCTCTGTATACAAGGGCTCATCTATCAGGGATTCACTTGATTTTATTAATTTTAATGATTATACCAATCAGCAGGAATGGGCGGCGATTTCCCAGAGCATTAACTCCATCGTGGACGAGGAGGTCGTACAGGCTGCGGATCCTTCGGGCTTAAGCGGAAAGACCGTCACCTTTGAAGGAGCATTTACGGTATCAGGAAATGAGTCAATACTGATTACACCGGTTCGCTTAGAGACAAACTAGGAGGTGCAGTATGGCAGAAAAGTATAAATGCAGGGAGGACGTATTTCTCCATGCAGAGAAGATCAGCAAGATTTATCCCGGAACAAAGGCGCTTGACGAGGTTTCCTTTGACCTCCTTAAGGGGAAGGTCAATGTCCTGATCGGCGAGAACGGTGCGGGTAAGTCTACGCTTATGAAGATGATTGCCGGTATTGAGCAGCCCAGCGAGGGCACGATGTATATCGGTGAGGAGGAAGTATATTTTAAGAATACAACGGAAGCCAGGAAGCACGGAATCGGTATTATCCACCAGGAGCTGAGCCTGTTCCCGAACTTGAATGTATATCAGAACATTTTCATGGGAAGCGAGAAGACAAAGGGGTTTGTGCTTGATAACAAGCAGCATATCGAGGCAGCAAAAAAGGTGCTGGAGCGGCTGGAGCATCCCATTGATCCAGGTACACAGGTCGGAGAACTCCGTGTAGGGCAGCAGCAGATGATTGAGATCGCGCGGAACCTGGTAGCAGATGACCTGAAGGTTCTGATCATGGATGAGCCGACTTCATCCTTAAGCCAGCAGGAGGTAAATGTCCTCTTTAAGATTATGAGGGAGCTTACCGCCCAGGGGATTTCCATTGTATATATCTCACACCGTCTGGAAGAGATTATGCAGATCGGGGACCATGTGACGATCTTACGTGACGGGAAATATGTGGCGGACGCGGATGTGAAGGATATTGACGTTCCGTGGATCGTGCATCAGATGACAGGAGACGCCAAGGCCTATCCGAAGCGTGACCGTGAGGTGGACTGGAATAAGGTGGAAAATGTGCTTGAAGTAAAGGATCTCTGTCTTCCCAAGGCAGGCGGCGGCTATCTGGTAGACCATGTGAATTTCGAGCTGAAAAAGGGAGAGGTTCTGGGAATCTACGGTCTTATGGGCGCGGGACGTTCCGAGATCTTTGAATGTATCATGGGACTTCACCCAGAGCACACCGGAGAGATTTACCTGGAGGGTGAGAAGCTTGACATCTCCACCATCTCGAAGCAGATCGACAAAGGCTTTGCGCTGATTCCTGAGGACCGTCAGGCACAGGGGCTGGTTCAGACACTGGATATTGAGAAGAACTGCTCCCTGTCGGCTATGAAGACCTATAAGAAGGGACCGCTTCTTGATTCGAAGCTGGAAGGCGAGAAGGTAGACCAGCAGATTAAGGATATCCACATTAAGGTGGCGGACAAGAAGCTGCCGATTCTCTCTCTGTCAGGTGGAAACCAGCAGAAGGTAGTTATTGGGAAGGGCATCCTTACAGAGCCGAAGATCCTTCTTATGGATGAGCCGAGCCGTGGTATTGACATCGGCGCTAAGACAGAGGTATTCGAGATTATTAACAAATATGCGGAGGAAGGTCTCTCTATTATCGTAATATCCTCAGAGCTCCAGGAGATCGTAGCGATTGCGGACAGGGTCATAGTCCTTTCAAATGGAATCAAGACCGGAGAATTTTACGGAGATGAGATACAGGAAGACACATTAGTACTGGCTTCGTACAAAGGCCATCATACGGAAAAGGAGAGTTAATTATGGCGGGAACAAAGAAATCAGGCAACAATAATCAGTTGCTGATGACCCTGTTGAAGGGAAGAACATTTATCGTATTAATTATATTATTTATATTTTTCAGTATCACTGCGAACAATTTCCTGACGGCGGGCGCGCTTCTTTCCATCGCAAAGCACGTTGCCCTCTACGGAATCCTGGCAGTGGGGATGACCTATGTCATCATTACCGGAGGGATTGACCTCTCGGTAGGCTCTGTTGCGGGCCTTGCGGGAATGATCGCCGGAGGATTTATTGAACAGGGGCTTACCCTTAAGATGTTTGGCGTTACAGTGTATTTCAGCGTGCCGCTGTTAGTGCTGATCACGGTTCTGTTAGGCGGACTTATGGGTATGCTCAACGGCCTCATTATTACAAAATTCAACGTGGCTCCGTTCATCGCTACACTGGGTACGATGTATATCTGGAGAGGTCTTGCAAATATCCGCTCCAATGGTGCTACATTCTCCCAGCTTGCAGGACACGAGGGACTTGGAAATACTGGATTTAACTTCTTCGGAAGCAACCTGGGCGGAACGAGTATTCCGGTAGGTGTTGTGATTATGGCAATTATTGCGGTTCTTGCAGGTATTGTTCTTAAGAAGACGCCTTTTGGATGGCATGTTCTTTCCATCGGCGGAAATGAGAAGGCTTCCAAGCTTTCTGGTATTAAGGTTGACCGCGTGAAGATCTGGGTATATGCTTTTTCCGGATTCTGTGCGGCTGTAGTAGGTATTATCGCTACATCCCAGCTTGTAGCTGCTCATCCGGCAACTGGTGAATCCTGGGAAATGAATGCAATCGCATCTTCCGTTCTTGGCGGAACGTCTATGGCGGGCGGTGTTGGTAATATCGGCGGAACAATCGTCGGCGCGTTTGTAATCGGTGTAATTAATGATGGTATGACAATGTGCGGCGTAACGGAATTCTGGCAGCAGATTATCAGGGGACTTGTAATCATCGTGGCAGTAATCATTGACCAGTTCCAGAGAAACCTGCAGGCAAAAATGGCACTACAGGCAAGAAACGAAAATAAATAAATAAATAATTGTTAGATCGGCGGCTGGGGGGATGGAAATCCCCCTGCGGGCTGCCACCCCGAAAAAATTCAAGCCCTGAGTGGACTGGGCAACACTGCGGTGAACTAACCGCTAACTACAGCTAAGACGCTCAGGAGAGCCTTCGCGCCTAAGCTTCCGTAAGCGGTGGATTTCACCTCCGTTAAAAGCGCCCTTGAATGTCCTTTCAGGGCTTGATTTTTTTCGGGGCGGCAGCCCACAGGGAGATTTCCCGGCTGCGCGGATAGTAACAGGAGGGCGGAAGGGATGAGTGAAGGCGGAAGGGAGGAGGGCCCCTTTCCCTGCTTCCGGCGAGGACGGGTCTGGGTAGAGCCCAGCTTATGGGTCAAGGGACGGGTCCCTTGCGGGTTCTTAGGGCAGAGCCCTGAGCCTCCGGAGGACTTATGCCGGATCAAATCAATTAAAGTAATAGCATCAGAAGGAAAAATGTTAGTATGTGTTGGGGCGGATTTGAAATTATGGAAAGAGGTGTATTATAATATGAAGAAACAGGGTATTATGAATAGGCAGCTGGCGGGGTTGATTGCCGGGCTGGGGCATATGGATGAGTTTATGATTGCGGATGGCGGGATGCCGGTTCCGAAGGGTGTGGAGATTGTGGATCTGGCGCTTTGTGGCGGGGTTCCGACGTTTCGGCAGGTGATGGATGCGGTGCTGGATGAGGCTGTGGTGGAGTTTTATACGTTGGCGGATGAGATTGTGGAGAAGAATCCTGAGCTACTTTCTTATATGGAAGGAAAGCTTGAGGGGGTTCCGTGTAAGATGGTGAGCCATGTGGAGCTTAAGAGGATGACCAGGGATGTGAAGTTTGTTATCAGGACTGGAGAGTTTACTCCGTATCCGAATGTGATTCTCCGCGCGGGTGTTGCATTTCCGGTATAGCCCGGGTGATATTTAAACAGGAGGTGGATGGGTGAATGAAGGTTTTGAATTTTGGGTCGCTGAATCTGGATTATGTGTATTCGGTTGATCATATGGTGAGGCCGGGGGAGACGCTGGCTTCTTCGGGGATGAATGTGTTTTGCGGCGGGAAGGGACTGAATCAGTCTATTGCGCTGGCGAAGGCAGGTGTGCCGGTGTATCATGCGGGGATGATCGGAGAGGAGGGCGGCATCCTTCTTGAGGCATGTAAGGAAGGCGGAGTGAATGCGGAATTTATCCGTACGATTCCGGGGAAGTCCGGGCATACGATTATCCAGGTGGATAAGGACGGGCAGAACTGTATCCTGCTTTACGGCGGGGCGAACAGGAGTATTACGAAGGAGTATGTTGATGAGGTTCTGGGGAGTTTTGAGGAGGGGGATATTCTTCTGCTTCAGAATGAGGTGAATCTGCTGGATTATATCATTGACAGTGCGTATGAGAGGGGGATGACGGTGATCCTGAATCCTTCACCTTATGACAGCGCGCTGGATGCGTGTGATTTTGGTAAGGTGTCCATGTTCCTGTTAAATGAGGTGGAGGGAGCCCAGGTGACTGGTGAAGAGGATCCTGAAAAGATTCTGGAGAAACTGAAAACGCTCTATCCGGATACAAAGGTTGTTCTGACCCTGGGCGGAAACGGGTCTGTTTATCAGTATAAGGATGAGCAGTACCGTCAGGGAATCTATAAGGTGAAGGCAGTGGATACGACGGCGGCTGGGGATACGTTTACCGGATATTTTATTTCCTCTGTGATTGATGATATGCCGGTGCCGGAGGGACTTAGGCTTGCGGCGAAGGCTTCTGCCATTGCTGTGTCAAGAGAGGGGGCGACGGCTTCCATCCCGCTCCGGGAGGAAGTGCTGGGATGGAAGGAGTAGAGTGATGGAGAAAAAATATATTATTAGTATAGACCAGAGTACGCAGGGAACTAAGGCGCTGCTTTTTGATGAGAGTGGGAGTCTGATCCGGCGTACGGATAAGGCCCATGAGCAGATGATTAATGAAAAGGGATGGGTGTCGCATAATCCGGCTGAGATATATGAGAATGTGGTTGAGGTGGTAAGGAAGCTTACGGAGGATATTGACAGGACGCTGGTTGCAGGTATCGGGATCAGTAATCAGCGGGAGACATCTCTTGCATGGGACAGGAAGACCGGAGAGGCTGCCAGCAATGCGATCGTGTGGCAGTGTGCCCGTGCGGTGGAGATCTGTGAACGGATTGAGAAGCTGGGAGAAGCGGAGAACATTAGAAAGAAGACGGGGATGAATCTTTCACCCTATTTTCCGGCATCCAAGATCGCATGGATCCTGGAAAATGTGGAGGGAGCGAAGGAGAAGGCGGACAAAGGGGAACTGTGCCACGGAACTGTGGACAGCTGGCTTGTGTTCCGGCTCACAAAGGGAAGATCCTATAAGACCGATTACTCCAATGCTTCCAGAACACAGCTTTTCAATATCTTTGAATTAAAGTGGGATGAGGAGATCTGCCGCATGTTCGGCATTGACCCGGCAAATATGGCAGAGGTGTGTGATTCGGATTCGAACTTCGGAGAGACGGATATCGAAGGCGTGCTGCCGCACCCGGTTCCGATACACGGCGTTCTTGGAGATTCCCACGGTTCCCTCTTCGGACAGGGCTGTCTAAAAGAGGGCATGACAAAGGCAACCTTCGGGACAGGCTCCTCCATCATGATGAACATCGGCGAAAAACCAGTGCTGAGCACCCACGGCGTGGTGACATCCCTGGCATGGAGCATGAGCGGGAAGGTGAACTATGTACTGGAAGGGAATCTGAACTATACGGGAGCAGTAATCACATGGCTTAAGGACGATCTGAAGCTGATCAGCTCCCCAGGAGAGACAGAAGGGCTGGCCAGGGAAGCACTTAAGGACGATACCCTGTATCTTATCCCGGCATTTTCCGGACTGGGCGCGCCATACTGGAACAGCCACGCATCCGCCGCGATCATCGGCATGACGCGGACAACCGGAAAGGCAGAGGTTGTGAGGGCAGGCGTGGAGTGCATCGCCTATCAGATCACAGACATTCTGAAGGCCATGAGTGAGGATGCAGGCGTAAAAGTTGAAGAACTCAGAGTTGACGGGGGGCCGACAAGGAACGCCTACCTGATGCAGTTCCAGAGCGATATCGCAGAAACAGTCGTCCAGGTACCTGATTCTGAAGAACTGTCCGGAATCGGACCGGCATATGCCGCAGGCCTGAAGCTTGGCATCTGGGATGAAAGCATCTTCGAAAAACTGAACCGCAGGAAATACACTCCCGAAATGGACGGAGAACGCCGCGAAGAAAAATACGCGGGGTGGAAAGCCGCTGTGGGCAGGATTTTATAAAATTTGGGACAGGTCATTTTCAATTTGGGACGGGGTATTTTTAAAAATACCCCGTCCCCGATTCGTCCCCGATTCCTATTCTAACCACTTTCCTAATCGTTGTTGACAAGAATGGTTAGAATGGTTAGAATGTGGGTAGAATCTTTTAGGAGGTGATCGGATGATTTATCAAGAAAGCGAAACCGTGGAATTGAAGTCTATTGTAGTGGATGACATCAAGAAAGAGATTATAGCGTTTGCAAATTGCGAAGGAGGGAAACTGTATATTGGTGTTCAGGATGACGGAACTGTGGTTGGTCTGGATGACCCGGATGGAGTGGCTTTGCAGATCAGTAATATGGTACGGGATGCAATCAAGCCGGATTTGACGATGTTCCTGCATTATAAGACTTTGAATGAGGACGGAAAACAGATCATTGCTATTGACGTGCAGCAAGGAACGGAACGCCCATATTATATCTCAAAAAAAGGGCTGAGGCCGGAAGGTGTGTTTGTCCGTCAGGGGTATTCCTCTGTTCCGGCTACTAGCACTGCCATCCGGCGCATGATTAAAGAGACAGACGGAGATTATTTTGAAGAAATGCGGTCTTTGGAACAGGACTTAACCTTTGAGGCAGCGGAGAAGGAATTTTCCGAAAGGAATATCTTGTTTGGAGAGGCGCAGATGAAAACCTTAGGTATTATGACCCATGACGGTGTTTATACGAATTTAGGGTTATTGCTGTCTGACCAGTGTGTGCATACGATTAAAGCAGCGGTCTTTCAGGGAACTACCCAAAATGAATTTAAGGATCGGAAAGAGTTTTCCGGTTCCCTGTTCCGGCAGATGGATGAAGTATATGATTACATTGACTTTCGGAATCAGACTCACTCTTCATTTCAAAAATTACGTCGGATCGACCAAAGAGACTATCCGGAAACCGCTGTTAGGGAGGCGCTAATGAATCTGCTTGTGCACCGCGAGTATTCTTTCCGTGCCAGCACATTTATTAGACTTTATACGGACCGGATTGAATTTACTTCGATAGGGGGTCTTGTAAGTGGAGTAACCTTAAAGGATGTTATGATGGGCATTTCCGTATGCCGGAATGTTAAGCTGGCGAATGTATTCTACCGCCTGGAACTGATTGAAGCTTATGGAACAGGAATTCTAAAGATTATGGAGGCTTATGCAGGAACCGGAAAGGAACCTGAAATTGAAACTTCTGACAATGCTTTTAAGATCATCCTCCCAAATCTGAACGCACCAGAACCAGATGCCGCCCCTCCGAAAAACAGTGTGGAGGAGGATGCAGTAATTGCTTTGGCAAAGGAACAGGGGATCTTCACAAGAAAAGACGTGGAAAAAGCGCTGGGGATTAGCCAGACAACCTGCGGACGGTTATTGAGGCAGATGATTGGAACAGGGCAGATTGTCCAAGAAGGAAGGGGCAGAAATACGCATTATCGCCTTACGGAGTAAGTAAGCGCATTTTAGAAAAACGAGGGCTTAATGACCCTCGTTTTTTATGGTGTGCCTGGTGGGCATACGTCCTAAGGGATGATAATAACACTAGAATGACGGATGCAAAAGGGAGAAAGAAAGTGCGTGGCCGGGTGCGGCCAGTAATGTAAAAAAAGCTTCATATGTGTAAAATTTTGAATCTAAGAAGGGAATTGGTATAAAAAGCTAATTTTTTTGTGAGAATTTCCGATATATAAATAGTTGATATCCATGGGCAGCTGTGCGCTAAAGATAAGGGCAGCGCCCAGTTCTGGCTGACAGGAAGGAAATCTTCCAGCCTGACTGTGAAGAAAATCGTGCCGGGTAAAAGTAATGAGGAAAGTGTAGTGATGAGACCATGAGGGAAAATAATAAGGAGAATCACGTACTGAAGGTTCAGATGTTCGGGACCTTTACCATGAACTATGGCGGCAAGCCCCTGGTGATGAAAAGATCGCGCCGTAATAATCAATTTACCAATCTGATGCAGGCCATGCTTTTTTACTCAGAGAAGGGTGTGGGAAGGGACTGGCTGGAAGACGTTGTCTTTGAGGACAGGGATGTTGAGAACCGGCATAATTCCCTCCGGGTGCTGATCTATAAGGCGATTAAGAAGCTGAATGAACTGGGGCTTCCGGAAGCGAAGTACATTTCTCTGGAAGACGGGATGTACCGCTGGACGCCGGAGATCAAGGTGGAGGTCGATGCCCTTGAATTTGACCGGATCTATCAGAGAGCGAAGACGGAAGAGGATCCGGGGGAGAGACTGGAATTATATCTGCAGGCCTGTTTTATGTACAGGGGAGAGTTTCTGGCGGATTATCCGGGAATCGTCTGGATTGGCTATGAATCAAAACGCTACCGGCAGGAATTCCATGATGCAGTTGCCCAGGCAGCGGCCCTTTTAAAAGAGCGGGAAGAATGGCGGCGTCTGGAAAAGCTGGGGAAATTTGCCGCTGTGGCAGCGCCATTTTCAGACTGGGAAGTACTCACAATGGAAGCATACATGGAGACAGGACGGTTTGGAGAGGCCAGAAAGCTCTATGAGGATACAGCGGATTATTACCAGATGGAGCAGGGAATCTATCCTTCGGCGAAAATGATGCAGGCAGTGGAGCGTCTGGGAAGCCGTATGATGCATTCCTATGAACTGCTGGATACGATACAGAAAAAGCTGACAGAGGAACCCGATGAGACGGGCCTGGGAGGCTACTACTGCAGCTTTCCGGTATTCCAGGGCATCTACCAGGTGGTAAGCCGTATTATGGAAAGAGGCGGCCAGGCAGTCTACCTGATGCTCTGTACACTGATAGACGGAAAGGGAAACCCAGTGGAAAAGGAAGAGAGGCTGGAGGAATTTTCAGATCAGCTCAGAGAAGCGATCTGTAAATCTGTCCGGCATGGAGATATTGTAAATCAGTTTGGACGCGGGCAGTATCTGGTTCTGCTTATCAATACTACCCGGGAAAACTGTGAAATAGTGCAAAACCGGATTAACCGGAATTTTAATACAGGCTATCAGCGGGTTGGCGTAGATTATCATGTCAACTGCGTGGAATGCGAATGGTAATTGGGGACGGGGTAAAATTAATTTTACCCCGTCCCCAACGGGAAAGGTTAAACATACCATATATAAAATTAAAGTTCTGCCTTGTTGTTACGGAGGATTGTGTTCTTCCGAGGGATAAGGTGTCTGCCCTGCGCGGCGGTATGGGGGAGATGCTTCTGAGGCAGAATTGTATCAGTGACCGGGATTGTAAAAAATGCAGGTATAAGGATCCTTGTATTGTGTATAAAGTGTTATATACGCAGATGAAGAGAAGGCCTGCTTTTATGCAGGGAGACGACAGTACCGGCTATCTGATTGAGTGTGAGAATCAGAGGGAAAGCTTCAGGGCCGGAGATCGTTTTTTCTTCTTTCTGACTTTGTTTGGAGATAATATCGTATATTTCGGGCAATATCTTCAGATGTTTTATCAGCTGGGCGTGGAGGGAATCGGGAAGGATGCCGCAAGGTATGTGATCAGTGACATTAAGAATATCAGAGGGGATTCTTTGCTGAGAGGGAGCCAGATTGTGATGGCTGATTATTGCCCGGAGACGGTTTATGATTATGTTGTGAGAAGGATGAGGGAATTAGAGCGGACGGGGTGTAGGAATGAACTGGTGTTCCATACACCGGTTTGTCTGAAATATCAGGGAAAATATATCCGGGAATTTCAGCCGGAGGCGGTCTTTCAGGCATTGTTCCGGCGGATTATGATGCTGGATTATTTTTCTGAAATCTATATGGATCAATTTGAGCCAGAAGAGTATCCGCAGATTGTATGCCAGAAGGCGGATATGTGTGTTGTGAGAAGATATTCGAGTACCCAGGATTCCAGAGTGAGTCTAAGAGGCATGACGGGGAGCGTAAGATTCCATGGGATCTCCGAAGAGTATCTTCCCTATGTACTGGCAGGGGAACTGCTGCACATAGGGAAAAATACGAGCTTCGGGTTTGGAAGATATACGCTGGAATAACGGCACTGCGCTGCATAATTCATCCGTACAGCGGGAAGACAGATTCACCGGGTTTTGCCCGGAACATTTTAAAGCCCGAGTCTCCGCGACATTTCGATATAGGATGTCAATGCATGCTGCATGTCGCTTATATCATAGGTTGTAGTTTCAGAGGAGGCATGGTTTGTCTTATTCCGTTCGTTCTTTAAGGTCATATGAAGCTGAATGAGCTGGTTGACCAGGGATTTGCTTTCCGTAATAATTACATTTATGCCGTTTTCTCTTCTGCCGCTATAATTTTTTGGACTGATTGTGATCCTGTTGCCAGAGCGGCAAGGCCGTACTTTGCTATAATCTGTACGGGCGGAGATTGGAAGATATTGTCTTTGCCCCTGTCTCTGCCCGGCTCTTCTTACACACAAAAATCCATATTGGTAGAAGATATAATTATAATCGCTCTGCCAGGAGTCTTTTGCATTCCGGATAGATTCCTGGTATGAATCGTCAATTACAGTAACATGGTCTTTTTCTGTAAAACAAGCTCCTCTCAGCAGGTTCTTCTTAATGATTACTTCCGGCATCCTGCTTTCAACCAGTGTCAGCGCCTGCTGATAGAAGCCTTTCTGAGTACACCAGTCTATCTCGTCAACCACAGATCTGTTAGGTGAGAGGAGGTTCTGGTAATTTGATTCGATCAGGCTCAGAAAAGAGGAAAGGTAGCTGCCGGATGGTTTGTTTCTTTTATATTTATTAAAGGCGGATGACAGTTTGCTGAGCGCCCTTTCGAATTGCCGCATATTGCATAACTGGATTCCTTTTGCTACATCAGTCATATGTTCAATGATCTCGGCATCAGCGCTGTCGGTATTTTCGGCATCATAGAATCGGATCAGGGAATCGGTCCGTCCGTAATTAATACATTCATTGATTCCTGACACAAAGTCCATGATGTGGATGACCTCTCCGGCGGGTATGATCTTTCCGGTACTGTTTTTATTGTTATACTCTACGGAAAACAGATTCTGGTACTTTATGGGGATTCCCTCGATCTGCATTAAAGATAGGATGCTATTTAATAATTCCTGTGTTGTACGCAGTCCCCCATGTGTATCTACAAAGATCTCTGCCTGCGGGCCGCTGCCCTTCGCGGGCACAGACCGGATCTCTTTTAAGATGTCACTGATTGTCTGTGCAGTGTTTGCATGATTCCCGTCTGAGGAGCCAAAATCGCGGAATATGATATCCTGCTCCTCATATCCCTTCGTGGATGCATAGTCTTTTATGCTCCAGACAAAATAGTCAATGGGAGATATAAGCCCCCCTTCCGGACCGGTTACTGCTCTTTCCCCGGGTTCCGTAATCTGATATGTTTCTCTGGGAGAGTAGACAGCATCTGTGCACAGCATAATGATCTCATCTAATTTTTCGCCCTTACCGCGAAGCTGGTCAATCAGCATCTTCGGGACAGGTTCTAATTGATAAAAATATTCTCTGGATGTATCATTCTGATCAGACAGGATCCGGGACTGCTTTAGCTGTCCATCATATGGAAATGTGCTTAAAGCAAGGATAAGAATATTTTTTACGGGGTGTATTCCGTTTGTATGACAGGAATAGAGTGGAATGCATAAGGGGGCTGGGTTTATCTGGCTGGACATAATGAATCTCCTTTATCTGTAATTTACTGGCCCGGATACCCTGCAGCGGGGTGCCCGGTTCCGTGTATAGTAACCTACATTATACTACATTATAAAATAATTAGCAATTTTTGAATATCGCCCGAATCGTTACTATGAGCGGGCCATGAATAGTAGAAGGAGAAGGATGCGTATAACAGGAGGATTTCAAGATGAGGAATGTATTTATTAATTTTACAAATCATCCGTCTGAATTATGGGGAGCGGAGGAAAAGCATGCTGCGCTTCAGTATGGGGAGATCGTGGATCTTCCTTTTCCGGCTGTTGATCCTCAGAAGGACAGGGACTATATTACCGGACTGGCAGAAGAATGCGTGAGCCGGATGATGCTGCTGAATCCGGCAGCGGTATTATGCCAGGGAGAGTTTTGCCTGGTATATCAGGTAGTCTCAAGGCTGAAGGAAGAAGGAATTACTGTTTTATCAGCCTGCAGTGAACGGATTACAACAGAGGAACAGGGGAAAAAGGTCTCGGTTTTTAAATTCAGACAATTCAGAGAATATTAATAGTTGAGTATTTAAACCAGGGGAGTATAATAGAAAATATAAGAAACGGAGAAATATTGTAATAAAAGGTAACTATTCAGCAGGTCTGCGCATTTACTGCGCTGACCGTAAGAAAGTGATTCAGGAGTGCAAAAATCCCATTGCCAAAGGCAATTTTATATGGATTTTTGCATGTAACTGCGAAGGTACTGAGCAGTTACAATAAAAGGTAACTATTCAGCAGGTCTTTACAGTTACTTGACAGACGATATTTCATCCGGAAGAAGGAGAGGGAAAGATGCGGTATTTGATGATCCTGGAAGTATCACAGAAGCAGGCATATATCTTTTCAAGCAATAAGCTTAAGGAGAATATTGAGCATTCTGAGAATATTTGTCAAGTGACGGATATCCGGTATTTTCAGACTATAGCAGACAAGGCAGGCATACCATTTTCAGAAGAAGGCAACCTTGTATATTCTGGCGGCGGACACACGGTTCTGGAATTCGAGGACAAGGAGACAGCGAAGAGCTTTGCTTATGCGGTTTCCAGAACAGTAAGACAGGAATTTGCAGAGATTGCCTTATTTATTAAAGTCATGCAATATGATGAATCAAGAACGCCAGGAGAGAATCTGGAGCAGCTTACAAAAGAATTAGAGGTGAAGAAGTCTGTCCGCAAGGCTTCGTTTCACCAGGGTTCTTTCGGCGTAGAACGTATAGAAGCGTCTGCGAGGAAGCCAAAGGCATTAGAAGGGCTCATAGAGCGGATTGAATATAAGGGCGATAAAGAATACAAGCCCGAAGGGTACGATATGCCAAAGAGATTCAGCGACCTGGGCAATTCAAAATACAGGTCCAGCTTTATAGCCGTTGTACATATTGACGGGAATGCCATGGGAAAACGTGTAGAGCAGGTGAGGAAAAAGAATGAAGGAAAGTCCTGGAATGACTATAAATCAGAATTGAGAAAATTCAGCGACTCCATTGACAGGAATTTTAAAGAGGCTTTTAAGGAGATGACAGATAAGGTGGCGGAGGGCCTGAAGAAAGGGGCTAAGGACAAGCTTGATCTGGAGTACCGGTATTTTCCGGTCCGGAAGATTATTCTGGCAGGTGACGATGTATGCTTTGTGACTGAGGGAAGAATCGGGCTTGAGGCTGCCAGGATCTTCATCGAGCGGCTGGCTGATAAGAAGAATGACCAGGATCATCAAAATTATACTGCCTGCGCCGGAGTTGCGATTGTCCACCAGAAATATCCTTTCTATAAGGCTTATGAGCTGTCAGAGATGCTATGCTCCAATGCCAAACGGCATATTGCGTCCTATGGGACAGAGAAAGAGGCATGTGCCATAGACTGGCATATTGAATTTGGAGAACTGGCAGATACGGTTGAAGAATTAAGAGAGAATTATATGACAGATGACGGCTGTCATCTGGAACTGCGTCCATACCTTCTGTGGGCGGAGCCTGATGTATGGAAAAAGGAGAGAATCCGGAGATATGACAATTTCAGAAAGCTGATCTGTGGTATCAGACAGGAAAAGATCGCTTATGCGAGAGGCAAATTAAAAGAGTTCAGAGAGGCTCTGAGGTCTGGAGAGAAGGCTGCGCAGTATTATCTGAAAAGCAATCTTCTGGAGGAGCTGTCACTGGCAGGCTATGAAGGAATCTACAAAGAGCTGGAATTTGACCAGTTATTTTCCGGGCAGGGCTTGGAGGGAAAGATCTTTGCGGACACCTGCGACGGGGAGAGGCGGTCTCTGTTTTTTGACAGCATTGAGATGATGGATACATTTGTGGAACTGGATGTATAGATGGCAGATGCGAAGGAGGAAGGGCATGCAGTTATTAGTGCATATGCAGTTAGAATCAGACACGATATTTGGAAATGGAATGAGCATGCCGGGAGGAGAAGATATCTGTGTACAGACAGATTCCCGGGGATTTCCATTTTTAAAAGGAAGCACATTAAAGGGAATATTCAGGGAAGAGCTTATGAATTATCTCACCTGGATAAAAAAGCCGGAGAAGGAGGCCTCTGACATGGTCAGAGATCTGATGGGAGAGAGCGGTTCAGATGACACAGTATGTCCTCATAAGCTGGTATTCTCTGATCTGACGCTTCACCCGGGTGTCATTGCAGGGATAGAGGAAGAGGACGGGATTACCAGCCAGGAGATCACGGAGATGTTAACCTATCTGCGGACATTTACTGAGCTTGAAGATGGGATGGCAAAGGGAGAGTCCCTCAGGGTGGCAAGGTGTATCAAAAAAGGACTGAATTTTTACGGAACCTGTACCTGTGCAGGGGAAGATGCGGAAACAGTGAAAGAAGTGCTTGCCCTCATCAAATGGGCCGGGAGCATGAGGAGCCGCGGCTTTGGGAAAGTACGTGTAAGAGGGGAGGAGATCGGGTAATGAGATATCTGGACTTGGAGATTCAGAATGTTGGTCCTCTCAGGATTGCCAATGACGATACCAGTCAGCAGGGACAGACGGATACACTTTATTACATACCGGGAAGCACCATAAGAGGGCTGGTCATCCATTCTCTGTGTAAGGATGAGAAGAAATTTGAGAAAATGAAGAAGGATTTATTCTCTGATAAGGTACATTTTATGAATGCCTATCTTATGTCAGACGGTAAGAGGATGATTCCATCCCTGAAGGGATTCTATGAGGATAAAGCAGCCTGCAGGGGGAAGAAGGAGATTGAAAATGTGCTTGTCAGGGATATCGGACAGGGTAAGAAAAGGGCGTCCCTTGGCCGGTACTGCTATCCGGAAGGGGAAAATATCTTATATGGCAGTGCTGCCATGGGAGAGAACCTGAATATTAACCGGGGGCGGGAAGGAAAAAGAACCGTCTTCCGCAGCCAGTATATGCAAAAGGGGCAGAATTTTGCCGGATATATTACATTTGACGACAGCATAGCAGATGAGGTGGTCATGGCTGTCCGGCAGGTATTTTCAGACAGTTTTTATATAGGGAACAGCCGGTATTCGGGCTATGGAAGATGCCGGTGCGTCAGGGCGGAAATCGAAAGAGGCATCCCTTACGGTGAACTGAGGAGCCAGAGGGACAGGAGCCGTTTTTACATGGTTCTGCTGTCTAATATGTCCATGAGGAATTCCTGGGGCGAACTGGCCGGTCTGGATCTGGAGATTTTGTCAAAGCGGCTCTGCAGCAGTCCCCTTCGTCTGGACAGGTGCGCGTCTTCCGTTGTGGAGGTCCATGGGTATAACCGTTCATGGGACGGCGCCATCCCGTCTGCCATGATGTACGAGGCTGGAAGTGTATTCTGCATTGAGACGGAAGATGGCAGTGCGGTCAGCGCAGAGCATTTTGCAAAACTGGAAGAACAGGGAATCGGAATCCGGAGGAATGAAGGCTTTGGACAGATCATGTTCTTTGACGGGTATGACCGGTTAAGGTATAAGATTCCTGCAGATAAGAAGGAAAACGCGGATAATACCGTGAGCCTGCCGGGCGGCCATGAAAAAGAAGTGGACATGGATATGAGGATTGCAGCGAGGGGGCTTATAATGCACCGTATGGAGAGAGCCATGGAGCGGTATCTGGTAGATCATCCGCTCAGGCTCTCGGGAATCTCGAACAGTAAACTGGGGATTGTATTATCAATCTGTATGGAGCTGCGGTATTCCCCCAGGGAGGCAAAGGAAAAGCTGCTGGAATTCGCTGCACATTCCCAGGAGAAGGATGAGAAAAATAAGAGGCATGACGGGAAGAAGCGGCAGGATGCTTTGTACAGATATATAAGCTCTGTACTGGAAGAGGATCTGCTGGAGAGACTCGGCATGAACCAGAAAAATAAGAAGATACTGGGCGTGCCCGTATCAGAGGTGCTGAGTGAAGAGGAGATCTTAGGCCGCAAACTGCAGTTCATCATAGAGCAGATCCGTTATGCAAACAGGGAGGTGAGAATGCATGCAGATTGATGTTAACCAGATGTGTATCTATAATAAGGTGGCAAAATATACGATTACTGCCCAGTGCAGGGAGCCTCTGCATATCGGATCCGGGAACGGCAGCAACGGGGAGGTACTGATTCATCCGGTGAAGAATGTCCCCTTTGTCCAGGCAACTGGAATTGCTGGTGCTCTGCGGGAATTTTATTCAGAGGATGAGATGCTGCAGAAAAGGCTGTTTGGGTCCTCATGCCAGGACAAAGAAGATACAGAAAGCAGCAGCCATGTATTTTTTACAGATGGTTTTTTCCAGGAATCTGCCATACATACGGAGATCCGGCCAAGGCTTCGGATAGACTCGGCCACTGGTACCGGACAGTCCTTTAAGATAAAGGGAAGCCAGAAGAGCAGCGGATCGAAGTTTGAGATAGAATCAGTGGCTTCCGGATCGCAATTTTCTTTCTCCATCTATCTCTATGAAAAGGACGAGAATCTGGAGGATGCGCTGGAGAAGGGACTGAAAGCGCTTCACAGAGGCGAGATACAGCTGGGCGGCCAGAAGAGCAATGGCTGCGGGTATGTGAATCTGCTCACCGTGAAAAAGGCAGTCTATGACATGTGTGACAGTCGTGACAGGAGCTGCTGGATTGATGAGAATAAAAAAATGGCGGACATCACGAAGCAGATCACAGATACGGATGAGACAGACAGCAGATGGATTCATTTTGAACTGACTGGAAAGACAACAGGGAGTATTCTGGTGAAAGCGATTGCCGTGACAGAATACGGAAAGGATACGCCGTCATCCGTAAATATACGGAATCACAGGAAAGAATATATACTGCCTGCAAGTTCTGTAAAAGGTGTTGTAAGGAGCCAGATTGAGAAGATTGCCGCGTTCAGGGGCATGGGAGAAGAGTGTGTAACGGAGCTTTTTGGAAAGGAAGCGGACGAGAACGGCGGAAAGACCGGAAGACTGCGGTTCTATGATTCTGTCATCGGACAATCGAAGAAAAATGAGAATGCCAATCTGCAGCACAGGCTCCATATTGATAAATTTACAGGAAGCGTGATGTACGGCGGACTCTTTACGGAGAAACCTGCCTTTGGAGAGATTACCATCTGTGTGGATATTGAGAAAAATACAGACTGGGCCTGCGGGCTGGTATTGATGGCATTGCGGGATATAGCGATGGGAATCCTTCCGCTTGGAAGCGGCAGCAGTATTGGAAGAGGATATCTGGATGGAAGCTCACTCACAGTAAGGTGTGGGAATGAGAAGTTACTGGAGATTGACTGTAAGGAAAAAAAGATACGAAGGGGACAGGAGCAGATGAATCAGTATTTACATTCACTGCGGTCATATAAAGAAGGATAAGGCATATGGGACAGATCATGGAACAGATAACAGAAAAGTTAAATATGGAAGAAATAGAAGCAGAAAAAGCAAAAGAACAGATAGACCGGTATGATTACATCATCGCCCATATGATCAGTGATCTGCAGTACGGAGTTCCCGGAGATGTACAGATCCAATGGGATGAACTGGTGGAACTAAGGGCATTTAACAGAACAGAGGAGCTGCATGTGTTTGAGCACGAGTGGGATTCTCCGGGGAAAATAAGAGCAGTCCGTATCTCTGAGACAGAAGGGGGAGGAGACTGCCTTGTGAAATCATACCGTATGAGAAACGGAAAAGTACTTAAAATAAAGGAGTATCTGGCAGCAGATGAGGACGGTCAGGCAGTGGTCGTATATACAAGACCTTTCGCGGTAACAGAGGAGGCAGAATATGGCAGGGTATAATGGCTATGATGGCTATGTGGGAGCGCCCTATAACTTTATCGGGCTCAGTAAAAAAGTAAACCATGTAGAGAAGGAGAATCTTCAGGCTCATAATGTAATCAGTACAGAATTGAAGTCCGGAAGGATTCAGTATGAGATCGAGGCCGTGACTCCGGTCTTTGTGTCAGCCGGGAAAAACCAGAAGGACAGGACAGAGAGATTCTATCAAAACTGTTATGGAGAGGAAGTCATACCGGGCAGTACGATCCGGGGACTGGTGCGGAGCAATGTACAGATCTTAAGTTCCTCGTCAGTAAGAGATGATATCCAGAATGCTATCCTTATGTACCGGGATGTTGCCGGAAGAAGAGAGAAAAATTCCAGGAAGGATGTATACGACACCCTTCTGGGAAGCGGATTCCTGGAGATACCTGGAAAGGATGGCGAGAAAATCAGAATCTCTGTACTAAAGAATGTGAAAGCTGGTTATATCAGAAATGAGGGAGGAGCCTATACGATTATTCCGACTGTGGTAGATACGATCGACCGGGAACGGGGAAAGATGAACTATTATGTGGTAAGTGAGCGGAAGATTATTGAAGACAAATTCCGCGGGTTCGAATTCCTGAAGCGTATAGAGCTGCAGCACAGGGATGCACCCTTTTACTCAGAAATGCGCAAAAACGGCATTCATTACAAAGGAACAAAGAACAAGAACTATCGTCCATACGCAAGAAAGATAGGATACTATCTAAGAGGCAGCCACCAGGTTACCGGGATTACAGAGCCGGGAACAGGAAAAGAAGCAGGCCTGCAAAGCGGATACCTCCTCTCCTCAGGGCCTATGAATGAAAAAAAAGCAATCTATGTTATTCCGGAAATCAATGAAAAGGGAGAGAAGATTAAGATCCCCCAGGAAGATATAGACAGCTACAGGAGAGATTATGAAGGAAAAAAGAACCAGATCGAGACCATAGACAAGAAATTTTTCCTCCTGCCGGAAGACGGGGAGACAAAGCCTGTGTTTTATATTTATATAGAAGGAAAGATAGAAGGAAAGATATACTTTGGATTCACCCCAAGGCTGCGCCTGTTCTACGAGAATGACATCTATGCAGGAATACCAGAAGAACAGATGGAAGAAAAGGTAGACTACTGCCAGTCATTATTCGGCTATGCAAGAGAGAAAGAGAGCTATAAATCCAGACTCTCATTCATGGATGCAAAGCTGGAGACAGGAAGCGGAAAAGAGCTTGACGAGGTCTCCCTGATTCTGGGAGGCCCCAAGCCCACAAGCTATCTGGACTATCTGAAAGGAATGGGCGGCAGGCCGGCTACATACAACGACTTGTTCGAACTGCGGGGAGTCAAGCAGTACTGGCTGAGAGAGCGCACAGAAAGAAGGGAGACCGGCACGAATGATAAGGTGGCAACCTACTTCCGCCCCTACAGCGAAGGAACCATATTCAAAGGAGAAATCCACTTCCATAATCTGACAGAAGAAGAACTGGGAATGATCCTCTGGGGACTGCTTCTGGAAGAAAACAGCCAGCAGAATATCGGAAAAGGAAAACCATACGGGTATGGAAGAGTAAAAATCCGCCTGACAGCACTGGAGACACTGGCCCAGGAAAGCCTCTACAGTGATTCAGAATTTTGCCTGAACCCATATGAACCCAGAACAGATAAAAAAGACCAATATATTAACCTGGCAAAAGAAGAAGTAATCAGATTCCTCGGAAAAGACATCCAGGACGAGAAAAGATTAAGAGAATTTTTCCTTATGAAAGATGCATCAAAGATTCCCGACGGGAGAAGGACGCGGTATATGAAATTAAATGAATATCAGGGACGTGTAAACAACAAAGCTCAACTTCCAGAAGTGGGAGAAGTAGTAAGGGGAGATACCGAACAACATTACAGACAGAAAAAGAACGATTCCCAGAAACCATACGAAAAAAATAAAAAAGGAAAAAACCAGTCCCAGAAACAGAAAGGCCGGGCACAGGAGTCGGTCGGGACATCCTTTGGAGATCTGCTGAAAGGAATCAAACTGGACTAATTGCGAATTTGGGACGGGGTATTTTTAAAAATACCCCGTCCCAAATTCAAAATACCCTGTCCCAAATTCGTCGGCATTGATTTCAAAATAGTCCATGATTCTTTTTATGTTGTCCTGCATTAGCAGGCAGGTATCCCTTAAGAATCCTTTTTCGCCGCCTGTCTGCCATTCTTTCAGCCCTCGGTAGTAATATCCTTTGTATTGGTCTGTGATGATGAATGGGACAATGTTGTTACGTAGGCATTCTTTGAACATGATGAGTCGCCCGGTTCGTCCGTTGCCGTCTGGGAATGGAACGATGGGAATGAGAAAACTATACATAAATCTCCCAACTTGTTAAATTGTTGTATTATGAAAGTCTGTCCATGCAGGATTTTTTAATAAGCTCTCCTGAATATTTATCAAAGATTTTACCGCTGTCTTAAACTCAATTCGATCTTGTTCTCTGAGGACATATTGGTTCTGCATGGTTTCATACGCTTTGCGGACACCGCTATTATCCCCAGCCTGTGTAAAGAATATAAATTCTGTCGGAACAATGCCAGGTATTCCATCAAGGCGTCCTTGTTCCTCCTTCATACGAATTTCCAAAAGGTGCTTTAATTTATCTGAATCTGATAACAACGCGGATACTTTCGGATGCTGTGCAATAACTGCTAAATCATAAATATGCTTTGCCGCTTCAAATGCTCGCTGATTTATGGAAGAATGACGAACATACGCTTCTGCAGCAAAAAGTTTGTCAACAAAAATCCGTTCCAAAGTGATGGTCTGAATAAAAAATGGCTTTACATCATATACTGTTTCAAGAATCTTCTTTTGTTCCTCTGTCGCCAGGTTGTAAAACATCGCAGATATTTCTAAACTATCCACCGGTTCACTAATCGTAAAAGAAGTTGCTTCCACTTTTAGCTTGCCAAAACGTTGCAGTGCATCGTCCGTATCAAAAGCAGTAACAGGATCTGTCCTGCTACACCCTCTAGTATCAACCGAAAGGTCAATGTCTTCTGAAAAACGGTTAGTCGTTTTCAGTGCTTTATAAAGGGCTGTTCCGCCTTTGAAATAAGCCGGAAGTCCGTCTGCCTGAAAATTGGATAATTCCTGCAAGATTAGCAAAACATAATAATCCTTTTCCAGTACATCTGTCCGATATCCTGTCTTTTCATGTATGTTTTCAAGCAAAAGGCCAAACGCATCTTTATCTTCATGTAATTTCATACCATAGTTCCTCCCATACTCGCGGTATGTGCAAGGCACAATACCGTATTATGATTATAATAACGATCAGCAAATGCCAGCAGGACTTTATATTTCAGCTCTTTTTTCTGAATATAGTCCGCAATAATCTCA
Source organism: uncultured Lachnospiraceae bacterium (assembly GCA_947566645.1). Taxonomy (GTDB): domain Bacteria; phylum Bacillota; class Clostridia; order Lachnospirales; family Lachnospiraceae; genus CAPEBR01. The sequence goes on from CANOKL010000016.1 coordinate 41,047, forward strand.
TAAGGGTGTTCTTCATCTACCGGAGCTTTTTCTAACAAATCTAATGCGTCAAGTATTCGCAGATATTCTTTATTTTCTGCTGTGACAGGAGCCTTGGGTGGTCGAATCACAACACCAAGTCTTTTATCTGTTCTCATACAATCTTTCACCGCATTGGTCGCCAATACACGCTCCCGCGGCATCTGGGAAGTCAGCCCCATACGGTGAAGGATTGTTAAGCCGGTTTCATACCCAATATCCGGCAACAAGTATTTATCCGCAATCAGCTTTTCCTTGTTAATTCCCGTTTCACCAAAAGGCGTCATTGCTGTACGATAGTAAATTCCTTTTTGAAAACATCGAAGTTCCGGTAGGAGTTTTCCATCTAGCACACGCTTTACCGCAACTGCCGCCGCTGCTGCCGCTTCTTTTTCTTCCAAATCATAAATCGCTGCAATTTTCTTTGCAATCTGCCCCGTATAAATTGGCATCCCTGTTGGCACTGCTGTTAATTGTTCACACACAAAAGTTGTATAAGTTTTTCGCATATCCTGTCCTCCTCTCTGATATAATATATACGAATTTCAACATCATTATTCTCCCATATTATATCATCTTTTGTGGAAATGTCAATTTGCCTTAATTTTTGAAAAGGACATCCACATAAATAAAAGATGAAATGTCCTTAGTGTGAAAAACCACACTCCTCAAAGAAATTTTTTTTAAAAGAGTTTTCTGCTGGTTGTCAGCCTCGGTATCCAGTTAAGACACCTATAACGGTGTGGAAATCATTAAGTCCCCCACATGGACTACAACTTTATCCAAGTTGCCAAGCTCAATGCCCCGTCAAGACATCTTATGAGATGGAAGTTTATCCTGCTCCATCTGCAGCACAACTTTTAACGATGCTCTTACATCGAGAACATTTCTCCGTTTACATAATCCGTCTATGAGCGGAAATACTGGAAGGGAGGGTAGCGCTTATGTTGACGATTGAAGGACTTATTGCAGTGCTCAGCCTTTGGGTTGGTTGCTTTAGCCTCGGATACACCATCGGGCGTAACGATAATCATAAGACACAGAAATAGCCGTCCCGGTCTCGCAAACCTAAGCGGTTACTCTGTAGTCTAATCTGTTTCGGGCCAGCCGTCTTCCGGTGGCACTCTTTTTCTGATTTCAGGCCTGATCTTCTGTTACTAAAAAAATATAGCAAGGGTTGTTACTATGAGAGGACGGTTAGTCTATGAATAGTAACCCATACCTTATAAAGAAAACTGGATTAAATTAGTAAAAAAATGCAGTAAGGGTTGAGAATTTTGGCAAGTGGTGTATAATATAAATAGAGCGTTGGGAAGAGGAAGAACAGAGTGATGTGAACGGATATTTTGACCGAAAGAAGAACGAGCCAAAAAAATAGGCTGAAAAAGCGAATTATCAGAATATTCTGTGAATTACTTACAAAAATGAGTCTTGAAAGCCTTGTAAATAGCGGTTTCCCAAGGGATACCGTAGAAATGAGGAAAGCCCGATTGAGGGCATTGACACACATGCTCGTACTACGTGTTCTGTTGCGTCACAAGGGTAGAAATGAGGAAAGCCCGATTGAGGGCATTGACACAGCCATGTACAGTCATGTCAATTACTTTCGTCTCTAAAGGTAGAAATGAGGAAAGCCCGATTGAGGGCATTGACACCGTCAACAACTTCTGTAGACTCCTCTGTTGTTGCAACGTAGAAATGAGGAAAGCCCGATTGAGGGCATTGACACTTTAACGAGCAACCTTTTTGCCAGTAATGGCAAGTCCGTAGAAATGAGGAAAGCCCGATTGAGGGCATTGACACTTCCGCAACAGGAGTCTCTTCCGTAACCTCTGACGCTGCGTAGAAATGAGGAAAGCCCGATTGAGGGCATTGACACCCAGCAAGGTTAGCAATATTTCCAAAGAATGCGTCGATGTAGAAATGAGGAAAGCCCGATTGAGGGCATTGACACAGCTGATAACGTTCTTTGCAATGTTAAAGACGAATTTGTAGAAATGAGGAAAGCCCGATTGAGGGCATTGACACTTCTTCATTTTCATCCATTTCATTTACAAAGTCATCATCGTAGAAATGAGGAAAGCCCGATTGAGGGCATTGACACATACCGTGATTTCAGGCACCTTTACAGGTTCCTCGGGAGGTAGAAATGAGGAAAGCCCGATTGAGGGCATTGACACATGCCCATAGTTTCTAATATATATAGAGCCTGACATGAAGGTAGAAATGAGGAAAGCCCGATTGAGGGCGACACCATGTCCCATCATGAGTTCCGTCTCCATTGTCCGCAGCAGATATGAGAGAAGCCCGATTAAGAGCATTGAACAGATATCTCTGCTATGCATGATGTCCATTCAAAACACGTAGATAAAAAGAAGCCCGGGTCAGGGCATTGTCTTTTTGTGCAAAGCGAAGCAAGGAAGGAGGGGAGAATACAGTATTTACTGCATAAAAAGATAAAATAATAAGAATGGAGAATAAACATGAAAACGAAAGAAACAAAGAGTTTAAAGGAACTGGCAGAGGTATGGATGGCAATGGAGAGAAAGACGCTTGATCAGCGTAAGAAAGCGGAGCAGTATTATGAAGAACATTTAATGCCCCCGATCATTGAGAATTACAAAGAGCGGAATGCCGACCAGGTATTCGAACAGGTTGATTATCTTATTTTATCTGTAGGAACATCTTACGAACCGTTAATCTTAAACATTTCTTTATTACACCCAAAACGTATTTTGTTTTTATACACAGAAGAGACAGAGAGGATATTAGATAAGATTGTAAAATTTCTCAACTTGGAGGCAATGGACTACCAGAAAAATCAAGTAGAGGCAACAGATTCTCTTTCGATTTATCATGAAATTAAAAGGGCTTATCTCTCATGGGACAGACCATCAAAAGTGTATATTGATTTCACCGGGGGAACCAAGACAATGTCTGCGGCAGCAGCACTGGCAGGTTCCCTTATTGATGTCCAATTAGTATACGTCGGGACAGAGCACTATCTGACAGACTTCCGCAAACCCGAGCCGGGAAGTGAAGAATTATTCTACATTGATAATCCCATAGAAGTATTCGGCGATCTGGAGTTAGAGAAAGTATTTGCCTTAATTGAGCGCTATAATTATGCCGGGGCAGCAGAAAAACTGATAGCATTAAAAGACAATATCCCGGATCCATTAAACAGACAGAAGATCAAGTTCGTATATCTGTTAGTCAAGGCATACGAGCATTGGGACGCACTGGAATTTGAAGAAGCAGCATCCCTGATGGAGCAGCTTCTCCAGGAGCTAAAACGTGACTATCGTATGTATAAGAAGATTCTTATGATGGATTTTCAGCCTGTCCTCAGAAATCAATATAAGATTCTGCGTCAACTGAAAAAAATCCCGGAACTGATTAAAGAGAGAAGCCAGGAGAAGATCCTAAGTAACAAGGCAATTATGATATCTCTTATGTACACCATGTTTGAGAATGCGAAAAGGCGGGAAGAGCAGGAAAAATATGATATGGCAACATTGCTCTGGTACCGTCTTTTGGAAATGATTGAGCAGAGAAGGCTTATGACATATCAGATCTATGTATCCAAACCGGAATATCAAAAGGCAGATTTTTCGAAAGCGTCAAAAGAATACGACGGGTTAAATTCACAAGAACAAGTCAATTTATTGAAATCCCTGAATCTGAATTTCAAAAAAGAACTCTTCCGCGGCAATGACAAAGATTATCTTCCTAATCCGATTGCATTGCTGGATGGATATCTGCTGTTAGCTGCGCTGGGAGATAAGATCAGCTTCGGCAGGGACGGAAAACCGGTAAATCAGTTAAAAAGAATACGGTCTATGGTATCGCTCCGGAATAATAGTATATTTGCCCATGGATTAGGTCCGGTGGGAAGTAAGGATTACTATAAATTCCGTGATTTTGTGACGGAGATGTTCCGGAATTTCTGTGAAGTTGAGGAGATTGATTTCAGTTTATATGGAAAAGCCTGTCACTTCCTGAATCCGGTTAATTCAAAGTATTACAGGATTATGGAGGAAGAATAATGAGTGTAATATACGTAAAAGAACAGGGCGCTCACATAAGAAAAGCGGGAGAAAGAATAGAAATCATAAAGCAGAATCAAAAGCTGTTATCATTTCCAATCTCTAATATAGACGGCATCTCGATCATCGGCAATGTTCAGATTTCTACCCAGGCGCTGACATATCTTATGGAAAATGGAGTGGATGTGAGTTTGTTTTCTTATTCCGGTCGTTACATCGGTCAGGCAATGGCTGATTCTTCAAAAAATATTTTCCTGCGATTTTCACAATATGATACATATCAGAATATGGAAAAGCGTCTGGATATGGCTAAGACCATTGTGTTTAATAAGATAGAAAACCAGATTAATGTTGTAAGGGAGTACCGCTACAAAGATGGCTTTTCACCCAAAAAGGAAATAGAAAAGATGAGAAAACTTCAGGGAAGTTTAACCTCGTGTAAAACATCAAATGAGATATTAGGAGCAGAAGGGATGTGCAGTAATCTTTATTTCTCCTGTTTTTCTCATATGATAAATTGCCAGTTTGAATTCAGAGGACGGAACCGCCGGCCCCCGAGAGATCCAATCAATGTAAAACTCAGTCTGGGGTATACATTTTTAACCCGGGAAGTATGTTCGGTTTTAGAGGCAGAATCATTTGAAGTATATCTGGGATTTTTACACGGAATCCGCTATGGGCGGAAATCACTTGCGCTTGATATTGTGGAGGAATTCCGTCAGCCGGTTGTAGACCGGTTTGTGATAAGAAGCTTTAATAAAAGAATTCTGAATGAATTTGACTTTGAAATGGAGGATGAAAGAGTAATCTTAAATGAAGAAGGCTTCCGGAAGTTCTGCAGAAATTTTGAAAAGTGGATGCTTGGCGGTGAAGGAGGGACAGGGAAAAACTTCAGGCAGATTATAAAACAGCAGGCATCAGACCTGAAGAAAGCGATTCAAAATAAAGAGCCATATCATCCTTATCGCTGGGAGGGTACGAATGAGATATGTGATTAGTTATGATATTGAGTCTGACCGGACTAGAAGAAAGCTGGCAAAGCTTTTGGAGGGGTATGGGGTAAGAATTCAATATTCAGTCTTTGAATGCAATCTTACGGATAAGAGGTTTCAGAAACTTTATAAAGAAATATTTCAATTAACTTCTGGGAAAAGCGATGGAAGCGTGAGGTTCTATTCAATTTGTAAAAATTGTGAGGATAAGATTGTTACAATTGGAAAACCGTTAAACGAACTGAAGATGCTGCAGTCAGAAGTTATTATTATTTGAGGAGGAATTATGAGTCTGTATAATAAAATTATTGATCAGCAAAAATTGCAGAATGCGTGGAGGCAGGTCTATAAGAATAAGCCGAAGGAGGGAGTGGACTATGTTACATGCGAGGAATTCGAAGAAGACAAGAAGAATAAAATAAAAGAATTATGGATGGAATTATCACAGCAGACATATGAGTGCATGCCTGTGCAGCTGATTCCGATCTATAAAGGGGAAAAGATGAGATTTATCAGCTTATATACAATGCGCGATAAAGTGGTGCAGCACTCACTGGCAAAGGAATTGTCTGTGATCTTTGAACCAGATTTCTCGGACTGCTGTTACGCATACCGGAGTGGGAAGTCCGCGCTGCATGCATCACAAGTCATACATCAACAGATATTGGGGATGAAGAACGGGTATGCTTTCCGTGGGGATATTCATTCATTTTTTGATCACATTTTGCATGATGTGTTAGTAAAAAAGCTGCGAAAGAAAATCAGGGAAGACGATGTTATGGACTTGATCCTAAAAGTATTAAAGACAGCATCTTTGGAAAAGAATGGAGAGTTAGTTGAAAAGAAGCTGGGGATTTATCAGGGAGCTACGGTAGCGCCCGTGCTGTCTAACGTGTACCTGACGGAAATGGACAGGAGGATTGAAAAAGAGACAGAATTCTACATTCGCTATTCAGATGATATACTGATCTTTTTTAGAAGTCTTGAAGAGGCAGAGGAATATAAAGAGAAGATCTCCGGTTATCTTGCGGATCTGGGACTGGAATTAAATGACAGCAAAACGGAGGTTGTTCCGTTTGAGGAAGGATTTGAATTTCTTGGGTATCAATTCAACCAGACAGGAAGAGCGATTCCCGAGAAGGCAGAGAACCAGTTAAGCGACAGATTAGAAGAGGTATGGCTGAATCCGAAATATCAGACGTTACAATTACGTCTGGAGAAGGGGTCTGAGATACTGAATGGCTGGGAACAGTATTTTACAGATGAGCGGAAGATTAACAGTATACTGGAGTATGCGGTATGGGTGTACCAGATGGAGAAAAGGGGAATGCCGAACCTGGAAGAGATGAGCAAGAACAGGCAGGAATTTGACAACCCATATAAGGATGTTGCCGTATATCTGGCAGGTATCTGGGATAAGAATCAGATGCGGTTACAGGAGCTGAAAGAATATGAAATATATTATTCTTTATCAAAACTGGATTCAGATATTCTGTTAGAATCAGAGCATCCTTTGGTATCAGAATTACTCGGCACATACTCCAGATATATGGTGCAGGAGACCGATGAGATAAGAACAGAACTGATTCAGCTCTATTCGGATCTGAAGATGTATCAAAAAGCAGAAACTTTGTTAGAAGCTGACCTGGGTGATTCCAGAACTGCCGGTATTGTCAGATTAGCAGATCCGGAAACAGAGAAGGAACATACCAGGATCGCTCTGAGTGCAAAGGAAATATCCAGATATATGGATTTATTTGTTGGGAGAGAGGATCTGTATGCTCTGGATGGAGTTACGGGCGGACACAGGCGTAAGAGCGAAGAAATCCTGCAGCCATTGCTTGCAGATGTGGTAAGAAAACATCTGGAACAGAAAGAAACAGTAGGAACTTACATTCAGAGAAGCAACGGGACAGTGAAGTACCTGGTAATCGATCTGGATATCTCAAAAGGAGCCCTGATGCAATGTAAAAATGAAGCCATGAGACAGGAATATATGGATAAATGTCTTCATATGGCAGCACATATTATGAAAGAGCTGAGACATATGGGCATGACAGGATATCTGGAGCATAGCGGGTACAGAGGGTATCATATATGGGTGTTCTTTTCTGAATGGATTCCTGCCCGTTATGCCAATTTATTGTCTGATATCATAGACCGGAAGACTGGAGGAATGAGGAGAGAGCAAGGAGAAAGCGGAATTCAGATTGAGTATTTTCCTAATAAAACAAGGATAAGAAATGGAAAGAGGGGGCAATGTATAAAACTCCCCTGGGGCGTTCATCCGAAAACAGGGAAAACAAGCTTTTTTCTGGATGCAGGATACCAGTACTATGAGCCGCAGAAGAAAATTCTGGAGGATGTAGTCCAATACTCAGGCAGAGTGGTTAAACGTATTGTTTCATCTTATAAGAGTGATGAAGAATATAGTCAGAAGCATATGGAGGTGGACAGGGATTTACAGGAATTTGAACCAATGAATGACGCAGTGAAGACGGTTTTAAATTCCTGCAATCTGCTTAGGTATCTGTGCCAGAAAGCGAAAACAACACATTATCTGCCGCATTTTGAACGGCTGACAATATTGTATGTATTCGGGCATCTTGGAGAGGAGGGGAAGGAATTCGTACATAAAGTAATGTCATTTACATTAAATTATTCCTATCAGACGACTCAGAAGTTTATTCTCCGCTGCCCGGAAAAGCCGGTCAGCTGCCTGAAGCTTCGTGATCAATATAAGCAGATATCGGCAGAGACTGGCTGTTCATGTAACTTCAAAAGGACTAAGAACTGCTATCCGTCTCCGGTCCTTCACGCTCTGAAAAAAGCAGAAGAGAGCGGAGATATTACGATGCCTCTGTCCAGGTCACTTCCAGCGAATAAGCAGGATATATTAAAGGAAGAGATTAATGCAGGAGCGAAAGCACAGTCCATTGCGGAAAAGATGATGGAACTCCGGAAACAGCGGAGGAATATTGACAAAACGATAAAAAAATACGAAAAAGAACTGGCAGATATCTTTGATGACAGTAAAACGGATAGTATGGAAATTAAGATGGGACTGCTGGTTCGCAGAAAGAACGGAGAGAAGACAGAATGGATGATTGAATTATAAGAATATAATCGTTACTATTCACGGCTTAGGAATGCGCGTAAGCTGCGCAGGGTCTGCCCCAGCGAAGCGAGGGTATTCCGTGAGAACATGATGCAGGGGTGAGGGGCGGTTTTTGCGTAGCAAAATTTGGAATGCCGCCCCGAGTCGTTACTATGAGCGGGCGGTTAGTCCGTGAATAGTAACGATAACCCGATTTAAATAATAAAAAATGCAGTAAGGGTTGAGAATTTTTGTAAGTGGTGTATAATATAGATAGAGTGTTGGGAGGAGGAAGAACAGAGTAATATGAAGGGATATTTTGAATGAAAGAAGAACGAGCCAAAAAAATAGGCTGAAAAAGTGAATTATCAGAATATTCTGTGAATTACTTACAAAAATGGGTCTTGAAAGCCTTGTAAATAGCGGGTTCCCAAGGGGTACCGTAGAAATGAGGAAAGCCCGATTAAGGGCATTGACACCAGTTATCAGTACTTTCAAGTTTCTCCTTTCTGGTAGAAATGAGGAAAGCCCGATTAAGGGCATTGACACATCCGTACAAGATAGAAAGACCGATGAGCTCCTGTCCATCCGGTAGAAATGAGGAAAGCCCGATTAAGGGCATTGACACAGCCCCAAACTTCGCTTTAATCGTGCCCATCTTTGTCCTGTGTAGAAATGAGGAAAGCCCGATTAAGGGCATTGACACAGTACAACGGTTTCAATTGTGCTCTCTGAGCTACGTGGTAGAAATGAGGAAAGCCCGATTAAGGGCATTGACACGTTCCTGAGTTTCGTCAACGAGTTCCTCTGTGTCATCGTAGAAATGAGGAAAGCCCGATTAAGGGCATTGACACAACCCACCTATCTTAAATTTTCGTAAGGTAAACTTCACCGTAGAAATGAGGAAAGCCCGATTAAGGGCATTGACACCATGCCAAACACAGGAAACTTTCTCCTGTATTCGTTCGTAGAAATGAGGAAAGCCCGATTAAGGGCATTGACACCATGCTGTAAAGCAGAGATAAACTGAGGATTTAATGAAGTAGAAATGAGGAAAGCCCGATTAAGGGCATTGACACACTTCCTTGGTGGGTGCTGATTTTTTTATAGTTTCTATCGTAGAAATGAGGAAAGCCCGATTAAGGGCATTGACACATTCCTCCTTTGTTTTTATTTTTGTAAGATGATTCAGCGTAGAAATGAGGAAAGCCCGATTAAGGGCATTGACACACTTCAACTACTTCCTCCTCGCTGTCGTCAACGATTACGTAGAAATGAGGAAAGCCCGATTAAGGGCATTGACACTTTCTGTGATGCCATCCGTTTTTGTGTATCCATATAGTGTAGAAATGAGGAAAGCCCGATTAAGGGCATTGACACATTCCGTCTTCTGGTGTTAATTCTACTGCACCTACATTGTAGAAATGAGGAAAGCCCGATTGAGGGCATTGACACGCACATGTGTCTCCATCAAAGTCCGCTCCCCCCCCTTGCGTAGAAATGAGGAAGGTCCGATTGAGGGCATTGACACTCTTCATCATCTGCAACCAGGTGAAGCACAGTATCAGGTAGAAATGAGGAAAGCCCGATAAAGGGCATTGAACAGATATCTCTGCTGTGCATGATGTCCATTTAAACACGCAGATAAAAGAAGCCCGGGTCAGGGCTTTTTTGTGCAAATACAGGGTTAGGAAGCTGTGTTGCCGTTATTAAAACAGATATTTGCGGCAGCACATGAACTGTATCATATTTATTGCTATTTTGAGGGATATGATTCGGCTTTAGTGCAATCCGGATCAATTTTAGCATCTGGTATTATAGACGAAGAAGCAAAAGAGACGGAGGATGTGGAAGCAAATGCTTTTGCTGCTATTTTATTAGTTCCAAAGGAACGGCTTTTGCAGGTCACGGAAGAAGAAATCAGTAAGCAAATTGAGCTTACGGGAAAAGCTGCACGTTGGCAGGAGATACCAAAGGATTTCATTAGATTTGGAAACTTATCAGAATTGATGTATGATGTAGAACGGTTGGGTGCTGTTCGTGATGAACGGTTAGCAGGTGATAAGAGCAGATTGAGTGAAATTATGGAAAGCCTAAGAAACTCTAAAGGAGCCCTGATGCAATGTAAAAATGAAGCTATGACTGGATTCCGCTTAATCCTTGATCGACAAGGAATTGGTACACCATCTTGATATCTTGAAGGAAAAACAGGTCATGGTAAAAGACTATACGTTTGTAAATATAGGGGAGATTTTACACTCTCCCCCTTCCACACCACGTAGCATACCGGGGAAATAGATGTGATAAAGCACCGGATTCCCGAGGGATTTTTCTACAATTTCTAAGTTTATCTATAGTCTCAATTGCCTCACATATTCTTCTAAGCAAAAGTTATGAGAATATATTTCCATTGCAGCTTGTTTCCCCACATTTTGGTAGTGCCAGAGTTCATAGATTGTTCCTGTTATTTCTATTTTATCTGCGGGTAGAGAACGTATATTCTATAGCATGGGACACACTGATCTCCCCAATCTACTCAGCAGCAAATTTACAGTCTAGCTTCATATATTTGATCTACATATCCTCTTACACTGTTCTGCTTGCTTGCATCTGCCCTGTATTGGGCCGATTGCTCCGTCCTGTAATCCACAGGTTGCAGGCAGTTTTTTCTGGACAGCTTCTGTTACTCATAGCCGCGAATCTGTTCGCCTGCCTGTTTGTTTTTTTATTTAACATCATAATAGGGGATTCGATTGGGTATACCAGGGAAATTGTAATTTTTAACTGTATTTTATTTATCTGCTATTTTAGTATCAGCACAATCCTAATCGTAAATATAACAAAAGCACATATAGCAAAAGCAGATATGGATATGCGGCAGGATTCCTACAACAAACTGCAGGAATATACCAATCAGATTGAACGCATGTATTCTTCACTGCGCTCCTTCAAACACGATTACTCCAACATCATGCTTTCCATGTCCGGTTATATTGAGGCAAATGATATGGAGGGGCTGAAGGGATACTTTGAGAAGGAAATCCTTCCGACAGGCAGGAATATTTCCAAAAACACTGCCCACATCAATCAACTGATGAATATCAAAGTTCCAGAATTAAAAAGCATTATTTCAGTGAAGCTGTTATATGCCGTAGAATTGAATATCAGCGTAAATATAGAGGTTGCCGATAAAGCCGCGGATATACCAATGGATACCTTGGATTTGTCCCGTGTAATTGGAATCTTCCTTGATAACGCGATTGAGGCTGCCATGGAAACGGATACCCCATTCATCAGCTTCGCCTTGATCCATTTAGATACGGATTATGTTTTCATTATCTCCAACTCCTTTCTTGATAAGGGGGTTCCTTACGCTTCACTGGCACAGCCAAATGTATCTACAAAAGGGGCGAACCGTGGATTGGGACTATATAATGCCCATGAAATCATTGCTAAATATAATTCTGTGTTTTTAGATACGGAGATTCAGGGGGGAAATTTTGTGCAGCGACTTCGAATTTCAAAAACCCACCCATAAAAGAGCGTACGTAATGCGCTTTCCCCCGGAGAAGTTTTCTATAATAACAGAAATAAAGTTGGCTGCCGGTTAATACCGTTTTTTAACCATTTTTAGCTCTAATGAAAGAATTCCTGCTGAAATCAAAGCCTTTTTATTGTCTCTGATAGCTTTCATACCCCGGATATGGTAAAATACAAATATCAGATTGGAGGTACGAAAGATGCCCCTTTTTATAAACCCTGTACTTATCCGCAACCAGAAGCTTGCAGAGACAAAAAATGTCCGTATTGTTTCCACAAATATGCCGGGAAAAAGGCGACAGACTTTTATGTTGATTTTAAGCTGTCGGATGTAGGAAACCAAAGCTTCGCAGCAGGCTGACGGGGCACCAAAATTCTGACGCAATAAGAAGGAGCGAAATATGATTGACATCTATATTTGTGAGGATAACCAGAAGCAGTTGAATCTTTTTCAAAAATATATATCAAATACAATTATAATTGATGAATTGGATATGAAAATCGTCCATGCTTCGCCCAATCCAAGTGCACTTCTCCAAAAGATGTTAACAGCGGAAAATACTGGGCTTTTCTTTCTTGATATTGATCTAAAAGCTGATATGGATGGCCTAGAGCTTGCGCAGCGGATCCGCCAGTTACAGCCGCGCTGTTTTATTATCTTTATTACTTCGCATTCGGAGATGAGCTTTCTGACCTTTCAGTACAAAGTCGAGGCTTTGGATTTTATCATAAAGGATAGCCGGGAGCATATAAAATCCAAGATCCATGAATGCCTCTTAGATGTGGAAAAGAAATATACGTCAATGAACAATGCGGTCAACCGAGTCTTTGTGATCCATCAGAATAACCGGGGTATTACCATCGACTACGATGATATCATCTGTTTTGAAACCTCGAAAAATATCCACAAAGTTCTGCTTCACGCCAAAAAACGTGTCATTGAATTTTCCGGGCAATTGAAGGATGTCGAGAAGCAGTTGGATCGCCGCTTTTACAGATGTCACCGATCATATATCATCAACCTTGACCATATCTCCGAGGTGGATTTCACTGCATTGACCGTATCTATGGCTAACGGAGAATCCATCCCCGTTTCTGTAAGGTCAAAAAAGGGGTTGAAGAAAATAATGCAAAATTAGCCAGAATGCTGTCGGAATTGAACGTCATCGTGTAGTTGGCACGAACAAGCGCATTTCTGAAATACCATGCATTTTCTGCAAAAATATCATTGATTGCAGAGAATCCAGGTGTTTTCAAATATTTGATGAAGAATACTGCGGTTGTTCTCGTATTTCCTTCTCCGAAGATATGGATTTGCCACAATCTTGAAATAAATACTGCAAGATGATGAATAATCTCGTCTATTGACAGCCCTTTATAGCTATCCTTCATCGTGATTTTGCCTTCAATATTCTGAATGGCAGTATCAATGTATTGAAGGCATGGGATGAGGATATTGAAGGTGAAACGAGAGTTCCACCTTCAAATGTCTTAATATTAATTTCCGGGAAAATAGAGGGCGTAATACCAAAAAAGGTGGACTAACGCTTATACTTTTGTGATTTTTGAGTGTTTCAAAAGAGTTTCAATTACATCATATACCCGTTCTCTATCCTCTTTGGAAATTTTACTCATTCGTTCATTAAGCAAGGAGCTTTTTACTGTATAACCAGTGTTTAATACATCTGCTAAAACCATATCTGCCGATATTTCCAACGCATTTATTATCGAAATGAATGATTCAAGTGATGGAGTTTTCTCTCCACGTTCGACCATTCCAATATAATTTGCACTTAATCCTACCTTTTCAGCTAAATCTTCTTGTCTAAGTTTTTTAGCAAGGCGATATTTCTTTATTCCTTTGCCGATTGTATCAAGGTTCATTTCATCACCACCTCTTTTAGTGTATCACTATAACCATTAGTATAGTTTTATTCTCCTTGCACATACACAAACTATATGGAAGTAAAACCAACTATTTGTGATGATTTTTGCGTTTTTCTATGTTATACTTCAAACATAAATAGCAAAGAGAAAGGTGAAAATGATGTTTGAAAAGAAAATGATTTTCAGCAAACGTTATCCGAATATTTTGGAAAACTTTTGCGATAAGAAATTGACAGAGAATTGTCCGAATACCGGTGATTACAGGAAGAGAACAGATTTTATAAACAACATTGAAAATGACAGCAAGTTCGTACCTGTTCCAAAACGTATAAAAGCCAAAGAACCTTTTATACATCTCGCAGAAGCACTTTCGAAAAACTATGAAATTGACACTGATATTTATGAAAACGAAGGTGGTGTTACCGCTAATTTATACATTGAACCGTCAGTTCTTTCCGGTGAACTTAAAATTCTATTTACCCACCTTGTCCTAATGGCTGATAATATCTCCTTTTTTATTCCAAAGGACAAAAAACATTTGCTGCTTGTACGTCTTGATTATTTCACGCACGAATTATATTTGTCCGGCAAAAAACTAAGAAATATTAGATGATATGTAGGTGATGGCTGCTCACCCTGAACAGCCATCTTTTTTAATCCAAAATGTCCTTAGTGAGATTTCTGCAAGTAGATTTTTTATGTAATCAGAGATCATAGTTCTCTGTCGAAGGACTAACCGCCTGCCGTTATGGCAGTACCCATAACAATATTATAGCAAGTGAAGAGGTGGTCAGTGTGTGTCAGGAAATCCATGTGCAACTCCCGTCCAAAGTTGCTGCCCATGGAATACTGGTATTCCCGTAAGCGCGGCGTTATTATGGGAGAACACGAAAGTCCATGTGCTTGCCACCTACAGATACGCAGTGGAGTTGTTTGCACATCTCTGTCAGCAGTTCGGCTCAGACCCTATGGCGGATGGCGTCATCATCAGCCACAGTGAGGGGTGCAGACGGGGCATTGCCAGCAACCACGGCGATGTGGAGCATCTTTTGATGTATACAATGTTTGAGAATGGTAACAGTTCAGACAGGTTTACGCGCAATGCTGTACTAGAATTGTTGAGAACAGCTTTTCGCAATGTATTGCAAAGTTCCGCAATGCTGTTGCAATGTTATAATATTTAAATTAGTCGCCAAAACAGAGATAAAAAAGAAAATGGAATAAAGAAAGTCAAGAAAACGTTGATTTTTCATGACGCGAGGAATATAATAAAATTGTAAAAGGGAGAAAAAGGTTTTGAACTATGCTGGAGGTAACGATGATGGTAAATGTAAGCGAGATTATTAGCAACAATATAATGAATATTATGAAACAAAATGGAAAAAAGCAGATTGATCTTGCGGACTATCTCGGAGTGTCCAAGCAAGTGATAAGCAAGATGCTTACCGGTGGAAGGATGATCAATGCAATTGAGCTGCAGAGGATTTCGGAGTTTCTTGGTACTTCTATGGAGAGACTGGTTAAACGTCCGGAAGTAATTGTAGAAACTAATGCTGTAAAGGCATTCATGGGTAAGGTGGAGTCTCAGGAAGCAAGGGATGGACTTGGAATTGCAGATGAGGTTGCGAACCTTATTTGTTTTTATGCGCGTACTCGTGAAAATGCTGAGGGAATGATGAAACCATGGGAGGCTTAGAGTGATGTGCCGAGTTTTAGATAATAGTCTTTTTATGAAAGACAGAAAGAAATATACAAAAATAAGGGAATGTGTAATTAGCTTTAATTCACTCTATAATAAGAACAATATTATTCAGGATGATATCTTTAATGTGTTGGAGAACTATGTGGCACGTCATGATATGCCATTTGATATGCTGAGATATCCTATTGAGGATGCAGACTTATGTGCATGTACATTCATTCGTAAGGGACGCATGTTTGTTATGATTAATTCTGCGTTGCCGTTATCAAAACAGATATTTGCTGCAGCACATGAATTGTATCATATTTATTGCTGTTTTGAGGGATATGATTCGGCATTATTGCAATCCGGATCAATTTTAGCATCTGGTATTATAGACGAAGAAGCAAAAGAAATGGAGGATATGGAAGCAAATGCTTTTGCTGCTATTTTATTAGTTCCAAAGGAACGACTCGATGAGCAAACGGATGTGTACAATTTATCGTATAAAGATATTTCGGTGCAGACAGTTCTTAAAATAATGGATATTTTTGCAATTCCTTATAAGGCGGCGGTACTTCGCCTTTTGGAGGAAGAAAAGATTGAGGTTAAGACTGCAAAGAAGCTTTTGCAGGTCACGGAAGAAGAGATCAGTAAGCAAATTGAGCTTACGGGAAAAGCTGCACGTTGGCAGGAGATACCAAAGGATTTCATTAGATTTGGAAACTTATCAGAATTGATGTATGATGTAGAACGGTTGGGTGCTGTTCGTGATGAACGGTTAGCAGGTGATAAGAGCAGATTGAGTGAAATTATGGAAAGCCTACGAAAACAGTGAGGTAGTGTCTATGGAAATGGACAAAAAATATGCCTTGCTAGATGCTGACTTTTTGTATAAATCACATTTAGCAAGAAACTCAAAAAATTATACACTGACAGACTTTGTAATGGAATTTGCAGAGTATGAGTTTTTCTGTCATGAAATGATAAGGGAAGAATTGAGCAGACATGAACTGAATCCGAACCCGAATCCCTGGCTTGAAGATAAAATCAAAGCTGGAAAAGTGAAGCTGTATACGGACCGGGAGATTGTAAGTGAATTAGGGAAGCTATACGGAAAAGAAGCAACAAATGCATATTTGGAATTGATGAAAACGAGTTGCGATACTTTTAATGCCGATTTTTATGAACAATATTATGGTTCTTTGAATGTGTTGGAGAACTTAGAAGATGTAGAGGTGTTTTTGGCAGCATTAAAGGTGTGTGACGATAATGTTCCACATAAAAAGGGGCTGGGAGAGAAAAAGACCTATGTTCTAATTCAGATGATGGAGATCATGTATGGCAATCGGGTGTATGTATTCTGTTCGGATGATTTTAAAGCAAGACAGAGTATAGTGGGTTTAGAAACACCGGTTCATTGCATCAGTATATTAGGAGTCTTCTATAAGCTGATGAAGTTAGGTAAGGAAAAATCTGAAATGCAGGAATATTACAATAGGTTGTCTGCATTTTTGAAGAATCAGACGGAATATAAAGTTTGGTCTATATCCGGGCACCAGCGTGAGGGTGTGCCTATTCAGCAAGTGTTCGATGAAATATACGACGAAAAATTTCAGATGTTGGGAAACGGAGATTTGCAATACATAAAGTAAAATTTCAGAAGATATGTAGGAAAGCCTTGAGGGAAGATATCCTTCAGGGCTTTTCTTTAGGCTTTTAAATGGGTTGGATGTGTTACTATGAGCGGGACGGTTAGTCCTGAATAATTTGCACTTAATCCTACCTTTTCAGCTAAATCCTCTTGTCTAAGTTTGCCAATCCATCTTCAACGGATTTTCCTGAACTTATATTTCCCTTTTCCGTGACCGGATACTGGTTCAATAATCTCTGCCTGCACCAGATTGGAAAGAAGTTTGGAAGCACCTGAACCTTTCAGTTCAAGAAGTTCCATAACTGCACTTCTTCCAAACACTTCATCAAAACCAAACTTCTCAAAAAGTCTATGGATATGGAGAGTCGTTTTTACTGAGAAATCGCTGCCTTTTTCGGAAAGTACACTTTCAATATCCACACTTTTCTCTTGAATATCCACTTTTCTATTCTCAATATCCACTTTTCTATTCTCAATATCCACTTTTTCTTCATTCAAAAATCCACTTATGTGAAGATCTCGATTGTGAAGTTCATTTTTCTCATTCAAAAGCAGATTTTTGAGAAACACTTCAAGATATTCTGTTGTTTCATGGATACCTTTTTGCAGATTCGTGTAGTTTGCACGGACAAGCGCATTTCTGAAATACCATGCATTTTCTGCAAAAATATCATTGATTGCAGAGAATCCAGGTGTTTTCAAATATTTGATGAAGAATACTGCGGTTGTTCTCGTATTTCCTTCTCCGAAGATATGGATTTGCCACAATCTTGAAATAAATACTGCAAGATGATGAATAATCTCGTCCATTGACAGCCCTTTATAGCTAAAATCCTTCTCCTGCGAAAAATCGTATTCAAGCGTTGCTCTCAGTTCCGAAGCACTGCCGTACATAACGGTTGCCCCATCAAGCACCCATTCTTTCTTTGTGATGTTATAATCCCTGAGCTTTCCGGCGTGTTCGTAAATACCCTGAAAGAGTTTGCGGTGGATAGAGATATACTCATTCGGAGAAAATGAGAACGCTGTTTCAGAAAGAATTTCCGCAATTCGGGAAGAAACCTTATCTGCTTCTTCGGTACGCTCATCATCAGACAAATGCACGGATCTTTCTTCATAGTAGCTGTCGATAAGACTCTGCGCTTCCTTCATTGTGATTTTGCCTTCAATATTCTGAATGGCAGTATCAATCAGATATTTAGAAGGTTTGAGTCCGTCCACCGCCTGAAGTCCGATTGCTGTACTCCAGGCATATCCTTTATGAGCTTTATCCGGTTCAGACTCCCTCAAATATTCCTTAAACGGGTCTTTTTCCATATCCACTACCTCGCTTCATAGTTTTATAACCTTGTTTCCATAATATTTATATACCAATCGCTCCATCAAAAGTATTTGTCTACTTTTTCTTTTTAGGCTTAGGTGCTGGCAATTCATCGTACATTGCATTAAATAGCCCTGTTAAAAACTCCTTATTATCAACATCTTCTACAAGCAGCATTTCCTTTGCCCCATCATACGGTAATTCATAAGTAACTGTCGGCATAAATGAAATTGCCGATTTTATCGGTTTTACAAGCAGTCTGTCATCATAAATTCCACCGACAATTTTACCTCGATAATAAATGATATACTCTCCCATCATCGCACGGAAAGTAATCTCATCCAATTCTGCCAGCTGCTCTAATATAAATTCCAAATATTCTTTACTTGATGCCATTAGTTATCCTCCGATCTGATTTTATTTTACTCGATTTCTTTTTTATGATTTAAGTGTATTCCAATATGTCCAATTTCCAATATAATTGTTGCAACGAATAAAAACGGATTTCTTATTACCGTTTTGCATTTTTCCGGTGCAACTTTTCTTGGGCCTTAACAATTTGACATGTCTACGAAACAGTGGTAGAATAACAATATAAAAGGTACTGCCGATAGACGGCTAGTCCACTTTATATTGGCAAAAAATAACCGCTATGTTTGCAGACACGGGCGGTTATTTTTTTGTCTTACTATCCTTACCAATCGAATAGCCAAGACTAAAACAAGCCACGCATAAACTAATGATTGCAATTAAGCTTTCGATGGTGAGCATACCAATGTCCTCCTAAGTGAGATTTCTGCAAGCAGATTTTTTATGTAATCAGAGATCACAGTTCTCTGTCGAAGGACTAACCGCCTACCGTTATGGCAGTACCCATAACAATATTATAGCAAATTTGTATGTATCTATCAATTATTTTTGATAAAATCAAGCTCTGCCGTTCCGTCTTTGGATAATAGAAGCACAGAGAAAATTGCCCAGGCAGTCGGTTATGCTGTGGAAACTGTAAAGGGTTGGCTTGGGCTTGAATCATAATGCATAATGATGTGTTGATGCCCTTGAACTATATTTAACAGCGGCACAGGCGGCAATCTTAAATTGATGCCATAGGAATTTTGGTACTTGCAGGCGAAAGCATTGAGGAATGGCTTAAAATCAAGGGGTTTAAGGCTTGGTGGGGTTCATCACGGTGGGTGATGGCCCCTATTTTTTTGCTCCAACCATTATCCATCGTTTTCTGCGCGTAAAATAATGCTTCCGCAATATTATTACACTTATACATAATTCTCTGATTATGTCCCCATGGAATAGATTTAATAACTGCCGTTAACCGTATACCATTTTTGGGGGCAGATCTGTAGTCTGTCTGGCCCACTATGCCCAAAAACTTCATTAGTGCTGTCTCCTGAAAGATTGACAATTTGTAGGGGGGGGGGGGTATAATTGGGAGAAGAATGAATACAATGGGGAGGAAAAAAATAAAGATATATTCTACCTGTGCGGCTGTAGTCCGATCATTCATTTTGCATGTAACTGTGAAAGGCATTGAACAGTTACGACAGATTTTAATCAGAGGAGGAAAAGCAATGAAAAAAAGTGTAATTTGCAGGATGGCAGCCTGGCTGCTGTCATCGGCGCTGTGCATAAGTCTGTGCACAGGGGTTTCTGCCAATGCGCAGGAAGTTTCAGAAGGCCCGGTCCAGAGTCCGGACAATCAGAACGGAGAGGATGTTACTGACACGTCCGGGAATGTAAAAGCGACATGGGACTGTGTCTGGTTCGGAAGTTACCCGCAGGCAGAGGTTGTGTCATCCAGAGAGAACTATACTGCAATAGACGGAAGCATACTGGAAGACGGCGACATCATAGAGGACGAAGGTCTGTATACCAGTCTGGCTGGGGCTGACGAAAATGCCTGGGAAGGGAATGACATTACATTAGACGGGGAACGATACCGCAGGATACAATCAACAGACATTGCCTCTCCCAACCTGCAGAGTGTAGCTTATAAATGGGAAAGCGACGGCAGTACATATCATTATTTCAAATATGAGCCGGTCAAATGGCGGGTGTTAAAGGTGAATGAGGGGCAGGCATTGCTTCTGTCAGATATCGTGCTGGATACTGAGCCATATAATGTCCAGATACCGCCGGATCCCAGGTGGGAAAGCAGCGCTATCCGGAAGTGGCTGAATGGATATGAGCTGACGACAGAAAATGAACTGAAATTTTTCAAAAGCAAAAGCTTTATCGAGAGTGCATTTACCGAAGAGGAGAAATCAGCAATTGCAGAAACGGATGTAGTAAATGCCCGTAATTCTGATTTTTTAACGGACGCAGGAAATGATACAAAAGACAGGATCTTTCTTTTGTCTGAGTCAGAAGCATGCGGGGACAGCGCAAGAGCTTATGGATTTGGAATACAGGGGGACAGCCCTGCCGCAACACGCCAGTGTAAAAGCAGTACGTATGCAAAAGCGGCAGGAGCAGAGTTTTATGCCGCAGCAGATACGGGCAGAGGCTTCAGTGCGTGGTGGCTGCGTACGCCGGGAAATAATAATTATTATACACTGAGAAGCACTAACACCGGAGAAGTCCGTGACGATGTTATGCTTGTACATTACTTTACCGGAGTCCGTGCTGCATTGAATCTGAATCTGTCATCTGACCACGGCGCCTGTTATGCAGGAAAGGTGTCTTCAGACGGGACAGTGGACGAGGTATCCGCCGGGGACAGAAAAGAGATTGAAAACCTGGGCGGTCCGGCGGCAGAGTATGCAGCCGGAGAAACCGGATTCAGACTGCGCAATCCAAAGATCAGGGAATTCTACAATACAATTGAGAAGGTAGTATGGGATTGTGTCTGGTTCGGAAGTTATCCGCAGGCAGAGGTCATAGAGTCTAAGGAGAGCTATACTGCGGTCGGGCAGGACATGCTGGAAGACGGTGATGTTCTGGAAAATGCTGAACTGTACAGTAAGCTGCAAACAGCCGATGAAAGCGCCTGGGAAGGAAATGATATTACATTAGACGGGGAAAGATACCGCAGGATGAAAAGAGGGGATGCCGTAGGCATAGGTAGTAACGCAAATCCAAGGTATAAATGGGAAGATGATGTCAGTACGTATCATTACTTCAAATATGAGCCGGTCAAATGGCGGGTATTGAAGGTAGATGGAGATCAGGCATTCCTTCTGTCTGATATCGTGCTGGACAATCAGCAATATGATAACCGGCAGGACATAGATGTAACATGGGAAAACAGCATGATCCGAAACTGGCTGAATGGTCAGGAAAATGGTTACAAAAGTAAAAGCTTTATGGAAACTGCATTTTCTGAAGAGGAGAAATCACAGATCCTCATGACAGATGTAGTGAATGCTGCTAATTCTGAATCTGGAATTGACGGAGGAAATGATACGAAGGATCAGATTTTCCTCCTGTCAAAATCAGAAGCAAGCGGAGAAAATGCGAAAGCTTATGGGTTTCCTTTAGATGACAAAAATGCTGTGACGCGCCAGAGCAAAAGCAGCACTTATGCAAAGGCAATGGGAGCAGACTTCAATTATTCGTTTGCCTTAGGCTACAGTTCCTGGTGGCTGCGTACGCCGGGCAAAGATCTGGAATTAGGCGGTATGAAGACATCTGGAAGCTATAATGTTGGCATAACGGGCTCAATTCAGGAGGGAGGCAGCGGTGTTATGATTACCAATTGCAGTGTGCGCTGTGCTCTGAATCTCAAGCTGCCCTCCGCTCATGATGATTATTATGCGGGGAGAGTGTCTTCAGACGGGACAGTGGCTGAAGTGGCACCTAAAGATAAGAATGAGGAACCCGGAGAGCCCGAGGAACCCGGAGAACCAGAGGAACCAGGGGAGCCTGAAAATCCCGGAGGACCAGAGGAACCAGGGGAGCCTGAAAATCCCGGAGGACCAGAGGAACCCGGAGAACCAGAGGAACCCGGAGAACCAGGGGAGCCTGATAATCCCGGAGAACCCGGAGAACCAGGGGAGCCTGAAAATCCTGGAGAGGGCGGAGACACAGGAAACGGCGGGGACAGTGGAGACACAGGAAACGGCGGGAACAGCGGAGACACAGGAAATGGGGGAGACAACAGCAATCCTGGCGGTTCAGGATCATCAGGCACAAACAATCCGCCGGCATCAGCAGATAAGCCGGTAAAAGTTTCGAAGATCACACTTTCCGGAATCTCAAAACAGATTGCTGCCGGAAAGAAGATAAAGCTCACCGCCAGGGTCACACCGTCCAATGCGTCCCAAAAAGCTGTCACATGGAAGTCGGACGATAAAAAGATTGCGACAGTCAACAGCGCCGGCGTTGTCAGGATGAAGAAAAGATCCGGAGGAAAGTCCGTGGTCATCACAGCGACAGCGACAGACGGAAGCAAAGTGAAGGCATCCTATAGGATCAAATCCATGAAGGGCATGGTAAAGAAGATAACCATATCCGGAGAAAAATCTGTGAAGGCAGGAAAGACACTGAAACTGAGAGCGGAAGTCAAAGCATCAAAGAAAGCAAATAAAAAGCTCAAATGGTCGAGCAGCAACAAGAAGTACGCAACCGTAAGCAGCTCCGGCAGGGTGAAGACGCGAAAGGCAGGAAAGGGCAGAAGAGTGAAGATTACTGCCAGGGCAACGGATGGAAGCGGTAAAAAGAAGTCAGTAACAATTAAGATTAATTAGTACTGATGTGGAGGGAAGGCAATGAAAAAAGCAATAACTTGCAGGCTGACGGCTGTGCTGCTGGCAGCAGTGATGTGTGCAGGCCTATGCGCAGAATCCATTGTTCACGCGCAGGAAGTTTCCGGGCAGTCAGCCACAGTCCACAGTCTGAAAAATCCAGACGGAGATATTGATCTCAGTGCAGAAGGGGGATACAGAACGACATGGGATTGCATCTGGTTTGGAAGCTATCCCCAGGCAGAGGTTGTCGAGTCGGCAGAGCTCTATGGCGAAGTAGATGAGTATGCGATGAAGGATGGGGATATTATAGAAGACCCGCAGCTGTACCAGGAACTGAGCAGTAAAAACGAGGAGGACTGGGATGAGAATCGTGATATTGTACTGAGCGACGGGAATAAATACCATAAGATGTCAATGTATGACACCGCATACGGCGCGCCCGGAATGGAAGGAAAGTATAAGTGGGCGGCAGCTGACAGGGATCATTATTTCAAATATGAGCCAATCAAATGGCGGGTATTGAAGGTAGATGGAGAACAGGCGCTTCTTTTATCTGATCAGGCGCTGGATACTGTGAGATATAACGAACAAAGCGATAAAAATGTAACATGGGAAACCAGTACGGTCCGCAGCTGGCTGAACAATGAATTTTTAAACAAAGCATTTTCCCAGGAGGAACAATCCTCGATAGCAGATACGAACCTGGTCAATAACGTTGATGGTACTGGCGGAGGACGCGATACGACAGACAAGATCTTCCTGCTGTCATACAAAGATGCATACGACAGCAGCGCAGGGTTTATGCCGCGCAGGTGGGACATTTCCGAGACGAGATGGAGCTGGAGCAGCACCTATGCAAAGGCGGTGGGAGCGAATTTCTATACAGAGGGAGTGAATAAGGGCGGAGGCGGCTGGTGGCTGCGAACGCCGGCGGGAAGTTCGGTGAGCACTGGCATAGTTGCCGACGGCAATACAGAGCAAGTATGCAATTGGGGTACGGGTATACGTGCCAGTCTCAATATAAAACTGTCGTCTAATCATTACACCTATGCAGGGACAGTATGTTCGGATGGAACAAAGGGCGCCGGGGGCAGTGGGGATGACGGAAACAGCGGAATTATCCTGAATAATCCAAGGATGGTAAAAGACTCCGGCATGCAGTCGGGACAGAAAGTGACATGGGACTGTGTCTGGTTCGGAAGCTATCCCCAGGCAGAGGTTGTACCGTCCGCAGATAATTACACTGCTTTGGATCAAAAGCTTCTGAACAGCGGAGATCTTATAGAAGACCGCAGCCTGTATGACAGGCTTAAAAGCGCACCCGAGTCTGAGTGGAATCAGATCAATGATATTACGATAGACGGTGAGAAATACCGAAGGCTGGAAAAGAGGGATGTCCATGTCAGTGGCAGAAGCGGATCCGGTTATTATAAATGGTCAGATTCTGAACCATACCATTATTTTAAATATGAGCCGGTTAAATGGCGGGTACTGAGAGTGGATGGAGGACAGCGGGCGCTCCTTCTGGCGGATAAAGGGCTGGATGCCCAGCTGTATAATTTCCAATGCGATTCTGTAACATGGGAAACCAGCATGATCCGAAGCTGGCTGAATGGATATGGAAAGACAGCTAATCAGGAAGCAATGGATTATCTGGGGACAAGTGTAGTTTCCAGAAACTTTCTCTCCAGTGCATTTTCTAAGAAAGAAAAGGCTGTGATAGAAGATACTTATGTAGTAAATGCGGACAATATCAAGAATAAGACTGAAGGGGGAAATGACACGACAGATAAGATATTCTTACTGTCAGAATCCGAAACATTTGGGAACGGTGCAGTACCTTATGGGTTCACAGCATCAGGCGATACAAAAGATGAGGGACGCACATGTAAAACCAGCACCTACGCAAAGGCAATGAGTGCGTATGCCAATTCCACCAATAAGGGGGACGGCTTCTGGTGGCTCCGTTCACCAGGGGACAGCCCGGACCGCGCCGTATTTGTTTACTTCGATGGAAGAGTTGTCAGCAATAAAAAAGGAGATGATCCGATCTTCTCGGGCGGCAGCGCCAACACCATCTCTTACAGCGTGCGTCCTGCACTAAACCTTAAGCTGGCATCTGATTGCTATACGTCTGCGGGGACCATAAGTTCTGAGGAAAAGGTATATGTGACAGGAGGTAACAGGCCGCCAGTAAAGCGTCCGGTGAAGGTTTCCAGGATCACACTTTCCGGAATCTCAAAACAGATTGCTGCCGGAAAGAATATAAAACTTACTGCCAGCGTCATGCCGTCCAATGCGTCGAACAAAGCAGTCACATGGAAGTCCAGCAACAAAAAGGTTGCAACGGTAACGAAAGACGGCGTTGTTAAGATAAAGAAAAAAACCGGCGGAAGGTCTGTGACGATCACAGCAACAGCCATGGATGGCAGCAATGTGAAGGGGACTTACAAGATCAAGTCCATGAAGGGCGTGGTAAAGAAGATAGCCATATCCGGGAAGAAGACTGTGAAGGCAGGAAAGACGCTGAAACTCAAAGCAAAAGTAACAGCTACAAAGAAAGCAAATAAAAAGATCAAATGGTCAAGCAGCAATAAAAAATATGCATCTGTCAGCAGCTCCGGCAAGGTGAAGGCTCTGAAGGCAGGAAAAAAGAAAAAAGTAAAGATTACAGCTATGGCTACGGATGGAAGCGGCAAAAAGAAGACAGTAACAATTAGAATAAAGTAGCCGCTATAGTGACAGGGGTTAATCCATGCAGGCTCTGCCCTCATAAGATAATAGTAGGAGAAAAATCAAGCAGGAAAGGGATTCCGGCAGTGTTCCGGAATCCCTTTCAAAAAGTTAGAAATCGTTTTTCTTTTGATATCTGTCAGAAATTCATAATCCGCTCAAATGTCTTATAGTTGCTGTCATCCCTGGGCGGACAGTAAACGGCAAATTCGATTACCTTAAAATCGTACCTGTGCTGCTTCACTACGTTTTTCATTGCCCGGGCTACAATCCGGGGAGGATTTAAAAATGCCCCGCATCCAAATGCGCCGAGAATCACCACTTCATTGTCCTCTGCCGCAGCGATATCAAGGATTCTGCCAAGCCGTTTTTCGTGTATTTCCAGCAAATCCCTGTCAGTAAGGTGTGCCGGGGTATTTCCGTCTCCGGGATTCATGGAATTAGAGGGACGCTCCCGCAGGTTCGGAGCCGCGCAGGTAATCACATTTACCTTGTACCAGTCTTCTTCAGGCAGCAGCTCTGGAGCAGCAGTATCTGACTTAAACACCACAACATCCGGTGTATAGATACAGTCATCATTGTGCAGAGGGTTCCGTCCGGCCCGGTGAGGCGAATAGAAGCCGTCCCACATGGCTTTCTCATTTAAATTAAAATACAGGGTGGAGCAGCGGCAGAGCGCCTCCTCCTGTGCACTGGAGCCCTTGATCACGCCGCCGCCCGGATTCGTGGCAGATGCAAAATTTAAGACAGCGGTTTTCTGCCCCTTATACTGGGAGGCTGCCTCAAAGGTGCGCCTTTTTGATACGGCCAGACAGGCCTGTGCCTCGTATTTCCTTTCAGGACTGTCAGACCGTATGAGTTCCTTTGAACCTAATATTAACTTCTGGTTTTCAGAAGAATACCTGACAGCCTGCACCAGCAGCTCATTTGTTCTGCAGAGCTTTTCCGTATCCTGAAAAATACTTATGTTTTCATTCCTTCCCATTTTCAAATCCACCTCCAGATGACTTGTCAAAATGATCAAAAAAGTCTATTAGCTGCGTTTCCGACAAGGGCTTAGAAAAAAAGAACCCCTGAATACGATCCATCTGGAGTTTATAAGCCTGTTCTGCCTGCGCGGCTGTCTCAATACCCTCTGAGACAATAAGATAAGAATTTTCATGCATGATGTTGCTTAAAAGTTCAATGGTTTTTGACCCTTTCTTTGATTCTTCCATCAGACGCATAAGTGACACATCAAATTTGATCACCTCAAATGGAAGCCGCAGCATACTTGAAAGATTAGAATATCCGGTTCCAAAATCATCAAGATAGAAGTGAATTCCTTTCTCAGACAAGTACTGCATGATATTTTTTACTTTATCGAAATCATCCGTAACGGTTCTCTCTGTAATCTCAATCCGCAGCTTCGAACCTTCAATATGATTCTTTTCCAGATTCTCTTCAATCCGGCCGACAAATGTCGGATCAAGGATCTGCTGCCCGGCCATATTTACAGATACTGTCTTAAGAGGCAGCTCTTTATGCCTGCCCAGGAAATCACAAACCTTTTCCAGTACAATCCAGCTAATACTGTCTATCAGACTGCTTCCTTCTGCCAGTGGTATAAATTCTCCCGGGGAGATAAACGAGCCGTCCCTGGCAAACAACCGGATTAAGGACTCTGCTGATGTGAATACTTTATTACGGCAGTCATAGATTGGCTGATAATAGATCTGGAAGGTTTTCTGTTCGATCGCATACCTTACTTCATCTAAGACATATGTTTTACGCTGAAGGGCCTCCTCAAGTTCTTCGCCAAAAAACAGAATATCATTTTGTGCCTTTTCCAGATAAACTTTATCTGACGCACCATAATTGAGCCGGTCTGTCAGACCATTGTCTGATATATCAGGATTTAGAAACATATGGACAATCTGCGGCATAAGGAAAATGTCATATGTTTTATCGTTCGCTTTCACATGCCATACCTGTTCAAAACGTTCATGAAGCTTTTTCACAAAGCTGTCAGCATCAGACTGGCTGCACTCCTTCCCAAGCAATATGAATCTGGCATTGGCGAATCGGTATGCCTTGTAATCTGGACTGAAGGAGTCCAGAAAAGCGGACATATCTCTCAGAAACTGATCGCCGACTTGTATGTTGTATTTGTGATTGATTCCTGGAAGCGCAAATGTCTGCAGCATAACCAGATGCGCACGCATTCCCATCCCGGCAGCAGTTTTCTTATCCGCGAAAAACGTCACCCTGTCTCTAAGATGCGTCAGTGAATCATAGGTTAACATGTTCTCCATTGTGTTTACTATCCTTTCCCTGTCTCATTCGCTCTTTGAATAATCACTATTATAACGTATTGCGGATATTTCCACAATATCTATTTAGAATATCCCGGACAACAAACGTTACAGTTGCTACTATTCATGGCCCGGGAGGCCGCTCATAGTAACGAATGGCCCTTACTATCTGATATCATACACACTTTTTAATCGGATTTCTTTCGCTTCCCCAGAAATAATCTTCACATGTTTTTCATTCCCATTCATATCAAAATAATTATCTGAAAGAACAAGATCTTCAGCAGCATTTTGTATTTCTACACCTTTTGCATATGTACCTGCCGATACAATGATCTCATCCTTTTCTACCCGGTAAGAAAAATGTGGATCCTCATACCTGAAATATTTAGGATAAGAAAAAATAACTGTTCCTTCAGATATTATTTTTCCATCCTGTCTTAATTCATAGCTCACATACTCGGAAAAGATATCAATGTCTGGAAAAAGCACCTTATCAAGCCATACACTGGAGAGTGCCGGAACCTTTAGTTCCGCAATGCCTCCGTCGCGCAAAATCTCTGCCTTTGCATTCCGCAGTGCCCATGATACCTGTACACACTGCTCCTCTCTGGTCTCATTGGCTACATTTAGCCGGATAGATTTCTCAAATATAAAATGCTCCCGGTTCATATCGGCTTCCTGCGTCATCATCCCTTCCTCCTGGCAGGAGATCATCAGCGGCGCAAAGAAACGTTTCTCCGCATAATGCAAAGCCTTCCACCTTCCACAATAGTCAATAGAAGACCAGGAGATAACAGGCCAACAATCATTAAGCTGCCATACGATCGCGCCCATGCAGCGCCCTCTGTTTCGCCTGAAATGCTCTACTCCATACCTGATTGCGTCTGCCTGTAAAAGCTGCGAGGCATAAATTACATTTTCAAAATCCGTAGGATACAGATACATCTGTTGCATATAATTCATGATTTTCCCATTCGCACCATATTGTCTCTGATGTTTTTCCATAATATAAGAAAAAATATTCATATCCTTCGGGTCATCCGTAAAAGTCTCTATTGTCCTCTTACTGGGAAGAGATTGAAATCCAAATTCAGAAGCATAGCGGAAGAAATACTTACGGTATTCGGAAAAAGGTTTGTTCCCATGCCATACTTTCCAGTAATGCACATCTCCTCTGTCCGGGCTGTTCGGCTCATCAAAAGCTCCCCCTGACGAAGGACTTGCAGGCCAGTAAAAGGTCTGTGGGTCATATTTCTCCAATACCTCCGGAATCAGTTGCTCATACATGATGATATAATCGCGTATTTCTGTCTTTTTCGTTACCCAGTGATGCCCCTCTTCCACAAACATTTCCATCTCATTGTTCCCGCACCAAAGCCCCAGGGACGCATGGTGACGGAGACGCTTTATATTATCAATAAATTCCTGGCGGATATTTGCCTTAAACTCCGGTGTCAGTTCGTATACTGCGCAGGCAAACATAAAATCCTGCCATACGATAAGCCCCAGCTCATCACAAATGTCATAAAACCAGTCATCTGGATAATAACCTCCGCCCCATACACGGATCGCATTATAATTCGCTGCAACACATTGATTAAGAAGCCGTCTCGTTGTTTCTGGCGTCACTCTTCCAAGCAGATGGTCCTCTGGGATATAGTCTGCTCCCATAGCAAAGATTGCCACGCCATTTACCTCATGCGCAAAGCATTCGCCCCATTCATCCTTTTCTATTCTCATCGTTAATGTCCGAAGCCCGATCCTCTTTTCCCAGATATCAACCACATCTCCGTCTGCATATAATTGCACCTTTATCGTATAAAGCGGCTGTCCTCCATAGCCATTCGGCCACCAAAGCATCGGCTGCTCAATGCTGATCTCTCTCGGAGAATCCTGATAGCTTTTGATTTTCCCATCTGGGTCCGCGATTTCTACCGTGTAGGATGTATCCGCCGTATCCGATACAGCTTCTTCCTCTACCTGAAGATGAAGGACAACCTTCTCCTTAAAGTGCTCCTGCCGGATATAAACACTGTCCAGCCTTGCACACTTCACCCCCACAAGCGACACATTCCGGAAAATCCCTGCATCCGGCAAATGTGCTCCCCAGTCCCATCCAAACATACAATGTGCTTTTCGTATGTGCACAAAGCCATCCATCGCATCTTCTGAGCCCATGGTCCTGCATTTTGAAAATTCTTCTTTTATGAATCTTAACGGAGACCGCAGGATGACTTGCAGCCTATTTCCTTTATCCTGTAAGGTATGTGTGACATCATACTCCCAGGTGCGGTGCATATTAAATGCTTTACCAATATGCTTCTGGTTAAGATAAATATCAGCAATGGTATCTATCCCATCAAAATGGAGTAATATTTTATCCTGTGCCCGAAAATCTTCATCTAAATCAAAAAACGCTTCATATTCATAATCTTTCTCCAGCAGGGGGAGAGCACGGATCTCATTGTCTTTCCAAAACGGATCCTCCATATTTCCATTACGGAGCAAATCAGTATAAACGGTACCCGGCACGACTGCCGGCTGATATGCCTCTCCGATACACCGCATCCTCCAGTTTTCATTTAATATCTGACGTATCATTGGCTCTCCTCCTCGCATGATATCCCACTTGTTATTTCGATACTTTCCACTCGTCAATCTGTTTCTGCATCTCGTCAATAACCTTATCAATTCCTGTCGCTTCTAATTTTTCCTGAAGTTTCGGCAGATATTCTTCCGGGTCAACGCTTCCTGTATACAGGGATTTTCCAAATTCATCCATCACATTCCCGAATCCTGCTACTTCCGTGCTGACAGGCTCAAGATCAAAATCAAATCCAAAGGACGGCGCTGCAACTGACGAATCGTTAAATTCTTTGAAAGCTGCCCATTTGTCAACAGGCTCATTTTCCAGCACATATGTGTTAAACAGTCCTCCCTGCACCCAGTAGGATACCGAATAATTCTTCCTTGTCTCTTCGTTCAGTTTAATCTTATTCTCATATACATACGGTTTCCCTTTTGCTTCTGCAGCCTCATCAGCCGGAACCTCTACTTTATCCCAGTGTTCCCCTTCGATGCCATAGTTCAGCAGATTTCTGAGATACTCGTCCGTGTTGATCAGATTCAAAAGCTCTATTGCCTTCTCAGGGTGCTTTGTCTGGGCATTAATCGCTGTAAGAGCGCCGCGCGCCGACAAATTTGTCACATAAGTGTCCATAATTGGAGTTGCCACAACTTCATAGCCAAGGTCTTTCCCCCATACCAGTTCTGCATATGGCTGTCCGTCACCTTTTGTTACGAAACGCTTTACAGACTTATCGTCAGATGCTGTAGCGGCATCCTTATTAATATAACCTGCCAGATAATATTTCCGCATTGTATCCAGAGTAGATTTCATCTTTTCTGTCTCAAATACATTCTTAACTGTCAGCGTTTCATCTCCATATTCGATTCCCACCGGATTCTGGATCAGGTCCATATAGATCGGCGCGGAATAACTGCTTGTAAGATACATGGGCACTACATCCGGTTCCTTTTCTTTAATAAGTTCAAGCCATGGCTCTAGATCTTCCAACGTATGTATCTCATCTACAGGAACCTTATATTTATCAACATATTCTTTGGTAAATACCCACATCGGCATGCTTCCAATCTCCTTTTCGCTTGGAACACCATATGTTTTATCCTGCACTTTCGCAGCTTCCCAGAAACGCTCGTCAATATTTTTGTACATTTCCGTATTTTTAATATAATCATCTATCTGGAGAAATGCGCCTTTATTCGCATTCTGAAGATAATTATTTGTCCAGGAACAGGTGAAGCACAAGTCCCAGTCATCGCCTGTGTTGATTACCACCTGCATTTTCTGGTCATAATCACCCCAGCCAGCCGTATTGACTTTCAACTTTACACCAATCTTTTCAGATATATATTCATTAACTTTATCAAGAACCTTCTCTTGATCTTTCTGTGCGTCGCCGATCTGCCACCAGGTGAGTTCTACGACTTCATCTCCATTGGAATTTGTCTCAGCTTTTTTTCCGCCGCATCCAGTCAGCAGCCCCGCGGCCATAACCACTGCAACGCCTGCCGCTGCAAATCTTTTCAACATTTTATACTTCATAATCATATCCTCCTTTTTAATTTTACTCTTTCACTGCGCCTACCGTCAATCCATTCACAAAGTATCTCTGAAAGAACGGATAGGCAAAAATAATCGGTAACGTGGAAATCACTACGATTGCCATCTTAATTGTTTCTTTTGGCATATTCGCCGCCGCTGTGATTCCGTCAACTCCCATTGTGGCTTTATTATTTGCAAGCCAGTCAATGGAGCTTTCAATCTGTATTAGCAGATACTGGAGCGGGATCAGCTCTTTGTTATCCATATACATCATGGCATTAAACCAGTCGTTCCAGTATCCCAGCGTCAGGAACAGGCCGATTGTTGCAAGCCCCGGAAGCGCCATCGGGATCACAATCTGGAAGAAAAGCCGCCACTCGGACGCTCCGTCAATCTTAGCTGATTCTACAACGGCATCCGGGATACTTGTCTTAAAAAATGTCCGAAGTACAATAATATTAAATGAATTCAGACAAAGCGGCAGAATCAGCGCCCAAAGAGAATCCTTTAACATAAGTACCTTGGTTACGATTAAGTAATTCGCAATCATACCGCCGCTGAACAGCATGGGAATCGTTATTACAGTTGTAAAGAATTTGCGGTATGCATACGTTTTCCTGGATAACGCATATGCATAAGTGCCAGTCAGCAGCAATCCAATAACGGTTCCCACAATCGTGATAAAAATGGTTACCCCATAACTTCTCAGAATATTTTCTCCGGCGCTTATGATATATTCATAAGCATAAAAACTTAACTTCTCCGGAATAAACCGATATCCGTTCATGGCCAATGAAGCTTCATCTGTAAATGAAATAATGATGACAAAGATAAACGGAATCACACAAATCAGCGACAATACAGTCAGCAATATGTTAAACATAATATTGGTTGGTGTTTTAATCTGATTATATCTGCATTCCTCCGCCTCTGTCTTTTTTATCTTTTTTTCTAATTTCCTTCTGGACATTACCTTGTCAGCCACGTTCACCCCTCCTTTCTAAAATAATGCATTCTCATTATCAATCTTTGATACAATCTTATTTGCAATCATAATCAATACGAATCCGACTGTAGACTGGAACAGCGCTGCTGCGGAACTCATTCCGATCTCACCGCTTGTCTTAAGCGCCCGGAAAATATAAGTATCAAGCACATTTGTCACCGGATACAATGGACCGGAATTCTTTGGCAGCTGGTAGAACAATCCGAAGTCCGCTTTAAATATGCCTCCGACGGACATAATCAGCAGGATTGTGATTACC
This sequence comes from uncultured Lachnospiraceae bacterium, assembly GCA_947566645.1. GTDB lineage: Bacteria > Bacillota > Clostridia > Lachnospirales > Lachnospiraceae > CAPEBR01. Next base: position 74,410 of record CANOKL010000016.1, read on the forward strand.
GGTTTCAGGAGCGGCAGCGTAATGTATTTGATCTGCTGCCATTTGGTTGCTCCGTCCAGAACTGCCGCTTCATAGTAAGTTTTGTCAATACCGCAGATGGATGCAAGATAGACTACTGTGTTATATCCCATCCCTTTCCACTGGCTCATGAAAATAATGATAAAGGGCCAGAATTTTGTCTCCGTATACCATGAAACAGGTTTCCCGCCAAACTGCTGGATAACTGCATTAAAGTATCCCTTTTCCGGGTTCAGAAATGCAAATACACAATAACTTACAACTACCCATGACAGAAAATACGGCAGAAACATAGAGCTTTGATAAATCTTCATCATCCCTTTGTTTTTGATTTCATTCAACAGCAACGCAAGTACTACCGGCACCGCCACACCAAGTATAATAAATGTAAAGTTATAAAGCACTGTGTTCCTTACAATGATCCATGCGTCGCCGCTGCTGAACAGAAACTTAAAGTTGTCAAACCAGACGGTCTCACTTGTAAATAAGTTGTAGAAAAAACCATCTCCAGACAGCCGGAATTTCTTAAATGCTACCAGAATACCAAATAACGGCAGATAAGCAAAGAACAAAAACCAGATAGCTCCCGGCATACTTAAGATAAGCAGCTCCTTGTTCGCCTTAAGACGGCCGAGGAAATTCCCCTTAGGCTTCCCGGCCTTTTTTGTGTTTACTCTCACTTTTAAACCTCCTTTTTGTACTGCAAATTGGCTTAGCGGTTCGTCAACCTGCAATGTATTTTTGATCCATATCCACTATATCATTGTGCACTTTTATCTTAAAGTTGAAAACTTTTAGGTTCATTGCACAAATTCTAGAATAATTCTATTAATTTTTTATAAAATAAAATCGTGAAATAATTTGTCCATTATTTCACGATTTTGTCCACTCTAATATTTTTTCATTTCACGCAG
>CANOKL010000017.1 GCA_947566645.1 uncultured Lachnospiraceae bacterium
TATTTCATCAGATATTCCGGATGAGATTTCAGGTATTTACCAAAGCCGGAAATATCCCCGGGGTAGGTGACTGTCTGGTTATAGTCTTTCATTTCTTCGGAAAAATGTGCTTTCTGATGGGTAAATACCAGGGGTTCATAATAGTGGAAGTTATAAAATACCGCCGGATCATCAATTAAGTCAAGCTGGTTTAAGCAAGCCACAGAATTTTGACAATTACTTCCAACCAGAATCAGGCGGTTGCTGTCGGACTCTCGGATTATTTTTATTGCCGACTTGTATAACTGGTTCCAAAGATAATGGGAGGCGTCTGAAACTTCATTCAGCAACTCAAAGGCAATCACAATCCCATCTCTGTTGTTAGCACTGTTACTGTTATTCTGATTTCCATGTCCCTTCAGATGTTCGGACAATGCTGACCAGACTGTAAGAAAATGTGTCTGTAGCGTCTGTTCTGTCAAAAGCGGCATGGGAGTATCCATAGCCCCGTAAACATTACCCTGGAAATCATGGAGATCTAAAATTATATTCAGGTAATGTTCCTGGCACCAGCCAATGCACTTCTTAATATATGTAAGCGGCTCAGCATTCAGTTTTCGTGAAATCTGGTCATAGAGCAGATATCCGCTTACAGGGAGCCTCACATGGTCAAATCCCCATGCGGCAATCTGTTTGATGTCCTTTTCTGTAATGAATGAATCAAAATGTCTCCTTATGTTTACATCTGTCAATGGCTGATTGGCGAGAAATTCGTACTGCGTCAGCCAGCCGCCTAAGTTTATTCCATTGTGAAATGTCTGAAATATCATAATCAGATTCTCCTTCTAAATGTATAGTAATAAGTGAAGTGTACCTTTGGGTGGGTATACTGCAATACACTAAAGCACTCACACAAAAAATGCAATCGTAATTATTAAACAATAAATATTGTAAAAATTAGACATTTGATTATCCAATCGGTTTTCATACATTTCTCCCCTGTTACTCAATCATAATTTCTTTGATAGAAATCTTCTTGATTTTTTCGGAATATACATACATCAGAATTTCGTAAATCGCAATAAAAACAACAAGTGAAATAACCATAACAGGAAAGTCAAATTCATATGAAGGTACACCCTCAAAATCCTTGAATACTATATCCACCATAAGCCGCAGCAATACATACTGATATACTGTTCCGATTGCAAAACCAATATATGACATTGGCCTGTAACAGCCGAGAATTGCCCTGCAGCATTCTTTTTGTGAATAGCCGAAAACCCTCATCATAGCAATCGTTTTTGTGTTTCCATTTATTACTGTAGTTATGGCAAGAAACAGAGTTGTAAACGCTAATACAAGTCCGATAACCAATACTTTCAAGGTAATCACATTTCCTTACACAGCACCTCCATCTGATCATGTACCCGCGCCATATCTCTTTCATCCGTCATAGTGACAATCACATCCCCAACAAAAAGCTTCGTGCGCCCCTTCGGGATAATTTCCTCAGACCCTCTCTGAATTGCAACAAGCAGGCAATTCTCAGGCCAGACAATCTCGCTGACCAGAGCCTCTTCAAGCCTGGATCCTTCCTGAACAGTAAAATTTGTCAGAACCTTCTGTCCATGGGCAGAGTTTTCCTCCGCCTGATACCCCTGTTTCTTCAAAAGCCGTTCCAGCAGGCTTTCATAGATTGGCTTTGACTTAAGAAGCGTGGCAATCACATACGCCGTAATCGACACAACTGCCAGGGAGAGCATCTGACTAAGGGATCCTGTCATCTCAAAGATCAGGATAATTCCTGTGATCGGAGCCCGAACAATTGCCGAAAAATATCCTGCCATGGCAAGCACGACAAAATTATTCATATAGACAGCATCCAGTCCGAAATACTTTACGCCCACCGCAGCAAAAGCCCCGCCGATAAAACCGCCCAGCACAAGCAGTGGGAAAAAGATGCCTCCCGGCGCCCCGGACCCAAAGCTAACTGCAGAGAACAGAAATCTTCCAACCAGAATAAACAGTACAGTATGCAGCACCACATCCTCGGCAGCCAGATTCTCAAGAAGGGCATGTCCGCTTCCAAGAAGCTCCGGCATCGTGAATCCAAGAATCCCGGCACAGAAAAAAGGAATCATAAGCTTCGTAGTTGTATTTAAAAAAGAAGCCGTGTTATACATTTCCTGCACCTTTAAAGTAAACCAGTTATAAAATGCACCCAGTACCCCCAGTACAATTCCAAGACCAACGATCATCCCATAGTACTCAGGCGGGAGCGCCTTCACAATATCAAACTGGAACACCGATTCTGTTCCGATCACCGTAGAGGAGATAAAATCCGCAGTAAGAGAAGCTGTCATAACCGATACAAGCACAGAGACAGAAAAATTCTTATGCACCTCCTCCAGGGAAAACATCACTCCCGCAAGTGGTGCATGAAATGCCGCCGAAAGACCGGCGCTTGCCCCGCAGGTAAGCAGGAACTTCTCCTCCGTCTTCCCCCTGTCCAGTCCATTGGACACACTCTTTCCCACCATGGCGCCTAGCTGGATCGACGGACCCTCCCGTCCCAGGGCAAGCCCTCCCAGAAGACATAAAAAGCCGCCGAAAAACTTTGCAGGGAGCACCCGCCACCATTTTTGATCAAGCTTTCCTGTCATCTCTCCTTCCAGTTGAGGAATTCCGCTTCCCGATATCATAGGCTCAAACGCAAGCAGCCTGGACACGACCCATGCAAAAACCATAAGAACAGCAAACCATCCCGCCATATAGAGTGGATTTCCCTTTACATAGGCCAGTATCCTGTTCAGCCATTCGCCTGCACTGCCAAGCAGCATGCGGTACAGCAGGACAACAAGCCCCGCGATCCCGCCGACAAGAAGTCCTTCTCCTATTAATATAATCTGAAACCTCTCTGCACGTCTGATCGTTTTAGCAGTTTCGTCTCTCATAATCTCTCCTCCTCTTCAATTTGGGACGGGGTATTTTTAAAAATGCCCCGTCCCAAATTTCGATTTTAGCAGCTTGTCTGTTAAGTGTATATTGAAAAAATGGATCACTGGTCCGAAACCGAATGCGGCTGTCAGTGTGCCGAGCCCGACGAGTCCGCCTGTCAGATAGCAGACTCCTGCGCAGAGCCCGTCTGTGAGCATTCTCCACCAAAAGTAGGGTATCTTTTGAAAGCGTTCTGCTAAGATCAGTGACAGACTGTCGTAGGGTGATACCCCCGCGTCAGGTCTCTGGTACATGGAGATCCCCATGCTGCCGATCACTACCCCGGACAGCATGACAAGGATTCTGCTGATCAGGGAGTCTGGTGCCGGGAGGGCAGCATTCCATATTTCGTAAAAAAACGTGACGATATAGCCTAATAAAAAAGTATTTACGATCGTCCCGATTCCGATATATTTTCTTCCTGTCAGAAATTCAATTATAAATAATCCAATGCTAAAGATCACAAAAAAACGGGCGTATTCAATTCCGGTGCATTCCGCGAGTGACATCAGCATTCCGTTAAAAGCGTCATTGCCGAGGCAGGAGAATTTGAAAATACTGACTCCCATTCCCAGGAAAACATTGCCGAGCAGCATGACGATTATGCGTTTCCAACCAATAGTTTTCAAATAGTTGTCTATCATATTTTTATAAGCTTCCTTTCTGTATCATCTGGCTGTTGCAACTAATTTTTTCCTTTTGTAAAAGTAATATAGTATAAGCGGTACGGCAGTAGCAATCCAGGACATGGGATAGCTGATCATGATCATCTTAAGCTCATGCCAGCGGGGAACCACTAACAGGATCCACGGAAGGCGTACGCAGCAGACGCCCGCCAGTGTAATCAGAGTGGGAAATAGTACATCACCGATTCCCCGGAGGGCGCCGGAAAGGATTTCAATAAATACGAAGATAATATAACATGGCGTGATATAACGCAGCATATAAACTCCGATATTTACAACCTCCATATCAGTTGTGAAGATATGAAACAGCGGACGGCAGAAGACTACGAGGAAGACCAGCAGCGCTCCGCATACTCCTAGTGACATGCCCAGGCAGACCCGGACACTGCTAAATATCCGGTCATAACGTCTGGCACCGTAATTCTGCCCGGAAAATGTAGTGATGGCAATGCCAAAGGCTCCGCATACGGTCCAGAATATGGCGTCCAGCTTGCCGTATGCTGCCCAGGCCGCTGCGCAGTCTGTACCGAAGCCATTCACAGCCGCCTGGATAATTACATTTGTGATTCCATACATGCAGGACTGGAGCCCGCCTGGGAATCCAATGCGCAGCTCGGCTGTCAGCATGGAGGGCGTGATCCGTATGGAGGAAGGCAGCAGCTTCAGGAGGTCATAACTCTTCATCAGAGCCCGGGTGACCAGGAGGGCGCTGACAGTCTGGGAGATTACGGTTGCCACCGCTACTCCGGCAATTCCGAGGCGGAAGACAAGCACCATAATAATATCCAGTACAATATTAAGCAGACAGCAGATAATCAGATAGTACAGGGGGCGGCGGGAATCACCGATTGCCCTCATAATACCTGACCCCATATTAAAGACCAGGACTGCAGCCATACCAAGGAAATAAATTCTAAGATATAGGATGGAGTCGGCCAGTACATCTGCCGGCGTCTTTAGAATCGTCAGAAGCCATGGTGTCAGAAACCATCCGGGGACTGCAATGACCAGACCCGCTATTATGGAAAATGCATATGCGGTATGTAAGCTTTCGTGCAGGCTTCGTATATTTTTCGCTCCATAATGCTGTGAGATGACTACCGTGGCTCCGGCGGAAAGGCCGGTAAAAAATCCAATAATAAGATTCGATAATACAGCAGCAGAGCCGCCGACACTTGCAAGAGCCTGCTTCCCCACAAACCGGCCCACAATGACGGCGTCCACTGTATTATAAAGCTGCTGGAACAGCGTCCCGATTACAATCGGAAAGAAAAAAATCAGTAGCTGACGCCAGATTACACCCTCAGTAATCTGGTTTTGACTCATACTCATATTCGTTTTTTTCATGACATACACACTCCTCTACACCGAATATAACATACATAGTCGGCAACTGCAATTAAAAGTTCGTTACTGTCCAGATACATCTGATTCCAGATTTTTATAGAGAAGCATTGTAAATATGGGGAGATTAATTTATAATAAAATTTAAAGCGTTATAAAATACAAGGGAGGAGTGCGCATGAAGAGAGAGTTAGTTATTGTTTTAGATTTTGGCGGGCAGTATAACCAGCTTGTGGCAAGACGAGTCCGTGAGTGCAATGTATATTGTGAAATCTATTCTTATAAAACAGACATTGAAAAAATCAAGGAAATGAGTCCCATGGGAATCGTTCTGACCGGAGGCCCTAATAGCTGCTACGGTGCTGATGCCCCGACATACTCAAAAGAACTTTTTGAACTTGGCATACCAGTCCTTGGGCTCTGTTATGGTGCCCAGCTTATGATGTTCGTACTGGGCGGACATGTTGCCCGTGCGGATGTCCGTGAATATGGAAAAACGGAGGTACTGGTAGATAAAGGCTCCTCTAAAATATTTGACGGCATATCACCCAGGACAATCTGCTGGATGAGCCATTTTGATTCTATTATTGATGTGGCTCCCGGATTTGAAATTACTGCCCACACTGCAGACTGTCCAGTTGCTGCTGCGGAAAATGAAGCTGCGGGCCTGTATGCAATACAGTTTCATCCGGAAGTGCTGCATACAGAAGAAGGCTTAAAGATGCTTTCTAACTTTGTTCGCGGCATATGCAGATGTGCCGGCAACTGGAGGATGGACTCCTTTGTGGAGGAATCTATCAGGAGGATCCGTGAAAAGGTTGGAGACGGGAGGGTGCTCTGTGCTTTATCTGGCGGGGTAGACTCCTCAGTAGCGGCAGTTTTAATGTCCAGGGCAATTGGCTCTCAGCTAACCTGCGTGTTTGTTGACCATGGCCTGCTCCGTAAAAATGAGGGGGATGAAGTAGAAGCAGTTTTCGGACCCAGAGGCTCCTATGATCTTAACTTTATCCGGGTAAATGCACAACAGCGGTTTTATGATAAGCTGGCTGGCGTGTCAGAACCTGAAAAGAAGCGAAAGATTATCGGCGAGGAGTTTATCCGGGTATTTGAGGAAGAAGCGAAAAAAATCGGGACTGTGGATTTTCTTGTCCAGGGAACCATCTATCCTGACGTTGTGGAAAGTGGGCTGGGCGGCGAATCTGCGGTGATTAAGTCTCACCATAATGTGGGAGGTCTGCCGGATTATGTAGATTTTAAAGAAATCATAGAGCCCCTTCGTGATTTATTTAAGGATGAAGTCCGAAAGGCCGGTCTGGAACTTGGAATTCCAAAGTATCTTGTTTTCCGTCAACCCTTCCCTGGGCCAGGACTCGGTGTCCGTATTATTGGTGAGGTGAATGCGGAAAAGGTAAGGATCGTGCAGGATGCTGATGCTATTTACCGGGAGGAGATTGAAAGGGCTGATGCCGCACGAGATGTCGGGCAGTATTTTGCGGCCCTTACCAATATGCAGAGCGTTGGTGTTATGGGTGATGAGCGGACTTATGAATATGCAGTGGTTCTTAGGGCAGTAAATACTGTTGACTTTATGACTGCGGAGGCAGCGGAAATTCCGTATGCGGTGCTTAATAAGGTAATGAACAGGATTATCAATGAGGTAAAGGGAGTCAACAGAGTACTTTATGATCTGACAAGTAAGCCGCCGGCGACAATAGAACTGGAATAGCGGACATTTGGACGGATCGGGGACTTAGAGTAATGGAAACAGAAGAATTATGATTATTACTATTGCATTTTCCTGCGACTTGTGCTAACATTAGAAAATGATTTAGAAAGATAAGGCAATGAAGGAGACTCTGTCCTTTGGAACTTGACAGGAATGAGGCGTCACCGACTGAGAGCGCCCCTTGAGGAATAAGGACAACAGGGAACACTCCGGAGCTGATCAGCTGAACCCCGTGCAGGGAAGTAAAACCAGGGCAAGTAGGCTGATACGTGGCACGCGTTAAGTGCAAGAGATGAATTCAAAGGCGAATTCAAGGCGGGTGGTACCGCGGATAATAGATGACAGATCCGTCCCGGAATACAAGAACTGTATTCCGGGATTTTTTAATGATTCAGGAAACTCCGTTCCCGATATCACAGGCGCCAAAATACATTTTGACGTTTACATTCATTTTATGAGGAGGTTATGCAATGAAGTTTTTTACAGGCGTAAGGAAACAGGACACGATGGAAATCAGTGAGCTATTAAAAGCAGAGACAGGCAGGCAGGTAAAGGTCAGCGGTGCAATACACACGATCCGGGACATGGGCACAGTGGCATTTGTCATTCTCCGGAAGCGCGAAGGCCTGCTCCAGTGTGTATATGTGAAGGGAAATACGGATTTCAGATTAAAGGATCTCCAGGAAGAGGCAGCCGTAGAGGTGGAAGGGATTCTTATGGAAAATGAAAAGGCGCCGAATAAAATAGAGATCCAGATGAAGACCCTCACGGTCTTAAGCATGCCAGAAGACGGGATGCTGCCGCTGCCGGTTTCCAAATGGAAGCTTAACACCTCCCTTGAGGCAAAGCTTAACTACCGCTCTATTTCACTTAGAAACATCAGGGAGCGTGCCAGATTCAGAATACAGGAGGGGCTGACAAGGGCATTCCGTGATTTCCTCTACAGTCAGGGATTTACAGAGATCCATACTCCGAAGATCGGGGCAAAGGGTGCAGAGGGCGGAGCTAATATTTTCAAGCTCCAGTATTTTCACCGTCCGGCAGTACTGGCCCAGAGCCCGCAGTTCTATAAGCAGATGATGGTAGGAGTCTTTGACCGGGTATTCGAGACAGCTCCTGTGTTCCGGGCGGAGAAGCATAACACGAAGCGTCATCTGAATGAGTACACAAGCCTTGATCTTGAGATGGGCTATATTGACAGCTTTGAAGATATTATGGCAATGGAGACAGGGTATCTGAAGTATGCCATGGAGCTTCTGGAGACAGAATATAAAAGGGAACTCCAGATACTTGACATTACCCTGCCAGAGACAGAGAGGATTCCGGCAGTACGTTTCAGCGAGATTAAGGAAAAGGCTGCAGAGAAGTATGGGCATAAAATGAGGAATCCATTTGACCTGGAGCCGGAGGAGGAACAGCTTATAGGCCGCTATGCAAAGGAGGAGTGGGGCAGTGATTTTGTATTTGTTACACACTATCCTTCTAAGAAACGCCCGTTTTATGCCATGGATGACCCGGAGGATGCAAGGTATACGTTAAGCTTTGACCTGCTGTTTGATGGAATGGAGATTACGACTGGCGGGCAGCGTATCCATGATTATCAGATGCTCATGGATAAAATTGCGGCAAGAGGAATGGAGACAGACGGTATGGAACAGTATCTTTCCACCTTCCGGCACGGCATGCCGCCTCACGGAGGGCTGGGGATTGGGCTTGAACGTCTCACCATGAAACTCATTGGGGAAGAAAATGTACGGGAGACAACACTGTTCCCGAGAGATCTGAGTAGACTGGAGCCATAAAAGGAGAAAGGGAGGTTTTTGATATGGGAAGATGTTCATTATGCGGGGGAAAGCTGAACGGTCAGAATATTTGCACAGAATGTGGGCTTAATAATAGTAAATCAGATAAAAATTATAAGATAAACCAGAGCAGCTGCGACAGCCGGCCTCTGACCCATGTCCATCAGGAGGAGCAGAAGCGTGCGAAAGAGACTGGGACATCCGAAAGGAGCGTCCAGAGGATGCCCCGGCAGCAGACAGGGCCTGTAAAAGCAGGGAATCAGAAGAAAAGGGGGAAAAACAACGGGGCCCGGATCATGGCAATTGCGAGTATCTGTCTTGTGCTCTCAGGTATTCTGGTGCCACTCATTCAGGAGTTTGCCTATCATGAGGATCCAGAACCGGATTCAGAATACGAAGAGATAGATCCTTATGAATATGTAGAAAGGGAGATCCCGGAGGAAGGCAGTACAGAGGAATACATTCTTGGAAGAGGAGAATATGTAGTGGGCGTCCATATTCCGGAGGGGAATTATACGGCAGACGCAGAAGATGATTTTGATGTGGTGCAGGTGGAAGATCCGGCCAATGGAATTTACCTCTATGAATATATGGATAAAGAAGAAGGCAATTATCTGGATGATCTGCGTCTTTACAGCGGCGCCCATGTGATGATTGAGACAGATACCGTGATGAGGCTTTCTACTGAGAATGCCCGGATTACAGAGATGTACGGGATAAAGAATCCCTGGAAGGAAAGCATACAGATTACAGGAGAACAGACCGCAGAGGCTGGAAAGGATTTTGTGCCAGGCGTCTATGACTTGAAAGCGCTGGAAGGCTACGGGACACTGGAGGTTATGCTTCGTACGGAAGGCGGGGAGGATTCTGGAGAAGAGTATACGGTCAGACAGATTTATTTTTCGGGGGAAGACCATACGGAATACAAGAATCTGGTACTGGCAGAGGGCATGAAGCTTGTGTTTGAGGATGCCGAAGCAGCGGCAGTCTCACTCACATCCAGTGAAACAATTGAGGGCACAGAGTATGACCAGTATTATACTTTGGGGGAGGAGCTCACAGAATAATTATACTTTGGAGGAGGAGCTCACAGAATAAAGAGATATACTGAGCATAGCCATATAAGGAAGTATGCGATACATAGCTGATGTGGACAGGAGTGCTTTTCAGGGCACTCTGCACAGAATGGCCGGGACATGAAAGGAGAACAAGGACTATGGCAAATAAAATATCAGACGAGACAATTGAGTATGTCGGCATTCTTGCGAAGCTGGAATTATCAGAGCAGGAAAAGGAAGAGGCAAAAGCAGACATGGAGAAGATGCTGGACTACATTGATACGCTAAATGAACTGGACACAGAGGGAATCGAGCCTATGTCCCATGTATTTCCTGTAAGCAATGTATTCAGGGAGGATGTGGTCACGAACGGAGACGGAAGCGTGGATACCCTGGCGAATGCTCCTCTTAAGAAGGATAACAGCTTTAAAGTGCCAAAAACGATTGGATAGGAGGTGTCTGGAAATGGATATTACAAGTATGACAGCAGTAGAACTAGGAAAACGGATTCAGGCAGGAGAGCTGTCGGCTGTAGAGGCTGTAAAAGCATCTCTTGCACAGATTGATAAGGTGGAGGCGTCTGTCCACGGATTTGTAACAGTGGACAGGGAAGGGGCTCTCAGGCGTGCAGAAGAGGTACAGAAAAAGATTGATGACGGAACTCTCACAGGCCCTCTTGCAGGCGTACCGGCGGCGATTAAGGACAATCTCTGCATAAAGGACATGCCTGCCACATGCAGTTCCAGAATACTGGAGAATTTTAAACCAACTTTTACGGCAGAGGCGGTAAAAAATCTGGAAAAGGCAGGTGCCATTGTAATCGGAAAGACGAATATGGATGAATTTGCCATGGGGAGTACCACCGAAACTTCTTATTTCGGAGTGACAAGGAATCCGTGGAATACAGAACATGTTCCCGGCGGCTCTTCCGGCGGCTCCTGCGCAGCCGTGGCAGCGGAGGAATGTGCCTTTGCACTTGGCTCTGACACAGGCGGCTCTATCCGGCAGCCCAGCTGTTTTTGCGGAGTGGTTGGGATCAAGCCTACCTATGGAACCGTATCACGCTACGGACTGATTGCGTATGGCTCATCCCTTGACCAGGTAGGGCCGGTGGCAAGGGACGTGACAGACTGCGCGGTTATCCTTGAGGCAATCGCCTCCCATGACCCAAAGGACAGCACATCCATGCCGCCAGGTGCCGGCGGATATGATTTTACAGGTGCACTTGTGGATGATGTGAAGGGAATGAGGATCGGAATCCCCCAGGATTATTTTATAGAAGGACTGGACCAGGAGGTAAAGGAGCATATCTTAAGTGCCGCAAAGGTACTGGAAGAAAAAGGCGCCATAGTGGAGGAGTTTGACTTAAGCCTTGTGCAGTATGCGATCCCTGCATACTATGTCATTGCCTCCGCGGAGGCAAGCTCCAACCTGTCCCGTTTTGACGGGGTAAAATATGGCTACCGCACGCCGGACTACGAAGGACTCCATAATATGTACAAGAAAAGCAGAAGCGAGGGCTTCGGAGCAGAGGTAAAGCGCAGGATCATGTTAGGCTCCTTTGTCTTAAGCTCTGGTTATTATGATGCATATTACCTGAAGGCACTTAAGACAAAGGCACTGATCAAGCAGGCATTTGACCGGGCATTTGAAAAATATGACGTCATCCTTGCGCCCGCGGCGCCGACCACTGCGCCAAAGCTGGGCGCAAGCTTAAACGACCCGCTTAAGATGTACCTGGGAGATATCTATACCATTTCTGTAAATCTGGCAGGGCTTCCTGGAATCAGTATTCCGGTAGGAACGGATTCAAAAGGGCTTCCGGTCGGGATGCAGATCATTGGAAGCTGCTTTGATGAGGCAAAGCTGTTTCGCGCGGCATATGCCTATGAACAGACAAGAGCCTATGAGAGGCCAGAGCTTGTAAAAGCATCTAAGGAGACAGTATCAAATGAGACAGCATCAGAGGAGACAGTATCAGTGAAAGCAGAAAAGGCAGCTTCAGAAATGAAGACAAATAAGTTAAGCGATGAAGCCGTCAGGACAATGGAAGGAGGGGACAGATAATGGCAAAGCAATATGAGACAGTAATCGGACTGGAGGTCCATGTGGAACTTGCGACAAAGACAAAGATCTTCTGCTCCTGCAGCACAGAATTCGGCGGTGCGCCTAATACCCACACCTGCCCGGTATGCACCGGAATGCCGGGTTCCCTTCCGGTCTTAAATAAACAGGTCGTAGAGTATGCCATGGCAATCGGGCTTGCAACAAACTGCGAGATAACAAGAGTATGCAAATTCGACCGGAAAAACTACTTTTATCCTGACAATCCCCAGAACTATCAGATCTCCCAGCTGTACCTGCCCATTGCAAGAAATGGTTATGTTGAGATACAGACAGGAGAGGTTAAGAAAAAGATCCGGATTCACGAAATGCATATGGAAGAAGATGCGGGGAAATTAATCCATGATGAATGGGACGACACTTCCCTGGTAGATTACAACCGGAGCGGAGTTCCTCTTGTAGAGATTGTATCAGAGCCGGACATGCGCTCTGCAGACGAGGTGATTGCGTACCTGGAGAAGCTGCGTACCATTATCCAGTATCTCGGGGCATCAGACTGCAAGCTCCAGGAGGGTTCCATGAGAGCAGATGTAAACCTGTCGGTAAGAGAAGCCGGGACGAAGGAATTCGGCACAAGAACCGAGATGAAGAATCTGAATTCCTTCAAAGCCATTGCCCGGGCCATCGAGGGAGAGCGCGCCCGTCAGATTGAACTGTTGTCAGAAGGAAAGAAAGTCATACAGGAGACAAGACGCTGGGATGACAACAAGGAATCCTCCTATGCCATGCGGTCAAAGGAGGATGCACAGGATTACCGCTATTTCCCCGAGCCGGATCTTGTTCCGGTCATAATCGGAGATGAATGGATTCAGGAAATAAAAGACCGCCAGCCAGAGATGCGGGATGAAAAACTGGAGAGGTATAAAAAGGAATTTGACATTCCCCAGTATGATGCGGAGATTCTTACAGAATCTAAGGCAATGGCAGACCTGTTCGAGGCAGCGTCAGCCATCTGCAGGAATCCAAAGAAGGTATCCAACTGGCTTATGGTAGAAACCATGCGGCTTTTAAAGGAGCACGACATGGAGCCAGAGGAGATCACCTTTACTCCGGAGCATCTTGCACAGCTTGTGCAGCTTACTGAAAACGGTACCATCAACAGCTCTGTTGCAAAAGAGGTGTTTGAAAAAATATTTACAGAGAATGCGGATCCGGTGGAATATGTAGAAAAACATGGGCTGAAAACCGTAAATGATGAGGGAGAACTTTTAAAAGTACTTCAAAAAGTTATTGCCGGGAATCCACAAGCTGTAGTAGACTATAAAGGAGGCAAGGAAAAAGCGCTTGGCGCGTTGGTCGGACAGACCATGAAGGCCATGAAGGGAAAAGCAGATCCCGGCATGGTGAATAAAAAATTAAGAGAATTGTTAAAGTAATGCCAGTTACAACCAAAGTACAGTGATTCAGCATGTCTTTGCAGGGAATGCACAGAGGCTGAACAACTACACAAAAGCAACAATGTCTGTAGGAAAGGAGAAGTCATATGGGAGGCTTTTTTGGAGTAGCATCAAAGGAAGACTGTGTGTTAGAGCTGTTTTACGGGGTGGATTATCACTCGCATCTGGGGACAAGGCGGGGAGGAATGGCCACTTACGGTAAGGGAGGCTTTAACCGCGCTATTCATAACATTGAGAATTCACCGTTTCGAACGAAGTTTGACCGCGATGTAGGAGAGATGAAGGGACATCTGGGAATCGGGTGTATTTCCGATTTTGAACCACAGCCTTTGTTAATCCGTTCAAAGCTTGGAAGCTTTGCCATCACAACTGTCGGCAAGGTGAATAACTATGAAGAGCTTCAGCACGAGCTGTATGAAACCGCACACTCCCATTTTCAGGAGATGACAAATGGACAGATTAATGTGACAGAGCTGATTGCGGCATTAATCTGCGAGAAGGATTCGATACTTGAAGGAATCCAATATGTACAGGAGCGGGTGGAAGGCTCCATGACGCTGCTGCTTATGACGAAAGACGGAATCTATGCGGCAAGAGATTACCACGGCAGGACACCCCTTGTGGTGGGAAGAAAAAAAGGGGCATACTGTGTCTCCTTTGAAAGCCATGCATACATCAATATCGGCTATACAGATTACCGGGAGCTAGGTCCCGCAGAGATTGCCTTCATCACGCCAGAGGGAGTAGAAACCTTAAGGGCACCCCGCAAGGAGATGAAGATCTGCTCTTTCTTATGGGTGTACTACGGTTACCCTACCTCGGCCTATGAAGGGGTCAATGTAGAAGAGATGCGTTACAAATGTGGAAGTATGCTTGCAAAACGCGACGGGGACAGCGTACACCCTGACATCGTGGCAGGCGTCCCGGATTCCGGAATTGCACATGCAATCGGCTATGCCAACGAATCCGGCATCCCCTACGCAAGACCCTTTATCAAATACACCCCCACATGGCCCCGCTCCTTCATGCCGACGAACCAGAACCAGAGAAATCTGATCGCCCGCATGAAGCTGATCCCGGTACATGCACTGATTCAGAATAAAAAGCTTCTGCTCATAGACGATTCCATCGTCCGCGGAACACAGCTTCGGGAGACAACCGAATTCCTGTATAACAGCGGTGCAAAAGAGGTACATGTCCGTCCGGCATGCCCGCCTCTCCTCTACGGATGCAAATACCTGAACTTCTCACGTTCCAAGTCAGAGCTTGAGCTTATTACAAGACAGATGATCAAAAAAAGAGAGGGAGAGGACTGCCCCCAGGAAGTACTGGACGAGTATGCAGATCCATGCTCATGCAGATACGCGCAGATGATTGAAGACATCCGGAAACAACAGAACTTCACATCCCTCCGGTTCCACAGACTGGACGATTTACTGGAGTCCATCGGGATCGAACCATGCAAGGTCTGTACATACTGCTTCAACGGAAAAGAATAAAAACCAAATTTGGGACAGGGTATTTTTAATTTGGGACGGGGTATTTTTAAAAATACCCCGTCCCCAACTCGTCTATAATTGCCCGGACAGCCTTTTCTACATTCTCCTTTGAAGTCGCAAGGTTCATTCTTACAAATGAGGCAAAGCGTTCGCCTCCGAACCAGTCGCCGTAATCCAGCGCCAGCCGGCATTTTTTCTGAAGAAATTCTTTCATATCCTCTGGTCTGATACATGCCTTCATGTCAATCCAGCACAGATAAGTTCCTTCAAGTGGTGACACAACAATACCCGGAAGCTCTTCTGCGAAAGTATTCTTTACAAACAGATAATTCTCATAGATGATCTCCTTCACTTCCCGGAGCCACTCATGTCCGTCCCGGTAAGCTGCCTCTGCAGCGATATAGCCAAATGCATTGCCGCTTGTAACCCGGATTCCGGCAACATACTCGTCCCATTTTCCACGTAGTGTTTCATCCGGAATCATAATAACAGAATTCTGACATCCGGCAAGGTTAAAGGTCTTGGATGGCGCTGTTACTGTAATCATCATGTCCTCATAATCACCGATACAGAAAGAAGGGGTATGAGTATGGCCTGCAAAAGTAAGATCATGA
Source organism: uncultured Lachnospiraceae bacterium (assembly GCA_947566645.1). GTDB lineage: Bacteria > Bacillota > Clostridia > Lachnospirales > Lachnospiraceae > CAPEBR01. The sequence continues at coordinate 15,230 of CANOKL010000017.1, forward strand.
TGGATCTCATCCGAGATGACAAATACATGATGCTTCCTGCACAGATCAAGCAGTTTTTTTAGTTCATCTCGCGTCCACACCCTTCCCGCCGGGTTGTGGGGTGAACAGAGGATGAACTGGGAGACATGGTTTTCTATAATTTTCTGTTCAAAGTCTTCAAAATCAATGGTATATTCCCCGGATGTATTCACCAGATCCGAAGTAACCAGCCTGCGGTGGTTGTTCGTAACTGCCTGGAGAAATGGGTAGTAGACTGGCGTCAGGACAATGACCGCGTCCCCGGGCCCGGTCATAAATTGTGTAATCCAGTTAAATGCGCATACGACGCCCGGTGAGAACCGGAGCCACTCCCTCCTTGCCTCAAAGCCGTGCTGTTCCCTCTCCCAGGTTAGAAATGCCTCATAATAGGAATCCGGAACATGATAATAACCGTAAACTCCCTGTGCTACATAATCGCTCAGAGCCTTAGTCACACAGCCTGGAACCTGAAAATCCATGTCGGCAACCCATAAGGGAAGAAGACCCTCCTCACCGAACATGCCAGTCTGTCCGTCCCACTTGTTACAGTTTGTATTTTTCCGGTCAAAGTACGTTACCTGTGACATTTTATCTGCCCTCCCAAATATAGAATAAATGCGTCAAAAGGTATTGGCGCTTACATCATGATTAAATTTTACGACAGAATCCGTTATTTTGCAAGAATAGTGTGGTCATGAATCTGATATTTATGTAAATTTTATAATATACTTAAAAATGTAATATGATTATAATCTTAATCAAATAAAAACATAAGAAAGGAAGAAGAAAATGACAAAAAAGATTACAAAAAAAATTCTGGCTTTTGTCATGGCAATTGTCATGGTACTTACCTTGGCAGGGGTTCCATCCCTCAAAACGGAAGCGGCAGCGCCAAAAAAGGTAAAAAAAGTCAGGCTGAAAATCGGCTCATCTGTTGTGACGAACAAAAAGTATACGATGACAGTCGGACAGAAAAAAACGGTCAAAGTTACCGTTACGCCGAAGGCGGCAAAGAAAAAGATTACGTTTAAGTCCAGTAAAAAGAAGGTGGCAGCGATTACTAAAAAGGGGAAGATTACTGCAAAATCAGCTGGAAAGAGTAAAATTACAGTGACGGTTATGGGAAAAAACAAGAAGAAGGTAAAAAAATACATCAATTTGGTTGTAAAAAAGAAGCCGGCAAAAAAGCCAGTACAAAAAGAGGTGGCAGTAACCGGAGTAACTGCATCCATCTCGCCTGCTTCTATCCGGACAGGTGAAAAGGCACAGATCACAGCTACAGTATCACCGGCAAATGCGACAAACAAGACTCTCACCTATTCGTCAGACAAAAAGGGAGTTGCAGAGGTTGACAGCAAGGGAACTGTTACCGGAATCAGCGCCGGCACAGCAGTCATAACGGTAAAATCAGCCAATGGAAAAACTGCAGCAGTAAGCATTACAGTTGAAGAAAATACAGATTTGTCTTATGACGGGTATACATTAAAGTGGGAGGATCAGTTTAACGCAGATTCGCTGAACAGAAAAGACTGGAATGTAGAGCTCCATGATCCAGGATGGGTGAATAATGAGCTGCAGGCTTATGTTGATTCCGCAGAAAACATCTATATTCAGGATGGAAGCCTTGTACTTAAGCCAGTGGAAACAAAAAATGAAAAGGGTGAAGTATCCTACACCTCAGGGCGCGTAAACACACAAAACAAGCATGATTTTAAATACGGACTGTTCGAAGCACGCGTAAAGGTTCCAAAGGGACAGGGCTTCCTCCCGGCATTCTGGATGATGCCCACTAATGAAAATCTGTATGGACAGTGGCCGAGATGCGGTGAGATTGATATCATGGAAGTACTGGGAAATAAGACAGATACCTCCTATGGAACCATTCACTATGGAAATCCCCACAGTGAAAGCCAGGGCAAATATACTTTAGCTCAGGGCACGAAAGATTTTTCGCAGGAGTATCACGTATTTGACGTGGAATGGATGCCTGGAAAAATCAACTGGTATGTAGACGGAAAATTAATCCACACGGAAGACGACTGGTATTCTGCTACAGAAGGACAGGGAGAGATCAGTTACCCGGCACCGTTTGACCAGCCGTTTTATATCATTCTGAATCTGGCTGTAGGCGGAAGCTGGCCGGGCAATCCGGACGCGACTACGGATATTAAAAACTCTGCTTTCTACATTGATTATGTAAAAGCATATCAAAAGGACAGCTATGATGAGAATGTGGAAAAACCAGTGAAAGATGTTGTATTAAGAGATCCGGATAAAAACGGGAACTATATCGTAAATGGAGACTTTGCAGCACAGGAAGACCTGACAGATACAAAGGACTGGGTATTTCTCAATGCACTTGGAGGAGAAGCATCTGCAGCAATCAATAATCAAGCGATTGCAATTAAAACAACGAATGAAGGTACAGTAGATTACAGCGTTCAGCTTGTCCAGGCTGACCTTCCCATGAAAAAGGGCGGGGTGTACGAGCTTAAGTTTGGCGCATATGCTGACGAGGCAAGAACTATGAAAGTAGATGTGTCGGCTCCCGACAGATCCTACAGGAGATATCTGGAGGATACAACAGTAAACCTTACGGCAGAGAAGCAGACCTTTACCTATAAGTTTACAATGAAGGACAATGACGACGCAAACGGCCGTCTGGAATTCAACATGGGAGCATCAGGATCAACCGCAGATATCCACATCAGCAATGTGACACTGAAAAAGACGGAAGACATTGTGATAGAAGAAGGCAAGAAGGGAGTACTGGCAGACGGAAATTATGTGTATAACGGCAGCTTCCAGGAAGGCGAGGGACGTCTTGGATACTGGACGGTTGGAGGAAACACAGAGGCAAAGGTAAGTGTAACCAATGAAAATAACATCCGGCGGCTAAAGATCGAGGCTTCGGAAGGAACATCTGCCGAAAATCCTGTCATAATCTCACAGGATGCGCTTGCACTGATAGCAGGCAAATATGCGCTGAGCTTCATCGCAGAGGGAGAATCCGGAAAGGAGATTAAGGTAATCGCAGCAGGAGAGACGTTTACCGCTAAACTTGACGGCACCGAGAAATCCTATGATTATAAGCTTGCTTTAGAAGGGGAGCCATCCAATACAGATGTTGCAGTCTATGTGGAAACACCAGGAGTATTTTACATTGATGATATCAGAATTGTGGAGGACACACTGATTAAGAACGGAAGCTTTAATGCGGGATTTGCAGGCTATGAGCCATATATTGACAGCAGCGCCGCCGCTTCCTATGTGGTCGACAGCCTGAATGAGGACAATGCGGCTGACTTCTCAATTGAGAATACCGGAGATGCAGCATGGAAGATCCAGCTCAAGCAAAACAATGTAGTGCTTGAAGAGAACCAGTGGTACAGGCTGTCCCTTGATGCAAAATCAAGTATTTCAAGAAAACTGAAGTTCGCTATTCAGAGAGATGGTTCGGGCGACGATAACTGGGATCCATATTCCGGAGAAGAAATTGTGGAACTTGGAAACAATTACCAGACATACGAAATTGTATTCCAGATGAAGAAGCCAACAGACCTGAAAGCAATACTCAGCATCTCTATGGGAGCAGTCGACGGAGAGCAGATTTCAGAGAAGCACCGGATCTGTATTGATAACATCAATTTGGAAAAAACGGAGGCTCCGGCTGTCAGCGAACAGCCTGCAGGAGAGAATCTTCTGAAGAATGGTGATTTCGCCTTAGGAATTGAAGGGTGGGAAAATGCAGTTACACCACCTGGAGAAGCAGAGTTTTCCTTTGAAGACAATAAGGCAGTCTATAACATTACAAATACCGGTACGGCGGACTGGAATGTACAGCTGAAACAGGCAGGGCTTACCCTTATAGAAGGTGAAAGCTATCGTATTACATTCAAGGCTGCGTCTACTCAGGCGCGTACGATCAAGCTTGCCTTGTTAAGCACATCCTATGAGTGGTATGGCGGAAGTGATATAGAATTAGAGGCGAATCAGGAAAGAGAGGTTACCATAGACTTTACAATGAAGGCTACCGATATAAACACAACACTGGTAGTGTCTATGGGGCGGATAGAGGGTAAGGAGACCCCTGCTTCCAGTATTGCATTATCTGATTTCTCTCTCGTAAAAACAGAATAAACCTTTATTAAACAGAGATGGAACGTTTGTTCCGTCTCTGTTGTGATTCATGATTCGTTACTATTCACGGGTCAGGAATGCGCTGAACTGCGCATTCCTTGAGAACATGATGCAGGAGTGAGGGGCGGTTTTTGCGCAGCAAAACTCGGAATGCCGCCCCGAATTGTTACTATGAGCGGACGGTTAGTCCGTGAATAGTAACCATGATTCATGACACTTGCAGAAACACATCAAAATACCTTTTGACACTTTCATCATGATATAGTAAAATAAAAGAAATTTTTTGGGGAACTGTTACATAGTGAACATTATTTTGGCGCTGTACGAATGATACGGAAGGGGAATATTCTATGAGCTATCAGGACGAGTGGATTCTTTTAGAAGCACAGGACGAGATTGATGAGGTAGAGCACAGGCAGCCTACAGAGGAATTTTTATTTTACCAGGCAGTAACGAACGGCGATATCGATGCAGTGAGGAAGAACTGTAAACAGGAGAGATTCCTGGATACGGACGGTGTGGGCATTCTGTCCCGGAATCCCATTACGAACCTAAAATACCATTTCGTTATTACAACAGCAATGATTACCCGTCTCTGCAGGCAGAAGGGCATGGAGCTTGAGCAGGCTTTTCGGATGAGTGATTTTTATATTCAGAGGCTGGATGATATTCAGACTGTGCGGGGAATACGGAATCTGCATGAGGAGATGGTCTTAGATTACACAGAAAAGATGCGCAGATTCAGCCATAACGACACCAATTCCAAACACATTCATGCCTGTAAGGAATATATTTATTCCCATATAAAGGAACGAATTACCATAGAAGACCTGGCAGAGGAGCTGGGAGTGTCGGCCAGTTATCTGTCCCGTCTGTTTAAGAAGGAAACAGGGGATTCTGTCAGCGCCTATATACGCAGGCAGAAGATTGACATGGCGAAGAATCTCCTGAGATATAGCGACTACTCCATGATCGACATTGCCAATCGCCTGTCGTTTTCTTCACAGAGCCATTTTATACAGCAATTCCGGGATATTGTGGGTATGACGCCGAAAAAATACCGGGATGAAAATCACATGATTCAATGGGATTCAGGAACGGGGCAAAATTAATTTTGCCCCGTTCCCGGCTTATTACAAGGTCAGGAGGATTTCATTGTCTTCTTTTAGAAGGTCGGAGGGAATATAGTTTCCCTCAAGCTTTCTGCCATTGACCGTGAGAGCCTGGCAGCCGGATTCTTTTTTGTCCGGGTTTTTAATCAGGATATGGAGATGCTTTCCGCGGAAGTCCTTTTCAATTTCCAGGCGTTCCCATTGCTTTGGAATAGCGGGCGCTATTTTGATGCCCTTTAAGTCAGGGCGGAGTCCCAGAATTCCTTCCACGCATCCGACCATTACAGTTGATGCTGTGCCGGTGAGCCAGTGGACATGGGAGCGTCCCGGATGTCTGCTGGAGCGGCCTTCGGTAAACTGACCATAGCAGTAAGGCTCCAGGCGGCGGATTTCTGCCTTGTCGTTCCAGGCAGCAGGTGCATTTTCCATGAAATAGGTAAAGGCGTGTTCACCGTGGCCGCACAGAGCTTCTGCCAGAATCAGCCAGCCCTGTGACTGGGAGAAAATACCGGAATTCTCCTTTGTTCCCTGATTATAAATTACTGCAAGGGCTCCGTCAAAAGCATGGGAATGATAAGGGGGATCCATTAGGAGAGCTCCGTATTCTGTATTTAAGTTTTCATATACGTTCGTTAGTGCTGCGTCAGCCTGCCTGCTGTCTGCAAGACCACTGATGACAGACCAGCTTTGTGGATTCAGCCACAGGCTGGCTTCGGGATCTGCGGCTGCCCCGATCCGTTCTCCGGCCTCTGTATATCCGCGGATAAAACGGTCATTATCCCAGCATAGTTTTTGAATCAGAGCGCCTGTTTCAGCAATCTTACCTTCCAGGTATTTTGTATAGTCTGCATCCTCCCTGTACTCCGAGAATCTCTTTAAGATCACTAAGGCATAGTAAAACTGCATTGCTACAAATGAGGATTCTCCCTTTTCTCCCAGGCGCAGGCAGTCGTTCCAGTCTGCGTAAAGTCCCGCAGGCATGCCATGGGGACCAAGATGCCCAAGGGAAAAGGAAACGGCACGCTTTAAATGACCGTAAACGCTGTCTGCTTCCGCATCTGCAAAAGGTATGACCTCGTCAAGAAATTCTGTATCTCCGGTTTCTGCAATGTATTTATAGACAGTTGGGAAGAGCCATAATGCATCATCAGCCCGGTAGGCCGGATGCCCGGTTTCTTCGCGATAGGAAGCATCGTCCGGTGTGTCTTCATGTCCCGGATTATGTGTGAACTTTACGAGAGGAAGCCCGCCGCCCTCCTTTACCTGCGCAGAGAGCATAAAACGGATTTTTTCTTTTGCCATTTCTGGTGCAAGATGGATGATGCCCTGAATATCCTGTACAGTATCGCGGTATCCGTATCCATTGCGCAGCCCGCAGTAGATGAAGGAAGCGGCGCGGGACCAGATAAATGTCATAAAGCAGTTATAGGCATTCCATGTTCCCAGCATGGTGTTGAATTCCTGGCTTGGAGAAGTCACCCTCAGATGATCCAGCTTTTCATACCAGTAGGATTTAAGCGCTGACAAATCCGAAGCAGTCTTTTTAACCGGATCTGTGTAATCCTGTAAAATGGAAGCCTCCTTCATTCCGCCGGTACCGAGGAGAAATGCGATTGTCTTCGTCTCGCCGGGAGCCAGTGTAACAGTGCAGGAGAGTGCGCCGCAGGAATTTTCATTGTAGCTGGTCACATTTCCCAAATTGCCGGACAGGACTCCCTGGGGATTTCCGTATCCGTGATATCTGCCGAGAAAATGCTCCTTATCCCCGCAGTAGGAAGAAGCTTTGGAACCCGCAAGTCCGAAGAAACGCTCAGTTACGTTTTTGTCGTCTACCGTTTCCTCCTCCGGGAGAGCATCCAGGTTTCCGTGTATCTGCTGTATGATGCAGTTTTCCTTGAATAAGGTTCTTGCAATAAACAGTGAATACTGCAGATTCACTTGATCCTGTTCATAATTGCCGTGGTTTGTAAATTCGGCATACCCGGTCAGGGTAAGGTTCCTCGGACGCTGTGACTGGTTTGTTACAGACAGAGCCCATACCTCAAAGGATTCATGAAGCGGAACATAATAAGAAGCAAGGGAATGAATTTCGCTGTAGTCTGCAATCATGTGTGTATATCCCATGCCGTGGCGGCATTCACTCCGATATCTGTCCGGGTCCTTTCCTACCGGCTGCCAGGAAGCAGACCAGTAATCCTCTGAATCATTATCCCGGATGTAAAGATAGCGTCCGGGCTGGTCAAAGCTGTTAAAAATGTAGCGCAGGATGCGTCCGTTTGCCCCGGATTTTGCAAAGCTGTAGCCTCCTGCATTATTTGATATAATTGCCCCGTACTTTGGGGAGCCCAGATAATTTACCCAGGGAGCTGGAGTATCCGGGCGCTGAATCACATATTCCCGTTTTTTATCGTCAAAATATCCATATTTCATGTTATCATCTCTTTCCTTTCATTATCTATACCAACGGCTGGTGAAATCTGCCGTCGGTATTGCATCAGCCACAAAGCGGAATAAGTCCTCCTGCGATTTATTTGATGCTCAGTACAAATATACGGTTATGGTATGTACCTTGCCGGGCAATGCAAGAATGTCTTTGCGCGGGAGTACGGCAGAGCTTTCGTCCGCAGTAAGCGCAGTCTCGCCGCAGCAGGCGGAACCAATTCGGTAAGAGCCAAAGTCCTTCCCATCCTCGTTTTTATAGATCACCCTGAATGTGTGACCTGCGAAGGGGACTGTAATGGCAGCAGTTTTGCTGTCATCAAACTGCTCTTTTAGAAGCTTTGGATACAAAACAAGATTTCCTTCCTCTCCCCGGACGCCGAAAACCTCTGTAATCATAGTAAGCATAAACCAGCTTGCCGCGCCGGTCAGATACTGATACATCCCCCTGCCGTCAGAACGGAAATATTCTGGAATGCCCGGGTAAATATGGCTTATGTCAAAGTTAAGGGCAGTATCGGCGAGCGTTTTCAGGGCCTTCCATCCTTCCTTTGCATATCCCCGGCGATACAGGGCATTTGCATACATAACCGTCATGTGCGAGAAGACGGCTCCGTTCTCCTTTTCCCCATAGGCAAATCCGAACATGCGTCCCATGTCAAACTTGAGTTCACCAAAATCTGTATTTAGCCGGTAACCGCCTATATCCCTCTGATAGAGATAATGGTCAGCACTTTTTATGATCTTCCTGGTCTGCGCATTATCTGCTGTTTTACTCATAACTGCAAATACCTGGCCTGTCAGCATCATGCGGACATGATTCTGGAAGATTCCTTCCACAGCCCGTCCATGGTTGTCGTAATAGCTGTTGTACCAGCCTTCCTCATCGGATACAGAAATCCACTCCTGGGATCTTAAATGTGCCTTAAGCCATTCTGCCTTCTGGGTCAGGTTTTCGGCCAAAGTCTCCAGGGAGCAGCAGATCCGGCTTCCGCTGATTGTATGGCAGCACTTCTCTGTATAGCTGTCCAGTATCTCCTGCTTTTTACTGATCTGATCGAAAACCGCTGAATCCTGATTAAGAAAAACTGTGATTTCCTTCAGAAGCTCTGTCGAATGGGAGGAGGAATGACGGTCCAGGAAACGTATCATTGCAGCAAGATCTGACAGATTGCCTGCATAGGCACAGGTAAAGGCTACACTTTCTCCCCGCTCAGACGCCATGTCAAGGGCATCGTTCCAGTCAGCTCCCCTGAGCCTGTAGATATTATGCTCTCCCACCTCATAGAAGGCGGCAAGCTGCTGGAGGAGAAGATGCTCCAGGAGGGTGCCTGTATACACATCCCCGCTGTCTGTGCGCTGTTCATTTCCACATTCTGGCTTCCACAGTGCATCAATGGCTGTCCCCCGCATGATCTGCGAATCTTTAAAATACGAAACCTTTTGATTCAGAATATCCACATCCCCGGTCTGGTCAATATACAGCTTTGTTGTCATCAGCGGCCAGAGTGCGTGATCCATCCATACCCGTGCAATTCCGTTCCGGTCTGCAAGAAAATTACCGTCCCCTTCTCCGATAATGGTCGCATTGGTTCCATCAATACGGACGCCTCCATAATTCATGACAATCATGCTCCGTACCTTCTCAGGATCCATCAGAAGCAGAGAAAGGCAGTCCTGCCAAAGATCCCGCCATCCTCTTCCGCCTCTTCCGTAGTCATGGTGAGGCAGAAAGGAACATCCGAACAGACGGCGCAGGAATGGCTGAAAACAGATCCATTTCATCAGATGGTCAAAATCAGCATCCCGGGTATGGAAGTCCGTGCAGACCTGGGCTCTCCAGTAGTCCATAGTGTCATTCAGCGCCTGTTTTACCTTGCTGGTACAGTTGAATCTCTCCGCAATCAGGGCAATGTCTTCCCGGCTGTTTTCTGCACCAAGGAGAAGGATATAGTCTGCCTTCTCTTTCGGGGCGAGAAGTACAGGCTCGAATCGGAAGGCGCCCATCGCCTCCTTCCCGGCAGCGGATACACCGGCCGGCGCTCCGGGCTTTTGCCCATAGACAGCGCCTGGATGGGTAAAAGTGCCTCCCTCGCCGATAAAATCTTCTACAGTAGGATAAAAGTCCGTGGGGGCGCTGCCGTCCCCTGTACAGCCCAGTACATAGTAAATCCGGTTATTTGGACGGTGTCCTTTTTCATCAAAGGACATGGTGGGGCAGACAAAAACACCGTTTTTATCTGTAGTAATCCGGTGGAGCATAGAGGTGACATTCCGGTGATCCCGTATGTTATCTGCACTTCGTCCATAGATGGGGATTGCACCCCATGCAGTCAGCCGACGGTCCCGGTCAGAGCAGTTCTGTATGGTTACATACATAATTTCTACATTTGCATCCTTTGGTATGAAGGAAGTAACTATAGAAGACAGTTTAAGAGCCTTTGAGCTTCGCCTTAAGCTCTGCCACATAAATCCGGCAGACAGCTCGCTCTCATCCTGCATAGATGAGAATCTGCATGCTTCCTGCTCTGCAGAGGCTCCTGTAACCGAGTAAGCAGGGGCATCACCGCTTTCCGGGGACTGGCAGTCCGTTACTGTAACCCAGAAATTCCTGGTGGAACGATTATTGTGGAGATTTTCAGAGCTTACCGGTTCCAATAAGAAAGTTTCCTGATCAATTTTCGCGTCTCCGCCGAGACTGGGGGTAACAGAGCTCTTAAGTCCTGTCTCTGAAGCGAGCGGGAGATACAGAAAGCTTGTATTTTCTGGCTGCTTCAAAATAAAGCTGCCGTGTTCATCAATAAATTTAAGATGCTTCAATTTTTAGCTCCTTTCATAATAAAGATATATGAAAGCATCATATAGGAAATCAGATAAGAAAAAAATAAAATACATGCGAAAAGTATCAGAATCATGACATAAAATAGACAGAATAAGACTGCTGCGCTTACGTTTTTCAAAACACGCTCTAAACATAGGGCTATATTTCGTGATAATTTAGGAAGGGAGCTGGTGATAAAAGAAAAGCAATATGTGTCATGAATTTGACATTTTGTTAAAAACTATAATATAAAACCAGTCTTTTTTTCGTTATAATTCCAATATACAAATTAAGAAGCACATGCTTCATAAATCATAAAAGGAGGAACTTTCAGATGAAAAAGAGAGTAGTTAGCGCATTATTGATTGCGGCAATGGCAGTAACTGCAATGGCAGGCTGCGGATCGAATTCCGGCGGATCGGGCGGAGGCAATGACGGAGGAAGCGCGTCAGGAGAGGAAGGCAAGGTGATTAATATCTACAGCTGGAATGATGAATTCCGTGAGCGTGTAGAGGCGGTTTACCCGGAGGTAAAGGAGACTTCTTCTGACGGGACAGTTACTACTTTGAATGACGGCACAGAGATCCATTGGATTATCAATCCGAATCAGGACGGCGTCTATCAGCAGAAGCTGGACGAGGCACTGATGAAGCAGGCGGATGCAGCGGCAGACGATAAGATCGATATCTTCCTGTCAGAAACAGACTATGTAAACAAATATACAGATAAGGATGCAGATGCCGCGATGCCGCTTAAGGATCTCGGCATTGATCCGGAAAAGGATCTTGCTGACCAGTATGAATTTACAAAAGTAACGGCTTCCGATACGGAAGGGGTTCAGAGAGGGTCTACCTGGCAGTGCTGTCCGGGACTGTTAGTATACCGCCGGGATATTGCCAAAGAGGTATTCGGAACAGACGATCCGGAAGAGATCGGCCAGAAGGTAAAGGACTGGGATGCCATGAAAGGAACAGCAGAAGAATTAAAAGCAAAAGGATACTTCACATTTTCTTCTTATGCAGATACATTCCGCCTCTATGGAAACAGTATTGCCGAGTCCTGGGTAAGTCCTGGTGAAACGGTCATTAAGGTTGATCAGAAAATCATGGACTGGGTAAAGAGTTCAAAAGAATGGCTGGATGCAGGATATCTTGACAAGAATGTAAAAGGGCAGTGGAATGATGACTGGAACAAGGCAATGGGCTCTGCATCCAAAGTATTCGCTTTCCTTTTCCCGGCATGGGGTATTGATTTTACTCTCAAGCCGAACTGGGACGGCGGAGACGGCGTATGGGGCGTTACCAATCCTCCGCAGGAATACAACTGGGGCGGTTCTTATGTACATGCATGTACCGGTACGGATAATGCAGAGCATGTAAAAGACATTATCCTTGCAGTAACGGTAAATAAAGACAACCTGCTGAAAATCTCCAAGGATTATTCAGACTTTACAAATACTGTAAGCGGTATGCAGGAAGCAGCAAAAGACGATTCTTTTAGTTCTGAATTCCTGGGAGGACAGAATGCGTTTACATATTTCGCGCCGGTTGCAGAAAATATTCAGATCGCGCCGCTTTCCGCTTATGACCAGGGATGCGTTGAGCTGATTCAGAATTCCTTCAGCGATTACTTACAGGGCAAGATTGACTATGATAAAGCAAAGACCAACTTTGAGACGGCAATTAAAGAACGTTATCCTGACATTACTGAAATTCAGTGGCCAGAATAGACAGTTGTTGCTGCGGGGCGGTTCCGCCGCTCCGCAGGATATCTGAGAAAGAGAGGAACGACAGTTTATGAAACAAAAAAATAAAAAAGTCGATTATTCAAAATGGGGGTATTTTTTTATCCTTCCGTTTTTTATAAGTTTTTTCATCTTTTCATTAATTCCTCTGATCGATACAATCCGGTACAGCTTTTTTGAATATTACCGTTCGGGAATTAAAGAAATAGGACCTAACTTTGTAGGAATGGCAAATTACGCGAGTCTTCTTGGGTCAGATATGCTGAAATATGCGGCAAATACCATGATTTTATGGGTGATCGGATTTATTCCCCAGATTGTCATCGCGCTGGTGCTTGCAGAGTGGTTTGTAGACGCCCGTCTAAAGATTCGCGGGACACAGTTTTTTAAAGTGGTTATCTATCTGCCGAACTTGATTATGGCTTCTGCATTTGCCATGTTGTTTTTCACCATGTTCTCTACCAACGGACCTGTGAATGGGATTCTTATGTCCATCGGGCTGACCAGTAAGCCTATTGATTTTCTCGGTTCCGTTATGGGAACCCGATCGCTTGTAGGGTTTATGAACTTCCTGATGTGGTTTGGAAATTCAACGATTATGCTCATGGCGGCGATTATGGGCATCAGCCCGGATATCTTCGAGGCGTCCGAGCTTGACGGCTGCAACAGTTTCCAGAGATTCTTCTTTATCACGCTTCCGCAGATACGGCCGATTCTTGCCTACACACTGATTACGGCAATCATTGGTGGTCTGCAGATGTTTGATGTACCACAGATTCTGACAAATGGCCAGGGAAGCCCGGACCGGACGTCCATGACGCTGATCATGTTCCTGAACAGCCACTTAAAGAGCCGGAATTACGGTATGGCCGGCGCGTTGTCTGTATATCTGTTTATTGTCAGCGGTATCCTGTGCTTCTTTGTATACCGGATGACGAATAACGATGATCCTGACGGCTCAAAGGCAGCGGCAAAGAAGGCAAAGAAGCTGGCAAAAAAACAAGGAAGGGGATAGAGGTATGAAATCAAAACAGCCAAATCATTTACGGAGTATAGTCGCACATGTTGTATTGATTATTCTGTCATTTATGTGCCTGTTTTTCTTCTATATTCTGATTGTCAACGCAACCAGGTCACATTCGGATCTGCAAAAAGGATTTTCAGCTTTACCTGGAGCCTATCTGCTTGATAATCTGAAAAATGTTGCCAATGATGGAACATTTCCGATGTTCAGGGGTATCTTAAACAGCCTGATCGTTTCTGGATGCTCGGCGGCAATCTGTACATACTTTTCGGCATTGACAGCCTATGGCCTGTATGCGTATAACTTTAAATTAAAAAAGATCGCCTTTACATTTATCATGGCAATCCTTGTTATGCCGACACAGGTAACTGCAATGGGTTTCCTGCGGCTGATTACAAATATGGGAATGTATGATTCCCTGCTGCCCCTGATCATCCCATCAATTGCGTCTCCGGCTGTCTTTTACTTTATGTACAGTTATCTGCAGTCCTCACTTCCGCTCTCCCTTGTTGAGGCGGCAAGAATTGACGGATCCGGAGAGTTCATGACATTTAACCGGATTGTGCTTCCGATTATGAAGCCGGCGATTGCGGTGCAGGCAATCTTCTCATTTGTCGGTTCCTGGAATAATTACTTCGTTCCTGCGCTGGTGATCCAGTCCAAGGAGAAGATGACCGTGCCGATTTTGATTGCAACACTTCGTGGGGCCGATTATATGAACTTTGATATGGGTAAGATTTACACTATGATACTTGTGGCGATTGTTCCAATTATTATCGTATATCTACTTCTTTCCAAATTCATTATCGCAGGCGTTACACTTGGCGGTGTGAAGGAGTAGAAGAAACTTTCAGTGGGAATAAAAAGGCTGTTGAGGCAGCCTTTTTCCTGTGTGGGGATCTGTCAGGGCAGACATATGCTGCCTTTTTGTGAAAAGGAGGGAAAGGTTTATGGCGGGTCAGAGATACAGCGGCAGTTTAGAGGCGCAGCCTTCTGCAAGGGAGCAGGCGAACCGGAGGCTTGCAAGGAGGGCTGCGGCAGAGGGAATGGTTCTTATGAAAAATGATGGGCTGCTTCCTTTGGATCCAGGGATTCCGGTTGCTCTCTTTGGCTGCGGCGCAGTGAAAACGGTCAAAGGGGGAACTGGCTCCGGGGATGTGAATAACCGGGAGACAGTTTCTATCTGTCAGGGAATGAGGGACGCAGGGGCTGTGATTATCAGTGAAGCGTGGCTTAAGGATTATGAAAAATGCTATGATAATGCAAGAATGGCCTGGAAGGAAAAAGTCTTGGAGGCGGTAAAGAGCCTGGAGAACCCTTTTGACGCTTATGCCGCAAATCCGTTTTCCCTGCCGGAAGGGCGGAAAATAACGGCGGATGACGCGGAGGGGGCTGAGGCTGTCATCTATGTGATCAGCCGTATCTCCGGTGAAGGCATGGACAGGAGGAGAGAAGAAGGGGATTATTATGTAAGCAGGCGTGAGAGGGAGGATCTCCTCTGGCTGGATAAGACAGGACTTCCAATTGTGCTGGTTTTAAATACAGGCGCGCCGGTAGAACTGACGGATCTCCTTGATGAGGCCCGGAATATCAGGGCAGTGTTAAATATCTCCCTTCCCGGACAGGAGGGGGGACATGCGGCTGCAGATGTGCTGTTCGGATGGGAATCGCCGGGAGGGAGGCTGACAGCTACCTGGGCGCGGCGCTATGAGGATTATCCCTGTGGGGAGAGCTTTGGCCGTCTGAATGGGAACCTGGATATAGAAGAGTACCGGGAAGGGATCTATGTGGGATACCGGTATTTTGACAGCTTTGGCATTAAGCCTCTGTTTCCCTTTGGATATGGGCTGTCCTATACTTCATTTTCTATCAGTCCGGCAGGGATCAGGAGTACAGAGCAGGGGATTGAGATTACGGTTATTGTAAAAAATACTGGTGCAGTCTATTCGGGCAGGGAGGTGGTGCAGGTATATGCTGTATTGCCTCAGACGGAGTATAAAAAGGAGTTTAAAAGGCTGATTGGATTTGCGAAAACAGTGTCTTTAAAGCCCGGAAAGGAGCAGAGACTTGCCATCTGTACAGACCAGTCTGCCTTTGCCAGTTTTTCAGAAGAGCTGCAGGCGTGGTATATGGATGCAGGAACGTACAGTATATGGGTGGGGGCGCATGGAGAAGCCCTGCAGCCTGCGGCGTTGATTCGTGTACAGCAGAAAAGCATTTTGGAAGAAACGAAGAAAATCTGTCCTTTGGATGCACCTTTTGACGGATTGTATCCGGATGAAAATGTGAGAAGAAAAGCCGGGGAATGGTTCAAATCGGCAGAGGAACAGCAGGTGCCGGTTCTTTTGTATACACCCCGGAAAAAGGAAGAGGGAAATAGCGCCCAGGCGTCTTTGGCAGACGGACCATCAGCAGCAGCGGGGCTGTCTGTTGCGGAGCTGATACCGGCACTGTATGGGAATATTACACAGGGAACCAGTACCCTTGGCTCAGCGGGAACCCGGGTTCCTGGTTCTGCCGGGGAGACGACAGAGGCGTTGGAAGACAGCTATGGAATACGTTCTCTGATTATGGCAGACGGACCAGCAGGACTCAGACTCCGGCAAAGCTATGAGGCAGACCGGGAAACAGGTTCTGTATATGGTGTCGGCGTACTGGGCTCCCTGGAAAATGGATTTTTAGAAAAAGCCGGGCATCATGAAAATACAGATACCTGTTATCAGTACTGTACGGCGTTTCCTGTCGGAACAGCCATGGCACAGTCCTGGGATCTGGAACTGATGCAAAAGTTCGGGGAGGCTGTTGCCGCAGAGATGGAAGAATTTGGTGTGGATCTGTGGCTTGCGCCGGGCATGAACATCCAAAGGAACCCGCTGTGCGGGCGGAATTTTGAATATTATTCGGAGGATCCTCTGCTGTCTGGAATGATGGCGGCCAGTGTAACAAAAGGAGTACAGAGCCATCATGGGCGCGGTGTAACGCTGAAGCACTTTGCCTGTAATAATCAGGAGGACAACCGGATGGGAGTCAATGTCCGTGTTGCTCAGCGGGCGCTTAGGGAGATTTATCTGCGCGGCTTTGAGATTGCGGTAAAGAAAAGCAGGCCGGTGGCCATGATGTCCGCCTATAACCGGATTAACGGGGTACATGCGGCAAACAGCCTTGATATCTGTACAACGGCAGCCCGCGGGGAATGGGGATTTGAAGGAATCATCATGTCCGACTGGAATACAACAGTACCGGAGGACGGCAGTGTACCGTGGCAGTGTATTGCTGCTGGAAATGACATTATTATGCCAGGTAATCAGAAGGATGATGAAGAGATACGAAGGGCATATGAACAAGGAGAGCTTACAGAGGAGATGATCCGGCGCAGCGCCGGACGGCTGTTCGCGGCGGTCCGGAGACTGACGGATAAAATTTAAACAGGCATGGAGGATGATTGCTTAAGCCATGGCAGGAATGAAAGAGTCTGCCAAGACCCTTATCAGCCGCTTTCAGCGAAGGACCGAATGCCAAAAGCAACCACTTTACTGGCCCGGATGCCGTGCAGCGGGTGCACGGCATCTGAGAACAGCAGCCTGCGGGAACTACAGCCTGTGGATCCCGCTCTGGATCTCCTCTGCCCATTTCTGGAGATTATAGGTCTGTCCGCTAAAGAGCTTCAAGATCACCCCGCTCGGAGTGCTGTCACTGGCAAACGCATTTGCCTCATCCGTATCCACATGCATGGCAAGAGCAAATTTCGGGCTCACACGGACCACCACATCAGCAAAGATGAGAGATCTCTCATAGCTTTCCGTTATCACAAACACATCATCATTATCCTTTACATTCAGCTGCATTGCCTGCACAGGCGTCATATGTATATGCCTTTTGGCAACAATCACCCCGTGGTCAATCTTAAGTGAACCATTCGGCCCAATCAAGGTACACCCCGGCGTACCTTCCGTATCTCCAGATTGCCTGATAATTCCCGGAATTCCAAGCTTCCTTGAATCCGTCATAGAAATCTCAAGCTGCGTCTCAGGCCGGAAGGGTCCCAGGATCGCTACATTTTCAAAAGTTCCCTTAGGCCCCTGAACTGTAATCCGCTCCTCGCAGACATACTGACCTGGCTGGCTTAATTCTGCCTTAAAAGTAAGAGAACGCCCCTCGCCAAATAAAATCTCAAAATCCTTCTCGCACATATGAATATGCCGTGCGCTTGTCTCAATAGGAATCGCAAGTCCCATGTTCAAAACCACCTTTATCATTGTTTTTCAAATACATTATTCACTGTTAATTATGTAATGCAGTACTAGCTGATGGTCATTCCGTGATCAGTAGCCCGCAGTTAACCTAAACAGTAAGTTACTGTTCACTCTGTTCACAGTAACAACAGTAACAGTTTATCACATTTTATACTAATTTAACACTTTTATTTTAGGAAAAAATAGATTATAATAGTTACTGTTCACACAGATCTGTGCATTTACTGCACAGACCGTAAGAAAGTGATTCAGGAGTGAGCAAGTCCCATTCGCGGAGCGAATTTCAGATGGATTTGCGAATGTTACTGGTCACGGAGTGGAGTGAACAGTAACTTATAATAAACATGATTCAAGTGGCAGTGTGAGCTTCGCGGATCGGAAATGCGGAAAAATAATAAGGAGGACGCGGCTATGCGGGATATATGGGAAGAGATCAAATATTTTTTTAGAAGAGACTGGACAATGACAGAGAAGATTCTGGTTATCTTGTGCTGCATACTGTTAGGTATGATCAAAGGATTTTTCCTTGCCCCGATAAAAAAAGGCATCAATTGCGGCAACAATAACGGGAATACTTACAACAGCATGGATGACGATTACTGGCTTGACGACGAAGAATAGGCTGAACTGGTGAATTGGGGACGGGGTATTTTCAAAAATACCCCGTCCCCAAAAACAGAGTGAAAGAGAGAAGGGATGATATGGCAAAGGCGGTGAGGCTTTCGGACATAGGAGAGCGTCTTGGCGTAAGCACAGTGACGGTTTCCAAAGCACTTTCAGGACAGAAGGGTGTAAGTGATGAGTTAAGGCAGCGGATTATTGAACTGGCTGATGAGATGGGGTATACGAAATCAAAAGTGATCATAACAGAGAAGGACAGCTATACAATTGGCGTGGTGGTTGCGGAACGGTATCTCCGCGAAAACCAGTCCTTTTACTGGAAGCTGTACCAGGATGTGTCACAGGATGCAATGGCAAGAAATTGTTTTACGATTCTGGAGGTCATTACTTATGACATTGAAAAGAATATGGTGCTCCCCAGGACGGTGACAGAAAAGAAAGTGGACGGAATCATAATTATGGGAGCCTTTAAGAAGGGCTATGCTACGTTCATGGCAAATAATATCGGTGTTCCCCTACTGAACCTGGACACGCCGGGAACAGTGGACACCAGTGATTCCGTAGTTTCCAACAATGTAATGGGAGGCTACAGGATGACGAATTATCTGTTCGAGATGGGGCACAGCCGGATTGGCTTTGTGGGAACAAGGCTTTCAACAGACAGTATTGACGACCGCTATCTGGGGTATCTGAAGTCACTGATGGCCCATGGAATGAAGCCCAAGACAGAATGGCTTATAGATGACCGTGACAGAGAATATGGACGCTTTGACCCGGGCAAGAAGTTCCGCCTGCCGGAGGAGATGCCGACTGCATTTTTCTGTAATTGTGACACAGCGGCATATATCATGATCCGCAAGCTGAATGCTTCCGGCTACCGGATTCCGGATGATATATCAATTGTGGGTTTTGATAATTATGTGGCAGGAGAATTCGGACAGTCAGGTATTACAACCTATGAGATCCACACAAAAGAAATGGCAAAACGGGCAGTGCACATCC
Organism: uncultured Lachnospiraceae bacterium; assembly: GCA_947566645.1. Taxonomy (GTDB): domain Bacteria; phylum Bacillota; class Clostridia; order Lachnospirales; family Lachnospiraceae; genus CAPEBR01. The sequence goes on from CANOKL010000017.1 coordinate 34,404, forward strand.
TGCTCCATAAGCTGGAAAATATAGAATACTCAACAGGAATGTTCATGCTCCCTGGGACATTTATCGAACGCGACAGCGTAAGAAGGATAGGGAGGGCGGTTCCATTTATCTGATGGAAAAAGAAGCAGGCAGTGACAATCCTATATTCCATTCAAACAGGGAATGCAGGATTGCCGCTGCCTGCTTTTTTGGGGAAATCCTTCCGACAGCTCCTTTGCAGAATATCATCCGATCAGAACCGTTTTCCCCTTGAATGCGAATCCGTACTTCCGGATCCGTTCCTGAGGAATTCCTTTTGCCTCCAGTAGGGCGGAGTATTTCTTACGTTCAATCTGAGCCAGCGCTTCCTGAACCGTATCTGCAAGGGTATGCTCATCATCCGGGGCATGAACCTTAAATTCCAGTATAATAGCATCATCGGTATCCGTAACAGGATCCAGTATCACATCATATCTCCCGAATCCGCTTTCCCGGTTAGAAGTAATGGTGTACCGTTCGGCGAGATCCACCATCAGGCCAAGGACAAAACCGTGGTAAAATTTCTCGGGTTCAGCTACTATCATTATCTTGATAAGAATTCCAGTGGTTTTTCTTTATTTATAATTGATCATCCGTTAAGGTAAATTTATGTTGACTTCTATCTCTTTTTATGTTTAATATGTATTAAAGAAATTAAAAATTAGCTAGAAAAAAATTAAAACAACTTAAAACGGAGGATGTATCATGGTAATTCAATATGATGAAGAGAAGAGGATTTTTAAACTGGACACGGACAACACAACTTACATGATTGGCATTTCGCAGGAAGGGTATGTTGGACACATGTACTACGGAAAGCGGCTTGCGAATTTTGGAGGGAAATACCTGCTGCGGATGGAAGAGGCACCCTACACGCCGTCGGTCCATATGAGGGAGAAGGCTTCCTTTCTGGATATTTACCCCATGGAGTACCCGACGGGAGGAACCGGCGATTACCGGGAGAGCTGCCTGAATGTGCGGGGTGAATCAGGGAGTATCGGGAGCGAGCTGTTTTATGCCAGGCATGAGATTATGGCCGGGAAGCCGGCACTTAGCGGGCTTCCGGCATCCTTTGGGACAGAAGAGGAAGTAACGACACTGCGTCTTATATGCATCGACCCGCTTCTGGGGCTTGAGGTAACGCTTTTGTATTCCGTGTTCGGGAAGGAAGACATGATTACAAGGAGTGTGCAGATCAGGAATGCAGGAGAGCAGAAGCTGCGGCTTGAGAAGGTATACAGCGCCTGTCTGGATATGGACAACCGGGATTTTGAGATGATCAGCCTCTGTGGTTCGTGGGCAAGGGAACGGCATATACAGAGAGCAAAAGTCCATTACGGGAAGCAGCTTGTATCATCCTTTAAAGGAGAATCCAGTCATCAGGAGCACCCCTTCGCTGCACTTGTAACACCGGAGACAACACAGGAAACAGGAGAAGTGTATGCCATGCATTTCGTGTATTCCGGCAATTTTACCGCCCAGGCAGAACGCACCCAGTTTGACTATATCCGGATGGTGATGGGAATCCATGCAGAGGAATTCTGCTGGAGGCTGGCGCCGGGTGAGAGCTTCCAGGCACCGGAGGCAGTGATGACCTATTCGGACCAGGGTCTGGGGAAGATGACCCGCTCCTTCCATGATTTTTACAGGGAGCATCTCATCAGAAGCCCCTATAAATACAGGAAACGCCCGGTACTCATCAATAACTGGGAAGCAACATACTTTGAGTTTGATACAGAGAAGCTTCTGTCCATTGCGAAGGAAGCGAAGGAAAACGGGATTGAGATGCTGGTCATGGATGACGGCTGGTTTGGAAAGAGAAGCTGGGATGACAGCTCCCTTGGAGACTGGACGGTAAATGAGGAGAAGATTAAAGGCGGTCTTCCCAGCCTGGTAAAACAGGTAAGAGAGCTTGGAATGGAGTTCGGCATCTGGTTTGAGCCGGAGATGATTTCCCCTGATTCAGAGCTTTACAGAGCACATCCGGACTGGGCGATTCAGATTCAGGGAAGGGAGCCGTCACAGAGCAGGGCGCAGTATGTTCTTGACCTCTCCAGGAAAGAAGTGCGGGACTATGCATATGAGTGTGTGGCAAAGATACTGCGAAGCGCGCCCATCACATATGTGAAGTGGGATATGAACCGCCAGTTGTGTGATCTTGGAAGCATCTGTCTTCCGAAAGAGGCCCAGGGAGAGCTGTGCCACCGGTATGTACTGGGGCTCTATGAGATGCAGGAGCGTCTTGTGACAGAATTTCCGGAGCTGCTCCTTGAGAACTGTTCCGGCGGAGGGGCAAGGTTTGATCCTGGCATGCTCTATTACAGCCCTCAGATCTGGTGCTCGGATGATACGGACGCCATTGAGAGACTTCGCATCCAGGAAGGAACAGAGCTGATCTATCCCTTGTCCACCATGGGCGCCCATGTGAGCGACTGTCCGAATCATATTGTGGGCAGGACGACGCCCTTTGAGACAAGGGGAAATGTTGCACTTGCGGGAACCTTCGGCTATGAGCTGGATATTACGAAGATATCGGATGAAGAGAGAACACAGATTCCCGGACAGGTGGAGCTGTATCATAAATATCAGGAACTGATACAGACAGGGGATTATTACAGAATTACTTCCTGGAGTGACAGGAATCCTTTTGACTGCTGGGAGACGGCGGCAAAAGACGGGACACATGCGCTGGTTACCTGTGTGCAGGTGCTGGGACAGCCCAATGTACACAGCAGGAACATTAAGTTAAAGGGACTAAAGGAAGAGTCACGCTACAGACTGGAAGGAACAGAAGAGATATATACGGGTGAGGAGCTGATGTACTGCGGCTTCCTTGTGAGAGATCTGAACGGAGACTTTATGAGCAGGCTGTATCATTTTATCTGTGAATAAAGAGAGCGGGAGGATGGCAGGTATGGGTAAGGTAAGGCTTAAGGATATCGGGGAGCGGCTGGGAGTCAGCTCAGTGACGGTGCACAATGCCCTTTCCGGACACAAGGGAGTCAGTGAAGAACTCAGGATCAGAATCGTGGAGACAGCAGAAGAGATGGGATATGTGGCGGCATCTTCCGCGAAGAAAAAGGAGACAGAGAATGGGGAATTCCGGAGGATCGGTGTTCTGATTGCAGAAAATTATCTGGCACAGTATTCTACCTACTACTGGAAGCTCTACCAGGAATTATCGCTGACTGCCACGGAAAAGAGATGCTATACCACCATAGAGGTGCTGAAAAAGGAAACGGAGAAAAGGGTGCACAGGCTTCCGCAGATTGCAGAAAACAACAGCATTGAAGGCCTGATTGTAATCGGGGAGATTGACAGGGGATACGTAAGGTTTCTTCAGCAGAAGCTGGATATGCCGGTTATTTTTCTGGATTTTTACGATAGTAAAATTGCCAGGGACGCGGTAATTGCCGATAATTTTTATGGTATGTACCAGATGACAGAGCTTTTATTCGAACGCGGACTGGAAAGAATTGGTTTCATTGGCTCCATCTATGCTACCAGCAGCATTATGGACCGCTACTGCGGGTTTATGAAGTCCATGCTGGAACATAAAAAGAAGGTCCCGGAGGAATGGCTCATTGAGGACCGGGACGATGCAGGACAGGTGGGCTTCGATCTCCCGAACTGCCTCCCGGAGGCATTTGTCTGCAACTGTGATCTTGTGGCTGGGATGACAGTATCCAAGCTGCAGAAGCGGGGGCTCAGGGTACCGGAAGATGTGTCTGTCATTGGATTTGACAATTATCTCTATCCAGGCTATGCGGACATGAGGATTACCACCTATGAGGTGAACACAAAGGCCATGACCAAAGTGACGATAGATAAGATGTTAAAACAGCTCCGCAATCCGGCAAAAGGAAAGTCACTGGAGGTGGTTTCCGGTCACATTGTATGGAAAAACAGTGTGAAAGGTAAAAATAATTAATTTATCCAATGAGATTAAAAAGAAAATTAAGCGGATTATAACAGAAATATATACAAAATAGATAAAAACATAAGAGTGAAATGTATTTAATCAAACGAAATTGTGCAATACAAAGAAGTAGTAATTGAAAAAACGACAAAAATAGAGTAAAATTAAATTAACTTAAATAAAGTTAAAAAATAAAAACGGAGGTATGAAAACAATGAAAAAGAGACTACTTAGTATTGCACTGGCTCTGACCATGACAGTATCACTGGCAGCCTGCGGCAGCAAGAGCGAGGGAGGAGGAGACAGCGGCTCTTCAGCAGAAGTCCCCACGATTGACAAGATTAATGGCGACGACTACAAAGACCTGAAAGCGGACATTAAGATTCTGACAGACCGTACAGACATTGTAGACACCGTGTACAAGGGATATGCGGACCAGTTCCATGAGAAATATCCCAACATCACCGTTACATATGAGGCAATCACAGATTATGCAGAATCTGTAACACTTCGTCTGACAAACGGCGACTGGGGCGACATCTGCTTCATTCCGGCAACTGTAGAAAAGAGTGAGATGGAGACCTATTTCACGCCAATGGGCGACTACGCGACACTCAACGACAAGTACAACTTCGTAACAGAGAAGACATACAACAATACGGTTTATGGTATCCCGAACGGCGGTACAGCAGGCGGCGTGGCATATAACAAGCGTATCTGGAAGGATGCCGGAATCACAAAGCTTCCTACAACTCCGGACGAATTCCTGGCTGATTTGAAGCTCATTAAGGATAAGACAGATGCGGTTCCTCTTTACACAAACTTTTCAGCAGGATGGACAATGGGAGCATGGAACGACTATGTGGGAATTGCTTCCAATGCAGATGCTGATTATAAGAACAACAAGCTGCTTCATCAAAAAGACCCATTCACAAAGAATGACGAGATGAGCGGCCCCTATGCAGTATTCTACACCTTATATGAGGCAGTAAAGCAGAAACTTGTAGAGGAAGACCCGGCCTCTAGCGACTGGGAATCCTCAAAAGGCATGATCAACAAGGGCGAGGTTGCCACAATGGTTCTTGGTTCCTGGTGTGTACAGCAGTTCAAGGATGCAGGAGAAAATCCGGATGATATCGGATACTTCCCGTTCCCGATCACGGTAGCAGGGAAACAGGCGGCTGCATCAGGCGGAAACTACGCTTACGGAATCAACAACAAGGCAAGCTCTGACAACCAGATTGCCGCTATGCTGTATGTAAAATGGATCTTAGAGGAATCCTCCATGTTCGCTGATGAGGGCAGTATCCCGGCAGTGAAGGGTGAGCCTCTTCCGGATTCACTGGCAGAATTTGAGGGTGTTGAACTCCTTTCCGACAATCCGCCTCAGGAAGGCGAAGAGAGCCTGTACGATGATATCCGCAATACAGCAGAAGTATTGAGCGGTGACTATCCGGTATGTGAAGTTCTTGAGGCAGCGCTTTATGACAGCAAGAAATTAGACGACCTGATGGGTGAGTGGAACGAAAAATGGACAAGCGCTCAGGAAAGCTTCTCAGTAGAAGTAAAATAAGGGCTGCTCAGAATAACCAGTACCGGACAGTTACTGATTTTTAAAGAAGGAGCCCTGATGAACCGGGGCTCCTTCTTCCTCATGATATAGAAAACTTCGTACCCTATATCACGAATAAATGGAAAGGAGAAAACAAATGGAGAAAAAATCCTTTAAGAAATGGATCGGTACCAGAAAGGTGCAGAGGAGACTGGTAATCTTTACGTTTATGTTAGTCCCCCTTTTGCTTCTTCTGTTATTTACCTACATTCCCTTTGTCGAAATGATACGGTTCAGCTTTTATAACATGAAATATATCGGAGAGAGAACCTTCGTAGGACTGAAAAACTATGCCGAGGTATTTGAACGCAAGGAGATCTTCGGCTCTCTCTTCAACAGCCTTTACTACATGGCAGGCGGAGTGGTACAGCTTGCACTTGCACTGTTCTTTGCGACTATGATGGTATTCAAGGTAAAAGGAGAATCCGTATTCAAGGGAGCCATGTTCTTCCCATACCTGATCTGCGGTATTGCGGTTGGTTTCATTTTCAAATTCTTCTATGCAAGGGGAGCCGTACTGGATACGATCCTCCAGGGACTTGGAATGAATCTTGATAATATTCCCCTGTGGCTGCAGGACCAGAGCATTAATAACATCTCCCTTGCAGCAACATCTGTGTGGAGGTACACCGGACAGAATGTCATCCTGTTTCTTGGAGCCATGATGTCAGTAGATACAGACCTGTATGAGGCGGCGTCTCTTGACGGGGCAAACAGATGGCAGCAGTTCCGCTATATTATTCTGCCAAGTATCAAGTCAATTATCGTGTTAAATATTATCCTGTGTGTCAGCGGATGCTTAAGCGCATTCGAGCCGCCTTACGTTATTACGAATGGTACAATGGGTACAGGTACATACTTCGTAATCATGAACCGGATTGCCCATGAGAATCAGAAGGTCGGTACAGCAAGCGCTATGGCCATTGTTCTGTTAGTACTGATCATTATCTGCACCATTGGCCAGAAGCTGTTCTTCAAGTATGCATTTGACGACGGGACAAGTGATGAATCAAAGGCAGCGGTAAGAAAGAGAAAGAAAGCAGAGGCACAGCGTAAAGCAATGGAGAAAAAAGGAGGCGCAGCATAAATGAAAATGAAAAAGAATGCATCATCAATTATATTTTCGATTATTAAATATGTGTCACTGATTCTGGCATCCATTGTATCGCTGGCTCCGGTTGTTGTCTGCGTGCTGACTTCGTTTAAGACCAATGAGGAATACGCGTCAACTACAGTGTTGGAATTTCCGGAATCCTTCGGATATTTTGAAAACTTTAAGATTGCCATGGAGAAGGCAAACATGCTGCGGTGCTTTGGAAATACGGCGCTGGTACTGATCGTTGTACTGACAGTCTCCGTATTTACAGGCTCCATGCTGGCTTATGTCATCAACCGGTTTACCTTCCCGGGAAGAGGAATGATTGAGAACCTGTTCCTGTTTGCCTCCCTGCTTCCAGGTATTGCCATGCAGGTAACGATTTATCAGATTATGTATTCACTGGGACTGATTAATCACCTGTACGGATACATGATCGTGCTGATGGGTACGGATATTATTTCCATCTATATCTTCCTTCAGTTCTTTGAGAATCTGCCGGTATCCCTGGATGAGTCGGCGATCATGGACGGATGTACGTATTTTGGAGTCTTCTTTAAGATCCTGTTCCCGCTTCTTAAGCCTGCGATCATGACGTCACTGGTGCTTAAGGGTGTAAGCGTGTACAATGAGTACTATTCCTCCAACCTGTATCTGCAGCTGCCGGAATTAAAGACCATATCAACAGCGCTTTATACCTTTACAGGCCCTTACGGAAACCAGTACAACTACATCTGTGCAGGCGTTCTGATTACCATTATCCCGATTCTGGTATTCTTCCTTGTATTCCAGAAACAGGTATACAGCGGTATGGCAAATGGAGCAGTAAAAGGCTAAATATAAAAGGAGAATGTAATGAGCAATGTAAAAATATTAGCGCCTGCCGTGCCGAATATGCCCTGGCAGGACAGACCTGATCATTTAAACGGAGCGCCTGTATGGCGCTTCGAAGACAATCCGGTGATCGGAAGAAATCCTGTAAAAGGGGTAGCGAGAATCTTCAACAGCGCGGTCATGCCCTATGAAGGGGAATTCATCGGTGTATTCAGAGGCGAGCAGACCAACGGAATTCCATATATTTACCTGGGGAGAAGCAGGGATGCCATACACTGGGAGTTTGACGAGGAGAAGATCCCCTTCACAGACGAAGAGGGTAATCCCTTTATGCCGGTCTATGCATATGACCCGAGGCTTGTAAAGGTTGAAGATGCCTATTATCTGATCTGGTGCCAGGACTTTTACGGCGCATCCATCGGAATGGCAAGGACAACGGATTTCAAAGTATTTACGAGAATGGAGAATCCCTTTATTCCATTTAACAGAAATGCAGTGCTTTTCCCGAGGAAGATCAACGGTAATTATGTAATGCTGTCAAGGCCAAGTGACAGCGGCCATACTCCCTTTGGAGACATCTTCCTGTCAGAGAGCCCGGATCTCGTATACTGGGGCAGACACCGCCATGTGATGGGAAAGAGCCCGGAGTGGTGGGAATCCCTTAAAATCGGCGGCGGCGCGGCACCCATTGAGACAACAGAAGGATGGCTCCTGTTCTACCACGGAGTCGGGGGAACCTGCAACGGATATGTATACAGTATCGGCGGCGCGATTCTTGATATTGACAACCCGTCAGTGGTAAAGTACCGCTGCGAGAACTTCCTGCTGACCCCGGAGGACTGGTATGAGGAGAGAGGATTTGTTCCCAATGTTACCTTCCCCTGTGCCACTATCCACGACAGCGAAACAGGAAGGATTGCAATCTATTACGGGGCAGCGGACACTTATGTAGGCCTTGCCTTCACGACTGTGCAGGAGATTGTGGAATATATTAAAAACCATAGCGTAGTCAGGGAAGCAGACACAGAAGTGGGAAAAAGATAATAAAATAAAAAATGTAATTGATATTAAAAGGTAACTGAGATATGGAAAGCTTTGTAAAAGAGATTAAGCATCATCTTGAGACAACATTAATTCCTTTCTGGGAGGGTCTCCGGGATGATGAATACGGCGGATACTACGGATATATGGACTATGATCTTCAGACAGACCGGACCTATGAGAAGGGATGTATTCTCAACAGCCGTATATTATGGTTCTTTTCAAATGCATATCTGCTATTGGAAAAGGAGAGCCTGAAGGAGGAGGCGGCACATGCGTACCGCTTCCTTAAGAACCACTGCCTGGATGAAGAGTGCGGCGGAGTGTTCTGGTCCGTGACCTATGACGGACAGATCAAAGACGACACAAAGCATACGTACAATCAGGCATTTGCAATCTATGCACTTTCTTCTTATTATAAAGCGGCAAAGGACGAGGAAGCGCTTAAGCTGGCGCTTTCTCTCCAAAGGCTGATCGAGGAGCGGTGCACGGATTCCCTGGGATACCTGGAAGCCTTTACAAGAGACTTTAAACCTGTGGATAATGAGAAGCTGTCGGAAAACGGCGTGATGGCAGAAAAGACCATGAACACCCTGCTCCATGTATTCGAGGCATACACAGAGCTCTACCGTGTAAGCAAAGATGAGAAGGTGGCGGACCGCCTCAGGTTCATGCTGGGACTTATGGCCGGCAAGGTATATAACAGAGAGCTTGGCAGGCAGGAGGTATTTTTTGACAGGAAGTGGAATTCCTTAATTGATCTTTACTCCTATGGCCATGATATCGAAGCCGCCTGGCTGATTGACAGAGGCCTTGAGGTGCTGGGAGATCCCGTGTACACAGAGAAGCTGTCCCCCATTACGAAGGAGATTACGAAAAATATTTATGAGCGTGCCTTCTACGAGGGGGCGCTTCTGAATGAGGCAGAAAAGGGCGTGCCGGACACTACGAGAGTGTGGTGGGTCCAGGCAGAGGGAATCGTGGGCTTTGTGAACGGCTACCAGAAAAACTTTCAGAATACAGCATATCTGAAGGCAGCAGAATCCCTTTGGGACTACATTGCCACCTACCTCATTGACAGGCGGGATGGCTCCGAATGGTTCTGGGCAGCGGACAAGAACAACCTTCCCATCCAGAAGCCCATTGTAGAGCCCTGGAAATGTCCTTACCACAATGGACGTATGTGTATAGAAGTAATCAGGAGGCTTGGACATGATACATAGCAGATATTTTGAAGAACTGAAAAAATATGAGGAATTAATCCGGCGTGAAAATAAAAAGAGCCGCTTTTACAACGGCGTTTTCGACCGGTACGAGTATCCGGTGCTCACCAGGGAGCACATTCCCCTGTATTGGAAATATGACCTGGATGAGGAGACAAACCCATTCTTCATGGAGCGCCTGGGGGTCAATGCGGTCATGAACTCCGGGGCAGTTGAACTGAACGGGAAGTTTTACCTGGTAGCCCGGGTGGAGGGCGCAGACAGGAAATCCTTCTTTGCCGTTGCAGAGAGTGACAACGGGATCTCCGGTTTCCGGTTCTGGGATTATCCGGTTGTGCTGCCGGATACCTGCCCGGAGGAGACCAATGTCTATGACATGCGTCTGACGAAGCACGAGGATGGCTGGATCTACGGGGTGTTCTGTTCTGAGAGCAAGGATAAGGACGACCCGGATCTGTCGGCGGCAGTGGCGGAGGCAGGCATTGTAAGGACAAAGGATCTGAAGTCATGGGAGCGCCTGGACAACCTTACGACACTGCATTCCCCACAACAGAGAAATGTAGTGCTCCACCCGGAATTTGTAGACGGGAAGTACGCATTTTACACCCGCCCCATGGATGGCTTTATCGAAACCGGAAGCGGCGGCGGAATCGGCTTCGGGCTCTGCGATGACATAGAGCATGCAGTGATCGGCGAGGAGATTATTATCAGCAGGCGTATATACCACACCCTTACAGAAGCAAAAAACGGCGCGGGCGCTGTTCCCATAAAAGGTGGGAAATGCTGGATACACATTGCCCACGGCGTGCGGAATACGGCGGCAGGGCTGCGGTATGTGCTGTATGTCTTCGGGACAGATCTGAAAGACCCGTCAAAGGTCATCGCCGAGCCATCAGGAGTATTCCTGGTACCTCTCGGAAAAGAGCGCACAGGCGATGTGTCCAATGTGGTATTTACAAACGGAGCCATTAAAAAAGAGGACGGCACGGTATATATTTATTATGCGTCCAGTGACACACGGATGCATGTGGCGGAGACATCTGTGGAAAAGCTTGAGGACTATCTTTTCCACACGCCAGAGGATCCCCTGCGTTCGCCTGACTGTGTAAAACAGAGATGTGAGCTGATAGACAAAAACATGGCATTATTAAAAGAGATGGGATAATTACAGTACCTGAGGATCTGTCATGACAGATCCTCAGCCTGCAGGAGGGAGGCCGGGGAGCATGATGAAGAAATGGATTGCGGATATCAAGGAAAAAACAAAAGATATGGACCGGAGTCAGACGATCGAATATATTTGTAACTATTACTGGTATCACATCCTGCTGGGACTTATCCTTTTAGGGCTTGTCCTCCTTCTGACCTATCACATCGGGTGGGGAGACCAGAAAAAGGACTTCACCTGTGTGATTGTAAATCAGGAGATTGATTTTTCAAGAGACAGGGAAATCCGGGAGGGCTTCAGTGAATTTTCCGGGCTGGATCAGAAGAAAATAAACATAGACTCTGATTACCAGATTTCTTATACTGGTAAGGAACTGGAAGGCGTCAACGAGAGTTCTTATGAGAAATTTTTCTTCAACTGGTCAGCCGGGGAGACGGATGCCATGATTATACCGGAAAGCTTCTATGAGTACTGTCTTCTGCAGAACGGCGAATTTGCAGAGGACAGGATTTATATAAAGGATACCTGGCTTAAGGATATTCTGAGAGACAGTTCAGACGACCCGGTTCTGCTCGTATTTGCAGAAGAGACAAAGCATAGAGAAAACTGCATTTCGTTTATGGAATTTGTGAAAGGAAGATGAAAGATGATGAAGAAAATGAATATTGAGAATCCATTTTTTGACTTTATGGGAAGGCTGGCGGACATTGTGCTATTGAACCTGTTGTTTCTTCTGTGTTCCCTGCCGGTTCTTACGATCGGTGCATCCATTGCGGCTCTCTACCAGTGCTGTGATGATATGGCAGAGGGAACCTTCATCTCATCCTTCCGCAATTTTTCCGGCGCATTCCGGAAGTATCTGAAGGGAAGCGTTAAGGTGTGGCTCGTGTTTCTCCTTACGGGCTGTCTCTTAATCTTTGATCTTACCTTCCTGGGAGGCGCCGGAGGAAGCGAGTGGAGAATCGTAGGAATTGGCGTGGGATGCCTTCTTGTATTGTGGGAAATGATTTTCTGCTATATTTTCCCGGTTTTCCTGAAAAGGGGCGGAAGCATGAGAACTATGCTTAGGGAAAGCATGCTTATGGCAATGCGGAATTTTCAGTATACACTGGTGATGGCAGTGATCAATATCATCCCCCCTGCCTGCTTCATACTGGGCGGAGGAGCGCTGGTCAATGCGGTTCCTCTGTATCTGATCTTCGGCTTCGGGCTTACGGCATTTGTGAACACATATTTTTTAAGAAGATGCGTGTGAGAATTCGCTGCGAGACTCGGACAATTGTCTGCCAGGCCGCAACGAGGACCCGGACAAAACGGATGAAAAGAGACTGGGATCTGATTTGAAAAGGAGAGTAAAATGGACAGGAAAAAACTATACGAATTTTGGTGCAGTGATCCGTATTTTGATGCGGCAGCACAGGAAGAGCTAAGAGGGATCGCAGATGACGAGAAGGAGATCAGCGAGCGGTTCTATAAGGACCTGGAATTTGGGACCGGGGGGCTAAGAGGAATTATCGGAGCCGGGACAAACCGTATGAATATCTATACGGTAAGGAAGGCAACCCAGGGGCTTGCCAATTACATCTTAAAGGAACATGCCCAGGACAAAGGAATTGCCATTGCCTTTGACTCCCGGAATCTGTCCCGGGAGTTTGCCGAGGAGACGGCCCTGTGTATGGCGGCAAATGGGATCAGGGCATATATTTTCCCGACACTTAAGCCCACGTCCATGCTGTCTTTTGCACTCCGTGAGCTTGGATGTACGGCAGGAGTCGTAATCACCGCAAGCCACAACCCCGCAGAATACAACGGCTACAAAGTATACTGGGAGGACGGCGCACAGATTACCGCGCCCAGGGATCAGGAGATCATCTCAGAGGTGAATGCCATTACAGATTACGCGTCCGTAAAGACTATGAGCCGGGAGGAGGCACAGGAGAAAGGCCTCTATGAGGTAATCGGACCTGAGATGGACGATCAATATATGGAAGCCCTAAAGAGCCTGGTGCTTTTCCCGGAGACCGTAAGGGAGCAGGGGGAGAAGCTTACCATCGTCTATACACCGCTGCACGGAACGGGAAATCTTCCAGTAAGAAGGATTTTAAAAGAGCTTGGCTTTGAAAAGGTCTACGTGGTAGAAGAGCAGGAACAGCCGGACGGAAACTTCCCGACCGTCTCCTACCCCAACCCGGAAGACAAAGATGCATTTTCACTGGCTCTGAAGCTTGCAGAAAAGGTGGATGCAGACCTGGTTCTTGCCACAGACCCGGATGCAGACAGACTTGGAATCTTCGCAAAGGACACAGACGGCGGATATCAGAGCTTCAATGGAAATATGTCCGGCATGCTCATTATGGAATATCTGCTGTCCGGCAGAAAGAGCCTGGGAAGGCTTCCAAAAAACAGCGCGGTTGTTACAACTATTGTCTCAGGAAAGATGTCAGAGCGGATTGCCCGCGCCTACGGTGTGGAGCTGATTCAGACACTGACCGGATTCAAATACATCGGGGAGCAGATCAAATTCTTCGAACAGACAGGCTCCCATGAATTTATTTTCGGCTATGAGGAAAGCTATGGATGCCTGGAAGGGACACATGCCCGGGATAAAGACGCAGTAGTTGCAGTCATGGCACTGTGCGAGGCGGCTGCTTATTATAAAAAGCAGGGGATCACGCTCTGTGAGCAGATGGAGCACCTTTTCCAAAAATACGGTTATTACAAGGAAGATCTGTGCACCGTCACCCTGAAAGGACAGGAGGGCGCAGGAAGGATCCGGGCGATTATGGAAAAGATCCGTGAGAATGTGCCTGTCACCATCGGCGCAAGAAAGGTCCGCGCATTCCGGGACTACGCTGCAGGAACCATAAAGAACCTGGAGGATGGCACTGTCACAGAAACCGGGCTTCCGAAGTCAGATGTCCTGTATTTTGAATTTGACCAGGATGCATGGTGCTGTGTCAGACCCTCCGGCACAGAGCCTAAGATCAAATTCTATGTAGGAGTAAGAGGGACAGATGGGGCGGATGCCGAAACACAGCTTCAGGAGCTGATGCAGGCAGTGACAGCGCTGGTATAGCATCGGATCAGATATAAAAAGGAAAAAGGCAGGAATGACAAATCATGGCATTATTAAAATTAGCACCAGGCTTTAAGGATTACCTCTGGGGAGGCCGCCGCCTGGTGGAGGAATATCATAAGCAATATGAAGGCGATGTACTGGCAGAAAGCTGGGAACTTTCCTGCCACCCAGACGGACCTTCGAAGATTACAAATGGAAGTTATGCAGGAAAGACCCTGCAGGAATACATTGATCAGGAAGGAAGAGAGGTGCTGGGAACCCATTGCCGGAGATTCCGGGATTTCCCCATACTCGCGAAATTCATTGACGCAAAAGACAACCTGTCCATACAGGTGCATCCCAATAACCGGTACGCCCTGAAAAATGAGGGACAGTACGGAAAGACGGAGATGTGGTACGTCATGGATGCCGGAAAAGATGCCTATCTTTACTATGGCTTCAAAACTGAGATCAGCAAAGAAGAATTCGAAAAAAGGATTCAGGAGGACACTCTTCTGGAGGTGCTTAATGCAGTCCCAGTACAGAAAGGGGATGTCCTGTTCATTGAATCCGGAACCATCCACGCAATCGGAAAAGACATTCTCATCGCCGAGATCCAGCAGAATTCCAACGTAACCTACCGTGTATATGATTACGGAAGAGTGGGAAAGGACGGGAAAAAGCGAGATTTACACATTGAAAAGGCGCTGGCAGTCACCAACCGCGTTCCCATCATAAGGGATAAGAGCAGCTACCCCCATGTGGCAGACTGCGACTATTTTACCGTAGACAAACTGAACCTGGACGGCAGGGTCATGAAACGCATGGAAGGCTTCGTGTCAGAAGAATCATTTGCCAGTATCCTGATCCTGGACGGAGAAGGAAAAATCACCATGGGGGAAGAAGAACTTCCCTATCAGAAAGGCGACAGCTTCTTCCTGAGTGCCGGGAGCGGAACCTATCAGATAGAAGGCATCTGCGATGCCCTTGTCACCACCATCCGGGAGAAAGCAGCCCCCGTCCGCATCGGAATTGACATGGGAAGCACCCGGACAAGAATAGGCCTCGTAGATGTCCATCAGAAGCTTTTAGCATCCACAGAGATTCCCACAGACACCTCCTGCGAACCCGGAAAAGCAATTCAAAAAATAGCAGAAGCCGCACTTGCCCTTTTGGAGCAGCAGAAAATTCCCATGGACCAGTGCGTTGGCGCAGGAATCGGCGTACCGGGAACCATAGACCGGAAGGCAGGAATCGTACGCTACTCCAACAATATCCGCTGGGAGCAGGTAAAGCTGAAAGAAGAGCTGGGAGCCTGGCTCCCCATCCCCATAAGCATTGCAAACAATGCGGACTGCGCAGCCTTCGGTGAGGCAGTGGCAGGCGCCGGAAAAGAATGCCAGGATGTAGTCATGCTCACAATCGGCGCCGGTGTAGGCGGCGGCATCATCCTGGACGGCGAGATCTATCAGGGCAAAGGAATCGGCGGAAGCGAACTGGGACATATGGTAATCGTAGAAGACGGCAAAGACTGCACCTGCGGCCGCAAGGGCTGCCTGGAAGCCTATGCCTCCCTCACCGCTCTCCAGAAAGCAGCAGAAGCCGCCACCAGACAGAATCTCACCCCGGAAGAAATCTTCCAGGGTGCAGCACAAGGCAATCAGGCACTCAGAAAAGTAACAGAAGACTACACCCGCAAGCTAGGCACAGGAATCGTCAATATCGTCAACATCTTCCGTCCCCAGTTAGTCATCCTTGGAGGCAGCATATCCGCCTGGGGCGGCATGCTCCTTGTTCCCCTCCAGGAACAAATCGAAAAAGACTGCTTCGGCGGTAAGCAGGGAGAAATCCCTAAGATCGAGATGGCGGCGCTTGGAAAAGAGGCCGGGATGATCGGGGCAGCTTTGGGGACGGGGCATTTCTAAAAATGCCCCGTCCCAAATTGAAAATGGGGTGTCCCTTTTGCTGCCGTTAATCAAAATGTGTCTTTAAATACGAGATTTTCTCCAACCTGTATTCGTTTGGACTCATGAGGTAATATTGTTTGAATTTTCGGCAAAAGTATCCGGAACTTGTAAATCCTGTTTCTGCTGCAATAGAAGAAACAGATTTTTGAGTTGTATAGAGTAGTTCGGCAGCCTGTGCCAGCCTGTGCCTGATGAGATACGCTACTGGGGAAGTGTGGATGCCCGACTGGAAAATATGTAAAGCCCCGCTTTTGCTGATGGAAGCGGATGCTGCAATCATATCAAGAGTAACCGGCTCCATATAGTGGTCATGGATGTACTGCATCATAGTCTGCAGCCTTGCCTGTTTGTGGTCTAAACGGTGGAGGCTGTCAGAATGGGAATCCATGCTTAAATGTCCTGATAATATTTCCCAGATCTGAAAAAGAAGCTGAATGGTACATAGTTCATTATTTTGCCCCGATTCCTGAATGGCAAAGACTTGTGACAATAACTGCAGGACTTGGTTCTGCCACGATGTATGCGGAGAAAAAATCTGGTAAGGAACAGATGACTTTATAATGGGGCTGATATATTTTTCATAAATAAGACTCTTTTCAGGCGCTAACAGGGTTGGAGAAAAAACAATATTAGGTATGAATGTGTTACATTGTGTCTCAAAGCGGTGGAGAATACCGCTGTTGATAAATATGCCGCAGCCTTCAGGCAGGTCTATTCTGTCTGTTCCTGCAAGGCAGAGTGCAGAGCCATTGGCGACAAAGAGGAATTCCAGTTCACTGTGCCAGTGCCAGTCAATCCGGTGGAAGTCAAACTGCCAGAGATTTTCAGGATAGTATGCAAAAGGATAACTGCTGTTTCCGTGCCGGATGGTTTCCCGCAGCGTCTCATCTGTAGTAATCTTATAAAAGTCCATAGAACATCCCTCTTCATATAAAAATCAGATTTGTGATATTGTACCATAAATATGCGATTATGTGCAATGATCTGGTGCGGATTATAAGATATAATGTTACTATTCACGGGTCAGGAATGCGCTGAACTGCGCATTCCGTGAGAACATGATGCAGGAGTGAGGGGCGGTTTTTGCGTAGCAAAACTCTAAATACCGCCCCGAATCGTTACTATGAGCGGACGGTTAGTCCGTGAATAGTAACGATATAATCTCACCTATCAGGAGGTATCGAAATGGAAAAACAATATAATAAAACGATTACGGCCTGCTTTGTGGGATATATCGTACAGGCTGTAGTCAACAATTTTGCCCCGTTGCTGTTTTTATTCTTTCAAAAAAGCTATCATATCCCGCTTTCCCAGATCACGCTGCTGGTAACTTTTAATTTTGGAATCCAGCTATTGGTGGATCTTCTTTCAGTCGGATTTATAGACCGGATAGGGTACCGCGCATCCATGGTTATGGCCCATGCTTTATCGGCTGCAGGACTGGTTCTTCTTACCGTCTTACCAGATGTTTTACCGTCTCCATTTGTGGGGATTCTGATTGCTGTAATGATTTACGCCGTTGGCGGCGGACTCCTGGAAGTTCTCGTCAGCCCGGTCATGGAGGCATGCCCTTCCGACAATAAGGAGAAGGCAATGAGTATGCTCCATTCTTTTTATTGCTGGGGGCATGCAGGGGTGGTACTTATATCAACATTGTTTTTTTATGTGGCCGGTATAGAGAACTGGAGGATATTGGCAATTATCTGGGCGCTTATCCCTGTTGAAAATGCTTTTGTGTTTGCCAGAGTCCCCATTGCGCCGTTGATTGAGGACGGTGAGGCAGGAATGGGATTAAAGGAATTGTTCCGGATGAAAGTATTCTGGATTTTGCTGGTAATGATGATATGCGCAGGGGCAAGTGAGCAGTCAGTCAGCCAATGGGCGTCTACCTTTGCAGAAAAAGGCCTTGGGATTTCCAAGACTGCAGGTGATCTGGCAGGACCGATGGCGTTTGCGGTTCTGATGGGGACGTCAAGATTGTTTTATGGCAGATATGGGGAACGTATACATTTGGAGCACTTTATGGTTTACAGCAGTCTTTTGTGCATACTGTCTTATCTGGGAATTTCCATTATCCCGATTCCGCAGCTTAGTCTGGCAGCCTGTGCTGTCTGTGGGCTGTCAGTTGGAATTATGTGGCCGGGAACCTTCAGCAAGGCAGCGGCAGCTTTACCAAAAGGCGGGACCGCTATGTTTGCACTATTGGCTTTGGGCGGGGATATAGGCTGTTCGGGAGGCCCCACGCTGGTTGGTATGGTATCAGGAGCATTTGGGGATAACCTGAAGATGGGGGTTCTGGCAGGTATCATTTTCCCGGTGCTGTTACTTATGGGAATTATCCTTTGCAAGAAAAATATGTAAATTGGGGACGGGGCATTTTTAAAAATGCCCCGTCCCCAATTTAAACAATTCATTTCCTATAATATAAGAATTTCCTCCCCGGAGGCTGGGATCAAGTGTTGTTGAGCGTTTTTTTTCGATTGGAGTTAATTCTACTTCGGGTATTTCATAAAAATGAAAGTACTGCTCAATATCTTTATGCAGAAGCGAGAAAAATTCATTTGAAAAGGGCAGCTCATCTCCAATTACAATCTGGTGAGGTGAGAATATGTTAATCAAAATAATCAGCAGCTGTGAAAGTTCATAAGCGACTTCTGTGTAGATCTGTACAGCCAGTGGATCGTCTGAGTTATATGCATGAAATAGATCGTGGTAGGTAAATTCCTGCAATTGTGCAAGCGAAGAGTCAGGAAACTGGCTGCATAATTTTTTCGCACGTTCTACAATTGGTGCGATAGTCAGAAGCTCGGTAACACTTTTTCGTTCGCCGTCTGAGGCACTCTTGATATAAATATTTTTCAGGGAATCTGCCGTAGAAAAGGCGCCCTGATATATATGGCCGTAATGTAAGAAGCTCATGTCTACGGATGTGCTGACGGACAGATATAATACAATCTTTTCTTCTGCATTCTGGAGTATATTTGCATGGTATAGCCAGTATAGTACAAAATCAGCAGTTCGTTCAATATAAACCGGATATGAAAAAGTAGAACGAAAATAATCCCCAATATTAATTCTCTTAATTGTCGGAGAGAACGGTTCATAATATTCGCAGGTGTCAGGCGTGAATAGAAAACTGTCATGAACTCCGATTGAGATTCCCAGTATCGTCAGATTGCCGCTGAGAATGATAAATTGTTCAATTTTACTGGAAATCTGAATTAAAGTCTGAGAAAAATTTTCATATGTATGATAAGAAATTTTTTCAAAAGTAATACAATCTGAATTAATATCAAATAGGCCTACGACATAATAGGAAGAGGTAATGCGGATATTGATTGTGCAAAACTTTTTCTGTATGAGCCGGAGGCCTTTGACTCTGCGTTGGTTTTCTCTTTCAATAAATCCACATTCTTCAACGATATTATTCCTTAAGAATTCATTGATGATAATTGTAATTGTTGCAGGCTTCAGGCTGCTTAATTCTGCAAGTCTGATACGGGATATGACTTTATGGCGCTGGATAAGATTTAAGATTAATTTCCGGTTATTGATCTGTACATTTGAAATATTTTGTCCCTGGTGTTTCGGAGGATTTAAGAGGTAATCTGTGAACATAAGCTGGCTCCTTGTACAATAATTGTTCGTGTTTTTCCGTCTATAATAATGATAAGTTACTTTTTGGAAACTGTCAATAAAACTTTGTCAAAAAAAGTTATATATTTAATTATATAAAATTAAAAAAAGCCATTTATACGTGGAAAAGACGAGAATAATTCTATTTTGAAAGAAATTTTGGCGAAAATATACTAATACATACGGATAAATAAGAATTAGACCGTAAAATCGAATAAAAGGTGTTTGGAAAAGTATTTTTATTATAAGATTCGTAAAAATATAGTGCATATTGCAAAAAAATGATTTGTATTATGACTAAAAATGTCTGTTAGATTGGTGAATTTGTTGTAAATAATATTGTAATAAGAGAAAAATTGTGAAAATGCACAAAAGTTAATATTAAATATAGTATATTATTCCCATTTACAGACACGCATTTCTTGTGTTAAATTAATTATATAAAATTAAAATAACATACGAAAAGGAGGAAAACGATTATGAAAGCAGTTGTTCTATGTGGAAAAGGACAGGTGGAGTACAGGGAAGTCGAAAAGCCGGTATGCGGTGATGATGATATCATCTTAGAGGTAAAAGCATGCGGCATATGCGGCAGTGACCTGCATTTCTATTATGGAAGAATGGATCCCCTGGGACCTGTGCCTTTTACGATGGGCCATGAGTTTGCCGGAGTGATTGCGGAAGTAGGAAAGAACGTGGATCCCTGCTGGAAGTCTGGCGACCGTGTAGTATCTGAGAACACCGGAGATGCCTGCGGAACATGTGCGGCATGTTCGAAGGGCGATTTTGTTGCCTGTGCGCACAGAGAGACAATGGGCTGCTCCATGGACGGAGGATTTACCAGTTATGTAAAGATTCCGGGAAAGCTTTTAAAGTTTTATAAGAACTGCCTGTGGAGAATTCCAGAAAACATCAGCTTCCAGGAGGCAACCCTTATGGATCCTGCTGCGAATGGCTATAATGCAGTCATCCAGCAGGGCGGACTAAAAGCCGGGGAGATTGTAGTGGTATACGGCGTCGGCGCGCTGGGCCTTATGTCGATTGCAGCGGCGAATCTGGGGGGAGCTTCTAAAATTATTGCAATCGGCATGCATTCTGACAGGAAGTCGCGGGAAGCGGTCGCAAGAAAATATGGAGCGACACATTTCCTTGCGTCTGACGAAGAGGATGATATGGTGAAAAAGGTCTGGGAGATTGCTGGTGAAGATGGAGTTGCACTGACAATTGATGCAGCCGGACATCCGTCAATTACGGAGACAGCCATCAGGTTCACAAGAAACGAAGGAGCGATTGTGCGGATCGGAATGAGTTCCCTGCCCTACAACTGCAGCCTGGATTCATTTGCCATGAAGAACATCCGCATTATGGGACATATGGGATACAACCAGGAGTCCTGGAGGAACTGTCTGGCACTGGCGGAATGCGGGAAATTGGACCTGAAGTCCATTATATCCTGCGAGCTGCCTCTGGAAGAATATCACAAAGGGTTTGAAATGTCCAGAAAACAGGAAGCTGCGAAGGTGATATTAATTCCCTGATCAGTAAAGGAGAAATACAATGAGTGGTTATGTACTGGAATTAAAAGATGTAGTTAAGACGTTTGGCGGAGTCACAGCGCTTAACAAAGTTACATTCCGGCTGAAAAAGGGCGAAGTACATGCATTGATGGGTGAAAATGGCGCCGGGAAATCCACACTGATTAAAACGATTACCGGAGTGCATAAGCCGGATTCCGGAGAAATTCTGTACAATGGAAAAAAAGTGGAATTTCATTCCTCCCAGGATTCTGCAAAGATCGGTATCGCGGCAGTATACCAGCATGTTACAGCTTTTCCCACACTGTCCGTAACAGAGAATATTTTTATGGGGCAGGAGATAAAAAAGAAAGCCGGCTTTTATGACTGGAAGGCCATGCGAAGAAAAGCAAAGGAGCTGCTGGCGCCGTTAAATGATTCCATAGATGTCAATATTCATATGTCAGCGCTTACTGTTGCAGAGCAGCAGACCGTAGAGATTGCCAAGGCATTGTCCAGAAACCTCCAGGTACTGATCTTAGATGAGCCGACCGCATCGCTTACACAGCATGAGTGCGAAGAACTATATAAGACCGTCGGACATCTGAAAGAGCAGGGAGTGTCCGTGATCTTCATTTCCCACAGAATGGAGGACATGTACCGGGTAGCTTCCAGCGTTACCGTATTCAGGGACGCCAGATATATCGGTACATGGGATGTAGACTCTATTACAGAAAAAGAGCTGATTAATTATATGGTAGGAAGGGAACTGGAGCAGATGTACCCGGAGCGTCATGCCAGGATTGGCGACATAAAGCTAGAAGTACGCCGCCTGACGAGGATGGGGAGATTTAAAGACGTGTCCTTCTATGTGAGGTCCGGAGAGGTTGTTGCATTCACAGGTCTGGTAGGAGCCGGAAGAACAGAAGTTTTCCAGAGCATATTTGGGGTGGAACCGGCTGATGAAGGGGAGATTCTGCTGGAGGGAGAGAAAGTGTCCATACGTTCTCCAGGAGAGGCTTTTAAACTGGGGATCGGGCTTCTCCCAGAGGACAGGCAGCTGCAGGGACTGGTTTACGAGCTTCCAATCTATCAGAATGTATCAGCGGCAACACAGGATAAGTTTACTTCTTTTGGAATGATGGATGTTCAGAAGGAAAAGGATGTATCGGCAAAGCTTTGCAGTAAGATTGCGCTGAAGGCAGAGAGCATTCAGGCAACGCCGAATTCCCTGTCAGGAGGAAACCAGCAGAAAGTTGTCTTTGCAAAAATGCTGAATTGCGATCTGAAGGTCCTGATTCTGGATGAACCGACCAAAGGTGTGGATGTTGGTGCAAAGTACTCCATATACGAGATTGTAAACCAGCTGGCAGAACAGGGGTATGCCATTGTGTTTATTTCTTCAGAGATGCCGGAGGTGCTGGGCATGGCAGACCGCATTTATACCATGTATAACGGAAGAATTACTGGCGAGGTGCATATTGACGACGCGGGCCAGGAACTGCTCCTTAAGATGGCATTGAATAAGAAAGGAGAATCTGAGGAATGAAACATGTGTTGAAAAATAGAAACCTTGGATTAATTGTGGGAATTGTAGTGATGCTGATAGCAGCATGGTTCTTAACCCCGCAGTTTTATGGAATGTCTACCTTTGCGTCAATGATACGAAACAACTGTGTTTATGCATTCCTGGCTGTTGCAGAGATGCTGGTGATTATGTCAGGCGCCATTGATCTGTCAGGACCGTCGGTACTGGCCTTTACAGCCTGTGCGACCACACTCCTGTATCGCAATATTCCGGGAATTCCTATGTCTGTGCTGATACTTCTTGCGATTCTGATGGGAGTCTTCTGCGGAGTGCTGAGCGGACTGGTGACATTTTACTTTGATGTACAGCCTATGATTGCCACACTGGGCACCAGCTATATCATCAGGGGAATTACATACTTTATGACCGGAAAAGGGCAGCAGATGCTACCCAATTATTACACAGAGGAATTTAAAAGGATAGCGACGGGCAAGATTCTGGGGCTTTACAACATTATCTGGGTAACCATCCTGATTCTGATACTGGCAGGCATCTTTCTGAACTACAGGCAGCAGGCGAGGAGGATGCTGGCAATCGGAAGTAATAAGGAATCTGCACAGGTGGCGGGGATTAATGTAAGGCTGACCGGACTGAAGGGCTATATGATTGCAGGGGGGATCTGCGGACTGGCAGGCATTATGTATGCAGCGAACTATTCCATGTGCCTTTATTCAAGTGCAGAGGGCTTCGAGATGACAGCAATTGCGACCTGTATTCTCGGGGGCGCAGCCATTACAGGGGGAGAGGCAAGGATCAGCGGTAATATTCTGGCGATTCTTCTGATGACGATCATTACCGTATTTATCAGTATGCTTCCAGGCTTAAGTATCTGGGCGGATGCGATTCAGGGCATCATCATCATAGCAGCCGTGCTTCTGAATATTTTCATGGCAAAAAGCAGTGAGAGGAATGAACTAAAAGAAAGGGGGCAGAGGATGTAATGATTGCTGGAAAGAAGATGTTAACAAAGAAACAGAAGGCAGGCCGTTTCTTGATCCGGTGGGAAATGCTTCTTATGTATCTATTGATTGTGCTGAATCTGGTGCTCCTGATTATGAGGCCTGACCTGTACTTAAAACCAGGTACACTTGCTTCCATGATCCAGTCAGGACTAAATATCTGCCCCATGGTTCTGGGAATGAGCCTGATTATGATGATGGGGGATGTGGATGTTTCCTGTACAGCCAATATGGTGGTATGCGCCTATGCAACGGGAAAGCTGATGGAAGGAGGCATCCCGCCGGCTATCGCAGTGCCTGCCGGACTGGCAGCCTGTATAGTACTGGGTGCTGTGAACGGATTTCTGGTTGCATACATGGGAATGCCTGCAGTTATCACAACGATTGCTACCAGCCTTCTTTACCGGGGAATGGTAAGAGTTGCACTGGGGACAAATGTTCTGCGCGTATTTCCAGATTTCTACAGCACCGTTATGTGGGAGGAGGCTGCCGGAATTCCGGTCTGCATGATTCTTTACCTGCTGATGGCGGCAGTGTTTGTAGTGATTCTGCACAAATCCCGGTATGGCCGTGCATTGTATATGATTGGCAACAACGCAACGACGGCGGAATATTCTGGCATGAATGTCCGCAAAATCAAGATGATTACATTTATGATCATGGGCTTCATGTCAGGCCTTGCATCCATATTTTATATTGGAAGATTAGGAGGCGGCGCACAGTCTGCAACAGGAAACGGAGAAGAGATGACAGTGATTGCCATCACGGCACTTGGAGGGGTTTCTGCCGCAGGAGGAAGCGGCGGGATCTATGGGCCGGTCATTGCTACATTTATTATGGCAGTACTAAAGTATTCTCTGAGTCTGCTTGGGATGGATGATAATGGAAGAAAGATCTTTATCGGTATTATTCTGATTGTTGCAGTCATTGTTACCAGCACAGAGAGGGGCATTATTGACGACCTGAAGGAAAATATGCGCAAAAAAAGGCAGGCGCGGTATAAAAACTAAGAATCGGAACATGTGGCTGTGAGGGCACAAAACAGTTATTAAAAGTGAACAAAAACGGAGGGAAATTTCATGAAAAAACGAGTATTGTCAATGTTAATGGTAATGGCACTGGGAGCCGGAATGCTGGCAGGATGCGGAAAATCAGGGGGAAACACGGATAATTCAGGGAAAGCACCTGGTTCAGACAACGATAAAAATGTCTATGCCATTGTAGATAAGAATACAACAGAGTGGTGCATGAAGGATGTTCACGGCTTTACGGGATTCTGTGAAGAAGTAGGGTACAGCTATAAGGACGGGACTGTTGCTGAAACATCTGTATCTGCACAGGTGCAGGCAATTGATGAGTTAATTACAGAAGGCGTGGCAGGTATAGCAATTAATGCAAACGGTGACACAGGCTTTGAACAGATTCTGAAGAAAGCACAGGAGGCCGGAATTAAGACATGCTCTTATGATGCGCGTCTGGCTCCTGACCAGAGAGTTACGCACATCAATCAGACTACGAATGAGGACGCCGGTAAATATATGCTCAGACTTGGGGTTCTTGCGGCCCTTCGCTGTGAATATGACGAAAATGACCCGGATATGACCGCAACCCTTAAGAAGGCGCTTGAAGAATATACAGGACCAGAGATTCAGCTTGGCATAATCTCAGCAGGCGTTGATGCGCCTGTGCAGAATGCATGGCTTGTATATATGGAAGAGGAGCTTGCAGAGGATATGTATAAGGGAAAGGTAAATCCTCAGATGGATATTAAATATGGAAATGATGATGTAACAGAATCAGGAAACCAGGCATCCGCATTTCTGGCAGAGGATAAAGTAGATGTTATTATCTGCATCTCTGGTGCAGCTCCACAGGCCTGTGTATCTGCATTTGAAGGAAGTGATACGGATATTAAGGTTACTGGCTGCGGACTGCCTTCATGGGTAGTAGACGGAATGCCTTCGGCAGATGAAGATTACTGGAGCAAATTCATTCCCCATATACTTCTCTGGGATCTGAATTACATGGGCGCAACTGCGGCAGCAGTACTGGAAGCAGCTGTAGAA
The DNA here is from genome assembly GCA_947566645.1 of uncultured Lachnospiraceae bacterium. Lineage (GTDB taxonomy): Bacteria > Bacillota > Clostridia > Lachnospirales > Lachnospiraceae > CAPEBR01. The sequence continues at coordinate 60,103 of CANOKL010000017.1, forward strand.
GACGGCTTTGACGGAAGTGTGGGTTCGAAACTGACAATCCCTGCATTTGACAGATATGAGGAACGTACCCTGGAGGTTACAGAGTGCGATGACGGAGGCACAGAAGTTGTAATCGGCGCTCCGGTTGTATTCACACATGAAAATGTAGAGGAATGGGCCAAGATACTGTAAACATAGCCCGCTTAGCCCCGGAAGTCATGCCAGTTACAGATTGTTTTCCGGTTACGCAAGTTGGCAATACCAGACATAGCCAGGGGGAAATAGCCTGGTTTCCGGGGCGCAAAATTCCGCAGGAGAATTGATAAGAGAAGGAGAAGAATATGAAAGCATTTGTATACGACATTCCCGTAAAGGTTTATTTTGGAGAAAATCAACTTGGAAATCTTGGACAGGAGCTTAAAAGATTTGGTACAAGGATACTTCTTACATACGGAGGCGGCTCGATTAAGAAAAGCGGTCTGTATGAGAAGGTTGTCCGGGAGATCAGAAGCGCAGGCCTGAAGCTTTATGAACTGTCAGGAGTTGAGCCGAATCCGAGGATTGAGACAGTCCGCGAAGGCGCGGGGATGTGCAAAGAGAAGCAGATTGATGCAGTGCTGGCAGTGGGCGGAGGTTCTACGATAGATGCAGCTAAATTCATTGCAGCAGGAGCATGTGCAGACTGTGACCCATGGGATTTCCTGGCAGAGGGCACGCCGGTTAAAAAGGCACTTCCAGTGATAACGGTCCTGACTCTTGCGGCTACTGGTTCAGAGATGGATCCCTATGGAGTGATTACGAATCTGCAGACAAATGAAAAATTAGGCGGCGGCGCACCTGCATTAGTTCCCAAAGTATCGTTTCTTGATCCAACAGTCACCTATACTGTCAGCAAATATCAGACAGCGTGCGGCTCTGCCGACATCCTGTCGCATCTGATGGAAGAGTATTTTGATATGAACCAGGATCTGTATATGCTGGACGGCGTGATGGAGGTGCTGATGAAAACCGTCATCAGATATACGCCAGTAGCTTTGGAGAAACCGGATGATTATGAGGCAAGGGCGAACCTCATGTGGGCGTCAAGCTGGGCGATAAATGGGTTCGTTGTCGGCGCATCCAAACCAGAGTGGAGCTGTCATCCTATGGAGCATGAGCTGTCTGCATTTTATGATATTACCCATGGCCTTGGTCTGGCCATTCTGACTCCCCGCTGGCTGAGATACTGCCTGGACGAGACAACCGTATCCAAATATGTACAGTTTGGCGTGAATGTATTTGGAATTGACAGATCTCTTCCGTCAATGGAGATTGCAAATAAGGCGATCGGGGAGCTGGAGCATTTCCTGTTTGACGTAATGGGGCTGGCACGGACATTAGGGGAAGTAAATATAGAGGAAGAACACTTTAAAGCTATGGCCCAAAAGGCATGCTGCGGGAAGGAAATCAGGGGATTTAAGACGCTGACCCCTGCAGATGTTGAGAAAATCTACCAGATGTGCAGATAAAATTGAGAGATAAGGGAGGAAGAAAAAATGTTAGTAACAATGAAGGAAATTCTTGACAGAGCCAGTAAAGAGAACTATGCAGTACCTGCCCCCAATGTATGCATGGAACTGGATGCAAGAGCGATGATCGAGGCTGCAGAGGACCTGAATGCCCCCATTATTCTGGATGTGGCATGGAGCACCACTCCGGATCTGGAGTTTTTTGGAAAGTACCTGACAAAATTATGCGAAGAGTCTGCTGTTCCTATTGCAATTAACCTGGATCATGGGGCAGAATTTGCGCATGCAATTGCTGCAATCCGTGCAGGCTTTACCTCCATTATGGTTGACCGTTCCTCTGCTCCTTACGAGGATAATGTAAGGGAGGTAAAAGAGCTGGTAAAGGCAGCGCATGCAGTTGGAGTGTCTGTAGAGGCGGAGCTTGGGCATGTCGGGCAGGGAAGCCAGTATGAGACAGACCGGAATGCAGCGCTGACAGACCCCTCGCAGGCAAAGACCTATGTTGAGGAGACTGGCGTGGATTGTCTGGCGGTCGCAATTGGAACGGCACATGGGACATATTCCGGAACGCCTTATCTGGATTTTGAACGTCTGGCTGAGATTAAAGAAATCCTGGGGCAGGATTTTCCGCTGGTACTTCACGGAGGCTCCGGTACCGGGGATGAGGCGCTTAAGAAAGCAGCCAGAATGGGCATCAATAAGATTAATCTTGCCTGTGACCTTTTCAAATCTGCATGTGTGGGAATCGAAGAGGCCGGTTTAACCGGGAACGGCTATTATAGTGTATATGAAGTGGCAAAACAGAGTGAGAAAAACTATATGAAAAAGATGCTGAAGCTATTTGGCACAGAAGGAAAGGCCTGGAAGGTGGAGCGGCAGGCAAAAGCACATGTGATTACATCAAATGAAGAGAAATAAGGATTAGGAGAAACGCTATGGGGAAAAAATATGTCTGTATCGTGGACCGGGGCACAACGAATACCAAAGCTGTGCTATTTGACTTAAATGGGAATGAGGTGTGTGTATACCGGAAGTCCAGCCAGAGGCCTGCAGTATTAAAGCCCGGCTGGTTTGAACAGGACATGAATGGAATCTGGGAATCAGCGGCAGGGGCAGTGAGAGGCTGCGTAAGACAGCTTAATCCGGCAGATGAGATTATCGGAGTGTCTGTAACCGGACAGGGAGGAGGACTGTTCCCAGCCGATGCCAGTGGAAACCCGGTACGCCAGGGCGTGGCTTCACTGGATACCAGGGCGGAATACCTTATGCAGCAGTTTGAAGAGGACGGAACAAAAGACTGGTGGATTAAACATAGCGGCGGCTCGCTGCTTGCATCCTGCCCACAGGTTATGCTCCGCTGGATGAAGGAGAATGAACCAGAGGCTTATGAGGCAACAGAGCATATACTGTTTTCCAAAGACTGGGTAAGGTACAGGCTGACAGGAGAATATGCATCAGATATTACAGATGCATCGCCTCCGGGCCTCCTTGGCAGAGATGAAAAAAGCTGGTTTTATGAGGGGTTTGACAGGCTGGGAATCCAGGACAAAAAAGAGGCTCTTCCAAAGCTGATTCCTTCCTATGAAAGGGCGGGCGGGGTCACGGAAGAAGCCGCGGAACAGACTGGCCTTAGGCCAGGCACACCTGTATTTACCGGTGCACATGACATGATGGCATGCTGCATGGGAATCGGGAGCGTAAAGGATGATTATCTGTTAAGCCTGATTGGAACATGGGGCGCTAATTACATGGTAACAGATGTGCGCAGGAAAGGTATGAGCAATCCGCATATTGTGCCGGGGTATTATATCACCGGATATCTGGATGGGAATTCAGGCGCTGTACTGGATCTGATTCTGCAGATGATGTATGAACGTCCGGGGAAGACATTTGCGGCAGGCGCGTATTATGATGAGGCTGAGCAGAGGGCAAAGGCCGCAAAACACAGAGACCTGGTCTTCCTGCCATATTTATTTGGGAGCCCGTACCATTCCGAATATACGGGGATCTTTGCCAATCTGAAAAACTGGCATAAAGGGGAAGACATACTGGCAGCAGTCTATGAGGGGATTGTAATGTGCCACTACAATAATACAATGGCAGAGCTTGAGGATGCGCCGAAGATCCAGAAATTGTATCTGGGAGGCGGAGGCGGTAAAAGCGGGCTGTTTGCCCAGTTATTTGCCGATCTTTTTGATAAACCTGTCTATATACCAGCAGGCTGTGAGCTGACTGCAAGGGGTTCTGCCCTTGGAGTACTGGCAGGGCTTGGCATCAGAAAAACAATAGAGGAAGCACTGATTCCGATTGAAACAGCAAAAGTATACGAACCACGCAGAGAGAGCCAGAAGCTTCTCCAGGAAAAATATATCCAGTATTTAAACTGGAAGGAACGAATGAGCCGGTAACTACCCTACACTTATATAGGAGGAGAAAAATAGAATGAAATTATTATGTATCTGTGATGCAGGAATCAACAGGGAAACAGTGGCAGAGCTTAACAAACTGCCAGATCTGGGGGCTGAGGTATCTTATTATGATAACGAGATGATGGACACCATTGATAAAGTAATGGAATGCATGCACGAGACAGAGCTTAAAGGACCAGAGGGCTATCCATTCCCGGAAGACTTACTGGAACTAGTGAAAGATGCGGACATTATCGTAGACCATGTAACGCCCATTACAAAAGCACTTGTTGATGCTGCTCCAAATCTGAAGATCGTAGCAGTTATGCGCGGAGGCTGTGACAATGTGGCTGTAGATTATCTGCGTGAAAAGGGAATTACAGTAACAAATGCAGCATGGAGAAGCGCCAATGCTGTGGCAGACGCCACCCTGGGCATGATACTGGCAGAGACAAAAAATATAGCAAGAAGCCATGCAGCATTAAAAAACGGAAGATGGATGAAAGATTTCCCCAACAATGGGAACATTCACGATCTGCAGACACGTACAGTCGGAATCATAGGATTCGGCAATATCGGCCAGCGCGTAGCACAGCGCCTAAAAGGATTCGAACCCAGAATAATTGTACACGATCCCTACATTCCAGATGAACAAATTGAAAAACTGGGATATCAGCCAGTTTCCAAAGAACAGCTCTGCAGAGAGGCAGATGTGATCACCATACATTTACGCCAGTCAGAAAAGACAGAGGGCTTCATCGGAAAAAAGGAGATCGCAATGATGAAACCAACCGCAACACTAATAAATACCGCACGCGCACGGCTCGTTGACGAAGAAGCACTGGCGCAGGCACTTGCTGATCAGAAACTGCAGGGCGCATCCCTGGATGTCTTTTACGAAGAACCACTGCCATCAGATCATCCATTCATGAAACTTGAAAACGTGACAATAACCTCCCACATCGCAGGAACATCAGCAGATACAATCCATAATTCCGTTGTTATCATAATGGAAGACTTAAAGACCAAATTGGGGACGGGGCATTTTTAAAAATGCCCCGTCCCCAATTTACACTAATCTACAGATAGAATTACAAAACGGCTTCCATCCTCGTCTGCCCTGGAATAGATTACAAATCCAGGATAATAGAATCTTCCGGATTCAATATCATGTGTACAGCCATTTGTATCAGTTACAAATTTTGTATACTGGCCAACTGCTGCTATAACTTCTTCTTTTGTAAGGGTTTGTCCGATCAGTTTTTTTGCGGCTTCCTTCTGCCCTGCGACTGTAGCCAGTGGATTTGATTTGGCATTTTCAGCCTCCTTGCTGACCTTTGCGACCCACTCAAGGATTACATTTTTTGCATCCATAACATTTTTCCGGTCTACGATCAGACCATCCTCCAGAACGGCAGAGTTTGGAAGCTTGGCTTTCAGAATCTGAATTGAATCGGAGAATCCATTTCTGTCGTGAGAGGTAAATGGAACGATAGTTTTGCCGTCCAGATTATTCTCATTCAGAAATGTATAGAGTGCACGAGGCGGTTCTCCGTACCAGTTCGGGAATCCCAGATAGATAATATCATATTGGCTGAGATCCTCGGTACAGGCTTCAACTTCTGGCAGTGTACCATTGATCTGCTCCTGGTTGAGTACGATCTGCTGCGTCTCTTTCTTGAGCTGGGGATATGGATTTTTCACATGGATTGAATAAGTTTTTGTTCCAAGCGCTTCTGCAATCCATCCTGCAAGGATTCCGTTATTTCCGGTTATTGCTCCCGATTCAGCCGGCAGCACACTTGCCGATGTCATGGCATCTATGTCATCACCCAGAGATTTTGAATATTCGCTGGCGTTCAGGATGTTTTCTCCCCGGGAGAAGTAGATGACCAGGCTCTTTTTCGGTGTTGGCGTCTGCGGTTTCTGCGGTGTGGGTGCTGGATTTGGTTGCGCCTGAGGTTTCGCCTTGGGCTTTGCTTTAACTGTAATTTTCACCTTTGCCTTTACTTTTTTTGATTTCTTTGAGGTTACGGTGATGACAGCATTGCCTTTTTTCCTGGCTTTTACCACGCCCTTCTGGGTAACAGCGGCAACTTTTTTATTACTGCTCTTATATTTTACTGCTTTACTTGCCTTTGCAGGCTTTACACTTTTTACTTTGATTCTGACTTGTTTTCCGACGGTAAGTGTCGCCTGTCTGGGCGTTACCTTGATTTTGACCGGTTTCTTTGCCGCAGCAAAAGTATCTATGCTGCTGAACATAAAAGTTGTCATGATAACCAAAGAAAGGATCACGGCTCTTCTGATCAGAGCTCTTGCATCTGCCTTCATAAAAACACCTCCTAGTATTCAATGGGTTTTATTCAGCTTTCATGTTCTTACCGTCGCTGACGATATTGCCTGCTTCATCCACAACCTCATTCAGATATTTGTCAAACATGACCTTTCTTCCCGCATGGTCAATGAACCAGTTGCCCCGGTTAGACCATACGACCCAGCCTTCGCCCCAGCATTTAGCATTGCTGATGTCTACAGACTGTGCATTGTAAGCATCCCGGGCTGCGCCCCATCCATCTCCGCAGAAATGTATGATTGGCTTGTCTGTAGGAATATTGTTTTCCTCATAATATTTTAGAAAAAGCTCCTGCATGGCAGGCGTGCCGTCAGGATTCTCAAAGACACCGCCGCTTGCATTCAGTGTACCCTGGATTTTTCCCATAAGGTCGTGATAGCTGTAGGTGGAATCCACTTTATCACTGCCAACAATTGTTCCGGCTGTATGATTCGTTTCATCCTCACCATTTGCTGCCAGGATTTCCTTGATTTCGTCCATCCATACGATTTCCCCTGGACAAGGGATGGTATCCAGTCCGAAGCTTTCAACAGAAGCTGGCTTGACAACAGTAGCCGTATCAAGTGGGTATCCATTGTATTTCCAGGCATTCATAAGCCCGCTCATGCCATAGAATCTGACGCCGAGAGATCTCAGCATAAAACCGATTCTTGCAATCGGACGTCCATCCTCTGACATTGCGATTACAATAGAATCCTTCGTGATTCCATACTGTGTACAGACGTCATCACGGAATTCATCAAGCGGAATTAAGCTGTACTCAATAGAATACTTTTCACGTTTCTCTGGTATGTATGAGCGCGGTCTTTCATAAACATTAGTATTTATATGAACTGCACCTGGGACATGCCCGCCTGAGAGATAAGAAGATTCATGCACGTTTCCGTAACTCACATCAACAAGAATTACCTTATCCATATCTTCCTCGCTGATTACAGCAGTGGTGGAAGGCTCAAGGGTCTCATCCTTTCCGGTTTTATAATCTGAGATATCCCTGACGATTTCCGCAGGAAGGAAGCGGTCATAGTTTTCATAGGATTGCAGATCATTTCCTGCATCAATCATGTCTTTTGCATCATAAACTTTTACATTTTTGACGCCTTGCTTATGAAAATATTTCGCAACATTAACAGCAGCATCTTTGATGCCTGCATAATCATAGACGATGTAGGTCTTGTCTGCACTGAGCTCAATTGCTTTGTTATAGGAAGCCAGCTTCTTATCGCGCTTCGAGCTGGAAATCTCAAAATCAAGCCATCTTGCGGAATATAGAACAGCGTTCTTAAGATGTCCGCCGTTCTTTGCACCCTGAAGCGCCCATCCGGCATATGCTTCCTGCGGTCTGGCATCTATCAGCTCTGTATTCGCATCAGAATCAGAGAGCATAGCATTTACTTCATCTGTTGTCGCTGTTTCCGGAACAAATCCGTCGTCTATATCGCCAGGATCCTCGGGCTGTCCGGGCTCTTCCGGCTTTGAGGGCTCCGATGGTTTTGCAGGCTCTGATGGCTTTGCAGGCTCTGACGGCTTTGCAGTAACCGTAATCTTAGCCGTTTTGGAGACTCCGGTTTTGGCGTCTTTGACCTTAACGGCTGCAGATCCTTCTTTAAGGCCTGTGACAACCACGCTCTTATTCTTCACAGAAGAGAGGGTGATTATACCATTCCCGCTGCTTACAGACCATTTTGCACTGTTGTTCGATTTCAGAGTTACTGTTTTTCCAGCTTCGATTGTTTTTCCAGCCGGACTAACCTTTAGTGCAGGCAGAACCTTGACTGTGATTTTTTTTGTCCTGGAACCCGCAGCCGCCTGTACAACCGCAGTCCCTTTTTTGACACCTTTGACCTTCACGGATTTTGCCTTTTTGGAAGTAAGCTTAATATACTTTTTGCCCTTCACGACTGTCCACTTTACCTTCTGATTCGCCTTCAGCCCAACTGTTTTTCCAACATTAATTGTCTTTGAGGCAGGTTTGACAGTCAGCTTGTCTGCTGCATAGACATTTCCTGGAGCCAGTCCAGACAATACAGCAGCAATAAATGCGGTCAAAAAGACCGTCGCCAGCTTACGTGTCATGGTTGTTTTCTTACACATAACATCCTTCCTATTCTGTCAAGCCTAAATTTATTGATTTTACAGGCTTTGACGATTTT
>CANOKL010000018.1 GCA_947566645.1 uncultured Lachnospiraceae bacterium
AGCAGGATGCCCTCTGCCCCGGGAAGAGGTAGCCGATCTTCTGAATCTCCACATCTGCAAGCTCCCCTGTCTCAAATTCCACCAGGACATCCAGAATCATAAGAGAGCCCATGTCCGTGATTCTTTGCCGCTCATCCGGCAGCATCCTCTTTACCTCCAGGGGATGTCCCAGAATCTCTGTCAAAAATTTTGAGAGTCTCTCCGGATAAATCTCTGCATGAAAAATCTTCTTAAAAAATGGGTCATAGGTCATCTTCACCCCCCGCACACCCATGCAGAATTCCACAAACATTTTCTGGAACTCCTCATTAAGTCTCAAAAAGGCATCACGGGTAACCGGATTCCCATAAATCTCCTTAAGCACCTCGCTCCGGGTTCTCACATCATCAAAAATTCCCGGGCACCTCTTCTCCTGTACTGCATTTGCCATACGCTGTTACTCCCTTCTTCTCCGGCCTCTTTATAAAGGCACACTGGTTGTAACTGTTCTGTAACTGACAGCTACACGATCTCTCTGTTACTCTTCTTCACTGCCATCGGTATCTTTTCTTCGATCTGAAGCATCCGAATTGGTGACGCTTAAAAAGCTTAGACTCTTATGGCAGCCAGACTGCTGCCGTTCTTATCCTTATAGTTTCCTGAAATATGCGGATAAATAAATTGTAAACAGGATAGCACATTTTCATGATCTGTGCAATAATAATACGAACATTAAGAATTATTTAAGGAATCGCCAATTGGGGACGGGGTATTTTTAAAAATACCCCGTCCCCAATTGGCTAATTGCTATTTGATTCTGATTGTTACTGTTGCTTTCTTGCCGCTGCCGTCTGTTGCCATTGCGGTGATCTTTACCTTTTTCTTTTTTCCAGCCTTGAGCGCTGTTACCTTGCCTTTGCTGCTGACCTTTGCATATTTTGTATTACTGCTTGTCCATTTCAGCTTCTTATTGGCATTTTTCGTTGCGGTGACTTTTGCTTTTAGCTGCAGCTTCCTGCCTGCCTTGACGGATTTCTTTCCTGTAATGGTGACTTTCTTTACGACACCCTTCATGAATTTAATCTTGTAGGCTGCTTTTTTGCCGCTGCCGTCTGCTGCTGTTGCGGTGATGGTAACGGACCTGCCGCCTTTGCCAGACTTGATCTTTACAAGGCCTTTGCTGTCTACGGTTGCAAGCTTTGGATTGCTGGATTTCCAGATTATGTTCTTATTTGTTGCATTGGAAGGAGATATTGCTGCTGTGAGCTGGATCTTCTTTCCTGCTGCAATATTTTTGGAAATTCCGGACAGCTTGATCTTTGTTACTTTTACAGGATTTTTAACTGTATTGTCGTCCTTGTTCGGCTCTCCCGTCTGTTTTGCCTGAATCTGGATCTCCTGTTCCTTGCTGTTTGTGAGGTTTACGGTAAATGCTGCTGTCTTTCCGTTGCTCTCGAAGTTTCCAACTACCTTCTTGTCAGCTATTACTTCGTATTTTCCTGCCGGAAGCTGCTTTAATGTAATCTCTGGAGAACAAGCCTTGCCTGTTACATTTTCAAGAGTCAGGGAGATGTTTTTCAGGTTATCTGAGATCTCTGCCTTCGTATATCTTGCCTTGCTCAGTTCTACTCCGAATTTGTCTTTGTTGTACATGGTTAACCGGGTTCTGACACCATCCTTTGGTGTGATGGTGTATTTGCCGCCTGCGTAGTTCATGTCACATCCATATCCGTACAATCCTACGATATCATCGTCCACAACATTGACAGATGCGGTCTTTAATCCGCCCCAGAATCCTAACGGTGACTCGCCTGACCATGCCCACCAGCCGTTCAGGTTTGGAATATAGTTGTAGTTGCTTGTTCCTTTTTCACTCTGATACTGCCATGCTGATGCACCATAGTTCTTCTCGTCAGCACTGATCTGTCCGACATTGATGTTCGCCCAGCCTGCCAGATATGCGCCATATGTACCACGCATCATATCATCAAATTGTCCGCTAGATACATCTCCATAAGTGTACAGGTAATCCTGCTGCTGCCATGCTCCAAGCTGTGTTTCATATCCTAAGTTCCACCAGGATTCACCCATGTGTCTGTTATCTGAACCGTAGTAATACCAGAGAGGCTGTATTCCTCTGCATGCCAGGGATGCCTTAGTTGTCTTTTCTACCAGATCCATGTTGTCAAGCATCTTTGCCAGAGTATAGCATGCTTCAAATCCTGTCGTATCAATGCTCATCTCAGATGCAAACGGATATTCCTTTGCAAAGAGAGTGTATGCTTTTTTCTTTACCTTCTTCGTAAGCCAGATCTTTTCCTTGTTGTGTCCTTCGGTCTCCAGAGCTTTGAGGATTTCAGGCAGATTCATTTCTCCCATACTTCCAAAGACATAGGCTCCCTGTCCTCCGTTACCCCAGGCATGTCCGTCAAACATACCGTATGTGAAATATGCTTTCAGTGTATTATAGCATCTTAACAGATACTCATCCGCCTTCAGATACTTAGTCATTTCCGGATAACGCTTCGCAATCTGATACATATTGAAGTAGGTATTGGCTACATGTATATAGTTGTAAGAACGCCATGTTCCTTGATCTAACGGTGTGCCTTCCCCTCCGTCATACCAGCGGTGAACCTCATAGGTATCATTTTTCTGTAAATATCCCCAGATATAGTTCTGCAGATAGTACTCCAGAGATTCGATCTGATCCTGCTGCGGCGCGGAAATATTCTTTTCTGACAGATATACAGCCGGTGACAGTCCAAGATCGTCTGACCCTCCTGCCATCCATTCCTTCCATCCGCCTCCCGGGTAATCATCCCAGGTGATGAGCTTTCCATTCTTCATATCCCACTGGAGATATGCGCCATTGTATCCTTTTTCTGTCTTTGCCTGCTGGTTTTTAACAATGAAGTCTGTGTTCGTCTGAATCAGTTTTTCGATCGGCTCTGTCGCATAGTACTGCAATACGCTCTCCTTACCTTCTCCATACTGAACCGTAACGTAATTCTCACCGACATTGCTAAATGTAAGCTCATAGATCTGATATCCATTGTTGTCGTTTTTCTTCTTAACTGCTACATTTTCTCCGGCTACACTCTTGATGCCTTCTTTGCTTCTGAGTGCAAGTGTTGCCTTCATATCCTTGGGAATTACCATTCCCGGCATGGAAACTGCATCTACAAGCCCGGCATTATATAAGATTTCCCGAAGCTCTGTGTAATTCGCTGCCCACTGGAAGGTGAATCCATAGGTCTTCTCTCCTCCTGCCTCTAATGCAAGTGAGGTTGCCGGAAGGTAAGCTCCCTCACGTCTCTTCTGGATCTCTGCAGAATGAATATAATACTCTACCAGACCCTCCCAGCCCGGGTCGCTCTCTGCAAATGGCCCTTCGCCGTATCTTGCCTTATCCTTGAATTCCAGTGAGGTTCCGGCTTTAGGCACCATAACCAGGAAGGAGCCGTCACCGTTCGGCCTCTGCCAGTAGATGTAGGAACCGTCCTTTGCCACATAGGAATGACGGGCTACATTCTGCTCATAGATTCCATCCTGTGTATTATTCCACCAGGAATTCATAAGAAGCGGTACGCCAAGATCTGCTATCTCCAGTCCTTCCTCAGAGGTATTCTTAATCTTGATCGTCCAGTCCAGCTGATCTCCGTTCTCACTCAGCTGATATACCTCCTGAAGAGAGAAATCCCTGATTCCGAACTGATTATCCGCCGGCTGGTCATAGGAAACGATTACTGCATTGTCCTCTTTTGAAATATTTCTGGAATCATCGGACAGAGATGTATTCGCCGCATGATAACCTGTTTCGCTCTCCTTCTTTACATTGAAGAGCAAGTCTCCTACCCAGCGTGAATCATCCACATTAAACTGAGGCTTTAAGGACGGGTTCATCACATAGTTCGTGCCATACTCATCCCCGGGATTCGATAACTGGAAGATACCGCCTGTGCCTTCATCAATGTCTACCTTGAACTTCTCAGATTCCAGCTTAAGGCTGATCTTTTGATTCGACGCTATATCCATCTTCTCGAAGGATGCGGCTGCAACTCCTTTTGTTCCCCAGTCATTCACGATCAGTTCGATCGTATGCTTACCTGCCAGGCCTTCTGCAATGCTTCCGCTTCCAGGCATCAGTGTGTAATCCTCTGCATCTGACCCACGGTAAAATGCATCCACTTCATTTGTCTTACTGTCAAAGTCAATACGGAACCAGCCCTCTGTCCCATCATATGGCACAGTTTTATTTACGGCTGGCTGTCCTCCCTTAACAACAGTAAACCCGATAGTTCCTGCGCCGTTTCGTGAAAGCTCTGCAAAATCATCGCCTGAACCTTCCTTGGACAGCCTCATAATTGCAGTTCCATCGGAGTCTGCGGCAAACTCACTCCACTTTGCTTCTACCGAAAAGTCCTGGTCACCGGCATCTTTCTTGACTGTGGCAATCCCCTCTCCGGTACTTGTTAAGATAAGCTTTCCATTTCCTTCATACTTAACGTCTCCGGCTGTTCCATACCAGTCGTCTGTCAGTACAGGAGCGGTGAAATCTACAATCTCAGAATTCTTGTACTTTGCCTTTTTGGAAAATGTACTGTTAAACTGGTTAACTTTCACTGAGAAGGTCTGGGAACCGCCCCATTCCTCCATCCGTAATTCTGCTACGTGCTTCCCATTAAAACCAGCTAACTCCGTGCCACTGCCGTTCATGGGAACATAATCCGTCATATCCCCCGCCTTATACTCTGCTGTGACTGTCTGGGTATTGTTATCGTAACCGAGTCTGAACCAGCCTTCTTTCTCCTGAAAGCCGCCCTCTCCATTCTCTGATGCTAGTATAGTTGCATCGTAATACTTATCTGCTCCTGACTGTGCTATGCGGACACCAAGCCACCCATCTCTGAAACGCCGGATCTCTACCCCGTTACTTCCTGTTCCATCATTTACCCCAAATACCATAAGGGAATTATCCTTATCATAGGGATTGTCATAATTACTCCAGTGAATCTCTGCGGTAAAGCTTCCGTTGTTTCCAATATTCCTTTTTACAGTAGTATACTGACCACCGCCTGCATCCTTAAGCGTGAGGCTGTTATCCGAGCATACAATACTGCCTTCGTCACCCGTCTGTAACCACTCGGCACTTAGCCCCCCCCCCTCAAAATTTTCCTCGACGGCTACATTCGTCTCTTTTACCACGCCTTTTGCCTGTGCACTCCCGCTGTCTGTTCCTTCCTCAGCTGCAGACACATTCTGCATGCCAGCCGGAAGACCTGAGCCCAGCATTGCTACACCAAGAAGCAGCGCGCATAATTTCCTTCCTCTTTCTCTCATAGTCTGTCTACCTTTCTTTTTACAACATCACAATTGTTCCAGTTCCTTCCCAATCGGGCCTGTCCTTATACCTGCTATTCCAACAGACATATCGATCTGCCCTTTTGGCAATATCTTACACTCAAAAGATCACCTCCTGTTTTTTTAATCTATATTCACAAACAGTCTGAACCGGTACATCAGCAGAAGCCAGCTACCCACACAGGCTGTAATATGAATCCCATATAAACCCCATACTCCAAACAAGAATCCGCCAAATCAACTCTGGCGGATTTGCTATACATTCCCCTTTTTTCAGTCTAAATGTAACTGCCTCCCCAGGTCACGTCACATTATGTTTTACGATTAGTATAAAAAATTCCTCTTTTCTTTTACACTCTAAATATTTAAACAGGGTGGAGATTCTTCAAATGAATTGGGGACGGGGTATTTTTAAAAATACCCCGTCCCCAATTGCTAGTTCACGCTATTTGATTTTGATTGTTACTGTTTTCTTCTTGCCGCTTCCGTCTGTTGCCATTGCGGTGATCTTAACCTTCCTGCCTTTTCCAGCTTTCAAGGCTGTTACCTTGCCCTTGCTGTTTACCTTGGCATACTTGGTATTACTGCTTGTCCATTTCACTTTCTTATTGGCATTTTTCGTTGCGGTGACTTTTGCTTTGAGCTGCAGCTTCTTGCCTGCCTTGATGGATTTCTTTCCTGAAATGGTGACTTTCTTTACGACACCCTTCATGAATTTAATCTTGTAGGTTGCTTTTTTGCCGCTGCCGTCTGCTGCTGTTGCGGTGATGGTAACGGACCTGCCGCCTTTGCCAGACTTGATCCTTACAAGGCCTTTGCTGTCTACAGTTGCAAGCTTTGGATTGCTGGATTTCCAGGTTACCTTCTTGTTTGTTGCATTGGAAGGTGAAATGACTGCTTTTAGCTGTATCTTCTTTCCTGATGCAATCTTTTTGGAAACTCCGGTGATCTTAATCTTTGATACCTTTACTGCTGCCTTCTTCAGAGCCTTTACTGCATTGTCCAGTGCATTTACCTGGGCATCGACTTCTGCCTGGGTTGCGTCCTCTTTATCCAGGACTGCTTTGGCTGCTGTCAGTGCCTTTGTAAGGGCTGCGTAGCTTTCTGCTGTATAACCGTCTGGTTTGATGGCTTTTGTATCGGTGTATTTTTTCTGAAGCCTGCTCTTATCTGCTGCTGACGGTTTTGCATCTGCCTTTTTCAGAGCCTTGATTGCGTCGTCCAGCGCCTGTGTCTGGGCGTGGACTTCTGACTGGGTTGCTGTCTCTTTATCCAGTACTGCTTTTGCCTCTGCCAGTGCCTTTGTAAGAACTGCATAGCTCTCTGCTGTATAGCCGTCTGGCTTGATGTCTTTTGCTTCATTATACCTGGCCCTTAATACGTCCTTATTAGCAGCTTTCCTTTCCAGTTTCTGAAGTGCCTCGCTGAGCCTGGTACTTGCATCGTTGATTTGCTGTTGTGTAGCATTCGGATTTTCGGAAACTTCCTTTACCGCATTCAGCGCATCCTGCATTGCTGCCCAGCTTTCTGCTGTATAGTCTTCTTCTTTTACTTCATTCGCATAGTTGATGATTGTATTGAGTCCTGACTTATTTGCTCCTTCCAGTGCGATCATGGCATCTCTGAGCGCTTTTGTTGCGGCATCCACGTCCGTCTGCGCTGCCTTTTCATCAGCCAGTACTTTGCTGGCATTATCAAGTGCTTTCTCCAGATCTTCCCATGAATCCTTTGTATAAACGTTCTTATCGAATGCCTTTGTACGTTCAATTGCGACCTTCAGCTCATCTTTATCGATGGTTGTCTTCGCCTGCAGCTGCCGGATACACTCGCTGAGCTGATACGTTGCAGCATCAATATCCTTCTGTGTAATCGTATCATCTTCTCCACTGGCTATTTTCTGTATGATCTCTTCGGCTGCCTGACGCTCAGCAACCATCTTATCCCACGCATCTGCTTTATCTTCATAGTCCTCTTTGTTTAGTCCATTTGCTCTTTCTATCGCTGCATTCAATCCATAAGTATCAATGCTTACCAGATCTCTCAGTGCCTTTCTGAGCGCGACCGTTACCTCAATAACCTCCTGCTGTGTTGCTGCGTTTTCCAGGGCTCTCTGATACACATCCTTTGCGTTCTGACGTGCTTCCACCAGTTCTGCCCAGCTTGATGCTCTGTAATTGTCCTTCTGGCTGTCCAGTCCTTCTGCACGCTTGATCGCCACGCCTAGTCCTGTCACATTGATTGTGTCCGGATCCAGGTCAAAGACTGCAGCATATAGCTTACGGGTCGCTTCGTCTATATCTGCCTGTGCAGGATCTTTCTCAGCCATCATCTGATCTGCATCACTAAGTGCAGCGTCCAAAGCAGCCAATCCATCCTGGTTATCTGCGTATGGAGTTCTATCTAATTCCGTGGCATAAGCTATGGCTTCCCTCAGCCCTGTTCTGTCAATATAATTCGCCTCTAACTCATCAAGTGCTGTTCTAAGTGCCAGCGTTGCAGCAGTAACCTCTTCCTTGGAGACCGCTGTGTCTTCCTGTACCTTTTTTGCTTCGTCATACGCCTTCTGCATTTCGGCCCAGATTGTTGCCGGGTAATTGTCTTCCTTATCAAGAAGCTTTTCTGCCCGTTCAATCACAGTGCCTAATGCAACCTTTGTGACGCTTGTTCTCTCTTCTAACCCCCGGATTGCTTTCCAAAGCTCATATGTATGGTTATCAACCACATCCTGGCTGGCATCTAGATCAGCCGCCACTACTTTTGCTGCATCCAGCGCGTCCAAAAGAGACTTCCAACTCTTCGCAGTATAAACCTCTTCGTTTTTCTCATCTTCTGCACGCTTAATAGCTGCGTTCAGCCCTGTTTTGTCAAGAGGTACTAACTTATTTAATGCGTCTCTGAGATCATCTCTTGCTTTGTCCACTTCCGCCAGCTCTGCATCTTCTTTTTCCCTGATTTTCTTAGCAGCATCAAGCTTCTCCTGCATTGCAGCCCAGCTTGTTGCTGTATGGAAACTTTGATCCTTAGCCATTGCATCTTCAATTGCTTTTTGTAATGCAAGGCTGTCTCCATGTTCTTTCACAATCCTTCTATCTTCCAGAACATCAAGAGAATCTTTAAGCTTCTCTGTCGCAGCGTCTACCTCACTCTTCCCGGCCTTTGGATTAGCGGCTATTTTTTCTGCTTCATCAAGTGCATCGGACATGGCCTTCCAAGTCTTGGGCAGCCCTAAGTCTTGATAAAGCTGTTCCTTTTCTTTCTCCAGCTTTGCTCTCGCAATTTGGCTATTCAGAGTCTCTCTGTCTCCTGTCCCGATCAGCTGGCCCGCTGCGTTCTCTAAATCCTGCTTCGCTTTTACAACTGCCGCCTGGGATGTATCTTTGTCATCAAGGTCAAGTACTGCTTTGGCTTTGGTCAACGCTTCGTGAAATACTTCCCATGTTTTGGCAGTATAGTCTGCCTGCGTCTTCTTACTGTGTTCTGTATATGAAGCCATTAATGCCTGCAGGTCATCCGTCTTTGCAACTTCTGCCAATCCTTCTACTGCTTTTGTCAGATCCTGCTCTGCTTTCTCAACCTCTTCATATGTTGATTCTGCCTTGCCAAGAATAGTTTCTGCTGCTTTCAGCGCTGTATCAAATGCACCCCAGCTCGTTGTGGTATAGTCTGTCTCATTCTTATCCTTGTTGTCATTGTACAGATTCTGCAAGCCAGTCTTAATTACCTCAGTAGTAATGAGGACTTCCTTATTTGCAGCCACTTTGTCAAAGTCAATCTTAGCAACTGCAGTCGCAGTCTTGTCTTCCCTTTCGACTGTTCCAACTACTTTTCCGTCAGATGATACTGCTCTATAGTTTCCTTCCGGAAGGTTATTCAGTGTAATCTCCGGTGAAACACCTTCTACCATATCCAGTGTAAGCTTGATTTTACTCAGATCGTCTGCAATCTCGGCTTTCTTATATCTTGCCTTATCAATTGCTATGCCAAAGTTACCCTCATTATACATCGTAAGCCTTGTCCTAACTCCATCCTTTGGTGTAATAGAGTAAATGCCATTTTCATGAGTTAGATCGCATCCGTATCCATATAAGCCAACAATGTCATCATCCACAATATTCACGGATGCTGTCTTCAGGCCTCCCCAGAATCCAAGGGATGCTTCGCCTGACCATGCCCACCAGCCGTCAAGGCTTGGAACATATGCATAGCCATTTGTTCCCTTCTCACTCTGGTACTGCCAGGATGCTGCTCCATAGTTTGCCGCATCATCACTAATCTGTCCCACATTGATATTCGCCCAGCCTGCCAGATATGCTCCGTATGTACCGCGCATAATATCATCAAAATCTTCATCGGAAGCTTTCCTATAATTATACAGGTAATCCTGCTGCTGCCATGCTCCAAGCTGCGTCTCGTATCCTAAGTTCCACCAGGATTCGCCCATGTGCCTGTTATCTGAACCATAGAAATACCACAATGGCTGCATACCCCTGCATGCCAGGGATGCCTTTGTCGTCTTCTCTACTAGTGCATTATTTCCATACATTTTTGCAAGTGTATAACATGCCTCAAATCCTGTCGTATCAATACTCATCTCAGATGCAAACGGGTATGCTGTAGCAAACAGATAGTTGTCCGCTTTGTCCTTAATCTTCGCCGACAAATCAGCATGCTCATCCTTGTGTCCCTCTGCTTCCAGTGCCTTCAGAACCTCCGGCAGATTCATCTCGCCCATATTTCCAAACTTATAAGCTCCCTTTCCGCCGTTTTCATAATTATGCCCATCAAACATGCCATAGGTAAAGTATGCCTTTAGTGTATTGTAGCATCTTAACAGATATTGATCTGCCTTCAGGTACTTTGTCATCTCTGGATAGCGCTTTGCAATCTGATACATATTATAGTAGGTATTGGCAATATGCACATAATTGTAAGACCTCCATGTTCCCTGGTCGCTTGGGGTTCCCTCTTTCCCATCATACCAGCGGTAAACTTTATACGTATCATGCTGCTGCATATAACCCCAGATGAAATTCTCCAGATAGTATTCCAGGGATTTAATCTGGTCTTCATCCGGTGCAGTGATATTTTTCTCTGAGAGATATACTGCCGGAGACAGTCCCAGATCATCTGACCCACCTGCCATCCATTGCTTCCAGCTCCAGATATTAGACTGCGGATAATCATGCCAGGTAATAAGCTTTTTATTCTTCATATCCCACTGCAGATATGCGCCATTATATCCATAATTTACCTTTGCCTGCTGTTTCTTCACCAGAAAATCCGTATTCGCATTAATCAACTCTTCTACCGGCTTGGTTGAATAATACTGCATTACACTCTTCTTGTTATTGCCGTAATTAATTGTAACATAATTTACACCCAGGTTTGAGAATGAAACCTCATAAAGATCGTAACCATTCTTTGTACCCTTCCCGGTAACATTAACTCCTTCTCCTTCTACACTCTTAATTCCATCCTTGCTTCTTGCGGCAATCGTTGCTTTCATGTCATTCGGAATCACCATGCCAGGCAGGGACACAATATCCACAAGACCGGCATTATATAAAATATCCCTAAGATCAGCATAACTTGACGCCCACTGGAAGGTAAAGCCATATGTCTTGCTCTGATCCTTTGCTAATGTAAGAGATGTTGCATCAAGGTAAGCATTTGGACGCGTCTTTGACTTTTCAGCAGAGTGGATATAATACTCCACAAGTCCTTCCCATTGCGGATCCTTCTCCGCAAATGGTCCTTCGTTAAATCTTGCTTTGTCCTTGAATTCCAGTGATGTCCCATCCTGCGGAGTCATCACCAGGAAGGAACCGTCACCATTTGGTCTCTGCCAGTAGATGTAGGAACCATCCTTTGCAACATAAGAATGACGCGCAACATTCTGCTCATAGATTCCGTCCTGTGTCGTATTCCACCAGGAATTCATCAGAAGCGGAATTCCCAGGTCTGCTATTGTCAGCTCCTCATTAGATGTATTATCTACCTTGATTGTCCAACTCAGCTGATCCCCTGCTTCATTCAGCTGATATTTTTCCTCCAATACAAAATCTTTGATCCCATACTGATGACTCGATGATCCGTTATAAGAAACTGTAATTGCATTACCTTTCTTTACCACATTTCTGGTATCGTCAGACAATGAGGTATTAGCTGCATGATACTTCGTGTCAGTTTTCTTCTTAACATTGAACACCAGATCACCTACCCAGCGTGAATCATCAATATCAAACGCTGAGTGTATATCCGGATTCATCACATAGTTCGTACCATACCCATCTTTAGGATCTGTTAACTGATAGATACCTCCGGTGGTTTCGTCTATATCTATTAGGAAATTCTCAGATTCCAGCATGGTTTTTGCATTATATACGATATCCATCTGCTTAAAAACAGCCTCAGTTTTTGTTCCTGCCGGATCCAAGTCATCCACGATCAATTCCATAGTATGCTTTCCTACTAATCCCTTGGCTACGGCTCCGCTTCCAGGCATCACTGTATAATTAGATTCATCTGAGGTTCTGTAATATGCATCTACTTCCTGCGTCTTATGATTAAAATCAAGCCGGAACCATCCGTATGCCTCTGAATAAGCCACCGTCTTCTCTAATATTGTATTTCCGCCCTCAACAACTGTAAAGCAGAGGTTTCCGTCTCCGTTTCTCGCTATTTGCGCAAAATTTTCTTTCGAACTATTCTGAGAAACTCTAAGGAATGCGCTACCGGTTTCATCTGATTGAAATCCACTCCATTTTGATTCTACAGAAAAGTCCTGATCGCCGACATTTTTCTTAACTGTTGCAATCCCATCTCCCACATTGGATAAGACAAGTTTTCCGTTTCCCTCGTATGTCACACCCTCTGTCTGTCCATACCAGTCATCTCCCAATTTTGGCTCCGTAAAGTCCACCTTTTCAGAATGCTTATATTCTGCCTGCTTTACAAAGGTACTGTTTACCTGTTTTATATTGACTGACACGCTTGAGCCGCTCCATGCCTGCGTACTTAATGATAATACATGCTTTCCTCCAAAGTTTTCCATGACAGTTCCATTTCCTACCAAAGGAGTATATTCTGGTTTATTATCTGCCGCATCTGATGCTTCACCCACTGTTTTATACATTGCTGTAATTTGTTTTGTGTCGCTCTTATAGCCAATTTTAAACCAGCCTTCCTTTGCTTTAAAACTTTTGCCATACGTATCATTAAACGTCTTATCTTTGCCATTAATCCTTAAAAGCAAGGCCAGTTTTCCACTACTGAAACGCTGTATTTGAACAAAATTGCTATCGTCATCCGACCCATCATTAATATGAAAAAGCATACATGCGTTACCGTTACTCTCTGATGCCGTAAAATCTTTCCAATGGATCTCTGCTTCAAAATCTCCATTTCCAACATTTCTTTTCACTATAGCAGCAGAGTTGTTATTATCAGATAACTTCAGATTTCCTGTTGTACACTCGACCCCTTCACTTGATTTTCCAAACCATTCCGGTCCCAGTTCTCCTTCCGCGAAAGTATCTTCTATGGTTGCCGTTGTCTTCTTCTCTACGCTCTCAGATTGCGTATTCTCAGTTCCTGCATCTCCTGCTTTTCCTGTCTCTTCCGCCGCCGACACATCCATCATCCCAACCGGAAAAACAGACCCCAGCATTGCGGCTCCGAGAAGAAGCGCACATAATTTCCGTCCTCTTTTTCTCATAATACGTTTCCTTTCTTATTTCATTTCACGCTTAAATCAATTCCTTCATCCACACGGACATCTCCCCCATGCCCCTGTTGTTCCAGTAAGCATATGGAACCGCCTTCAAGGTAACATCCGAGAAGCTGAGCGGGTACTCCCCATAGAGTTCTCCCTTGTCCCATGCCGTCTCCTGCATTCTCTTTCCCTTAAGAACGAGCTCCGTAATGCCTCCAAATAACTCTGAATCCACCTCCTCTATTTTTTGTTTTGTATCCACAAACAGTTCCGACAGATTCTTTCCGTTGTCAGCCTCCTCCAGGCAGTATACGAGGGGGCCCTTTGTGACAGCCACTTTTCCGCAGTCTGCCCGCACGTTCGGATTGGCACGGACGAACCTGGCGGGTGCATCAAAGGAAACGGTAAACTGCGCATCCTCCTTAAGCATGAACACAGCATACCCTTTTTCTTCCTGATAGCCTGCCACTGCGCCTGCCCGGAATACCTGATAGCCTCTCGCATAGTCCGGTATTCTGACAGCCAGCTTCATGCCGTCCGCTGACACCCCGCGAACTGTTATATGAATCTTATTTTCAAATGGGAATTTTGTCTCAATAGCGACCTGTACCTTCTCTTTCCCCAGGTCAATCTCTGCCTGGTTGGAGATGAACAGGTTCACATATAATTCCCTCTCGCCTGCTGAATAAATATACTGTCCAATAGACGCCAGTGTCCTGGCAACATTAGGCGGACAGCATGCCACACCGAACCATTTCTGGCGGACTGGCTTCACATGCTCCTTCGATGTGCGTTCTATACAGCTATCCGGCCACACCTCCAGAGGATTCACATAAAAGAATCCCTTCCCGTCAAGGGCGATACCCGCAAGCACGGTATTATAAAGCGCCCTTTCCACAGTATCAATATAAGAAGCATCCCTCGTAATATTCGCCATCCGGATGCCGAACATGGCTAGTCCGATGGATGCACAGGTTTCCCCGTAATTACAGTCATTCGGCAGATCATAATCTATGGTAAAGCGTTCCAGGATGCCGGAGGAACCGATTGCCCCGGTGATATACATCTGCTTCTTTACAATATTATTCCAGAGCCTCACACAGGCATCCCCAAGCTCCTTGTCCTGATACTCATAGGCAAGATCCGCCATGGCCGAGTACATATATACGGCGCGGACCGCGTGCCCCTCTGCTGCTTCTTGTTCTCTTACCGGACGGTCAGACTGGGAGTAGACTGGGCGGTAATCCGCAAGCTCAGGCCCGATATTTTTGAAGTCCGGCCTCTCCATCTCCTTCAGGAAATAATTCTCCCCCACACCTCTTGCATCAATAAAATACTTTGCCAGATCCAGATATTTTCTCTTTCCGGTTACATAGTACAGCTTGATCAGACCGACCTCTACTTCCTGGTGCCCCGGATACCCGTGAATCTTTCCTTCCTCCGTACCGAAGGTCTCACAGAGAAGATCCGCCAGCTTCTGGACAACATCCAGGAATTTACGCTTGCCGGTTCCCTGGTAATAGGCAACCGCTGCCTCCATCATATGACCCGCCGTATAGAGTTCATGTCCTTCACACAGATTGGTCCACCTGCGGCCAGGCTCCTTCACGATAAAATACGTATCCAGATATCCGTCTTCCTGCTGTGCCTCAGCGATCAGGTCAACCACATCATCAGCCGTTTTCTCAAGCTCACTGTCTTCTTCTGCTGCCAGTGAAAATCCCACGGCCTCCATCCATTTTGCAATATCTGTATCCTGAAAAACCGCTCCGTAATATTCACCGCTCTTTCTGCCCGCCGCAATGGCAAAATTATCCAGGCAATGTGACGGCTCTGCGTCCGGGATCAGGTCATTCATGGCATTCCACTGGTAAGGTATGATTGTGCTTCTGACCAGGTTGACATGCTTTGACCAGAATGGGTCTTCTATTTTTATCTTTTTTAAATCTACAGAATGTAATTTCATGATGTTTTTTATATCCTTTCTCACTTTAACAGGTAAAACCGTCCTTTTTATATTACAACAGTGATGAATACCGCCGTCGTCGCACTGTACATCAGCAGGAGCAGCATCATCACTGTTATGAGTTCCACGTCCCTGGGACATAGATTTTGTAAATACGCAGGCCAGACTTGGACTGTTACGCTATTTTCTCTTCCTTATGCCTTCACTGCACCGTTCGTCAGACCGCTGACAATATACTTCTGCATGAAGATAAAGATCAGCACTACCGGCATGATGGCAACAATACCAAATGCCATGGTTGCATTCCACAGGGTCTGATACTGCTGTACGTAATTGTAGATACTGGAGGTAATGGGCCGCATATTTGGATCCGTGATAAATGTAATACCATAGATCAGGTCGCCCCACGCATATACGAAGGAGAATACTGCAGCTACTACAACTCCGGGCTTTGCGATCGGAAGCATGACTTTGGTAAATGAGGTAATGCTGTTACATCCGTCTATCATCGCCGCCTCGTCCAGTTCCTTCGGGATGGACAGGAAGTAGGTTCTCAGTATAATAATACTGAACGGAATTCCAAGTGTTGCATCTGCCAGAATCGGCGCAATATAGGAATTCAGCAGTCCCATACTCGAGAACATGATATACAGGGATGTCAGAATCAGTGTGGACGGAAGCATCTGTGTCATAAGGAAATATAAGATCAGAATCTTCCGGCCATTGAATTTGAATCTTGCAAGTCCATAAGCTGCCGGGATCGCAAGAAGGGTTGATATAACCGTAGCCCCGCTGGCGATGATTA
This sequence comes from uncultured Lachnospiraceae bacterium, assembly GCA_947566645.1. GTDB lineage: Bacteria > Bacillota > Clostridia > Lachnospirales > Lachnospiraceae > CAPEBR01. Next base: position 15,829 of record CANOKL010000018.1, read on the forward strand.
CACTGTTTTTAAATCCCCGGAGGGTATCACTGGATGCGGAAAGCTGGTCGGCGAATGCATCAAAGGTCAGATTCTTCGGCCACAGCGGCGTGGGGATCTGGAAGATCTCTACCTGGGTCTTCAGCGCTGTAACAACCATCCAGTACAACGGGAAGATAAAGATTACGAATACAAGTGCTCCTACAATAAAAAATTTCCAGTTGCCTTTTTTGTTATCCATCCTACATCACCTCTTCTTCATCATTGATCAGTTTAATATAGAAAATACCTACTACAAACAGAATCAAAAACAGTATATTTGCCGCTGCTGCACCCTTGCTGAACTGGAACTGTTCGAAGGACAGCTTATATGCATATGTAGATACCAGCTCTGTTGCGTTAATCGGTCCTCCCTTTGTCATAACCCATACAAGGTCGAACACCTTAAATGTATAAACAAATCCTAATGTCAGCACTGACATGATCGCAGGGCGGATCATCGGAATTGTAATCTGGAACAGTGTCTGGATCTTATTTGCCCCATCCAGTCTTGAGCTTTCGTAAATCTCTTCTGGTATCGTCGTAAGTCCTGTAATCAGGAGCATCATATTAAAAGGAATACCGATCCAGATATTTGCAACAATGATCGCCGCCATGGCAAGCTTCGGATCAAGCAGCCACTCAAGAGGTGCATCAATCAGATGCAGTGACATAAACAGCTGGTTGATAATACCTCCCTTGCTTGCAAACATGAACTTGAACAGTAAGCCTGCTACCGTAACCGGGAGCAGCCAGGAGATCATCGTAACGCCCCGGAAGAAAGAACTTCCCTTGAACTTTTTGTTAAACAGAAGGGCAAGGCCAAAACCAATAAAGAACTGGAAGAATATGGATACAACCGTAAAGATCAGTGTATTGATAATGGCGGTTGACAGGATTGCGTCCTTACCTGAAAATAGCTCTGTGTAATTGCTGAATCCGACAAACGACTGTTTCGCTGTGTCTGAGAACGTGTATACATCTACATTTTTAAAGCTCAGGATAAAGTTCTGTATCATCGGGTATCCGACAAATACCAGCATATAGATGGCTGCCGGGAGCGCGAAGATCAGGCCGGCTCTCATGCTCATATTTTTTGTTTTCTTCATCTCATTCCATCCTTTCTAATTGTCCTGCGGGATTATAATTCCCTGTATGATAAAAGGGACAGGGTGCGCCTGTCCCTTTTATGTAATTGATCTATGGTATTTTTATTTCTCGCCCGCTTTTACCTTATCCACTGCTGCCTGTGTATCCTCGGCTGCCTTCTCCGGCGTCTTCGCAGAGGTCATAACCTCCTGGAAGCCTGTCTGAATGGCATCTGAGTATGCCGGCCATGATGCGCTCGGTCCTCTCGGGATAGAGGTTTCAAGCTGCTGGATAAATGCCTTCTGAATCGGGTCATCTGTCCAGTAGGGATCCTGTGCCGCTTCTGTCTTCGGCGGGAAGGAACCATACTGCTTCATGCACTCTACCATAACTTCTGGCTGATCATAGTACTCCATGAATGCGATTGCGCCGTCCATGTTGTCCTTCTTTACTGCACCCATGTTCTCGCCGCCAAGGATTGAGGTAGCCTGTCCGGAATCCGCATCCTTCTTCGGAAGAACTGTTACGCCATAGTCCAGATCCGGAGCATCTTTTTCGATTCCGGGAATCTGCCATGGTCCGTTCTGCTGCATAGCCAGATTTCCTGCAACGAAGTTGTTATTTGCATCTGACTGTGTCCAGTTCACACAATCCTTGGACCAGGAGCCTTCTGCAACCATCTCCTGCATCAGATTATAAGCATCTGTCCCGCCGCCGATATTCTGATAGTCGCCGCCTGCTGTGTATAACCACTGCAGACACTGGAATGTACCCTCATCTGTACCTGTTGCAGCATTTCCAAATCCTGTTACGCCGTCTTTTGTCAGCGCTTTTGCCATCTCGCGGAAGTCTTCCCATGTCGTATTCTCATCCGGATAAGCCATCTTTGCATCATCAAAGATCTTCTTGTTGTAGAACAGTGCTGTACAGTTTGTTGCAAACGGAATGCCGTAGTGCTTGCCATCTGCCATTGTGGAGGACATTGGTCCTTCCATGTACTCGTCCCACTTGATGTTCGCGTCAGATACATCGCCGAACAGGTCCATCTCAATGAAGGAAGCCATGCCACAGCCGTCCAGGATTACCAGATCCGGCAGTTCTCCGGAAGCCATGCCGAGTGTCAGCTGCTTCTCATAATCCGCAAATGGTACATACACATGTGATGCCTCGTATTTGTCCTGTGACTCATTGAACCCGTCAATCATGTCCTGCATCATGTTCTTCTGGGCATCTGTCTCAAAGTAATCCCAGATTACAACGGATTCCTTCCCGCCTGAGGCTTCCTGCTTGTCCCCGCCTGTGGAACCTCCGGAGCTGTTTCCTCCGCCGCTGCATCCTGTCATCAGGCCGGCTGCAACAGTCAGGCATAATAGTGCGCTTACAATTCTTTTTTTCATAATCTCCCTACCTTTCCTGAATCGCTTTTTTGCGTTTCTTCATTTGTTGAATTCAGTATAAATAATTATCATTCTGCTTTGTACTCTAAAAAATTAAACAGGGTGGAAATTCTTTAACTGAATTATCCACCCTGTCCTGTCACGGCTGATTGTCCCTGGACATATTCTTTTTGATCTCTCTGCACACCCGCTTTGGGGTACTCTCCCCTGTGATGACCTGATACTGTGCGGATGACAGAAGGCCGGACAGCTCCGACCAATCCATTATACTTGTTCTGGAGATGCAGTTTTCCATCTGCTCCATCACCACCTTATACCGGGGCTTTGCCGCCAGAAATAGCTGTGCCGCATCTTTTCTTGGCGGAAGGGAATTTGCCCGCAGGTTGGCATTCAGCATGATATCCGCCTGGCTGTAATATCGCAGGAAGGCGGTGCTGCCCTCTACATTTTTTCCCTTGATCACGGCAATATCCTCTCCGCCAAGCAGCCCCTGGGAACGTTCTCCTGCAGGAAAAGCAGCAATTCCATAGTTAATTCCTGATTCATCCAGTGCCGGAAATACCCACGGCCCGTTCTCCATCATGGCACAGCTCCCGTCAATAAATATACGCGCCACATCGTTCTGGGACCAGTTCACGCATTCCCTGGACATCCATCCCTGATCCACAAGGTTTTGGATAAAACGGAATGCCCTGAGCGTTCCCCTTCCTCCGGCCTCTTCAAGGTCATCTCCTGCCGACAGCATGAAAGTTCCAAGTTGGAAGACCCCCTGCTCTCCGTCAATCGCAGACATAGCGAATCCATATTTTCCCGAACCGGTAAGCTTTTCTGCCGCGCTCTGAAGCTCCTCCCATGTCCGGGGTACGCTTAACCCCTCTTCTGCCAGCATATCCTTGTTGTAGATCAGTACAATATTATTGCAGCAGAATGGCAGGCCATAATATCTCCCGTCATATTCCACGGACTTCATAGCCTCTGGAAAATATTCATCCAACCCCTCCAGTCCTGATACGGCTTCTGTAATATCTTCCAGCTTATCCATCCTTACATAAGAGGGCATATCCGGATTATCCAAGATCACCATATCCGGAAGCTGGTTCTGTGTAATGCCGATGGCAAGCTTCTTGTTAAACTCTGTAACCGGTCCATGGTATTCCCAGGTCAGATGGTACTCCCCCTGGGACTCATTGAAGCCCTCCACCAGCTCTTCCATGGAAAGCTTCTGCATCTCCGTCTCATAATAAGTCCACAGCACCAGCTCTTCCCTGTTCTCTGTCTTTTGCCCCACGTCTCTGCTTCTTACGGATACGCATCCCTGCAGGATCAGCGCTCCCAGAAGCAGCATGCAGACCAGGCTTCTCTTCATACATTTCCTCATAAGCTTCTCCTGTTATCGAATCACTGCTGAATCGTTACTCCTTTTATTTCATCTGCCTGTATTCTCCCGGCGACACACCGATCTCTTCTTTGAATACTCTCTGAAAATACTTCGGGTCACTGTACCCTACTGCAGCTGCAATCTCGTACACTCTCAGATCTGTTCCTTTGAGAAGACGCTTCGCGTGACTCATGCGGAACTGCTTCAGGAACACCGAAAAATTAATTCCCATCTCCCGGTTGAAGAGAGTGCTCAGATACTCTGGCGTGATCTCAAGAACAGAAGCCACCTCCTCCTGGGTAAGCCCCTCCTGATAGTGCTCCCTGATGTAATTGATAGCGCGCTTGATCACATAATTACTGATGTCCTCACGTTTTGCCCGGGTATCTGTAATGGTCTGAATGACATCCTGGTATGCCTGCCAGAGCTCATGCCAGGTCACCGCTGTCTCTATATTGCGCAGCAGATTCCTGTTTTTCAGATGCTGGTACATGGAGCTGTCAATTTCCTGCAGCGTATCCCCAATGAGATGGTAGCACTTGACAAATGCCTTCCTGATCTCTATATTATCAAAATGTCCCTCTGACATATAGGTCAGAAAGGCATCCGCTTCTTTCCGGAGCTTTGAGCTGTCATCCGAACAGATGGCACTGCGGATCCGGTTATAGATGTGAACAGGAGCCTGAAATTCCTGCGGACAGTACCGGCCCACCTGTTCTTCATCCAGCCATCCTTCTGGCTTTAATACCAGCGCATAGGTAAGAAGCCCGTCTAACTCCTTTACTGTCTGCCTGATCTGCCCCGGACAGGTGAATCTCTTCCTGGTCCAGATCGCACGCTCTGCCTTGTTCTGGTATCTTAAGAGCAGTCTGTTGTAAACCGATCTCTCCAGGGCCGGCAGTCTTTCTCCTCCCTTTTCCCCATATCCCAGAAGGTATCCTTTCTGCAGATTCTCCACATAGACATAGAAGATCTTAAGGTCTTCATATTTTTTCTTCAATTCCTCTGCAAAGCGTTCAGTTTCCTCCCTGTAAGCAGGCTCGGCCGAGCCGACATAGCCTGCAAAGAGTTCGTAGTCTCCCTCTTCTGGAAATCCGCATATATCCTTCAGAATACCGCAGTTCTTATCCGCTCCCTTCTCATCTCCCATAATCAGATTCTTAAGATGGTGCTCCGGGGTTCCGCTTGTAAGCTGCTCTTTTCTGATCTTTCCCTCTACTTTCGCCAGCATGTCTCTGACATCATCAATGGACAGCGGCTTTAGGATGTAGTCATCCACGCCATAATGGATTGCCTTCTGTGCATATTCGAATTCTGAATATCCGCTTAAGATGACCACATGCACCGGAATCTTCCGTTCATGGAGCTCCTTCACCATCTCAAGCCCGTCCATCCTGGGCATCCTGATATCCGTAATCACAAGATCCGGCTTAAACCTCAGAATCATCTCCAGTCCTTCCCTGCCGTCCACAGCCTCTCCCTGAACAACATGACCTGTCTGGGATTCAATCAGCTTTGCCATGCCTTCCCTGATCTTAACCTCATCCTCCACAATTACGATTCTCATCTGATCGTTTCTCCTTTCCTCACAGCCGGCATCTTAAGTGTAATCACGCTTCCCACTCCTTCAATACTATTTACATTCCAGGACGCCCTGTCCCCGTAATACATCCTCATCCTGGAAAATGCATTGGGAAGGCCGATACTGGTTCCTTCCTCCTGCCACCTGGCAGACGGGTCATTATATTTAGCGGCAATCTCTCTGGGGATTCCTTTTCCGTTATCTTCAATGATAATGGAAAGTTCCTCCTGATTCTCGGAAAGCAGGATATCTACCCGGAGAATTCCCCCATGTTTTATCTCCCGGAAGCCGTGCATGATTGCATTTTCGATAAAGGGCTGGAGTAACAGCTTGTAGATCCAGAGCCTTCCTGCTTCTGGCTGTACATGAATCTCACACAGAAAGGAATCATTAAATCTCATACGCTGCAGGCTTACATATTTTTCCAGCCAGTCTGCCATCTCATTCACAGTCGCCATCTTATTACTCTTGTCCACACTATAGCGGAGGATTACTCCGAGATTTCTCACCATCCGGCTGATCTCATATTCCTCCTTCTCAATTGCCATCCAGTTAATGGAATCCAGTGTATTATATAAAAAATGAGGATTAATCTGTGCTTCCAGAGCGCGGATCTCCGCTTCCTTTTGTTTAACCGTTACCTCCTTGACCTCTTCAATCAGCCCCTTTACCTTTCCTGTCATGGTATTAAAATTATCTGCGATCTGCCCCATCTCATCCTTGCTGTCCACCGTCACCTGCACATCCAGATTTCCCCGCTGGATCTCCGTAATCCCTGCTACAATACTCTTCGTGGATTTCTCAATCAGCGATACTGTATAGAAAATCAAAAATACTGCGGCCAAAAGCAGCAAAGCACCTATGGCGAGTGTCAGATACTGGATTGACCTGACCTCCCGCAAAACATAATTTTCATCATAAGCATTATAAAAGTACCATCCCAGGTTCTGGTTCTCATACTGGTTAATGGCAATGGTCCTGCCCTCCAGTATTCCCGTCCTCTCTACAAACTCTTCCACTGTCCGGTCCTCGGACAACGAGATACCGGAATAAAAGGAATTCGGATAGGACAGAATCGTCCCGTCCTTATCCGTAATAAAATTAATGGTATAGACCTCCTCATTCTCCCGGGCTGTGCTGCATACTGCGTTGAGGACGGATTCATTGACGCTCATAATCACAGTACCGATTGCACCCTTTCTGATATCCTTAAAGTCATACATCTGCTTGGAGATATGGAAAATCCGCTCTTCCCCTCCCTCACGCTTGATGCGTTCTGTCGGAGAGATCACCATATTAGAGCCCTCCTCCTGTGCCAGCCTGCAGGGTCCGATATCCGTTTTGTCCTGGTAGACACTCCACAGATTATCGACTGCTGATGCCATCCCGAAATCATAGGTAATGTCCTGTCCGCCTGTCAGCACAATACTAATGCATTCAATTCCGCCTGTCATACTTCCATACTGCTGCAGGCGGCCGCAGATCTCTCTGTATGTACGTGCTCTTGTCTCTGGCTGTGCGTTCTCGTAACTGTCTATGCCTTTGATAATCTCATTATCTGAGTAGATCTGATATACCAGATTCGTATAGACATCCAGCGCCAGGTCCGTCCGTTCTGATATCTGGGCAAGCTGGATCTGCATGAGGTCATCCACCTTTTCTCTCATATTATTAGAAATTACATAAAGCATCAGCACCTGTGCCACCAGAAGAGGAATAATGGAGGTCACAGCAAATGTGTACATGATTTTCTTTCCTAATTTCTGGTTTCTGAACCAGTGCAGGAATCCCTTTTCGGCCTTCATATGTACTTCCTCCAAAAAATCTTTGTTCTTCTTTTATAACACTTTATTCTGTTTTCGTCAAACTACTTTTCATTTAGGATAAACAAATTTTTTTATATACAAAAGAAACAAAAAAGAAGCCATGTCCACTCAAATGCTACGAACAGACATGACTTTAAAGACCATAAATTTACATAAGACAAAGGCAGGGCTAAGCGGATGTTATCCGACAATCTGCCATTTCTTCTCAACCGCATTCAGAAGCTCATGCCCGTCCTCTGTCACCAGCACGAGATCTTCAATGCGGACTCCGTATTTTCCTTCTATGTAGATGCCTGGCTCAATGGAGAAGATCATACCTGGCTCTGCAGTACTTTTGTTAATCGGAGAGACATCGCCGTACTCGTGATCCTCCTGTCCGATGAAATGTCCAAGGCGGATCTTCCAGTACTCGCTGTAGCCCTTCTCTTCAATATAATCTCTCGCCTGTGCGTCAATATCGCAGAAACGCACTCCCGGCCTGATTACGGATTCAGCCCTTAGGACTGCCTCTCGTACAATGTCATGAATCTCCTGCTCCCCGGCGGAAGCTTCCTTACAGTAGAAGGTTCTTGTCATATCCGAACAATAGCCCTTCCATACACATCCCATATCAATCAGGATACACTCCCCTGCCTTCAGTGTTCTTGTATCACTCGGCTCATGGTGCTGGTCTGCAGCGTTCGGCCCGAAGCAGACAATGGTATCAAAGCTTGTCCCGCTGGCACCTGCCTTCATAAACTCGCCGTCAATGAATTCTGCGATCTGTTTCTCGGTCATGCCCTCCCTGATATATGCCTTTACCTTCTCCATGACGCTGTCGTTAATGGCAGAAGCCTCCTTCATAATCCGGATCTCTTCTTCATTCTTCACGGCGCGGACGCCGTCAACACAGTCAGAGCCCCATATGGTCTTAAGCCCCGGGCATCTCTCCTGCAGCGGGATCAGGAAACGTGCAGGCCATGTCTTGTCGATTCCGAGAGGCTTCTCAGGATCAATCTGCTCCGCAATAATGGAAATCTGATCCTCCATGTCGCTGAACCATACCTCCTTAAATCCGGTGTCTGACACGAAGTAAAGATAATTGAGCAGCATTACATGCTCTCCGTCTGACTTCAGAATCAGGGCATAGAGCCTTTCTCCTGGATTTACCATGATTCCTGTGAGAAAACGGATGCTTAACGGGTCGGACACAATCAGCTGCGTCAGCCCTTTCTCCTCCATCTTTGCTAATACTCTGGCTATCCTTTCGTTATTCATTTGCTGAATCTCCCTTCCAAAAATATGCTCTCTGTACAATATTCCAGTCACTGTTCCAGACTAAAGTCTAAACTAGCGTTCAGTCATAGTTTCATTATATCATTTACAGTTTCCTTGTCAATAGATCTTAAAAAATCCAATATCAGGTTGCAAGGTAAAATCGAACTGTATTATACTGTAAGAAGATAACAAATGATTTGTTTCATAGTGATTCAAAAAAGGAGTTCTATGCATGCAGCTATTATTAAAGGACATTCCCCTGATGGAAATCGAAGACAATGGAACCTGCACGGTTCTGGACGCTGACAGACTTCCGCCTGCACTCAGAAGGGACAAGGTTGCCTTTACAGAATTTATAGAATGGGCGTCGAACCGTACCCTGTCCATAGGACGCAGCTTTGCGAAGGAGATTCTGAATACCCTCCGGCTGTCCCAGACGAACCGGTATGCTGTGTTCCGGGCCTGCAGGGGGCTTAGTCTTGAGGATTCCTACTGGATCCGGCAGGAGGGCGACCACAAGACGTGGAAGGAAGTCAATTTATTTCACAACCCACTTTCCTTGTTTATCACAGAGGTATCTCTGTCAGGAAGAAATATTCACTATTCGGCAAATGCAGCGGAAAAAAGAAATATCCAGACACCCGAGCTTACGACACTTGGGGCAAGTGCCAAGGGATGGATCCGCCGGGATGGAATGCTGTATCTTCATAAGATAGGGAAGTATGAAATTCCTGCTGATCAGATTCTCACTGCTTTGGGCATTCCACATGTCCATTATTTTATTTCTTCCGAAACGGAAATAGATTCTTATCTGACTAAGGAACGGAAGGAATGGATAAAAGGAACCGGTGAGGCTGTTGTAAATGCCGCCTTGTTTACCTCCGAAGATACTGCACTTGTGACTTTCGAAGAGTTTAAGATTTTCTGCGAATACCATGGGCTGAATCCATACCGGGAAGCAGAGAAAATGGACAGAGAATTTTATCTGAAAATGCAGATTGGAGACTATATTCTGAATAATAATGACAGACATGAGCAGAACTGGGGATTCTTTATGGACAACAAGACCGGGAAACTGACCGGATATTGTCCTCTCTTTGACCATGATCATGCATTTTCGGATTACCCGGATGTAATGTCCCAGACAACAGAAGATGATATAACTCTCTATCGTGCTGCATCAGCGGCCCAGAAGGAGTTGGCGATGGACTTAGGTGCTCTGAAACAGATGGAGCGTCCTGTATTCCTGAATGAAAGACAGTGGCAGGGAGTGCTGGCAAGAGCAGGGATGCTTCTGAAATCACCCAGAACATAACCCGTGAATCATAACATGACACACAAATTTATACTTTTGTGTTATAATAACTGGTATCATCCTCTCTCTTATACTGCGCGCCAGATAAATCGGCCGTGAGTATAACTTCTTATATACTGAGACAGGATGGTGAAAATATTTAAAGGATCTGGTATATTTTATGAATCATACAAGCAATGACAAAGAACTTCTAAAGCAGCAGAACCGTATCCGGTTCATTCACGCTGCCCAGGAACTAATTGAAAACGAGGACCTTGAAAAGGTCTCCATACGGAAGATCGCGGAGAAGGCGGGTTTTCACAACTCAACCATCTATCTGTACTTTGAGGACGTAGACCAGCTGATTCTTCTCTCCTCACTGAAATACTTCAATGAATACAGCAAAGCGCTGTCCGAGCTCAGCACAAAGAACCTGACACCTCTGGAGACTTTTATAAAAATCTGGGATTTTTTTGCCCAGACTGTCTTTCGCAAGCCGAAAATCTTCTATAATTTCTTCTTCGGAAAGCACAGTGAGAATCTGACCAGAATCATGAAGCAGTACTATGAGCTTTTCCCTGAAGAGCAGGAGGAATACTCTCCGGAGATCGAAGACATGTATTACGGGCAGAATATCCGTGAACGCTGCCTGAAGGTGCTGGAACTGCTTATTGGCACAGGTACAAGGGTAAATGAAGAGACGATCGGACTGATCAATGACATCAATGTAAGCTATTTTAAATATCTTCTGGAGCAAAAATGTCAGAATCCGTCCCTGGATTCTGACATACTGAAGGATAAACTCCTGAAGATGCTGCATTTTATGATGTAAGCGTCCCAAAGGTCCCAAAGTCATGCTTTTTCATGCAAGCATGAAACGCATGACCTTTTGACGTCTGTATCATTTCATGACACCCACAATTCCGAAGGCTCCCGGTCCTCCGTGTGTGGTGATAACGCCGCCTGTCTTAACCCAGGTGACCTTATTCATCCCACATGAGCGGGCCGCTTCCTCGGCCTGGTTCATGACTGCCTGGTCAAGCCCCGGGGCATGAATCAGCCACAGTTCCTCTGTGTCAAGGCTTTTCTCGGCAATATAATCCTTCACAAGCTGCGGCACGATCTTCTTCATGCTTCCCCTGTGCTTTTTGGTTGCCTGGAGGTAGCCGTCTTGAATCTCTATCCTTGGGTGAATCTTAAGAAGGGCTCCGCAAAGTGCCGCTGCATTGCTCACTCTTCCCCCGGCCCTCAGGAACTCCAGTGTATCCGGCACAAAACACATACTGACACTCTTTGATATCTTTTCAGCCATTTCCCTGGCCTCCTCAATTTCCCACTCCGGATGCCTCTCTAGAAGCCTGGCCATTGTAATGACAACCGCATACTGCCCTGCTGCCACTTGTTTCGTATCAATACCTGTGACATAGTCCCTTCCTTCCATGGCGATCTGTGCGCTCTGATAAGAGCAGGTTGTCACGGCAGAATAGGCAAGATATAAAATCTGACTGTCCGGATGCTCCTCATGGATCCTGTCAAATATTTTCATAAAATCTTCAGGCACAGAACCGCTGGTCTTCGGGAGTTTTCCTGTTCTCTTATAATAATCCACAATCTCCTCTGACGAAAAGGTTCCGTCGTCCAGTGTCTCGCCGCCAAATGACACATGCATTGGCACAATATAAATTCCATACTGACGGGCCGTTTCTGCCGGAATATCCGATCCCGTCTCTGCAAGCAGTATAATCTTTTCCATAATTAGCTCCTCATTATAATGTCACTTTTCTTTTGTGTTCCTGTAACATCATTTTTTGTTGTCATATAGTATCTGTTACTACTTATTATTGTATACCACTCCATATTATGATACAATTTACAAAACGAATTAATATGTAAAATGTGGTTGTAACAAAATGTGGGTTAGGAGTCGTACAGATTATGAAGCGGAATATTTCTTTGATGAAGCATATTCTTGGAGAAAATTTTACAAAAAGAAACCGCTTCACCAGGCAGTGTATTGGTGAAGCGATGATCGCCCTTATGCAGGACAGGGATTATGAGGAGATTACGATCTCCGATATTGTTAAGAAGGCGGGTGTCTCCCGGATGACTTTCTACCACTATTTCCAGTCCAAGACAGATGCCCTGAATAATTATCTGCACGAGATCATCGAGAGCTATCTGGAGGAATGCAGCCGCTCCCTCGGAACAGACAGCTTCTACGATGCAGCGCATGTCCGCCACGCCTTCCTGTTCTTTGACCAGTATGCCGAATTTTTTCTCACCCTGGCGGGCGCCAGCCTCTACTGTCTGATGATTGACGCCATCAATGACTATATGATCCGGTTCGTTGACCCGGTCTATCCGCGCTCCCACTACGAGCTGTACTATTATGGAGGCGCACTGCTTAATGTCTTCCTGAAGTGGGAGGAGGACGGAAAGACCGAGCCTGTAGATGCCATTGTGGAGGTCGTCTGCCGCTGCTGCAAGATTCCCCTTTCCTAGTATAACCCGCACTAATTTTCCATATGTTTCACTGGTCTGCTTTCCCGGCAGCACATGTGTAAAAGCCTCAGCGCAGCTAGATTACAAGGTTGTTTATTCGTATAATACCGCCGCGCACTCGTAAGGCGCAAGGGTCGCGGACGGCTCCAGAGTCTCCCTGTCATAGTTGGAGATCAGCACCCGGCCTTTCCCACTCTCCAGTTCATCCGGCACCTGATATGCCGTCTCCTGCTCTGTAAAATTGCAGACCACCAGAAGTCTCTGGGCACCCAGGGAGCGCATATATACATACAGCTCCTCACTGTCCGGCAGAAGAAGCCTGTAATCCCCGTATACAATGATCTCATACTCCCTGCGGAGCCTGATGAGCTTCTGATAATAGTGGAACACAGAATCCTCTCTCGCCATCTGCTCCTTCGCATTGATCTCTTTATAGTTGGGATTTACCGCAATCCAGGGGGTTCCCGAAGTAAAACCGGCAGAAGGGCTGTCATCCCACTGCATCGGAGTCCTGGCATTATCCCTTCCTTTATAACTGATATAATCAAACATCTCTTCTGGCGTCACGATCCCTTTCTCCGTCAGTTCATGGTAAGCATTGATACTCTCAATATCCCGGAATTCCTCCAAAGAAGCGAACGGGTAATTGGTCATGCCCAGCTCCTCTCCCTGGTAAATGTAAGGAGTTCCCTGCATCATGTGGAGGCACGTCCCGAGAAGCTTCGCCGAACGCTCACGGTACAGACTGCTGTCATTCCCGAGGCGGGACAGCATCCTCGGCTGGTCGTGGTTGCACCAGTACAGACTGTTCCACGCCTTTCCCTCAAGCTCTGTCTGCCATTTACTCATAACCTGTTTAAGTTCCGTAAGCCTGATCTTGTTGTGGTTCCACTTAAAGCTCTCGCCGCCGTCCAGATCCATATGCTCAAACTGGAAGACCATATTCAGCTCATCCCCTGCAGAGGATGCATATTTTTTCGCCTCCTCCACCGTAACGCCGGAGCACTCTCCCACAGTAATCAGATCATACTTTGACAGAACTTCCCGGTTCATCTCCTTTAAGAATTCATGCACCCGGGGGCCATTGGCGCAGCCCGGATCTCCATAGCCGCTCTTTCCCACCCTGCCGTCAGGAAGTCCCGGTGTCTTTGAGATCAGGCTGATCACGTCCATACGGAAGCCATCAATTCCCTTGTCACACCACCAGGTCATCATGTCAAATACTTCCTTTCTCACCAGTGGATTTTCCCAGTTAAGATCTGGCTGTTTCGTTGAGAAAAGATGCAGATAATACTGCTTCGTCTTCTCATCATATTTCCACGCCGAACCGCCGAAGCAGGCTCCCCAGTTATTAGGCTCCTTACCGTCTGTGCCATCTTTCCATATATAATAATCACGGTATGCATTGTCCTTTGACGATCTGCTCTCTATAAACCACGGGTGCTCGTCAGACGTATGGTTTACCACCAGGTCCATCATAATCTTAATCCCAAGCTCATGGGCACGCCCGAGCATTCTGTCATAGTCCTCCATCGTCCCGAATTCTGCCATGACCGCCTTATAATCACTGATATCGTACCCATTGTCATCATTCGGCGACTGGTAAACCGGAGACAGCCATATGACATCAATCCCCAGCTCCTTCAGATATTCCAGCTTTCCTGTAATTCCATTCAGATCTCCGATTCCGTCCCCGTTGCTGTCACAGAAACTTCTGGGGTAAATCTGATATACAACACTTTCTTTCCACCATGCTTTCTCCATGTCTGTATTCCTCCTGCTTCTTTATAACCGTAACTCTTACAGCTTTCTTTATACTGCCCTTGTTCTTATACTATCTTTACTTCTTATACTGTCTTTAGTTCTTATACTGTCTTTAGTTCTTATACTGTCTTTAGTTCTTATACTATCTGTGGTTTTTCTGGCGGTATTCCCTGGGCGACACCCCGTAGACCCCTTTAAAGGCTCTGGAAAAATTCAGAAGATTGGGATATCCCACTGCCGTCCCGATATCGCTGACCGGCTCGCTCCCTGCCGCAAGCCTCTCTGCCGCCCGCTCCATCCGGTAATACATGATGTACTGCTGAGGCGACTGCCCTGTCACGGATTTAAACACTTTGCCGAAATAGCTTCTGTCCAGCCAACATTTCCTCGCCAGCTCCTCTACGGAGATCTGTCCGGAATAATTCTCCTGTATATACCGGACAGCTTCCCTGACATAGCCCTCTCTGCCGCGTCCCTCCTTTGATACCTCTCTGTACTTTGAGTTCCGGATCAGGCAATCCATAAAAATATAGAGATAACCTGTTGTTTTAAGAGAATGCTCCTCCCAGTTTTCTACGAGAGAGAGCAGGATCCGGCGTAATTCCTCTCTGTGCTCCGGCTTCACAGGCGTGTACATGGGACGGGTGCACGTAAGACCTGACACATGTATCAATTCTCCTGCCCTGGCCCCTCCGAATTCCATCCACATATACTCCCAGATTCCTTCTGGAAAAGTCCTGTAACAGTTCTCCTTCCCTGGTTCGATTAAAAATCCGCTCCCGGCGGATAGTGCGTAATCCAGAATACTGCCCGGCTCTTCCTCCACCCGCAAAACACCCCTGCCTGAAAGGATGTAATAAAAAAGATAATGATTGCCGGGTTCTGACCTTTTCATCTGCAGCGGGGCACATTTCTCAAGACCGCACTGATAGACTGTCAATTCCATAAAGCTTTCACTCCCTGTTCTATATACGTTTTGCGTAAAACCTGCTTTCTGTTTAATATTATATAACCACAAAGTACAAAATATCAACAGGTTTTGCGCAAAACGTAAAGTTGAACAATCCCAGGCCGTCATTTTTATATACATTTCCTATCTGCCACAGAATCACGTACAACCAGTTCTGCCTTAAGCTTCGCGTCCAGCGTCCTTCCTCTTGTTCCCTCAATATATTCAAATAGCTTTTTCACAGCAAGAGCTCCCTTTCTGCTGTTATCCTGACGCATGGTAGTCAGACGGGGACGGCACAGCAGGGCAACCTCGCTGTCATCAAAGCCTGCCACAGAGATGTCACGGGGTACGGAAAGCCCCATGTCCTGAAGATATGCAACCGCCTCAGCCGCATAGTAATCAGACGCAAAGAACAGCACGTCTGCTGTCTGTGCAAGCTCTTTTAAATGTTTCTCATAGTACATTTTCCTCTCCTGAATATTCTGGGGAATTATCATATGCCGGATCTCAGTCTCCCTGATTCCCCGCTTTCTGCCGGATAGCAGTACGCCCTCCCAGCGCTCATGGTCTACTCCCACATCATTGTCCGCCAGGAAGCAGAGTTCTCTGTGTCCGCACTCAAACAGATAGTCTGCCATCTGACATCCGCCCTCTCTGTCGTCAAGCCCCACATTTGCCACGCGCTGCTTTTCATAATATACATCAACAGACACAACCGGGGCGCGGCACTTAAGCTGCAGCTTCTCATTGTCCCTGGCGCTGAATCCAAGTGTAACAAGCCCCTCCACATTCCATGTGGCGGCAAACTGGATCCCCTCCTCGGCCGTTGACACGAAATGAAGCAGCATATAATAATTTCTTTTATAGATCTCTGACTCCAGCGCACGGATCAGCTCATTTGCAAAGGCATTCCCTTCCTTCAGTCTCCCCTTTCCCCCTGGCTCTCCTGCCAGGACGCCGATCAGGCGGGAATTCCCTCCTACCAGCATGACAGCTCCCATACTGGGGACATAATCCATCTCTTTCAGGAGCTTTTGAATCTTCTCAACCGTCTCCTTTGACACCTTTTTATCATTCCCGTGAATCACATTGGAAACGGTTGTAGGGCTTACCCCCGCTTTCCTTGCTATATCCTTAATACGTACCATCTGCTCTTCACACCCCTGCCTTATCTGTCTATGATCTTATTCTTCTGCCTGTACTCCCTGGGGGACATTCCATAGATGCTCTTAAACGCCCTGGAAAAATGAAGCAGGTTCGGATAGCCCACCGATATTCCCACATCCCCAATGGAATCGTTATCTATAATAAGCGCGTCTGCCGCCTTCGCCATCCGGTAGCGGATCAGGAATTCCTGGGGAGACTGCCCCACCACCTTTTTGAAGACCTTTCCGAAATAGCTCCTGTCCAGCTTGCATTTCTTCGCAATATCTTCCACCGTAATGTTCTGGGCATAATTATGCTCAATATAGACCACTGCCTCCCGTGCATAGAATTCGCTGAGCTGCCCGCCCTGGAGCTGCTTTTTAGAAGCAGAATATTTGATCAGGCTGTCCAGAAAAAGGTAAAGCCGGCCGATCAGTTCCATGGACGAGGCATTCTGACTCTTCACGATCGTAAGCATCTGCTCTGCCAGCTGATCCCCGTACTCTGAGTCTGAAAGATGATATACAGGCGACTTGTGGGAAAGACCGGCCAGCTCTACACACTCCTTTGCCCTTAACCCCCCGAATTCCACCCACACATATTCCCAGGGATGATTCTTGTCCGCATAATAGGTATTGACGAATCCAGGCTCTATGAGAAAGCCGCTTGGGGCCGATATATCATAATACGTTGTATTATCCTTCTCATCATTGGCATGAAGACAGCCTTTTCCTGAAATTACGTAATGAAAAAGATAATTATTCCTGACATACGGCCCGAATGAGTGAAGCGGCTCACACTTTTCATATCCGTACTGGTAAATAGTAAGATCCATAAAGCGTTCATCCTGAAACACAGAAAACAGGTGATTCATCATAATTTTTCCCTCCTTCGTCTTTACTTCGACATTCGCAGCTGACTCCTGCATCGAATTCTTACGGTCAGTACAGCATGTGCGCAGACCTGTTGAATGGTTACCGTCATTCTCCTCAAAAATTAATAGTAATTTTTGTGTATTTTCACGAAAAATTAAGGAATACTTATATTATATACCATGATGCGTCTATATTTCAATATTTTCGTCACAATCACGCATAACGATAACTTTCGGACACATACAAATATTTACGTCTGTTCGTCAAACTGCTATCATTCTATACAGAAATACACAAAATAATCATGCAACTTAACAATGCATGGAAAAAGGAGAGGTGTTGAATGAAGAAGAGATTAATTGCCACAGCACTTGTGGCGGCAATGCTGATTGGGACCATTATTTCAGCCAGCGGATGCAGTTCTGAAGGCAGCGCAGATGGTAAGACGCACATCACCTTGCTTCAGTACAAACCGGAGGCCGTAAAGGCTTTCGAGAAGATGGAAGAGGAATTCAATGCGACACATGATGATATTGTGCTTCAGATTGAATCCCCTAATGATGCCATGACCGTACTGAAAACACGTTTAATCAAGGAAGACGCTCCTGATATTATCGGGATTGGCGGTGACGTCAATTTCTCAAACTTCCTTGACGCTAAGATCCTCATGGATATCTCAGATTTTGAAGGCCTGTCACTGATTAAGCAGGCATATCTGGACATTGACAAGAATCTGGAGTTCGTTCCAATGGATGGCGTGTACGCTGTTCCATATGTAGCGAATGCAGCAGGTGTTCTGTACAACCGTCAGATGTTCAAGGATAACAACTGGGAAGTTCCGACCACATGGAATGAATTCATGACCCTGTGCGATACCATCAAGGCTTCCGGACAGCAGCCCCTTTACTTCGGCTTCAAGGATGTATGGACCTGTCTTGCACCGTGGAACGCACTGGCATGTGACCTTGCCCCGGCTGACGTATGCCGTCAGGTGAACAAGGGCGAAACAAAGTTTATTGATGAGTATGATGACGTGGCACAGAAGATGCTTGAGCTTTTAGACCACGCACAGGATGATCCGTTCGCTTACAGTTATAATGATGCGTGTACCGCATTTGCAAACGGAGAATCTGCCATGTATTGTATCGGAAGCTATGCTGTTCCGCAGATCCAGTCTGTAAATCCGGACATGGACATTGATTCTTTTGTTATGCCTGGATGTGACAGCGAGGCTGACAATATCCTGAACTCAGGCGTTGACCTTCAGTTCTGTATTACAAATGAGTGCAAGAACAAGGAAGCCGCATATGAGGTATTAAGCTTCTTATTAGAGGATTCTACCATCCAGACTTATCTGGACGACCAGAATGCAGTACCATGTAAAGACCAGGAGTTCAAGCTTTCTCCGGCTCTTGACGGTATGGTCAGCTACATCAACGAGGGAAGAATGGTAGACTACCAGGATCACTACTACCCGTCTGAGATGAGCGTGGACGCACAGATTCAGACCTTCCTGTTAGACGGAAGCGTAGAAAAATTCTTAAACAAATTTGATACCGACTGGGTAAGATACAACCGTGATATTATCCGTAAGGTACAGGAATATGAAAAAAAGGGAGGGAATGAATAATGAAAAAACTCAGCAGAAACCAAACCTTTTTATTAATCACAGTTCCCGTGCTGGCATTGTTCTTCTGTTTTAATACTTTGCCGCTGATCAAAGGTCTTATATACAGCTTTACGAACTTTAAAGGCTTCGGAAGCTATGACTGGGTAGGAATGCGTAACTACGCTGACTTATTTACAGATGCCCGTGTAGGAAAATCCTATCTGTTTACATTTAAATTTGCGCTGGTGGCTACCATCCTTACGAACGTAATTGCCCTGCTTCTGGCACTGGGCTTAAATGGAAAGATCCGCGCAAAGAGTGCTCTGAGAGGTGTTTACTTTGTTCCAAGAATCTTAGGCGGACTGGTTGTAGGTTATATTTTCGGATATATCTTTACATATATCCTTCCCGCAGTTACCGGCGGCTCCAGTATGCTTTCTAACACAAACACAGCATGGCTTGCCATCGTAATTGTTGCTGCATGGCAGTCCATTGCACAGACAACACTTATTTACATCTCTGGTCTCCAGACGGTGCCAGAAGATGTATATGAGGCAGGTGCCATTGACGGCGCTACCGGATGGAAGAGCTTCAAGGAACTGACCTTCCCGCTCATCATTCCATTCTTCAGTATCAATATGGTGCTCAGCATGAAAGACTTCCTGATGGTATTCGACCAGATCATGGCGTTAACCAAAGGTGGTCCTGCACAGAGTACTGAGTCCATCTCCTACCTGATCTACAACAATGGTATGGGCGGCGGACAGTTTGGTTTCCAGAGTGCCAATGCGGTAATCTTCTTTATCGTAATTGTAGCAATCTCTGTATTCCAGCTTAATTTCACAGGAAAGAAGGAGGAACAGTTATAATGAAACAGAAAAATAAAGTTGCTGCCACCACGAACTGGCCGCTTACAATCTTATTAATTGCCGGCTGTCTGACTGTTATCTTCCCGCTTTACATGGCAATTGTAATCGCCTTCAAGAAACCGACAGAGATGACAAACGACATTGCCGGGGCATTAAGTCTTCCGAAGAGCTGGAGCCTTGAAAACTTTGCAGAGGCTATGCGTGTCACAGACTTCTGGCATTCCCTGGGCTACAGCGTCATGATTACTGTTGCAACTGTTGTTCTCGCAATCCTGCTTCACTCCCTTGCCGGATACGCAATCGGAAGAAGCATGGCGAAAAACAAATTTTACAAATTCTCATACCTTTACATTGTAAGCGGTATGTTCGTACCTTTCGCAATCCTGATGATGCCTCTCGTAAAGCAGACGGCACAAATGGGGGTTGACAACTGGTTCGGTGTTATATTATGCTACTTAGTGTTCTACATGCCGATGAACGTTATGCTCTACACCGGTTATTTAAAGAACATTCCAATCGCACTGGAGGAGGCCGCTTTTGTGGACGGTGCTACTACATGGCAGACTTACTGGAAGGTCATCTTCCCGATCATGGGGCCGATGCATGCTACAGTTGCTGTACTTACCGCTCTTGGAACATGGAATGACGTTATGACGCCGCTTGTTATCATGTCCGGTACAGGGGCAAACACACTGCCTCTGGCACAGCTTACATTCCAGACACAGTTCGGTACGAACTACAACCTGGCATTCGCCTCCTACTTACTGGCACTGCTTCCGATTCTGATCTTCTATCTGGTATGCCAGAAGCAGATCATCAACGGTGTTGTAAACGGTGCGGTGAAGTAACATGCCAATCCTGTCATGCAGCCACGGCTGCATGACGTACTTAAAATTTTTACAATAATAGAGGACAGACTTATGGCGATTATACTTGACAAGACAAAATCATTATTTACCTTGCAGACAGACCATAGTATGTACCAGATGAAAAAAGACAGGTATGGGGTTTTACTCCATACCTACTTTGGTAAAAGGGGATCTGTATTTGACTACTCCTATCTGGTTACCTACGCGGACCGCGGCTTCTCCGGCAACCCCTATGACGCCGGAGACGAGCGCTCATACTCCCTGGACGCACTTCCCCAGGAATATCCTACATATGGGAGCGGAGATTACCGTACAAGCGCGCTTAAGGTGCGCTATCCGGACGGCAGTTTTTCCTGCGAGCTCAAGTTCAAAGACTTTGAAATCCAGGAAGGGAAATACAGCCTCCCCGGACTGCCGGCCATCTATCTGTCAGATGACGGCACAGATGGGCGTGCCGACACCCTGGTTATCACCCTGGAGGATACACGCAGGCTTTTCTACGTGCATCTGTATTACGGTGTAATGGAAGATCTTGATCTGATTACAAGGGCCGTACGCATTGAAAACCACAGTGAGGCAGATATTTATCTTGAGAATGTACAGAGTGCCTGCATCGACTTCCTGCACGGGGACTTTGACCTGCACACCTTCTACGGAAGACATGTCAAGGAACGTACCTGCCAGCGCACTCCTGTTTCCCACGGCATACAGTCCATAGGAAGCACACGCGGTACTTCCAGCCACCAGTATAACCCATTTCTGATTCTTTCAGACAGAACCACTACAGAGGAGACGGGAAACTGTTTTGGCCTGTCACTTTTATACAGCGGTGACTTTCTTGGAACTGCCGAACTTGACCAGTATAATCAGACAAGGGTTCTTATGGGAATCCACCCGGATAATTTTACATGGCGCATAGAGCCCGGGGATTCCTTTTATGCCCCGGAGGCAGCCCTTGCCTGGTCCGGGAACGGCCTGGGACAGCTTTCCCGGATCTATCACAGGGCATACCGGGACAATCTGTGCCGGGGAATCTGGAAGACGAAGCGCCGTCCGGTCCTTTTAAACAGCTGGGAAGGTGTCTATTTTGACTTTAACGGGGACAAGCTGGTAGAGATGGCTCGGGAGGCTTCGGAGCTCGGTGTCGAGCTGTTTGTAATGGATGATGGATGGTTCGGGAAACGGGATCTGGATGTATCGGGTCTTGGAGACTGGTTTGTCAACGAAGAAAAGCTTGGCTGTTCACTGGCCAGCATCTCTGAGCGCATCCATGCACTGGGAATGAAATTCGGCATCTGGTTCGAGCCCGAGGGCATCAATGAGGACAGTGAACTCTACAGGAATCACCCGGACTGGGCAATGCAGATTCCGGGAAAAGCCCCTTCCCGCTCAAGATATCAGCTCCTGCTGGATTTTTCCAGGGAGGATGTACGGGAATATATCCTGTCGCAGATCTGCCAGGTGCTTGACAGCACAGAAATAGAATATCTGAAATGGGACCTGAACCGGAGTCTCTCGGACATCTACAGCGCAGCTCTTCCCGCAGAACGCCAGGGAGAAGCCGCACACCGGTACGTACTTGGCGTCTATGATATGCTGGAGAAGCTGGGTAGCCGCTATCCCGGCATGCTGATTGAAGGGTGCAGCGGCGGAGGCGGACGCTTTGATGCAGGAATGCTCTACTACACGCCCCAGATCTGGTGCAGCGACGACACTGACGCCATCGAAAGACTGAGCATACAATACGGCACATCCTTCGGATATCCCATAAGCACAATGGGCTCCCATGTATCCAAATGCCCCAATGAGCAGACCGGACGCATAACGCCCATCCATACCCGCGCCGCAGTTGCCATGTCCGGCACCTTCGGCTATGAGCTCGACCCGCATGAGATGACCCAGGAGGAAAAAGAAACCGTAAAGTTACAGATTGAAGAATTCAAAAGCTATTATGACCTGATCCAGTACGGCGACTACTACCGGCTTACCAACCCGGAAACAGCCGAAAGTTGGCACAGCTGGCAGTTTGCTTCCAGTGACGGGAGCGAGGCGCTCCTCATTTCCGTTGCCCTTAAGATTCATCCCAACGGCCCCGGCTGCTGGTGCAGGCTGAAAGGCCTAAAAGAAGACAGCACCTACCTGGTGAACGGAGAAGCATATCCAGGTGATGTACTAATGAATACCGGACTGCCGCTCCCGGCAGCGGCAGCCGAATATGAGAGCATCATGATCCATATAACTGAAAAATAAGCCAGTTGGGGACGGGGTAATTTTCATTTTACCCCGTCCCCAACTTGATTCTTAATATAATCCTTCACTTCATCCCGCGGTATGCCAAGCGCCATCCCGATCTCCCCATACAGGAATTTCTCTGCCATCCCGAGATATTTATCATCCATGTTGATTGATTTTTTTCCCAGGGAAAGTCTTTTCATTTTCCGGGAATAAGATGTCTTGATCACTGCAATCCATGCACGGCATTCATTCTTGAATAATGCTTCCTTATAAAGGGACTCCCGCTTTTTCTCCTCCGCTACCCCAAGTGCCTCTATCACCGGCATGTCCTTTATCAGTTTCCTCGCCTCTTCTGCCGTAATCACGTCGCGAATCTGTCCCCGTTCATTCGATACCGGAGTATAGAGGGTTCCGCCTCTGTCATACACCGGCTTTAGTGTGTAATACTCTTTCTTTTTGTCTGAACAACTCATATCCAGTGTTCCGATTGCAGTCACTTCACATATACCTTCTTTGTAATGTGCTACATAATTTCCAATTCTATACATTTTCATCACCCAATATTATTGTAACACAAAAAATTTTTATATGTAAAGAGTCTATTCTGTAATTTTTCTGAAAAATTAGTTGTTTTACATCATGTTCTCACCGAATGCGCAACTTGTGCGCATTCCTGAGCCGTGAATAGTAACGTTGTTTTGTTACTACCGGAGCGTAGTAATCCTGCGGAAGCGGTCTACATATTCCTGGTCCAGATCACAGGCCCCGAAGCCCTTTTCGTCTCCCTGTTTTGGGATTCCAAGAGATACCAGCCGCTGGTCAAAGTCCTCTAACTCCAGGTATGTCTCTTCTGCATACCGCTCTATCCTGTCATTTACAGACGGAACAGTAAACACTTTCTTTTTTCCGTCCAGTTCAATCTCATAATAAAAATTTCCTTTTTTCTGATATTCCAGAAGTGCAAAACGTTTCTGTCCAAAGCCCGTCCGGATCCGGGATACGTCCTTGTACTCATACGCAATTCCAGATGGATGAAGAGGAGAATGGCAGATAATCTTATCCTTTGTTACCACCGTGGCAGAGGCGAAGCAGCAGTACAGACTTACGATCCACACCACAATCAGTATGAATCTTATATCTGTAAGCCATCTGAAAATGCAGTACAGATCATACATATCCTCCAGCGCTTCGTCTGTCCTTCCGCGCCTCCTGCCAAGCAGAACACCGAAAAATGTCACTACCGGAACTACGATCAGATAGATCATCGCCTTTTCCGCCACTGGGTGATGCTGATAAAAATAATAATCCTCCGGCAGCCTCAGAATGATCTTTTCTGAAAATACAGTAACAAGAAACGCCAGCCCCATTGCTGCGGCCACTGAGATGATGATCAGTCCGGCCAGTCTGATTAATTTTAATAGAATTTTCATTTTTTTCATTCCTTGTACATTAAGGAACTGTGAAGAAATAACTTTTAACTTTTCATTCTGGCGCAGTATAAATCTGTATTCTTGACAGTTCCTAAGCTATATATCCTTCATTATAAGCTTTTACTTTATTATAGATGTAAAGCTCTGTCCTTGTCGCCATCATATAGGGCTGCACATATAAAATGCCTGCAACTCCGCATGTAAGCACAGTAAGGAAGATCCATCCCAAAAAGGAAAGGTCAAGAAGAAAGGCATTCATCTTCTCTCCGTCCATCATCCTCCTGCTGATCTCGAATATCTCCTTCCGGTCCATCTGAGGATTCTCTGCCAGAATATAGGGCACCATGAGATACTCGTAGGACTTGATAATCCCCGGAATAATCAGAAGCAGAGACCACAGGGATATAAACAGATCCATCAGGAACATGGTCAGAACAATATTCCCATATCTCCCTGAGCGGAAGGATGAGGCAACAATTCCGAATCCCCTGCTGCCATTTCTATTTTCAATAAAGAAAAGGTTCCCTCCTACCATCAGGGCATTCCCTACAAGGATCTTAAGCAGTACAAAGACTGCCGTGATCAGAAGACCGAAAACGGTAAATAATGAGATTGCCATAGTAAGCGACTGGTACAGCTCTGACATATCCACAGAGCTTCCATATAATCCAAATTCCGACAGACTCGCCCTCTGAGTCTCCAGGTTTTTCTTCACCGCCGCAAAATTCGGCACCCCTGAGAAAAATCCCATAATCAGTGCAACTGCAACACATTCCCAGTAATTTCGGGAAAATGCCATCTTCCCATTCGTTTTAAGCTGTTCTCTTGTCCACATAGCTACTCCTCCTACTGAATATCCCTGATCTTCTTACGCAGCGCCAGCACCTGGTTCGGCGCCACAGATAATTCATCAATCCCGATCTGTATGAAGTATTCTGTCATAGACAGATCAGCTGCCAGATCTCCGCATACGCTGATCGGCTTTCCCTCCAGATGTACATTATTCGTCACAATACGGATCATCTTAAGAAGAGCGGGATGGTACGGATTATAGTATTTACTCAGCCTGTGGCTCCCCCGGTCAAGGCCAAGGGTGAGCTGTGTCAGATCATTGGTCCCTATGCTGAAAAAATCAACCTCTCTCGCCAGCTCCCCGCTCAGCATAACCGCTGCCGGCGTCTCAATCATAACTCCAATCGGAATACTTGCGTTAAAAGGTATCTTATCAGACTTAAGTCCTCTCTTCACACGTTCAATAGTATCCTTCGCCCTGATTACTTCCTCCAGTGATGTGATCATCGGAAGGAGGAGAGCAACATTGCCAAAGGCCGATGCCCGAAGAATTGCCCGAAGCTGCTCCAGAAAGAGTTCCTCTTTCTCAAACATGACACGGAGCCCCCGAAAGCCGATGGCCGGATTCTCCTGTCTTCCCAGGTCAATACACTGCGCCATCTTGTCACCGCCCAGATCCGCCACACGGATCACGACACGGTTATTCCCCATAGACTCTGCCGCCAGCCTGTATACCTGGAAGATCTGATCCTCTGTAGGGATCCGGTTGCCAGTCTCCATATATAAAAACTCACTCCGGAAGAGACCGATTCCGCCTGCGTCACTTCTGAGAACATTCTCAATATCCTCTCTTGTCCCGACATTTGCAAAAATATCAATCTTCTGTCCGCTCTGGGTAACATTCTCCTTGCCCTTAAGACGCTCCAGATTCCTGACCTGGTGGACGCCCGCGTCCCGCCGCTCCTTCATCTTCGTAAGAGTCGAATAATCCGGTTCAATGTATACCTTGCCCTCATATCCGTCCACAATGATCGTCTTGCCCTCATAGTCCTTCTTCAGCACCTCTCCAAGACCAATCACCGCAGGAATCCCCTTCGTCCTGGCAAGAACTGCCGTATGGGAATTGATCGCGCCATACATGGTCACAAAGCCCAGCACCTTCGTCTTATCAAGCTGGACCGTATCACTTGGATAGAGCTCTCCTGCTGCCAGGACAAAGGGCTCATCCATAAACATCTTATCCTTAAAGCTCCGGGACAGAATCCTGATCAGCCGGATGGCAATATCTCTCACATCTCCCTCATGGCCCTTATTATATCCCTTTTTCTGGAATTCCTTGTCATTTAGCAGGATGTCAACCGACTCCTGCACAATATATTCCACATTCAGCTTTTCTTCCAGAATAAGCGAGCTTATCTTGTCATTAAAGTCCGGATCCTCCAGTATCTCCTGCTGCATCTCAAAAATGGCCGCATTCGCCTCTCCTACTTCCCTGATGGACAGATCATACAGCACCTTGAGCTCCGAAACAGCCTTCTCCTTCGCACGCTGGAACCGCTGGATCTCCTTCTCTACATCCTTTACATAAATTCTCTTGATCTCCTTTATGTCCCTTTTATAAAAGGCAAGCTTACCGATGGCAACTCCCTCTGATATCTTCTTCCCTGTTAATGTAATCATCTCTTCAACCTCTTTTTACGAATCGTTGTCTATATCTTTACTTTACACGTACTGACAGGCTTCGTCAAGAAAATATCTTGAAAAAACTTGACAAATCCATTGACTTTTTCATCAATACACGATACAATGGCAAAGTATCATAATTCGAAATTTTTCGAATTACAATTTTTCATTTTATAATGGAGGTATCGTTATGAAGGGTACAGTAAAATGGTTCAACAACCAGAAGGGTTACGGATTCATATCTGACGAATCTGGAAGCGACGTATTTGTACACTACTCCGGCCTCAACATGGAGGGCTTCAAGTCCTTAGAAGAGGGGCAGGCTGTAGAATACGACATAACAGAGGGCGCTAAAGGACCACAGGCAGTGAATGTAACGAAGATTTAACAGGTTAGGCCTATTAATCGTATTTTTGAAGCACTTTTTATTATTGAAAAGTATTGATTGCAATATTGGGGATTAATATATATAAAGTAATATAAGTATTATATAAAATAAGATTAATAAAACGAAGCAGGACGGCAAATAAGCTGTCCTGCTTTGTTTTTGTTATACTGCGTGCCAGATAAATCTGCCACAGGCTGCATCCCCTGGAGGACTCTAAAATACAATCGCAGATACAACCGGAATGGTTACTATAGATAACAGGGTCGTAAGGGCAACACCTCTTGCCGCGAGCGCTGCTTCTTCCTTACTTCCATATTGCTGCACAAGCATTGCATTCATACTTGCAGCAGGGGTGGCAATCATGATCATGCAGACACCGCACAGCATCTCACTGCTTACTGCCCTGTTAATCAGCGGCATAAAGAGAACCGGGAGTACAAGAAGCTTTGTCAGGGAATATGCCAGCATCTTGATATCTTTGAATAGCTCCCCAAGTTTCATTCCTGCAAGTGATATGCCTATAACCATCATGCTGAGGGGCGCGGTAAGGCCGCTTAAGCCGCTCATGGTTGTACGGAAGAACTGTGGAGTAGGTATTTTTAGCAGGTAAATCCCAATTGCAAGGATACTGCTGACTACACCGATATTTAAGATCTTTTTCCACTGGCCCCCTCCCATTCTCTCCCCACGGGCTGTCTGAATGCCATAAGTATACATCAGAACATTGAACAGCATGGAGAAAACTGCAGCATATAACAGCGCTTCCTGTCCATACACCGCTGCAATAACAGGGAAGCCCATGAATCCGATATTATTAAAAGCTGAAAACAGACGGTAAACATTCCTCTGTTTCTTTTCCACTCTGAACATAATGGGAAGGATAAGGGAAAGAAGCACCATTCCTCCCAGAATTACAACCGCCATCCATGCAGTCAGCAGCAGATCTCTTCCCTGTATTGTCCCGTCGCCGTTCACAACTGCGGAAACCGTAAGGGCAGGATTCGCCACCTCTACGACAATCCAGGACAGCTTCTTACTGGTTTCCTCATTCATAACCCCCTTCTTTGCGGCTGCATATCCGATTACAATGTAAATAAACAAAACGATCATCTGTTGTAAAAGTAACATATTCTTCTCCCATCTATATCTGCATATGTCTGTATCCCAAAGCGTGTTTGAAAATTGCTTTCTGCAAGATGGAATGAACTTTCAAACACGTCAAACACGTCAAACACGCTCTAGTATACCACATTTTTTCAGATGGTCAAGAGGCCGTTTGCATCATCCTTTGCTTCATCTCTGATGGCCGGGCCGTCAAGAAGCCTGCCCTCCCTGTCAAACCGTGATCCATGGCACGGACAGTCCCAGGTTCCCTCCTGGGGGTTCCAGGCCAGCTTACAGCCCATATGCGTACAGCGTTTCGTATGTTTCGGGCTTGCAAGGTTTTTCACCGCCGTCTTCTGATTTGCGGAGAATTCCTTTACGCCGGACATATGGATATTTCTCTGCGGGGAAAACACATCCGCCTCCGGTATTCTCATCCCCTCTATCATACAGGAAATAATCCTTGCACTGACCATGGACTGGGTCATGCCCCACTTTCCAAAACCTGTCATAACATACCAGCCCTTTCTTCTGTGAGGGCTGAACTCTCCGATATAAGGGATGCCGTCCAGCGTCATACAATCCTGGGCTGACCAGCGCGACGCCTCCTTAGCATCCGGCCATAGTTCCTGTGCCTTATCCGAAAGCCTCTCATACCCTGTCATGATCTCCTTTTTGTCCGCTGTAAGGGAGCTATCAGCCTCCCCCGCCTCTCCGGTCCTGTGTCCGCAGCCGCCAAAAAGGAGAACATCCCCGGCGCTCCGGAAAGAATAGCCGTCACTGTCTATTCCGAGATAATATCCGTCAAAACTCTGCGCCCCCTTTAAAGCCAGCACATAGCTTCTGGACTGATACATCCTTGCAAAGTAATATCCCGGAACATTCACAAAAGGAAAATGACAGGCGAAAACGACCTTTCCGGCTGTCACTGTCCCGCTGTCCGACACCACACGACTTTTTCCCTGCCCGTCATACAGAACCTTTCTCACTCGTGTCTCTTCAAATATCCGTAGTTCCTCTGATATTCCCTTTATAAACTTAAGCGGGTGAAACCTTGCCTGGTTCTCATAAGTCAGCACACTCTTCACCGGAAAAGGAAGCTCACATTCCCTTCTGTACACCGCCTGGATTCCCAGCCCGGTCGCAGCCTCTGCTTCCCTCTTAAGCGTCTCTTCCTCTGTAGTAGAATAGAGACTCCCGTTACATCTCATAAAATCACAGGAAATCTTATACTCCTTCACAATCCTCTCATACTCCCCAATTGCCCATTCCTGAAATCCCACATAATGCTTCGCCTTCTCTCTTCCATATATCTGAATCAGCTTCCCGCAGACTGCGCCATGCTGGGACGTAATCTTTGCTGTCGTCCTGCCGGTCTGTCCGCTCCCGATACGGTTTCCCTCCAGGATTACCGCGTCAATCCCCTTTTTCTTCAGCATATATCCCGTCAGAATGCCCGCAAGCCCTGCCCCGATAATCACAACCTCTGCGTCCATATCCCCTTTTAGAGAATTCCTCTTCTGTAAAACTGCCGTATCCGTCCATATACTGTTCATACCATCACCTCACAGATAGTATGCACAGTTCGGAGTATTTTACTCCTAAATTGGGGACGGGGCATTTTTTCACCTCAAAAGCTCCACTGGAGCTTTTGAGGTGCGCTATAGCGAAAATGCCCCGTCCCCAATTTCATCCTATTGATTCGCCCGATATGCTTCATCGGCGCTATATACGTCAAACCCACTGCCTTTCAGAATCTCCACAACCTTTTCCGGGTCATCGCTCTTAAGCACTGCTGCTGCATCGCTTCCGTTTGCGAATGCATACATATATTCTACATTCACTTTTCCTTCCACGATCTGGTGCATCGCCTTGCTAAGGGACCCTGCTGCATGAGGCACACGGAGCGCCACTACGTCTGTAAGCATGGAGATAATTCCCTCTTCCTTAAGAGCTGCCTTTCCTTTCTCTGGCTCTGACACAATCATGCGGAGCATCCCGTAATCTGATGTGTCCGCCAGGCTGAGCGCCACGATATTCACATCATTCTTCGCGAGAACCTTCAGAACCTCATCAAGCCGTCCTTCCCTGTTCTCCAGAAATACCGATAACTGCTGAATTGTATTACTAAAACCCATGACCTTCCCTCCTTTTAAAGTCCTCTGTTGTCAATGACGCGCTTTGCTTTTCCTTCGCTTCTCTGAATGGTCTTCGGCTCTACAAGCTTCACTCTTACTGATACGCCAAGAGCCTGTTTCAGAACAGCGCCGACCCTTGCCTTCAACTCATCCAGCTTCCGGATCTCATCAGAGAAATACTTCTCATCTACTTCTACCATTACGGTAAGGACATCCAGGTTGTTCTCGCGGTCAACAATCAGCATATAATGAGGAGCCACGCCGCCGCCCATGGAAAGAAGGGCTGTCTCAACCTGTGTCGGGAATACATTGACGCCGCGGATTACCTTCATATCATCTGTACGTCCGGTGAACTTCTGAATTCTTGGAAGTGTTCTTCCGCACTCGCAGGTTCCTCTCTCCATGCTTGTGAGGTCTTTCGTTCTATAACGGAGAAGGGGCATGCCTTCCTTTGCAAGGGTTGTAAATACCAGCTCACCCGTCTCTCCGTCACCGCATGCGGACTGGTCCGCCGGGTTCAGGATCTCTGGATAGAAGTAATCCTCATATACATGAAGCCCTTTATGATGGATACAGTCCATGGCAACTCCTGGTCCTGTAATCTCACACAGGCCATAGATGTCAAAGCTGTTGATATGTAAGATACTCTCTATCTTTTTGCGCATCTCATTCGTCCAGGGCTCTGCACCGTTAATGCTTGCCTTGATCTGAAGACGGTCAACGATTCCTGCCTCCTGTGCCGCCTCTGCAAGATAAAGGGCATAGGACGGCGTACATCCGAATGCCGTTGCTCCAAAGTCCTCCATACACATAAGCTGGCGCTTCGTATTTCCTGCGGACATAGGAATTGCCATTGCCCCAAGGGCCTTTGCTCCAAGATCCAGTCCCATGCCGCCTGTGAACAGCCCGTAGCCGTAGCATACATGGATCCGGTCTGCGGAGGTAAGTCCTGCCATTACAAGGCCTCTCGCCACACATTCGCCCCACACATCCACATCCTTCTGTGTATAGGAGGCAAGGGTAAGTTTCCCTGTGGTGCCGGAGGTTCCCTGCACTCTGGCAATCTTCTCCTGCGGCACTGCCAGAAGCCCGAATGGGTAATTATCTCTTAAATCCTCTTTTGTTGTAAACGGAAGCTTATGAATATCTTCGATTCCTTTAATATCACCAGGCTCTACACCAAGCTCATCCATTTTCTTCCGGTAGAATGCAACATTGTCATATACATTCTTCACCTGTTTTACAAGACGTTCGCTTTGAAGGGCGCTCATCTCATCCCTGCTCATGCATTCAATCTTCGGGTCGCGTATTGTTTCTTTCCAGTTTTCCAATGCTATTCCTGCCATTTTTCTCTACTCCTATTCTACTCGCATTTTTAACTGCCAACACTTCGTCTTTACGATACCCTTCGCCTCTGGCTGGCTAACCTCTAACGAGACGAAGGTTCATAAACGTAAAACCCATATCAAATGCTTCATACTGCCTGTGCATTGTGAGCCACCTCCTTACAGTTCAAATCCCACGTCAAACGCTTTCTTATTTATCTCAATCGTCTTTTGTGGCACTGTATGTTCAATTACGCTATACCACTGCTCCTTTGAGAAGTCCATATGCTGTGCGGCAATTCCCAGCACAATCAGATTGAAGACCCGGGAATTTCCTAATTTTTTTGCCTCCTCAGTCGCATTTACGGTATAGACCTTATATTTTTCTTTCAAATTCTCTATAATATGCTCAGGGTACTGGGCCGCACCGGTCACCACCGGCATGGGGTCGATCTTCCAGTCATTGATGATAAGGGCGCCGTCTTTTTTCAGGAAATGGGCATATCTTAATGCCTCCAACTGTTCGAAGGCGATGATCACGTCTGCCTGGCCTTCCTCCACGACCGGCTCTGCCACTTTCTCTCCGTAGCGTACGAATGTGACAACGCTTCCCCCTCTCTGGGCCATGCCGTGCACCTCTGAGAGCTTCACATCATATCCCCCTGCGATTGCAAGACCTCCTAAGATCCTGCTGGTAAGGAGTGTCCCCTGGCCGCCTACGCCCACAATCATAATATTCTTTACAGCCATTATCTGTTCTCCTCCTTTACCAGCTCGATTGCACCGAATTTACACAGGCTCTCACACAGGCCACAGCCCGTGCACATAGTATCATCAATGTAAACGGTTCCGTCTGCATTCTTCGTCATCGCAGGACATCCGGGCTTCATGCACATGCCGCATTTCCTGCACCTGTCTTCATGGACAGTGTATAATGGCTTCTTTGCTTTGCTCAAGAGCACGCAGGGCGTCTTTGTGATGATTACAGATACCTCGTCCCTCGCAGTCTCTTCCTTTACCGTCCTTTCCAGCGTCTCCAGATCAAAAGCATTCACCTCTGTCACATGCTTCACGCCGACGGCGCGGCAGAGTGCCGGAATATCAATAGCATAGGTGGGGTCTCCCTGCAGAGTCTTTCCTGTTGCGGCATGATCCTGGTGCCCGGTCATTCCAGTGGTGGAGTTATCAAGGATAATAACTGTCCCGGTGGCTCTGTTATACATCATGTTCATCAGAGAGTTCACGCCTGTATGTAAAAATGTGGAATCTCCGATCACTGCCACCCAGTTCTTAATATAATCCTTTCCCTTTGCCTTCTCCATGCCGTGAAGGCTCGAAATACTTGCTCCCATACAGATCGTAGTGTCCACAACACTAAGGGGAGCTACCGCCCCCAGGGTATAGCAGCCGATATCTCCTGCCGCGTGAAGTTTTAATTTATTTAACACATAGTAGACACTTCTGTGGGGGCATCCCGGACATAAAACCGGAGGCCTTCCCGGAACCGTGGCCGGCTCTGCAGCAGAAGGTTCCTCTCCCAGAATCGCCCTGCGAAGCATATTCGCGCTGTATTCTCCCTGAATCGTAAAGATCTCTTTGCCGACAGCCGCGATCCCCCATGACTTTACCTGTTCCTCAATCACTGGCTCCAGCTCTTCCACAACATATAATGTGTCCACCTTTGAAGCAAACTCTTCGATCATCTTTCTCGGAAGGGGGTTGACCATGCCAAGCTTTAACACCGAAGCCTCTGGAAGCGCTTCTTTTACATACTGATACGGAATTCCGCTGGTAATCACGCCGATCTCTGTGTTTTTCATCTCCACACGGTTTACAGGAAGCGTATCTGCGGCTTTCGCAAGCTCCAGGTTCCTCTTCTCTATCTCCACATGGCGGGGCTTTGCATTGCCCGGCATCATCACTGTTTTTCTTATGTCTTTTATATAAGGCTTATCCTCTGGCTCTGCGCGGTCTATAAGCTCTACAAGCCCCTGGGAATGGGCAAGCCTTGTTGTAGTCCGGAGAATAAACGGGCGGTCAAAACGTTCGCTCAGCTCAAACGCCATCTTCATATAGTCCTTTGCCTCCTGGCTGTCAGAAGGCTCTAAAACCGGAAGAGCCGCTGCCCTGGCTACCATCCTCGTATCCTGCTCATTCTGGGAGCTGTAAAGTCCCGGATCATCTGCCACAACAATCACCAGTCCGCCGTTTACTCCCATGTAGGAAACTGTATAAGCAGGGTCTGCCGCCACATTAAATCCCACATGCTTCATACAGGACATGGCACGCACGCCTGCCACTGACGCACCGATGGCCACCTCTGTCGCTACCTTTTCATTGGGCGACCATTCACAATATAAATCTCCCTTGTACTGTACCAGATATTCACTGATCTCTGTACTGGGGGTGCCCGGATATGCTGCCGATACCTTCACTCCGGCCTCATAGGCGCCTCTGGCAATTGCTTCATTGCCGAGCATAATTACTTTCTTTGGTTCTGACATCTCGCCTTCCATCCTTTCGTACGTCGTCTATTCGTCACTATTCTTCTCCATCCATCGGTGAGAGAACGGATAAAGTTCCTTTCATAGAATTATCGTAAAACCGGTACTGATTCCTTCCTCCCCTTTTCGAAACATAAAGCGCCTGGTCTGCCGCATGAAACAGGGTCTCGTAATCCTCCCCGTCCTTAGGGGCAAGGGAGACTCCCATACTGACGCTTATCTGGAAATTCTCGTATTCCCCGTCAACAACCTGGAAGATTCTCTTTACCTGGGCTTCAAAATTCCCTCCGTGTTCCAGGAATATCATGAATTCATCTCCGCCTACCCTGGCTAAAATATCTTCTCTTCTCAGATTATCTGTCAGCTTCTGTGCCACATGCTTCAGTACATTATCACCGAACAGGTGTCCATACTGGTCATTCGCATCCTTAAAATGATCCAGGTCAAACAGGATCAGGCTGTAGGTATGATCCCGCCTTTCTGCAAGTACAGCTTCAATCAGCTTCCGTGCATTCATATGGTTAAAGAGGCCGGTAAGGGTGTCATGGGACGCCTCCTTTTCCAGGCTGTCCATCCGCTTATAATCCTCATCCACATTGGCAAATTTGCCGATGGCGCCGGTATAATGCATCTTTTCCTCAGTGCCCTCCCACATGGCACGCACAGTCATCCTGTGCCATCTGTCCTCTCCATTTACATGAAGACGGTACACCCCGCCCACGACTGGATTAATATAATTTGTAGCGCGGACCTTACGGCGGATCTCGTGCATCTTTTCAACATTCAGGATCTCCGCCATCTTCTCATCTTCAAATGGATGCATGATCAGTTCATCTGCCCCAAGATATTTTGCCCCCCATTCGGACAAAGTCACCATATCAGTATCCACATTGTACTCAAACTGAATCTCCTTGGACATGGAGGCAAAGAACTGATATTTAATTCTCTCCTGCTCCAGAAGTCTCAGTGTTCTGTCAGAGGCAATGGTGTCACCCTTTGCAATCAGCTCTTCTGTCATAGACTGCACTTCATCTTCTGCCACACTCTTGAGAGTCTTATTCTCAAGCTCTTCCTTCAGATATTCCTTTACATCCTGAAGGCATTCCAGAAGAAGGGGATTAAATACACCGCACTCCCCGTTCATAATCATCTCGACTGCCTTCTCATGGGAAAATGCAGGCTTATATACACGTTTACTCGTCAGTGCATCATACACATCCGCCATAGCGACAACCTGGGCGGAAATCGGGATTTCTTCTCCCTTCAGTCCGTCCGGATAACCCCTGCCATTATATCTTTCGTGATGCCACCTGCAGATCTCATATGCAACCTTCACAAGCTCCTCATCACGTCTGTGTGCCACATTCATCAGCATATCTCCGCCAATTGCCGAATGCGTCTTCATAATTACAAATTCTTCATCCGTAAGCCTTCCCGGTTTGTTCAGAATCTTTTCGTCAATCGAAATCTTTCCAATATCATGAAGAGCCGAAGCCAGACTGATCATGGCAATCTTCGTATGATTCAGGTCATACTGGTCTGTCTTTTCCGCCAGATGTTTCAGCAGCGTCTCTGTAATTGTCCGGACATGCAGCACATGAAGCCCGCTTTCCCCGTTACGGAACTCTACAATATTACTGAGAATATCTACCATAAGTGAGCTGCTTTTTTCTTTTTCCAGAATCTGCTCTGCAATCATGCCCTGAAGCATCTTCTGCTTCGTGTACAGCATGATCGTATTATTTACTCTCCGTCTGACAATCTTCCCGTCAAAAGGCCGGCTGATATAGTCGGTGACGCCCATATCATATGCCTGGTTCACAAGATTTGATGATGTCTCGGCAGATATCATAATAACGGGAATATTCCCGATCCATCCGCCCTTGTTCATAATAGACAGTACCTCAAACCCATCCATCTGAGGCATCACAATATCAAGGAGCATCAGGGTAATCTCACTCTCCCTCTCCTTGATCGCGGCAATTGCCTCCATGCCATTCGTGGCCTCTAAAATCTCATAATCATCTCCCAGCATGTCGGCAAGAATAGAACGATTCATCTCGGAATCATCTACCACTAATATCTTTTTCTTTCTTAAACTTTCGCTCATAAACCTTCACTCACTCTAACCAATACTTCTAATTCCGTCCGTAACAAATTCATAATCCTTCTCTACCTGCTTCAAGAGCTCTTCCACTTTACCGGCGTCCGGGTCGTTCCTGAGCTCCTCTGTCAAAGCATCGCTGGAATCTGCAAGGGGCTTCAGATTCAGGTTCATGCAGATCCCCTTGATAGTATGGGAAGCCATAAAGGCTGTCTTATAATCTCCGTCAGCAACTGCCTGCTTCAGATTTCCATAGCTTTTATCATCCAGCATCTTGTTCAGATACTTGTTCACAAGTCTCTCTGTTGCCAGCCTTCCCATAACATTTGCATATTCATTTCCCGACGGGTCAAATGTTGCATAAAATTCTTCTATAGTCATCCTGTACCTCCTACTGTGTTTATAACAAACCTAACATTTTAATTTTACGTCATGATACATAACGTTGTCAATTCTTTTATTTATCGGAATAGCCTTTCTATATAATCTCTAAATCTCCACTTTAAATCCTTCGCCCACTACTTCGTTGGATTCCACAATAATTGTAAATGCCTCCGGATCCAGTGCATGTACCATTTTTTTAATGGTATACATCTGTTTATTATTACATGCACACATAATCACATCCTTTTTCCTTTTTGAATAGCTTCCCATTCCCCTGAGAATGGTAGAACCTCTCCCCGTATACTCATCGATCTGCACCGCCAGCTCCTCCCCGTGCTCTGTGACAATCAGGGTCATCTTTCCCTCGTCCATGCCATACAGTATCTTATCCATAATCAGCGTCATAATATATGTCACAATGATTCCATAGATAAAACCGTCCACATCCTTAAAGACCAGAATACTCCCCAGCAGAATTGTGGAAAAGTCCTGAACAGCTGTAATTACACCCAGCGATATATGCGGCTTTACCTTCTTGACTGCCATACTGATAAAGTCCTGGCCCCCTGTGGATGAGCCGCGCATGAAAATAACCGCATACCCGAACCCGCACAACACTCCCATGCAAAGAGCCGCAAGGAATCTGCTGCCCTCATATACCGGAAGCATGGGCGCAATGTAGTCCATAAAAACAGAAGAGATGATGATCGTCTTTAAGGATTTCAGAAAAAATGTCCTCCCCAGGAACTTGTAGCAGAATATGGCGACCGGAATATTCAGGATCAGTGTCCCCACACCTACCGGAATCCCTGTCAGATGATAGATAATAATGGCAATCCCGGAAAACCCGGCGACCGGAAAATTTGCATTTAATGCAAAATTATATACTCCGACAGCGATTGCCATGCTGGCAATGATATCTACCAGAAGATCCACTGCCATTTCCTTCCACTTAAAATTTTTCATACTTATGACACCTCCCAAATACATTACCTGGTACTGCTCCCTGCACTTGCGAAAGGCATTCACAGCCGGTTCCCCGGTGCGAATGCCGCATCTCTTCATAATTTAACATAGTTTCAGATTGCCTTTTCTTTGTGCAGTCAGTCTCCCCTGTTTTGCATCAATCACAATCGTCCCGCCTGCTCCGATGTCCCCCTTCAGCATCAGCCTTGCAGCCAGAGTCTCTACATGTTTCTGAAGATAACGCTTCAGCGGTCTTGCCCCATATGCCGGATCATAGCCTCCGTCAAGTACAAGCTGTTTTGCAGCCTCCGTAAGCTCTATAGAGATCTCCTTATCCATAAGACGCCTGTTCATATCTGCCACCAGTAAATCAATAATGTCATAAATATCTGCTTTCGTCAATGGTTTAAATAAAATTGTTTCATCCAGCCTGTTTAAAAATTCGGGTCTGAAGTGCAGCTTAAGTTCTTCCAGGACTGCCTGTTCACAATTTGCGTCAATGGTTCCTTTTTCATCAATTCCCTCCAGGAGCAGGGCGGAACCGATATTGGAAGTCATGATAAGAATGGTATTCTTAAAATCCACGGTACGCCCCTGGGAGTCTGTGATCCGTCCGTCATCCAGTACCTGGAGCAATACATTGAACACATCCGGATGCGCCTTTTCAATCTCGTCAAACAGGACAACGGAATAAGGCTTCCTCCTGACCGCCTCCGTAAGCTGTCCTCCCTCATCATAGCCTACATATCCCGGAGGCGCTCCGATCAGACGGGATACGGAATACTTCTCCATGTACTCACTCATATCAATCCGCACCATATTGCCCTCATCATCAAAGAGGCTCTCGGCAAGTGTCTTGGCCAGCTCTGTCTTACCTACTCCGGTAGGGCCGAGAAACAGAAAGGAACCAATGGGTTTGGTCGGATCCTTGATTCCCGCCCTGGAACGGATAATCGCCTCTGTCACGAGTTCCACCCCTTCGTCCTGTCCAATCACCCGTTTATGGAGCTCTTCTGCAAGATGGAGTGTCTTGCTGCGTTCGCTTTCATTTAGCTTTGCAACCGGGATTCCGGTCCACCTGGAGACGATCCTTCCGATCTCCTCATCCGTCACACTCTCGTGGACAAGAGAAAATTCTTCGTCCTTAACCTTATTCTCCTCCTCCAAAAGCTGCTTCTGAAGCTGGGGAAGACGTCCGTACTGGAGCTCTGCCGCCTTATTGAGGTCATATGCCTGCTGTGCCTTTTCAATCGCCTTATTGACCTGCTCAATCTCCTCCCTGAGCTTCTGGACACGCTCCACACCGACCTTCTCATTATCCCACTGCGCCTTCTTCCCTGCAAATTCCTCCCGGAGTTCAGAGAGTTCCTTTTGCAGGTGGGCAAGTCTGTCCTGACTCAGGCGGTCCTCCTCCTTCTTAAGTGCTGCCTCTTCAATTTCAAACTGCATAATCTTGCGCTGCAGCTCATCCAGCTCTGTCGGCATAGAATCAAGCTCTGTCTTAATCAGTGCGCAGGCCTCGTCCACAAGGTCAATCGCCTTATCCGGCAGAAATCTGTCCGAAATATAACGGTCTGACAGTGTTGCCGCAGCCACCAGCGCCCCGTCTGTAATCTTCACACCATGGAACACCTCGTATCGTTCCTTAAGTCCCCTCAGAATAGAGACTGCATCCTCTACGGTCGGCTCGTCAACCAGCACTGGCTGGAACCGGCGCTCCAGCGCCGCATCCTTTTCTATATACTGGCGGTACTCATCCAGCGTGGTTGCCCCGATACAGTGAAGCTCACCTCTTGCAAGCATAGGCTTGAGCATATTCCCGGCATCCATAGCGCCGTCTGTCTTGCCTGCGCCTACAATGGTATGGAGTTCATCAATAAACAGAATGATTCTCCCGTCGCTGTTCTTTACCTCCTCCAGCACTGCCTTGAGACGCTCCTCAAATTCACCCCGGTACTTTGCACCCGCCACAAGGGCGCCCATGTCCAGAGAAAAGATGGTCTTATCCTTAAGTCCTTCTGGCACATCACCCCGCACGATTCTTTGGGCAAGACCCTCCACAACAGCTGTCTTCCCCACGCCGGGCTCACCGATGAGAACCGGATTATTCTTCGTCTTGCGGGAGAGAATCCGTATGGCGTTGCGGATCTCCCCGTCACGCCCAATGACTGGATCAAGCTTCTGCTCTCTGGCGCGCTCCACCAGGTCTGACCCGTATTTATTGAGTGTATCATAGGTACTTTCCGGATTGTCACTGGTCACCCGCTGATTGCCCCGGACCGTGGACAGAGCCTTCAGAAATCCGTCCCGGCTGATGCCCATCTCCTTGAAGACGGACTTCAATTCCCGGTTCGCGTATTTTATAAGAGCCAGGAAAAGGTGCTCCACAGATACATACTCATCCCCCATCTGCTTTGCCTCGTCCTCCGCATGAATCAGGGCCTTGTTCAGCTCCTGTCCCACATACTGCTGCCCTCCCTGCACCTTCGTACGCTTTCTTAATGCCTCCTCGGCCCGGTTAATCAGAAGCTCCTTATTGATTCCCATCTTCTCCATAAGCTTCAGAATCAGGCTGTCCTCCTGGGTAAGCAGCGCGTAGAGCAGATGCTCCTGCTCAATCTCCTGGTTTCCATACTCAAGGGCTGTACGCTCACAGTCCTGGACAGCCTGCAAAGACTTTTGTGTAAATCTATTTATATTCATGGCAATACCTCCTCGTATAATAATAGTATGACTTGTTTTTCTTGTTCTATTCGAACTATAACACTTTTTGTTAGCACTGTAAAGAGGTGAGTGCTAATTAAATTATTAAAATTTTGTGAAAAGTAACGTGAAAAGGTATCCCACAAAACGCAGAAAGATTATGGCAATACAAATATAGCCCTAAGACAATGCCAAAGACAGAACATAAACATATGTAAAGACGGATACCAACATTATCATTGATACCCGCCTTTACTCTGATACTTCGATCATTCTTTTTACCTCTCTTACTTTCTCGGTCCAAGTCTCTTGATGTTCCTTCAATTACCTTTTTCCGA
Source organism: uncultured Lachnospiraceae bacterium (assembly GCA_947566645.1). GTDB lineage: Bacteria > Bacillota > Clostridia > Lachnospirales > Lachnospiraceae > CAPEBR01. Next base: position 56,350 of record CANOKL010000018.1, read on the forward strand.
TCTTTGTATTCTGGATATTAATTTAAGCTTTTGGTGGTCCGTACCTCCTTTTCCTAAACTCTTTGACTCCTGATACTAACGCGCATCTTCTCAGAAATCCTCTTCCAACACTTGTGTTGATAAATAACAACCCATCACTTACAGCTCGCGTCTGTCTTGTAATGCAGTTCTGTTATTTGTTGAATATAGAATACCACATCCACGCATGTTTTGTCAATATGTTTTTTTAAATTATTTTAATTTTTTTGCTTGTTTTTCTTTTTCCGCAAATCGTCAGAATATTCTTGAATTTGTAGTCAGGGACGGGGTAAAATGAATTTTACCCCGTCCCCAACTAGTTGGAGTATGCCCATATTGCCCGTATCTGTTTTTTAATTTTTTTATATTCCCACAGTTTCCCGCTGTTTTTTTTGCTGAATGGATCGTTTATTCTTACCTTCCCGTCTTCGTATCCGGCTAATACAAGAAAATGTCCGTTCTTTGTAAAGTCTCCCGGCCCCACGCTGCAGATGACCGGGTGTCCTGCCAGAAGCTGTTCCTCTACGTCTGATTCTTCTGCCGTAATCTCATATCCTGTTATGCCCCAGTGCTGTGACGCCTCCTGCATGAACAGCCAGACGGTATCGTTTGACGAATCTACATACTCATTCTCCATACTATACTCTGCAACCTTAGCAGGCGTAACGGAATTGTCCCCGGTAAGCCCGGAAATTACCATTGACATGCAGGTCGGCCCACAGCCGCTGACTGCAATCGTGCTTGTTCCATATGTCGAATAGCCCCATCGTTCGTCCCACTGGAGAAGATGCGGGATCTCTCCTTTTTTTATGCTTCCCACTGTGTCTGCGGGCGTAATATCTTTTTTCGCAGAGTAATCTGCTACAAAGTCTACTGTCTCGGGATTCTTTGAAAGCAGACCGATAATCTCTTTCGGATATCCGGCCTCCTTCGCCTCTTTCTTTACACGCGCAAGCAGCTCTTCTGACGCTTCTGACGCCTCTCCTGCGTCACTGCCTCCTTCGGATGTTCCCGTACCCTTTTCTCCCTTTGCTGCTTTTACCCCTTCTGCCTTCTGTCCGTTTTTTACTGCCGATGTCTCCTGCGCACTCCTTTTTAGCAGGAAATTGCGTGTACATGAGCCTATAGACAGAACTACCAACAAAGCAATTGCACCCAGAAGCATCATCTGCCGCCTTACTCTCTGCTTTCTGCGGGCATAGATTCTTCTGCTCTGTATCCGTCTTCTTTCGTCTCTTCTCCGGTTCGTTCTCTCATCTGTTATGCTGCTTATCATTTTTCTTTTCTCCTTGTTTAGAAGATCCACTGGTCTGGCACAGACAGCGAGTACCAGAATCACTGCCAAATGTGAATCGCTGTCCTGGACACAGAACATTATACTATATATCAGACCTGCATTCAACTTAAGAAAGCTTAAGAAACTTTTAATTTCTTCCATTGAATTTTTTCCAGTTTAGTCTTAATATATTTGTAAGAACCTGAAAGGTGTTTGAAAAAGATGTGCGCCGCAGTCTGCCGGAGATTTGCATCAAATGCCGGGGCATAGATGGAGGAGGATAACCTATGAAGCTCATATTTTTAGATACGAAATCCATTGGCGGGGATATCAGCCTTTCCGGCTTCTGCTCTCTCGGAGAAGTCGTTTCCTACCCCTTCTCCACCCGCAGGGAAGCGCTGAGGCGGACCGCTGACGCTGATGTCATTATTACGAATAAGGTGGAGATTAATGAACAGACTATTGGCAATGCAGATCATCTGAAGCTCGTCTGCGTCACCGCGACAGGTACTAACCATCTGGACAAGGATTATCTTAAAAAACGCGGGATTGCATGGCGCAATGTTGCCGGATATTCGACGGATTCTGTCGCCCAGCACACCTTCGCCATGCTTTTTTATCTGTTGGAAAAGCTTCGGTTTTATGATGATTACGTAAAAGAGGAACGTTACATAGACGACCAGGGCTTTACCCATTTTACGGAAACCTTTCATGAGATCTGCGGCAGAACATGGGGCATTATAGGACTTGGAAATATCGGACGGAGGGTTGCGGCAGCTGCACAGGCCTTTGGCGCCCGGGTCATCTATACTTCTCCGTCGGGCAATCCGCCCCAGGAGGGTTATACGCAGACGGATTTTGACACTTTACTGCGTCATTCCGATATCATTTCCATCCATGCTCCACTTAATGAATATACGGAAAACCTTATTAATGCAGACGCATTCCGCAGGATGAAAAAAAGCTGTATTCTCCTGAATCTTGGAAGAGGCCCCATTGTAAATGAAAGGGATCTCTGTGATGCGCTGGAGCAGGATATGATTTCCGCCGCGGGGCTTGATGTTCTGTGTACAGAGCCAATGGCACCGGACAGTCCGCTTCGGAAGATCAAGGACAGCCGCAGGCTTCTCATTACCCCTCATATCGGATGGGCAAGCGTAGAGGCAAGAACACGGCTTATAAAAATCGTCCAGACACAGATTGAAGATTATTTCCAGAAAGCAGGTGAAACTATGCCAGATGCGGCAGATATTATCATCTGGAACTGAAGGTAACGCTTTCAAGCCTTGGAGTGAATCTTACTGAGCTTGACAGAATAAAAGAATAGCATCACAGGACAGAATGTGCCGGGGCACATTCTGTCCTTCTTCCGGGCTGGCCTGTCACAGCGCCTGCAGCACCCGCAGCGCATTCCCGCTCCAGATCAAGTCCAGCTGGTTTTCCGAAATTCCTTTTTTCTTAAGGGCTTCCCACAGTTTTTCCATTCCGTCCACCCTGGGGATATCCATATGTACTTCTTCAATCCCGTCAAAATCTGTACCGATCGCAGGAAATTCTCTTCCTCCCACCTGTATCATATGAAGCAGATGAGCCGTCATCTCTTCGATCTTTGAGTCCTTCGCTGTTCCCAGAAATGCACCGCAAAAATTAAGTCCCGCAATCCCGCCTTTTTCTGCAAGGGCCCGGATCATATCATCGCTTAAATTCCTGGGATGGCTGCAGAGAGCGCGGCAATTTGAATGAGACGCCACGACTGGGCCTTCTGCGTATTCTAATATATCCCGGAAGGTTCCGTCTGATGCGTGGGATACATCCACAATCATCCCAAGCTCACCCATCCGCTCTACAGCCTGGATTCCAAACTCCTTTAGTCCCTTTTTCATAATCTCCCCGTCTCTGCTGTTGGGATGGCCGATGCAGTTCTCATAATTCCACATCAGCGTCATCAGGCGGACGCCTTTTTCATACAAAGTGTCCAGACGTTCGAGCTTTCCGTTCAGTATGCCGCTCTCTTCAATCGTAAGTATAGCCGAAATCTTTCCCCTGGAATGATTTTCCATGATTTCGCCGCAGGAACGGGCAAAAGCCAGCGCTTCCGGGAATTCCTTAAGCTGTCCTTCCATTAAGGCAATCATGTCCAGGGCCTGCCTGTAGCATCCTTCATAGCCGTCTGTTTCCATATAATCCCCCAGGCAGGTAAAGCAGGCAAAAAACTGTGCCAGTGTCCCGGCCTTCTCCATTCCGGGAATACTAATGCTGCAGTCTGTATTCTGCAGATTCTGTCCCTTCTTTTCTTCAAGCAGGCGCGACAGTGTATCACAGTGCATATCAATTAAATTCATTCTCTTGTTCATAATCTTCCCCTTCCGTAACAATCCATTCTTTTCCATATCTACCGAATAGTTACATTCTCCCTTTCATAGATTATAGAATATACTCATTATACTCAGATTTCAACTAATTGGTTAAAAGTTTTTTCAGGGAGGAACAAAAAAATGAATCCGATTATCGGTGTAGTTGTCTGCGGTTCTGACTCCGGCAGGCAGTTCGTAACTCATTCCTACATACAGGCCCTGGAGTCTGCAGGAGCTGTATGTGTCCTTATTCCATGTACAGAGGATGACTCGCATTTTCCCTGTTATTATGGAATCTGCGACGGATTTTTATTCTGCGGCGGAGATGACATATCGCCGCGTCTGTTCGGCGAGGATCTGCTTACAGAACGAGGGCAGACAGATATGCGCATGGACTGTTTCCACCTGGGCTTTATGAAGTATGCCCTGTCAACTTCTCTCCCCATTTTTGCTATCTGCAGAGGAATGCAGGTACTGAATCTTGCATATGGCGGGACCATCTATCAGGACATTTCCCTTAGAAATGGTGTTTCACAGAATCATATGCAGCACTCTGCAAGCCGCGGTGATGTCTGCCACCGGGTGGCCTGTACGAAAAACAGTCTGCTTTATAATCTGTGTGGGAGCTTCCTGGAAACCAACAGCTTTCATCACCAATGCGTGAAAACGATTGGAAAAGGACTGTCTGTCAGTGCAGTCACGGCCGATGGGATTGTGGAGGCTCTTGAGGATTCCTCCCGCTCCTTTCTGGTCGGGCTGCAGTGGCATCCGGAATGCATGTATGCGTCATCTCCGCCAATGCGTGAATTATTTTCAAAATTTATAGACAGAGCAAGACATGCCAAGAATATTTCCCTGCCTGTTCAATTCTGAATACAAATCTATTACATATTTTCTCCTGTAACCGCGCATACTAAACTTGTAAAAACAGGAATGACTGCTACATTGTAATCAGGCGCTGCCTTAAGTACAAAATGATCAGCCAGTCATAAAAGTAAAGGAGGAAAACCACATGTCAGAATTATCAGTCTTAGACCTTCAGAACCTGCGTCATCTTATCGGCGGCTACGATACGTGCCACTGCAAAATGACCGATTATGCTTCACAGTCCCAGGATCCGGAGATTAAGAAGCTTTTTCAGGATGCCGCAAACTCTGCAATGAAAAACAAGCAGGATTTAATGAAATTCTTATAGGAGGGGAAATTATGTTAGACGAAAAAACAATGGTATCTGATGCCTTAACCGGCGTCAATGGAGAACTCACAAGATTTGGCGAAATGATTCCGCAGACAGAAAACAAGGAACTCAAACAGTGTTTAAAGCAGATCCGGAACGAGTGTGAAATGTCCCAGGAGAAGCTTTACCAGGTAGCAAGGGAAAAGAGCTATTATGTACCGGCTGCAAAGGCTTCCCGGCAGGAGATTGAACATGTAAAATCCGTACTCACAAGTTCATCCATGCGGTAGTTTATACTGCGCGTTAAATGCCGCGCAGCATAACAGGATGCGCACAGCCGCATAAGGAAATACGCCGCTCTATGCCAGCCATCCGGCTGCAGGCTGAAGCTCTCACTTTCATGCAATTCTCTGCATTGAAAGTGAGAGCTGTTTTTATCTGATTATGCACCCGCGCTCTCAAACTGGGAATTATAAAGGGTTGCATAGAATCCGTCCTTTTCAAGCAGCTGCTCATGATTCCCCACTTCCACAATATCCCCGTCCTTCATCACCAGGATCAGATCTGCATCACGAATCGTTGACAGCCTGTGGGCGATCACAAAACTGGTCCGCCCTTTCATCAGATTATCCATTGCCTTCTGAATCCGCACCTCTGTGCGTGTATCAACAGAGCTCGTGGCCTCGTCAAGAATAAGAATCTTCGGATCCGCAAGGATGGCCCTCGCGATCGTCAGAAGCTGCTTCTGTCCCTGGGAGACATTGCTCGCCTCTTCATTCAGCTCCATCTGATAGCCTCCTGGAAGCGTCTGGACAAAGCGGTGCACATATGCTGCATCAGCGGCAGCGACCACTTCCTCGTGGGTCGCATCAAGCTTTCCGTAACGGATATTATCCTCGATACTGCCCTTAAAAAGCCAGGTATCCTGCAGCACCATTCCGAACATCTGCCTGAGCTCGCTGCGGTTGAATCTCCGGATATCATACCCGCCCACACGGATGGCTCCGCTGTTCACATCATAGAAACGCATAAGAAGCTTTACCATAGTTGTCTTGCCGGCTCCTGTGGGGCCTACAATAGCAATCTTCTGCCCCGGCTCCACCTGTGCGCTGAAGTCATGAATAATCGTGTGATCCGGGTTATAGCCGAACTGTACATGGTCAAACTCTACCTTTCCCAAAAGTCCTTCAACGTTCACGGCGTCTTCCACTGTCTGGTCTTCTTCCGGCTCCTCCAGAAATTCAAAGACACGCTCCGAAGCCGCTGCAGTGGACTGAAGCATATTTGCCACCTGCGCCACCTGCTGAATCGGCTGGGTAAAATTGCGCACGTACTGGGTAAAGGACTGGATGTCTCCCACCTCAATGGTCTGCTTCACCGCCAGATATCCTCCCAGAATAACCACTGCCACATAACCTAAGTTCCCCACAAACTGCATGATAGGCATCATCATTCCTGACAAAAACTGGGATTTCCACGCAGAATTGTAAAGGGTGTCGTTATCCTGGTCAAATGCTGCAATGACGTCCTCTTCCTTGTTGAACGCTTTTACAATGTTATGACCGCCGTAGACCTCCTCCACCTGTCCGTTTACATGGCCAAGGTATTCCTGCTGGTCTTTAAAATATTTCTGCGAATGCTTCACAATCACGGAAATGAAGCCGCCTGCAACAGGCAGGATTAAAAGGGCAATCACCGTCATCAGGGGACTGATACTCAGCATCATAATAAATACACCGATCAGAGTTGTCACAGAGGTAATAACCTGTGTGGCGCTCTGGTTCAGACTCTGGCTTAAGGTGTCCACGTCATTGGTAATACGGGACAAGATCTCGCCGTGAGTCATCTTATCATAATAGTTCATTGGCAGCCGCTGTATCTTTTCGGAAATCTCCCTGCGCATCCGGTATGTCATCTTCTGGGAAATCCCGGTCATAATATAGCCCTGTATAAAGGAAAACAGGGCGCTTACAAGGTACAGGCACAAAAGTCCCAGTAAAATCCGGCCGATTTTCTCAAAATCAATCCCGGATCCGCCGGTAATTTTGCCCACCAGTCCGTTAAAAATCTCTGTTGTGGCTTTTCCCAAAATCTTCGGTCCCGCAATATTGAAAACCGTACTTCCTACCGCAAAGACAGCCACAAACAGAATCGGGATCTTATAGCTTCCCATATAGCCCATAAGCTTTTTCATGGTTCCCTTAAAATCCTTTGCTTTTTCGCCGCCTGCCATGGGGCCCGGCCCTCTATGTCCTCCTGGCATACTAACCCACCTCCTTCATATCCTGTGCAAGCTCTTTCTCTGACAGCTGGGAAGCCGCAATCTGATAATAAGCGTCACAGGTTTTCAAAAGCTCCTTATGAGTACCCTTTCCTGCAATCTTACCGTCATCCAGTACAATAATCTGCTCTGCATGAAGAATCGTGCTGATGCGTTGGGCCACAATCAGTACTGTACTGTCCGCTGTTTTCTTCTTCAGTGCATTTCTGAGAGTAACATCCGTCTTATAATCTAAGGCTGAAAAGCTGTCATCAAAAATATATACCTCCGGATGCTTTGCAATAGCCCTTGCAATGGAAAGCCTCTGTTTCTGCCCTCCGGATACATTGGAGCCTCCCTGGGAGATGGGGCTTTTATAGCCTTTTTGCTTCTCTTCGATAAAGTCTGCTGCCTGGGCAATCTCTGCTGCCTCTGTCATCTCGGACTCACTGCCGTCCGGATTACCATAGAGGATATTGGAGGCAATGGTCCCGGAGAACAGAACCCCCTTCTGCGGCACATAGCCAAGCCGCTCCCTGAGGTCATGCTGCCTCATGTCCCTGAGATCTGTCCCGTCTATGAGAATACGCCCCTCTGTCACATCGTAAAATCTCGGGATCAGATTTACCAGAGTAGACTTCCCGCTTCCGGTACTGCCGATGAAAGCAGTCGTCTGTCCCGGCCTGGCCGTAAAGGAAATATCGCTCAGCACATTTTCCTCTGCCCCGGGATAGCGGAAGGATACGTGGTCGAAAACCACCTCTCCCCTGTCTTTTTTCTGGTCTGCCGGCTCTGGCTCCGCCGGAAGCTCCGGGTCATGGATCAGTGTCCTGCTCTTTAGCACCTCATCTACACGCTCCGCAGATACTGCAGCTCTTGGCAGCATCACGGAGATCATGCAGATCATCAGGAAGGACATAATAATCTGCATGGTATACTGAATAAATGCCATCATATCGCCCACCTGCATGGTTCCGTCATTGACTCCGTGTCCCCCTGTCCATATGATCAGTACAGAGATTCCGTTCATAACCAGCATCATCACCGGCATCATGAACGTCATGGCACGGTTTACAAACAGATTCGTCTTCGTAAGGTCCCGGTTCGCCCTGTCAAACCGCTGTTCCTCATATTTTTCTGTGCTGAACGCCCGGATTACCGGAAGACCTGTAAGAATTTCCCGGCTGACCAGATTCAGTCTGTCCACCTGGTTCTGTACAATCTTAAACTTCGGCATAACGACCAGGAACAATGTCCCCACCACCAGGAGTATCAGCGCAACTCCAAGGGCAATGATCCAGGACATGTCTACATTTGTATGGAACACCTTCCACACGCCGCCTGCTGCCAGAATCGGGGAATACAGCACCATACGCAGCACCATGACTGACAGGAGCTGCACCTGCTGGATGTCGTTCGTACTTCTTGTAATTAAAGAAGCTGTGGAAAACTTGTCAAATTCTGCATTAGAAAAGCTTACCACCTTCCGGAACACATCCCGCCTTAAGCCCCGGCCAATTCCCGCGCCGACTCTTGAGGCCATAAGGCCCACCAGAATACTTGCCAGCATGCCAAGCGCCGCAAGGGCCAGCATCTTTGCGCCTGTACTGCGGATATAGGCAGAGCTGATCTGGTCTGTGTCAATCCCCAGGCGGTCATAGGCCAGCCGGACATAGGCGGTCCCGGCCTGCTCCAGGATGGAATCCGGCATGTCGTCAAGCTTTTCCGTGATTTCCTCTATGGCCTGTTCCCGCTGCTCTTCTGGCATCACAGCAAAAACATCGAAGACAGACATCTCCCCAACGCCCATACTCTGGTCCTGCACCTGCCCTGTCATCTGCTTCTTCATCTCATCTTCCATCTGCTTCGTCATATCACTGTCAGACTCAAAGCCAGAAACCAGCATCATCGGCTTTGTCAGGATGTCGGAAAGATCTTTGGCCTTTTCCTCGTCTTTTAAATAATCTTCCTTAAGCCTTAGCACTGTCCCTTCCGGATCCCCGTTATAATGGTATGCATCGTATGTTCCCTCCTCATATGCATCCTGCACGGCGGCCTGCTGCTTCGCCGGGACAAAGATCAGAAGCTTTTCCAGATCCTCCTTCAGAATCGTCTTCGGCACATTTTCGTCAATACCACTTTGCTGGATTCCAACATTTACAATATTCGAAGTGTAAGTTGGAAGCGACAGCTCACAGTACGCCTGTATCATAAACACACATAGAATTGCAAATACCGACCCGGCGTAAGGCTTCATAAACTTAAATAATTTGCTCATCTTCAAGTCTCCTTTCTAAATCGTCTGAGCTAAAATTTTTATCTGAGCTCCGGAGGCACAGGAGGCCGCGTCTTTTCCATCACAGAGCACAGATCCAGCCCCCTGAGCTCCTTGTAATCCATAAGATTCTTCCGCATTTCAATAAGCAGCCTCCTGAAAAACAGCTTTTCCTCATAAGTAATCCCCTTAAAAACCGTCTTCTCTATCTCCTCCATAATTTCCTTCATACTTTCAATACATTCTCTGCCCTTTTCTGAAATTCCTATTTTGAAAGCCCTCTGGTCACTGGAGTCTGCCTCCTTAATAATATATCCCCTTCCTTCCAGCTTCTTAATCGCAGCTGTCATAGAAGGCGGAGTAATCCCCATCTTCTGTGCAAGCCGTTTCTGCGACATACTGCCTTCCTCATGTAATATAAAAAGAATACCCGCCTGCCCCGGCTTCATATCCAGAGCCTCCATTCTCTTCATGGCATGATAACGGCTCAGATGGCTAACCTGCTCCAGAAGCATAACCACAGAAACATCGCCTGACATGTGAAACATAACCTGTCCTCCTTACAAACCAGTCACATCATTTAATTAGATGACTAACTAATAGATTAGTCATCTTTACAATATATGTCAATATTATTTTTATCATTTAATAATTATTTTATGGAAATTTATGAGAAATTAATTAGATCAACTAATCAGTCGGGGACGGGGTAAAATGAATTTTTACCC
>CANOKL010000019.1 GCA_947566645.1 uncultured Lachnospiraceae bacterium
GTAACTTTTAACTTAGTAGTCGTTCTTGACTACACCATTATTATACTAGGAGGAAGAATGTATAAACATCACGAACAATCTATTGCGAATATGAAAGATTACTATAGGAAGTACGACATGGAGAATAATGTAATTATAGCAGAAACGGAAAGATTGATTTTAAGAAGATATAAAGAGGAAGATGTGCAGGACTTATTTGAATATTTATCTGATAAAGAAGTTGTGAAATATGAACCATATAAACCGCTAACTTTTGATGAAACAAAAGAAAATCTTGAATGGCGCATTGGCACAGATGAAATGATTGCTGTTGAATTAAAAAAGACCCATAAAATGATTGGGAATGTATATATGGGCAAGCGTGACTTTGAAGCACTGGAAATGGGATATGTATTTAATCAAGACTATTGGGGATATGGTTATGCTGCCGAAAGTTGCAAAGCTTTAATTGCGCAGGCATTTTCTGATGGCGTACATAGAATATATGCAGAATGTGACCCTAATAATAAGAGTTCATGGAAACTACTTGAAACTTTAGGATTTCAGCGTGAAGCACATTTTAGAAAAAATGTGTATTTCTGGAAAGATGAAGCTGAAAAAGCAATATGGAAAGATACATATGTATATGCCAAATTGAATGATAATGCATAAATAACTTCTCATTTGTCAGGAAAATTTATTGACGAAATCAAAGATGGTTGTAACACATCTACTGCGCGGCATCAAAATCAGCATTTCAAATTCATTTTAACATAGAACTTGACTTTTAACATTTGCTAAGTTGAAATAAAATAAATTAAGTTAAAATGGGAGGATGAGGGAATATGCTGAAAAACGTGTTTGGAATTCCAGTCAAATATGAAGCATGGAATAAGAAAAGTTCTCTGCCATAAAGCGAACAAAGGAGTTGGTGGGATAGATAGAATGCAGGTGGATGAACTTCTGACCTACCTGAAAGAACACCAAGCCGAACTGGTTGGGCAGATGCGGGACGGGTAGATGGCGAACTGTAGGAAAGGTACGTGGAGGGCGGCAGGAATTGAACCGCGTAGTACCGAACGGTACGCTACGTGGTGTGGAAGGGGAGGGGAGGGTGAAATCTCCCCTATCCGATTTTAGGAACGGACATACTTTTGATTTTTACTGCTTGGCTTGTCGGGGATCGTTCTAAGCAATTTTCTCGCTTCAAGTAAGGGATTCATGTATGTGCGTGTAAAATACGTTAAATTATTAAAGCCAAGATGTTCACAAATTTCACGTTTACTTCTTGGCTCTGCGCAAAATTCAAGAATCATCTTAGTCACAACTTGGTCAGTAGCCTGGTCACTATCTTGGTCACTGAGTGACTGAGATGAATAGTTCATATTCTTCAAGGTCACAAAGAACGATGAATGAGTGGAATGGAACGTAGGTTTCAACTTCTCCGTATATCCGGGTAGTTTGGCAGTCTCATCCAAAATCTTCTTGATGCCGCTTCCACGTCGTTCCATAAACTTCATACGATGGAACAAATCGGCGATTACGGGATTACGGCGCACAGAATCAATTTCCTCCAAACCGCACTCTTGAATCGGCTTTCCACGATACATTCCGCCGGGAGAGTAAATTTCCAAGCGATCATCGTACATATCAATGTGAACTTCGCTGCCCATAACCAAATAATCTCTGTGAATAAGAGCGTTTACAAGCGCCTCCGTGACAGCTCGTTCAGAATAATCGGGCTTATCTACCCTGTATTGTGCTTTCTTTTCAAACCGCACTTTTGAATTGTTGCGAACAAATTCCGTGCCGCTTTTGAGCAGATAAATCAGATTGCCCTCATATTCCTTGTCATCCACAGCATCGTCAAAAATTGATCCTTTGTCAAGCCCATTCCAACGGGTGCAGAAAATTCTTGAATTATATACGATATGCTGATCAGTCAGCAGGCGACCGGCATTTGTTAGAAATCCTTCTTTGTCCGCAAGCCCAAAAGATACATAATCCGTAGGCTCAAAATGCAATTTTGCTCTTTCCAAATATGTTGCTTCAAGCAACGTAAAGCTGTAATCTGATTTCTTACTGTCCGTTATCAAAGAGTCAAATGTGCGATTTGTGCCTTTTAATATAAGTTCTCGCAGCATATAGTCCGGTGCGGCGACACTTTCATTACCGATACGGATATAGGATTCGGTTATGCCGTCTGCTTTATAAAAGTACGGTGTAGCGGGACCGGAATTTACAGTCAATGAGAGCAGACTTTTTCCTTGCTCTTGCATTGGAGCTAACACAAATTCTGGCAGTGGTGTAATACGCTCTTTAATTAAACGGCTGATCGCTTCCGCATCTGCCTGCGCATCAGCAAGGCCGATTACATTTCTGTTATCATCAATACCGAAAAACAGTGTACCGCCAATACCGTTTGCAAAGGCACTGACGCTTTTGAGCCAGCTTTTCGGTTTTTTAACTTCCAGAGCAACCTTGAAATCACATTCCGTTGCTTCGGCAATCCATCTATCAATCATTGTCTTGTTCCTCCTTATCGGAGCTGTTTTTTCTCGCCCTGCTTTTGTAAACATTATGTTTATTCTTGCACTGAGGGTTGCAAAATACAGCGCTTGGTCTGCTTACGGCAAAGGCTTTGGTACAGTGCTTACAAAGCCTAATCGGGTTTTTGTTATCTGTCAGCATGAAGCTGAATATCATGTGTACACCCGGCAGCAGGGAATGAAAGTCCCAGATAATGGTCGGCTTTTCTAGCAGGGCGATGTGGTAGCCCGGTTAGAGCTGGTGCGTTCAAAAAGATTTTTTATTTCCTCCCCCCTGTTTCCAATCGCTTATACCATACTTGGATAAAAGTTCTTTTGCCTGCTCCATGCCGCTTTTCGTAATATATACCGATTTGGAACGGGACGGATGGGTGAAACTTTACCCCCTGTGTAAAGCGGGACAGGTATAACAGCATCAGTGTTAATTCCTTCATCGCTTTTTCTGCTTTTATATTTCCCATATCAGTCTATTCCTCACTTCATAATTGTAACCCAAATAACTCTGATTTATATTATCCATTATACGATTTCTTTTCTTTGGAATCAATCTCCATTCCAGATTCTCCTAAAAAATCTTTTTCTAATTGGTCATTGGCTGCTGCTTTTATCATTTGAATTTACCGACCTATTTTCATACTACACCTATTTTATTTCCCCCAGATACCTGTATACGCTTGCTACAGAGCAGTTTATTTTATCAGCAACAAAAGGAACAGCGCCTTTTAGCTTGAATATTCCTTTTTCTCTTAAAAGTTCAACAATTTTTTTTCTTTCATATTGTGTCAGTCGTTCAAGCGGAAAGTCAACATTTGACACTACATTATTATAAATGTCTTCCATCAGAACCTCCGTATCTGCCATGAAGGTTTCCGTTATATTGTCAGACTCTGATGGTACATTTGCCAGATGAAGAAAGTCAGGAATATTACTGCTTTCCTGAATGGTATGCGTGCTGTGCTTTGTCAAAAATGTAATAGGGTGTGCCAGTGCAAGTAATTTATCATGGAGTTCTATGTATCTTGCATCACTAAAATTAATGCATAAGAGCGCAAAGGGTTCATTGTTTTCATCTTTGAAAAAGAATGTTGAGGAACGCAGAACAATGCCGTCACGAGTGACTCCTTTATAGTTCGCGACAAAATCAGTTGTTTCATATACTCTTTTTTTTAGAAGGCGCAGGGCAGCATCTGTAATGGGACTTCCAATTTTACGCCCGCTAATACTTCCATTTTCGATTGCAGCAACACAATTGTGTGAGTCAGAAAGATCCTGTAAAACGATTTCATAATCAGGCCCCAGCACCTGGCTTAAAAATTTTACTAATGATGTGAACTGTTTCAATTGTAAGTTTGTCATAGATAATCCCAGTTTCCTTTCTTTTGATGACTTAATAATTTTTTCTTATATTATTGCACTTTTTTTGAAAAAATGCAAATTTTTTCTTGACAAAATATTTTTAATAATATAAAATTATTATAATAAAAAAAACTCATTAAAAGGAGGAGAGAAAATGAGTACAGGGAAACGTTATTTTAATCTTATGGTTATCTGCCTGGGGGCAGGAGCTATATTCAAGCTGGCCTATCTGAGAGATGTGTATTATACGCCTCTGCAGGAAGCACTGGGGGTATCTAACACCCAGATGGGTCTTCTGATCACCTTTTTTGCAATTACCCAGATGATTGCTTATCTTCCTGGAGGATGGCTGGTAGACTACATTCCCGTTAAGTATGTGATGCCAGTTGGGCTGATCACCACAGGACTGCTTGGTTTTTGGGAAGCAACCTATCCGTCGTTCACATGTATTCTGATTATTCAGATGGGATATGGCATTACGATTACATTATTTTTCTGGGATGCCATGATTAAAGCTACCCGTATGCTGGCAGATGAGGGCGGACAAGGAAAGATGTTTGGATTACAGGAAGGACTTAGAGGACTTTGTGCAACACTTGTTTCTTTTATTGGACTTTACTTCTTCAATGGATTTGGCGAAGGGCCAGAAGGACTGCAGAAGACAATCATATTTTACAGTGTCTGGCTTGTAGCAGCAGGAATTCTTACATTTTTCCTTATGGATAAGGATGAAGTAGAAGGAAAGGTGGATGCCAGGGGAGCTTTGCAGGGAATGATCGGAGTATTGAAGATGCCAAAGGTATGGCTTGCAGCGGCAATTGTCTTTTTTGGTTATTCCTTTTACAATGGACTTTCCTTCATGTCTCCTATGCTAATTGAACAGTTTGGCATGAGCGAGACAGTTGCTTCTGGAATCAGTATTGTACGGCAGTATGGCATTGCGATTTTTGCGGCACCGCTTGGCGGAATTATCGCGGACAAGATGGGTTCAAGGGTAAGATTTTTGCGGGTGATCATGATTTTCGGCGCAGCAGCTACCGCAGTATTTCTGGTAGTTCCATATGGAAATTCTACAGTTGTTATTGGAATTGCCGTAATGATTATGATTGCAATTGCAATATTTATGATGAGAGGTACCTACTACTCTACCAGTTCAGAGTTAGGGGTTTCTGTAGCAACAGCAGGAGCAGTGGCAGGAGTTATGTCTCTTCTTGGAAATATGCCGGATTTTTATATCTTTACGGTATATGGAAATATGCTTGACAGATTTTAGGGAGCGGCAGGCTATAAAGCGATCTTTATTATTATGATTGCGCATGCCATTGGAGCAGCAATTTGTGCAGCAATCCTTTACAGACAGCTTAAAAATGAGAAAAAAAGAGCAGTATAATAAAATATTTTATAAAGAGGCAGGGATGCCAGGAGGTTTAAAATGGAAAGAATACATAATTTTGATGAACCGGTTAACCGGATCGGGACGGATTCATTTAAATGGGATTATGAAGGAGAAAATGGAAAGTATATCCCATTAGGAGTAGCAGATACGGATTTCCGCTGTCCGAAAGAGGCAATTGATGCGGTGCGTAGGGTTGTGGACTTTGGTGTGTATGCATATGGGTATTTGCCACAGAAAAGATTTGCTGATACAGTTTCCGGATGGTATCAGAAGCGTTACGGCCTGGATGTGGATCCAGAGTGGTTCAGGTATTCCCAGGGGCTTATGACAGGTGCTCTGTGGATGTGTCTGAATGCATATACAAGACCAGGAGATAAGGTAATTGTACAGGCACCCGTATATCATACATTTAAGATTGTCATCGAAGGACAGGGGCGCTTTGTGGAGAGTAATGACCTTCAGCTAATAGATGGCCATTATGAAATTGACTTTGAGGATTTGGACCGGAAGACTTCGGATCCAAGAGCAAGGGTGTTGCTGATCTGTAATCCGCACAATCCGGTAGGCCGTGTATGGACAAAGGATGAATTGACGCGCATTGCAGAGATCTGTAAAAAGAATCATACGCTGATCATCAGTGATGAGATACACGGAGATATCGTATATGGTGATCACAGGCACACTCCATTATTTTCTATATCAAAAGATATTGCAGACAATGCGGTAATTATGGGGTCGCCTAGTAAGACATTTAACCTTGCATGTATGTATTCAGCTTATGTAGTCATTCCCAATAAGGCATTACGTGACCAGTATAGTGTGGTGTATGATAACTATCATTTTGATTACAATTATCTTGGCATTGAGGCCATGCTGGCATGTTACAAGGAATGTGAATATTATGTAGAACAACAGAATGAATATTTCTGGAAAAATATCTCACTTGTAAAAGATTTTATTGCCAGGACAATGCCTGAGGTGAAGGTAATAGAGCCGGAAGGAACCTATCTGATGTGGATTGATTTCAGAGCATGGAACCTGCCGCAGAATAAGCTGATCCAGATGTTTGCAGACGCAGGAGTGAAGCTGAACAGCGGATCCAATTATGGCGTGCCGGGGAATGGTTTTATACGCCTGAATGTCGCAACCCAGACGGCAGTGCTTGAGGAGGCGCTCAAAAAGATGGGAGAGGCAAAATGAAAAAAATAATATCAACAGAACAGGCGCCAAAGGCAATCGGGCCATATTCGCAGGCCGTGAAAACAGGAGATTTTATAATCGTATCAGGGCAGCTTCCGATTAATCCGGCAGACGGTATGATCCCAGAGGATATAAAAGGACAGACGCGTCAGTCATTAAGTAACATCAGAGCTATCTTACAGTCTGAGGGTCTTGATATGAGTGCAGTGGTAAGAGTGGGAGTATTTCTTGATAATATGGATGATTTTGCGGCAATGAATGAGGTATATGCTGAATTTTTTAAAGAAGACTGTCCGGCAAGAGCCGCAGTAGAAGTCGCAAAGCTTCCTAAAAATGCACTTGTTGAGATTGAAGCAATGGCATATATGGGATAAAGTAAGTTGATATGGAGCACTCATCAGAGCGTGTAGATGTCAGGAATAAATATTCAGACACGCTCTAGAGTGCTCCCATGCATTATGAGAGGTATAATAGATGAAAATAATAGATTTACATTGTGACACATTATTAAAGCTGGTAGAGGAAAACCGGCCTGTAGAATTTTTTAAAAGGAACAATTGCTGGCATATTGATCTGGAACGGCTGAAGGCTTCGGACTATTATCTGCAGTTTTTTGCAGCATTTATAGAGACAGGGATTTTTCCGGCAGAAAGGGCGATGCAGGATGGCTATGAAAGGGCATTGCAGATGTTTGGTCTGTTTGAGGATGCATGTGTGAAATATCCTGATTTATTATGTAAGGTTACATCTGTCTGCGATATGGAAAAAGCCAGGAGAGAGGAGAAGGTAGGGGGAATCCTGACTGTCGAGGAAGCAGGGATTCTGGATAATGACCTGGGGAGGATAGACAGTCTGTATGAGAAGGGAGTCCGTCTTATGACTCTGACATGGAACATTGAGAACTGCCTTGGCTTTCCAAATTCCAGAGAGAAAGGAATAATGAACAAAGGGCTGAAACCATTTGGCATTGAAGCAGTGAGGTATATGAGTGAGAAGAAGATGATTGTAGATGTATCACATCTGAACGATGGTGGATTCTGGGATGCTATAAGGTACAGTATGACACCTGTTATTGCGTCGCATTCAAACTGCCGTGCTCTTGTGGATCACCCCAGAAATCTGACAGATGATATGCTAAGGGCGGTCGGGGAAAAGGGCGGCCTTGTGGGGCTTAATTTTCTGCCGGGATTTTTAGGAACAGGAGATAAGGCAGGAACACTGGAAATGATGATCCGCCATATCCGGCATATGGAGGAAAAGGCAGGGGTGGATGCGATTGCACTGGGAACAGATTTTGACGGTTTCCATGATCCCTGTGAGGTCAGAGATGCCGGCAGTATGAGAATGCTGGAAGAAGAGATGGAGAAAAATGGATTTTCCATTAATAAAATTGAAAAAATATTATATAGAAATGCAGAACGCTTTTTAAAGGACAGCCTGCCGGCACAATAGAGGAGAAAAGGGGAAGATGAATATTAAAATATTAACTGCAGAAATCAGCAGCTATATTATAAAACACCGCAGATATCTCCATGAGCATCCGGAATGTTCAAATGAAGAAGACAGCACCATCCAGTATCTGGCACAGGAGTTATCGGCATTAGGGATCCGGCATATTATGATTCCGCATGGAGGAATTCTCGGATTTATAGAAGGAGATGCAGCAGGGCGGACAGTTCTCCTGCGGGCCGATTGTGATGCTCTTCCGATTAAGGAAGATACAGATAACCTCAGGAGAAGGCGTACATGCTGTTCTAAGAATGATGGAGTAATGCATGCCTGCGGACATGATGGTCATATGGCAATGCTGCTTGGAGCGGCCAGGATTTTAAACGAGAATGTGGAGGAATTAAAAGGAAAAGTTATTTTGATGTTTGAGCGGGGAGAGGAAAAGACAAGTAATCTTGTATGCCTTCTCAAATATATTGATGACCATAATATTCATACAGACTCATCCTGGGGAATTCATTTGTACGCCGGCCTGGAATCAGGCAAGATTGCAATAAATGATGGGCCTGTCATGGCGGGTAATCTGAGCTTTCAGGTCACAATTAAGGGGTGTGCCGGACATGGTTCACGACCTGATCAGGCAAAGAGTCCGGTTGACTGCTTTGTAGCGATCTATAACGCTATGAACACAATAAGAATGAGAAATATATCTCCTTATGAAACACTTACTTTTTCAATTGGTGAACTGAGGGGCGGACACCAGGATAATGTGATTCCGGAGAGTATAACGTTCAGCGGAATGGTGAGAATCTTTGAGCGAAAGACAGGACTTGCATTTAAAGAAGCTTTTGTTCGTGTTATTCAGAATATTTGCAAGGCTTATGAGTGTGAGGCAGTTTTTGATAACCTGTCAGGACCAACGCTTTCTGTGAAAAACAATGTAAGCTGTGCCAGAATGGCGAGAGAGGCAGTCGGTCATGTGATTGGAGATGAAAAAGTCGTATCAGCAGAGCCGTGGATGGCTTCGGAATCTATGTCACTGACAATTTCACTCTTCCCAGGGGTATTTGCACTACTGGGAATTCAGAATCTGGAAAAAGGGACAGGAGCACCGCACCATAACGCACAATTTGATATAGATGAAGATGTGTTAATCTACGGCACAGCGGCAACCGTAGCCTATGCCTGCAATTTTCTGGAGAACAATATAGATACCTCCTCCCACTGCTTTCAGGGGAACCTTGTAGATCTGTTTACAGAGGCGGGGAGACTGGGAAGTCCGATACAAATATTAAAGAATGAAGTATCAGCAGAGGAAATATACGGATAATTCTGCAGTGCGTCCCAGGATCTGCCTGGGACGCCGCTTTGTTTTTTTACAAAAGTGAGCATGCCTCACTGTCTGCCACGATTGTAACATCTGGATGAAGCTGCAGTACAGATGCCGGAACCTCTGGCGTAACAGGCCCGCACACAACCTTCTTAAGAATCTCAGCCTTATCTTTGCCGCTTACGACAACAAGAATCTTCTTCGCCAGCATAATCGTCCGGATTCCCATTGTATATGCCTGGCGGGGAACATCCGCTTCAGATTCAAAGAAACGCTTGTTAGCTTCAATGGTGCTTTCTGTCAGGTCTACACAGTTGGTTCCCTTAGAGAAAGAGTCCGCAGGTTCATTAAACCCAATATGTCCATTATGTCCGAGCCCCAGAAGCTGCAGATCAATCCCGCCCACATTTTCGATAATCTCATCATATTCTCTGCATGCCTTTTCAGCATCCGGCTCAAGTCCATCCGGAACAAAGGTATGTGCCTTGTCAATATTTACATGGTTGAATAAATTCGTGTTCATGAAATAACGGTAACTCTGGTCATTATCAGGGGCGAGTCCCTTGTACTCATCAAGATTTACACTCGTTATTCTGGAAAAGTCCAGATCCCCGTCTTTGAACCGTTCAATCAGCTGCTCATACGTTCCGACCGGAGAAGAACCAGTAGCCAGACCAAGCGTACAGTCAGGCTTTAAAATCATCTGTGCTGCAATTATGTTTGCTGCTTTGCGGCTCAGATCCTTGTAATCGCTTGCTTTGCAAATAACCATATTCATTTCCTCTTTTCTTTTTTTAATAACTGTCCAGGTGCAATCCTTAAGTATGTGCGCATTTCCGGGCCGTGAGTAGTAACATTACACCTCTATTCATTAGTATATCAGCAAATAACAGAATTTCAATATAAAAATGTTTTAATCTGTTACTATTCACGGCTCAGGAATGCGCATAAACTGCGCATTCCGTAAGAACATATTTCAATCTTTTATAATGCTTTCTTGTATGGTAATATACTATTGAAGAGAAAAATAAAAAGTAAAAAGGGAGCAGAGTTATGATAATCAAAAATATAAAAGTGTATGGTGAAGACCAGACATTTAAAGAGGGATGGGTTAGAATTCAGGATGGAATTTTTTCAGAGGTATGCCGGAAGGAGTCTGAGGACGATTCTCTGTACAGACCTGCCCCTTCTGTGAAGGACGGTGGGGAAATCATTGACGGCGGAGGTAGCTATGCGATTCCCGGGCTGATTGACATGCATTTTCATGGATGTATGGGCTATGACTTCTGCGACGGAACAAAAGAGGCAATTGAGGCGATCGCGAAATACCAGGCGTCAGTGGGGGTGGCGGCAATTGCCCCGGCTACCATGACGCTTCCTGTAAAGGAGCTGGAAGCGATTCTGTCAACCGCTGCAGAATACAAAAAAGAACCCCATCCAGGCGCAGAGCTTGCAGGTATTAACATGGAAGGGCCATTTATCAGCAGAGAGAAAAAAGGAGCACAGGACGAGAGACATATTATATCCTGCAAAAAAGACATCTGCCGCCGCTTCCTGTACGCATCCGGAGGATTAGTCAGGTTCGTTGGCATTGCACCGGAAAGCAGCAGTGACGCACTGGAATTTATCCGTGAGATGAAAGAAGAGGTAAAGATCTCCCTGGCTCACACAAATGCAGATTACGACACGGCAAAAGCAGCATTTGATGCAGGCGCATGCCATGCGGTGCATTTGTTTAATGCCATGCCCGCCTTTACACACCGGGCTCCAGGCGTCATAGGAGCCGTATCTGACAGCCCCCATGTAAATGCAGAGATCATCTGTGACGGCATCCACGTCCATCCATCCGCAGTACGCGCCGCATTCCGGATGTTTGGCCCGGACCGGATGATTCTCATAAGCGACAGCATGCGGGCCGCCGGAATGCCAGACGGAAGATACACCCTGGGGGGCCTGGAGGTGGATGTCAGGGGAAAACGTGCCTCTCTTGTATCAGACGGCGCACTGGCAGGTTCTGTCACAAACCTTATGGACTGTATGAAAACAGCAGTAAAGGAAATGGGAATCCCATTGGAGACAGCAGTAGCGTGTGCAAGCAGGAACCCCGCCAGGGCACTCGGAATCTATGACACATACGGTTCCATCACACCAGGAAAAAAAGGCTTTCTCGTATTACTTGACGAGAGCCTGGAGGTAAAACGCGTGTTGGGGACGGGGTATTTTTAAAAATACCCCGTCCCCAACATGAAAATACCCCGTCCCCAACACGCATCTTCGTACAGTAATTCCAACATTTAAAACAGAATTCTCTACATTTCATACAAAAGCTATTGATATAATTTATTTATACGTTAAAATATAGTCAGTAATCAGAGATGGCCACTCGAAAATGAAAACACTATATGAATGAGAACGAAAAGTAAAGGATGGATGAAAAGATGGAGAAGAAAAAAGGGTTTTCGGTATCTCTTACGACACAGATTCTGATCGCAACGGTCGGTGGTATTGTGTTTGGTGCAATTATTGGAGAATGGGCAGCGAATCTGAAGTTTATCGGTGACATTTTCCTTCGTCTGATTCAGATGTCAGTCGTGCTCCTTGTCATGTCTGCGGTAGCGGCGGCAGTTGGCAGCGGCGACGGACAGGATGTTGGAAAGATGGGCTTCCATACTTTCAAATGGATTATCTTATTTACCGTTATTTCCGCAGGTTTTGGCGTAGTGCTTTCCATGCTCTTTAAACCTGGTATTGGTATTTCGCTTGGAGATGCGGAGGAGCTTGCGAATACGGCTGTTGAATCTTCGTCTCTGCAGGAAACGATTCTGGGATTCGTGCCGACGAATGTAATCAGTTCCATGGCAGAAGGCGCTATGGTTCCATGTATCGTGTTTGCGTTGTTCTTCGGTATTGCAATGGGCGCTTATACGAAGCAGAGCGGCAACCGTGTTATGGTGGAATGGGTGAAGAGCCTGAACGCAGTTATTACAAATATTATTAAGACTGTTATGCACATTGCGCCCATCGGTATTTTCTGCCTGCTGGCAAATGTGGCTGGTTCTACTGGCCTGAAGGTGATTATTCCGATGCTGAAGTTCCTTGGCGTGCTTCTGATCGGCGATGCGATCCAGTTCCTGTTATTCGGACCTTTCACGGCAGCACTGTGTAAGGTAAATGTTACAAAGATGCCAAAGAAATTTGCCAAGATGTCCATTATGGCAGTTACGACAACCTCAGGCGCGATCTGTCTTCCGACAAAGATGGAGGACGCGGTTACAAAGTTTGGCGTAAGCCGTAAGGTCGCAGACTTTACAGGACCGATTACCATGTCTATGAACAGCTGCGGAGCCGCACAGTGCTATGTGGCAGCAATTTTCTTCATGGCGCAGGCAACAGGCATTCAGATGTCTGTATACCAGATGGGTATGGCAATTCTGTTATCCTGCCTGATGTGTATGGGCACCATCTCTGTGCCGGGCGGCTCGGTAATTGTATATACGTTCCTTGCATCCTCACTCGGTCTGTCACTCGACAGTATTGCAGTGCTGATCGGTATTGACTGGTTCGCCGGAATGTTCCGTACACTGATGAACGTAGATGTGGATGTCATGGTAGGTATGCTTGTTGCAAGTAAGCTCGGTGAGCTGGACAGAGACGTCTATAATGAAGCAAAGACAGTTACATATTAAAATCAGCCAGTTTCGAATCACTATAAATATATAACTCTCTCTAGAGTGTGTAAAAGCACTCAGAAGGGATGCCGGAATATCATTCTTTCCGGCATCTCTTTTTTGTGATAATGATTGTGGGCAAAGGCAATCTGTGGTAAAATTAGGTTACTATTCATGGGCCAGGAATGCGCGTGAGCTGCGCATTCCCTAAGAACGTGATTCATTCAAAGATATTAAGTAACTATTCAGCAGGTCTGCGCATTTACTGCGCTGACCGTAAGAAAGTGATTCAGGAGTGCAAAAATCCCATTGCCAAAGGCAATTTTATATGGATTTTTGCATGTAACTGCGAAGGTACTGAGCAGTTACGATATTAATTAAGAAAGCATGGACAGGGGATATGGACACAATTGAGATCTTATACAAATCAGTCCTTAATATTGCGCTTCTGGTTCTTATGGCGAATCTGATGTTAAAGTCCAGGATTGTCAGAGACAGCCTGCTGCAGGAGAAGCGCAGCCTTAAGAGCCAGGTGCTGCTGTCAGCAGTCTTCGGAGGACTGGTCATTTTGTCAACCTGCACGGCGATGGATACGGGATACTATAACATTAATACCCGTGTCATCGGGGCAATGGCAGCAGGGCTTTTAGGAGGGCCTGTCGTGGGTCTCTATGCATCTCTGATCGGGGCGGTCTATGCATATGTCTTTTCCTCGCCCCAGGTATTTGCCATGGCAGCGGCTTTTTCCACGATGATGTTCGGACTGCTGGGCGGCGGCTTTTATCCTTATTTTCAGCGGGGGAAATGGAAATATATGGATTTATTTCTCCTGGCCTGTTTTGCGGAGGTGTGCGACATGGTGTGCCTGCTCCGGTTCGCCGCGCCGGTGCAGATGGCTCTGAATTCGATTTTCGAGATATCCGTGCCCATGATACTGATTAATTCTGTGGGGATTTTAATTTTTATCTCCAGCTTTGATACGGTCTTTATGTTCCAGGATATTGAAAGCAGCCGTCAGCTTCAGAGGGCGTCTGAGCTTGCAGGAAGATGCCTTCCTCTCTTTCATGAGGGGATCGGCAGCCGGGAAAACATGCAGAAGCTTTCAGAGACGATGCTTTCAGAGACGGACTGGGCAGGCGTCATGATAACAGACAGGCAGGAGATCATTGCAGACAGCCAGAAAGAAGCAGCTGAGAGCGCCAGATTTGGTACAGGGATACCGGATGTTGGAAAGAAGGCAATGCAGTCAGGCGAAGTGGAGGTCATGTACAAGGTTCCGGTTGCCAGTCCCTGGTATGAAGTGATGAAGGATTATTCGCTTGTGGCAGCTCCATTTGTCATCCGGAACCGGGCCATTGGCTGTCTGATTGTGTGGGTGAAGAAAAAATGGGTCCTGCAGCAGAGCGAGCTTAAGATTCTGCAGCATCTGACCACCTTAAGCTCTTACCAGATTGCCCTGGCGGAGCTGGAGCAGCAGAGCGCAATGCGCCAGAAGGCAGAATTCAAGGCGCTGCAGTTCCAGGTGAATCCTCATTTTCTCTTTAATGCACTCAACACCATATCCTGTGTCTGCAGAGAGGAGCCGGAGCGCGCCCGGGAGCTTTTGGTGACGCTTGCCAGTTATTTCCGGTATAATCTGAATTATGATGCTTATATGGTACCCCTTGAGGAGGAACTTGAGCATGTGCAGGATTATCTGGAGATCGAAAAGGCAAGATTTGAGGAGAACCTGGCTGTTACATTTGATGTGCCAGACTGCATGGATATAGAGATTCCGACACTGATCCTGCAGCCTATTGTGGAAAATGCAGTCCGTTATGGCATAAACCACGCCGGAAAACGGATTGTAAATATCTGTGTGCAGGAGGAGCCGGACGGCTTTCTGGTACGCATCTGTGACGAAGGAAAAGGGATCCCGGAGGAAATCTTACAAAAGCTTGCCAGTGACGAGCCGATTGGAACAAGTATAGGTCTCAGTAATGTGCACAAAAGGATGAAGAGCCTGTACGGGGAAGAAAACGGGCTCCACATCAAGAGCTCTCTGCAGGGAACCTGCGTTGGGATGCATTTTTTAAATCAAAGAGGAGGAGAGGCGGATGAAGATCGCGGTCATTGATGATGAAAGACCTGCAAGAAGCGAGCTGTGCCATCAGCTCACAGCATTACTTCCGGAGGCAGTCATCGAAGAGGGGGACAGCGGGGCAAGAGCCCTGGAGATGGCAGGAGAGACAGCATACGATTTATTTTTCCTTGATATCAACCTGGGAGACATTAACGGCACTGTTCTGGTAAATGCACTCAGAAATATGCATCCTGGTATGAAAGTCATCTTTGTCACTGCATATTCAGAATATGCAGTAAAAGCTTTTGAACTCGGCGTAGAGGATTACATTATGAAACCCTTTGACAAAAGAAGACTTGAAAAGATGCTGAAAAAGTGCGGAATTATAGAATCCAGGAGTACTCCCGGCACATGGGGAAGCTACGGCGGCAGGATAAAAAAACTGGCAATTAATACAGCCGGACGTACAATCTTCGAGGATCTGGACCATATCGTATTCATTGAGACCTATAACAGAGGCTGCCTGATCCATACGACAAAAGAAGAGTACTTTGAAGGGAAAACCATTGGAGATTTCGAAAAAAAACTTTCAGAGATGGGATTCTTCCGATGCCAGAAGAGCTATCTGATCAACGTAGGAAAAGTAAAAGAGATGTTTTTGTGGAAAAATAACAGCTTTGCTATCAAGATGGAAGGATATGAGAATCATATTCTTCCGGTAGGACGGGAGAGAATCAAAACACTGAGAACTCTGTTGGGAGCGGGGCATTTTTCGCCATAGTGCACCCGACAGAAGATGTTATGATGCGTACAGCCGCATAAGGAAGTATGCCGCTTTGCGGCTGCGGCTGATGCGATACTTACGGCAGATTTCATTGGCCGTGGGTATAAGTATAAGGAGGCGGATTTATGGCAAATTATGTAATGGCGCTTGATGCAGGGACGACGAGCAACCGCTGTATTCTGTTTAATGAATGCGGGGAGATCTGCAGTGTGGCGCAGAAGGAGTTTACGCAGTATTTTCCAAAGCCGGGATGGGTGGAGCATGATGCGGATGAGATATGGTCTTCACAGCTTGGCGTGGCAGTCGAGGCTATGAATAAGATCGGTGCAGCAGCCAGTGATATTGCGGCAATCGGGATTACGAATCAGAGAGAGACGGCGATTGTATGGGATAAGGAGACCGGCGTGCCGGTTTACCATGCAATTGTGTGGCAGTGCAGGAGGACGGCTGAATACTGCGACAGTCTGAAGGAAGAGGGCTATACGGAATTTTTCCGTAAAAAGACAGGGCTGATTATAGACGCTTATTTTTCTGCTACAAAGATCAAATGGATCCTGGACCATGTGGAGGGAGCCAGGGAGAGGGCGGAGCGCGGTGAGCTTCTGTTCGGCACGGTTGAGACATGGCTGATCTGGAAGCTTACGAAAGGAAAGGTGCACGTCACGGACTATTCAAATGCTTCCAGGACGATGCTTTTTAATATTAATACTCTTACATGGGATCAGGAGATTTTAGATCTGATCGGAATTCCTGCGTCCATGCTTCCGGAAGTAAAGCCTTCAAGCTGCATTTACGGGGAGGCGGATCCTTCATTTTTAGGAGGCCCCGTTGTGATCGGCGGCGCGGCAGGAGACCAGCAGTCAGCTTTATTCGGACAGACCTGTTTTGAAAAGGGGGAGGCTAAGAACACATACGGGACAGGATGTTTTCTGCTTCTGAATACAGGTGAAGAACCGGTATTCTCTGATAATGGCCTGGTTACGACGATTGCATGGGGGCTGGATGGAAAGGTTACTTATGCACTGGAAGGCTCCATCTTTGTGGCGGGCGCCGCCGTGCAGTGGCTGCGCGATGAGCTTCGTCTGATCGACTCTGCGATGGATTCAGAATATATGGCAAATAAGGTGAAGGACACGAACGGCTGCTATGTTGTCCCGGCATTTACCGGCCTGGGCGCGCCTTACTGGGATCAGTATGCGAGGGGGACGATTGTAGGAATTACGCGGGGCGTCAATAAGTACCATATCATCCGCGCCACCCTGGAATCACTTGCTTATCAGGTAAATGATGTTCTTGAGGCCATGGAGGCTGATTCCGGGATTACGCTAAGCTCCCTTAAGGTAGACGGCGGGGCCAGCGCCAATAATTTTCTTATGCAGTCCCAGGCAGATTTCATAGATGCACCGGTAGAGCGTCCGGCCTGTATTGAGACAACTGCTATGGGAGCAGCGTATCTTGCCGGACTTGCAGCTGGCTACTGGAAGGACAAGGAGGACGTAAAAAAGAACAGGGAGACAGACCGCATTTTCCGTCCATCCATAGAGACAGACGTACGCCTGCGGAGAATTAAAGGTTGGCACAAAGCAGTAACCTATGCTTACAACTGGGCGAAGGATGAGGAGTAGAAAAAGATGGAAAAATTAAAGCTTACGTGCGGCGCCTGTAAAAACGCCTGCCAGCTTATGGTGGAATATGAGGATGACGAGGTGTGGGACGTTACCGGAAATAATTGTATGAAGGGAATGATATTTGCCCAGGGAGAGATCAGGAAAAATAGCCAGCCGGAAGAAAAAATAAGTAATAATATGTAATTTTGTAGACATTTTGTGGGAAATATACTAGAATATCTTTGTTGACGCAATTGTAGCTGTCCAGTGAAGGTACTGGGCCGTTACACATAATTTAAGTAAAGAGAAGGGGATAAGTTTTATGCAGAGAAATGTAATAGTAGGACAATCAGGAGGCCCGACAGCAGCCATTAACTCAAGTCTTGCAGGAGTGTACCGTACAGCAAAGGACCGCGGAGCGAAAAAGGTATACGGAATGCTCCACGGGGTACAGGGATTACTGGAAGAGAAGTACATTGACCTTTCTGACCACATTAAAACAGAGCTTGACGTTGAGCTGTTAAAGAGGACGCCGGCGGCATTTCTTGGTTCATGCCGTTATAAGCTTCCGGAGATTCATGAGGACCGGGAAGTATATGACCGGATTCTCGCCATCCTTGACAAGCTTGATATAGAAGCATTTATCTATATTGGCGGCAATGACTCCATGGATACGATTAAGAAGTTATCAGATTATGCCATTATTACAGGACATCCGACAAGATTCATCGGCTGCCCGAAGACAATTGATAATGACCTTGCCCTTACAGACCACACGCCAGGGTATGGAAGCGCGGCCAAGTATATTGGTACTTCTATGAAAGAGATCATCCGCGACAGTTTCTGTCTGGAATACAGCAAGGGACTTGTTTCCATTGTTGAGGTGATGGGAAGAAATGCAGGATGGCTTACAGGTGCAACGGCGCTTGCCAAGGGAGAGGATTGTGAAGGGCCAGACCTTATTTATCTGCCGGAGATTCCTTTTGATCTCCATAAGTTCGGCGATAAGGTAAAGGCGCTTCTCGAAAGAAAGACGTCAGTTGTTGTTGCGGTATCTGAGGGCATCCATACAGAGGACGGAACCTATGTATGCGAGCTTGGAAACAGCATTGACTTTGTAGATGCTTTCGGCCACAAGCAGTTATCCGGAACCGCAGCATATCTGGCAAGCTTTATAGCCGGAGAGGTGGGATGCAAGACCCGTGCAATTGAGTTCAGCACCCTGCAGCGTTCCGCATCTCATTCTGCTTCCCGTGTAGATATTCTGGAAGCTTACCAGGTAGGCGGTGCAGCAGTGAAGGCAGCAGATGAGGGAGACTCCGGGAAGATGGTAGTACTCCAGAGACTTTCTGATGATCCATATCAGTGCGGCACAGAGGTAAAGGATGTACACAAGATTGCAAATGATGAGAAGCTTGTTCCGAGAGAGTGGGTAAACGAAGACGGAAGCTACGTTACAAGTGAGTTCCTGTCTTATGTAAGACCACTCATTCAGGGTGATGTATCTCCGGTTATGGTAGACGGAATTCCGAGACATCTGTATACACCGAAGGAGTTAAGCGAGAGGTAATATGAGAGGGTGAGGGGCGAGTTTTGCTGTGCAAAAACCGCCCCTCGCTGAAAGCAGCATTTAAGTGGGCTGGATGCGTTACTATGAGCGGACGGTTAGTCTGTGAATAGCAACATCGTAACAACACCGCTTCAAAATGCAACAAAATGTTGCTTGCATTTTTTGCCAGAACAGTCTAAAATAAACCATGTCTATTATTTCTGGTTTTTATTCATGAATATCATAAATATTCAAAAAGCCAATCGGAAAAGTATTTTCCAGAATAATTATTAATCTTAAAACTGAAATCGAGGTGATGTGTATGAGTGATGCGGAAGGTTATGATGTGCTGCGTCTGATTGAACATAACAGGAGCTGCTATATCAGTTCTGATTATGTAGAGGGAGTTCCCCTGATCAGGTGGCTTAAGCATCATCCGGATCTGTCTAAGGAACAATTATTTTTATGGATTCATGAGATGGCAAAACAGCTTGAATGTATACATAAATGCCGGGGAAACCCCTGTTACAGATATGTGAATCCATACAGCATGATTATTACGAAAGACAACAGGCTTTATTTTCTTGATGTGAGTGCAGAGGCGAATGAAGAGTTGCTTTCTGCTATGGGAAAGAGAAATGTCCGTGAATATTTCCAGCCTCCAAAAGAAGAATATAGTCAGAAGGACACGATTTTCCCCGACATCTATGGCCTGGGGAAAACAATACAATATTTATTATCAGAATCAAGGCCGGATCCCAGACTCACGAAAAGAGAGGAGATCCAGTTTCAGAAAATCTTATCCAGAAGTATCAGTAATCATTCAAAGAGGACATATACAGGTGTGTCCGGGCTTCGGAAACAACTTCCCGTTTATCATAAACCCAGAAGAGCTTTTACGAAAATTAGATTTTTATTGATCCTTACACTCTTTTTGGTATTCCTTACAGGAGCTTTTTTATACCAGGAAGAGTCGAAAGGAGTTTCTATGGCACAGCAGACGGTTCATGAGAAGAAGGAGCCAGAAAAAAGTGCAGAGGACAAGACACAGCCGCCGGATGAAAGCCTTAAAAACGTGTCTCTTCTAAGAAGAGAGCTGGGATTTCTATATTTCCTTGATAAAAAGGATTACAGAAAGAGCCGGGAGTACTTTGCAGAAGATGATGAAGACAAGAATTCAAAAGCTTTATCCCGGTTATCAGAATACATGCTGATGGGGCATGCAGCAGGGAAGGAGGCAGAGCTTCAGACATTATTAGGAGAGCTCGAAGACAGCACCCCCGAGGTTATGAGAGAGGAGTATGGACGCTGCCTGGTCAGAGGCTATCTGCTGCTTGACACTGTGGAAGCGGCACATGCAGTTCTCCGTCTGGGAGATGAATGCATGGAGTATGCAGACGAGGAAGCTGCAGGAGAACTGACAGCTGCTATGGCAGTTTCTTATGAGAGACTGGGAGAAACGGGAAATGCAATAGAAAAATATTCGGATATGCTTGCCCGTGAGAAGGAGAAAAGCAGTAAGGAAAAGATTTATGAAAAGCTGGTCCATCTGTGTCTTGATAATGAGGAGCCAGACAGGGCGCAAAGCATCTGCAGACAGGGAATCGACGAGCTTAAGGAAGCCTTAAGCCTCAGGCTTCTTCATATCAGAATGCTATGTGAAGATAAAACAGTGAAACGAAGGCAGTGTGCCAGGACAATTGAGGCGTATATCAGGGAGATACCAGAGATGATAGAGGAAGAGGAGTTTAAAACCATATCAGGGGAGTATGGAATTACAATGAAGGGAGAAAAGGTATGTGTGGAAAGGTAAAGAGTATCGTGCTGCTGCTGTTGCTGCTTGTGATGATCTATTATCAGCATTCACCAGTACTTCACGCAGAAGACATGAAGACCGGACAGGCTCCAGAGGAGCAGAAGCAGGGAGAACAGAATTACAGTGAGTTATGTGAGACAGAAAACGAATTTGCAGAAGAGAAGGAAGGAAAGGACAGTACAGATGCAGAAAATGGAGATTATGAGAACAAAGAAGAGGTTCGGGAGACAGAAGACCGCACAGAAGGGGACGGAAGAGGAGATGACGGTGAAAATGATTATCAGGGAGGTAGAGAGGAGAAGGAAAAAAAGGACGAGGAGGCGGTTATAGGATATCATCTTGAACTTCCAGAGGCAGATGGAAAGAATGGGTATTACGTGGCAGCACCGACGGCGATTCTGTCTCATAGAGGCAGGACTGGAAAAACGGTGTATTGTCTGGAACATTGTGGGGACACGGTGATAGAAGGAGAGTTAAGCAGGGATGGCGATGCAGTGGTATTTTCAGACGGGCAGTTCTACGAGGGTGAAAATCTGCTGACTGTTTATATGGAGGATACAGAGGGAATGAGACTTGAGGATACCATAAGGACAGAAAGAATACTTCTTGATACACAGGCTCCGGAAATCGTAATCAACGGTGTATCAGACCAGATGACAGCAGGGCGGACGGTTGAGATTATGTGTAAAGTATTCGAAAATAACCGGCTGGAGTCCTGCGAGGCGCAGATCAGCCTGGAAAATACAGACGGAGAACGCCGGTACATTCCACAGGCGGAGTGGAGCAGGCTTCAGGGGATCAGTGAAACGCTGTACGCTTTGTCTGAAAATGGAATCTATTTTTTAAAAGTAACGGCTGAGGATGCGGCAGGAAATTCAGATACAAAAGAGTTACAGTTTACAATTGACAGGCAGAGCCAGGAGGCTTTCTGCATACCATACACCGGGGAGGAAGATGCGGAGAATGCAGGCAGGGACAGTCAGGAAAAAATCCAAAAAAATCCGCTGGAAGTTCTGGGTGAGCGGACAGAGGCATGTCAGGCCGCAGCGTATGAAACGGAGTCTGGAGAAACCGAAACAGAAAAAATTATGTTGCCGGAAGCAGGAAATATATTTCCAAAGAAATATCTGGCAAAAAAGGAGGTAAAGGAAAGTGCGGAAAAGGAAAGTGCGGAAAAGACAAGGGAAAATGATTCGGGACATAGAGGAAACTATGGCGAGGGTGCTGTATCCGTAGTATGTGCCGCGCTTATCATATATTCTGTCCGGCGGAAAAAGGAATATGCACCGGCAGGCATATTCCTGCGCCGTATATAGCAGCCTCGGTATAGGATGCCGAAGCCGTGATAATGGGGGAGGCTCTCTTATTTCTTCGCGCACGGCAATGTTACATGGAAAACATTTTTCCCGCCAGCGCTCTTTACACTGATTTTTCCATGATGCTTTATGACAATGCTTTTTGCGATGGACAGCCCGAGGCCAAGATGATTTGACGCGCTTTCCCTGGCCTCATCCTGCCGGTAAAAACGTTCGAACAGCTTTTCCTGCTGCCTGGCAGGAATCGGCTCTCCGGTATTGGCAACGATGAGATGTAATTTTCTGGAACGGATGCGGGCGCTGATTTCAATGCGCCCATCCTCTGGTGTGTAGCTGATTGCGTTGTCCAGAAGGATGGACATCAGACTTTGAAGCTGATTCTCATTCCCGATAAACCACATAGGCTCATCAATCTGTACATCCATATGAATCTTTTTCTCATATGCCACATTTTCCATGGGATAGATTACATTCAGGAGAGACTCATCAAGGCGGAACTGCTGAAAAGTCTGCTCCGCATAGTGGGCATCCAGCCGTACCAGGGTCAGCATATTATTAATCAGAGTAACCATGCGTTCTGTTTCCATTTCGATATACTGCAGATGCTTATTATCTCCGATTTCATCGGATAATAACTCTATATTTGTCCGTATGACAGTAAGAGGGGTTTTCAGTTCATGGCTTGCATTGGTCATAAACTTTTTTTCCGATTCCATAGATTCTTCCACAGGGTGAATCAGCCAGCCGGATAGCTTCCTGGCAGCCATTATAAGGAAAAAGATGCCAATAGCTGCTGCCGCGCCGCTGAAGGTCAGGAATGACAGCACATCCGGAAGCGCTTCCTTACTGCTGATCAGAATCAGGCAAGAACCATACTTCTTGGAAAATCTGTAGAAATACGTTACCTTCCAGAAAAGTCGTTTTGATTTATTGTATGAAGGCACCTTTGAAGCATAGTCTATTAATTTTGAATCCTCCATGCTGGGAAAATGGTCTGATAAAAGCCGGGAGGATCCATCCTCCTTCATTTGGAAAATACAATACTCAATATCCTCGAAGTCCTCCCCGTCGCTGCCGGTTTCCAGGAACTTATGCCAGCCGGTTTTTCTGATCTCGGAGCGCACCGCAGTACACAGCCCATTCATCTGATTTTTAAAGTTTATCCAGTTTAAAGCTACGATGCCTGAGAGCCAGAGTGCACCAAGTAAAATAATAAGCAGTGTACTTATTTTTCGCTGCAGTACTTTTATCATAATCCTT
Organism: uncultured Lachnospiraceae bacterium; assembly: GCA_947566645.1. GTDB lineage: Bacteria > Bacillota > Clostridia > Lachnospirales > Lachnospiraceae > CAPEBR01. Next base: position 23,322 of record CANOKL010000019.1, read on the forward strand.
CTCCATAGCTTTCGAATATGTAGCCAATCCCCCGGACTGCCCGGATTCCAGCGTCTATATGCAGGTTTTTAATCTTTTTCCGGAGAAATGATACATAGACTTCCACATTGTTATATTCTGCATTGGACTCATAACCCCAGATTTTCGTTGCAATCTGTTCCTTTTCCAGTACCTGGTTACGGTTCAGGAGGAAAAATTCCAGAAGCTGCAGCTCTTTGCCCGCAATCTTCATCTCCCTGCCGGTCTCTGTATTTGTAAGCTTGCAGGTAGTGGTATTCAGCTCCAGGTTTCCGGCCTTTAAGGATACAATCCCCTGACCCTTTCTCCGGCGGAGAATGGCTCCAATCCGCATAAGAAGCTCACGCATCTCAAAGGGCTTCGTAACATAATCATCCGCACCGAATGCAAAGCCGTCCACTTTATCATCAAGCTCTGTCTTAGCTGACAGAATCAATACCGGAACCTCATGTCCTTCCTCACGAATGGCGGACAGTACCTCATATCCATTCATCTTTGGAAGCATGAGATCTAAAATTATAATATCATAAATACCGCTTACAGCGTTTTCATACCCGGATTGCCCGTCGCCTGCTACATCTACCATATATCCGGCCTTCGTTAAAACATCTTTCAGAGTATCTGCCAGACGTTCCGAATCCTCCACGACCAAAACTCTCATGACCTCCTGCTCCTTTCTTTTTGATTTTAGAGTAAATCATTACATCCATTATATACAAAATATTACAATTTTCAACCATTTTTTTCAATTATTTTTTTCTTTTATTGTGGAATAGTTTTTCAATGTCTTTTCAAGAAGTCTATTTTAAGATATCATTGCTTTTACAGAAAAACCGTTGTGGCTTCCAGACGAACTGTCTGCCTGACACAGCATATCCAGCTTATTAAAAAATGATTGAAAGGCGTTTATTATGAAAACTCTTTATTTACATGTAGGAACCCCCAAAACAGCAACCTCTTCGATACAAAAGTTTTTACAGGTCAACCGGGAAATTCTCGAAAAATATGGGTACTTCTTTCCGAAACTTCAGCATAAATATCCGAATGTCGGATTGAATCGTAATGCACATTTTATGGTGGAAGCGCCTCCGGCAAAGGACAATGCAGAACGCCGTATTTCTGAATTAGAGGCTCTGCAGGAGGGACTGGAGCAGGTTGCAGATGCATTTGAAAATTATGACCATGTAATTCTTTCTGAGGAAGGTCTTTGGCGTGCTTCCAGCTATTCACGTAAAGAACTGTTCCCATATCTTAAGGAGGAGGCGGGGAAGAAGGGATACCAGATTAAAGTTATTGTATATCTGCGCCGCCAGGACCAGTTTGTAATCTCTAATTGGAACCAGTGTGTCAAACATGGAAGAGCTGCCTACACAATCACGCTTAAAGAGTATCTGGATTTTATAGAAGAAAAAAAGGGGATGGTTCTTAACTATGCGGCCAAGCTTGACCAGATGGCAGGGATATTCGGGAAGGAGAACCTAATTGTCCGCAGGTTTGAACCCCAGAGCTGGGTGAACCACTCCATTATCCATGATTTCATGGACAGCATTGGACTTACAGTGACAGACGATTTTCAGGTACCGTCCAGGATGGTGAATCCCGGATTGTCGGAAAACTATGCAGAGATTAAAAGAATGCTTAATGAGGACCCTGCGTTTTCAAAAGATGATGCCGCTTATCTGTGCGGTTTTCTGAGAAATTTGTCTGCAGAATCAAAAAAGCGTTATCCCTGCAGCATGCTCTCGTCAAAGGAGACAGAGGAATTATTAGACCGGTACGCAGCATGCAATCAGCGCGTTGCCGAGGAATATATCGGGGATGGAAAGCCTCTGTTTTCAAGTGAGATCAGCCAGCTTCCAAAATGGCGGAAGGAAAATCCATATATGGCAGAGGATATGGTCCGCTTTTTAGAGGCAGTATTTACCACCCTGCGTTGTGAGAATCAAAATCTGAAACAGGAGATTACATCACTGAGACAGGATATCGGGAAAAAAGGAAGCCTTTTACGCCGCCTTGTGCAGAGAATGTTACTGGTTACTCCGTGATCCGTGAATAGTAGTTTCTATTCACGGCCTGGGAGGCTCCCCCCTCCCCGAAGACCCGTAAAAAGGGAGGATGCCGGGTCACCGCTTTCGCAGTGCCCGGCATGTATTATGAAAAAGTTTATTCAAAATAGTATTGTTGTCTTGTTCATTTGTTAATAATAGTATATGAAACAGCTGTGAAGAAACCGTGTTCAAGTAATGAAAGATTTTTAAAAGATAAATGAACAAACTATGAACAGTGCTGCCCGGCATAAATTCCAATAAATTCTGCCTGGTGCAGCACTGACAGACCATCCTCCTATCTCCGGTAAGCGAAGAGTGGGATCCCGTTCTTGGTGGGGAGTTCCACATATCCCTGTGTCAGAGGTCTTGCGTAGTCAATAAATGCGTCACTGATATCAGAACCGTCATTGATAATCCACTCAGCCGGAACAGGCTTTTCCTTATTGCAGATGATATTCACATCTGCCGTCCCATAAGAGAGTTCATAAGGAACGCTTTTATTTCTCACGAAAGTAATCATCTTACCAGTCTCGCCTGCAAGGGCAACCTGAACGGCATAGATCCCTGCGTTTTCCGCCTCATCAAGATCCACTCTGGACAGATGTGCGCAGGAGCAGCGCTGGCACACATTAAGCTCAATTGAGCGTACTTTAACGCCAATTTTTTCCTTTACAAGATTTTCCAGATATTTTCCAGAGCCGGTAAGCATCTTGTGTCCGAAGTTGTCCACACCCACATCACTGGAATATTCACAGATAAAAGTACCCTTTCCGTCATTGATTCCCTCAGAGATGCATACGACCAGATTCGGTGTAGTCTTCAGGGATTCATTCACCTTCTGAATAAATGCATCCGGATTAAACGCAACCTCAGGAAGGTACACGAGTACCGGGTTATCCCCTTCGAACTTCCGTGCAAGAATACTGGCAGCAGTAAGCCATCCGGCGTGCCGTCCCATGATTTCCACGATTGTGACAGACTGCTTATTGTCATATACAGTTGCATCAGCAGAGATTTCCCTAACAACCGTAGCCACATACTTTGCAGCACTTCCGTATCCAGGAGTATGGTCTGTCTCTACCAGGTCATTGTCAATCGTCTTCGGAACACCGATAAAGCGGATATCGCTTCCGGCCTCTGCTGCGTAACGTGAAAGCTTGCTTACTGTATCCATGGAATCATTTCCGCCGATATAGAAAAAGTAGCCGATATTCTTTTCATCCAGCCGCTTAAATAATTCCGGGTATACAGGATCGCTTAAGTCCCCTGGGAGTTTATAGCGGCAGGAACCAAGAAACGCACCTGGAGTTGTCCGTACAAGTTCCAGCTCGTTGGTGTTAGAAAGAGCTCCGATATCCATATAGTGACCGGCAAGAAAACCCTCAATGCCGTTAATCATGCCGTAGACACGGTCAATCTGTTCTGTCTGTTTTAAGCTCTCAGCAACAACGCCATACAGGCTGCCGTTAATGACTGCAGTAGGTCCGCCGGACTGTCCGACGATTACATTTTTCTTCATATGATTATCCCTCCAATTTGCCGTTGGGCATTCTGCGAATGCCCTATGGATATACTATATATGATTTTCAGACAATTTACAATCAAATGAGACGCAATTTTTAATTTTTCCTTTCATAAATGCGAAGAATATCTTATACTGAATAAGTATGCAGGCAGCTGCAGAGTCAAACAGCTGCCAGTAGTATAAGGTGACGAGGAGGAAAGAAGATGAAGTACATTTCATTTGCAGTACCATGTTACAATTCAGAAGAATATATGGCTCATGCAATTGAGAGTATCCTGCCAGGCGGTACAGATGTGGAGATTATCATTGTAAATGACGGATCCATGGACAATACATCAGGGATTGCCCATGAGTATCAGGCGAAATATCCGGATATCGTCCGGGTTGTAGATAAAGAGAACGGCGGCCACGGGGATGCGGTTAATTCCGGGCTAAGCTATGCGAGAGGAAAATACTTTAAAGTAGTTGACAGTGATGACTGGGTGGACGAGGAAGCTCTTCACAAAATACTTGGGATTTTGCGGGAGTTTGAGGAAGAGGACAGGGAGATTGATATGCTTGTGTCCAATTATGTATATGAAAAGGCGGGGACAGAGCATAAACGCTGCATTCATTACCGGAATGTCCTTCCCCAGGATGCGGTATTCCGCTGGGATGATATCGGACATTTTCGTCTGGACCAGTATATTCTGATGCACTCGGTCATTTACCGGACGGACATGCTGAAGCTGTCGCAGATGAGGCTCCCGAAGCATACCTTTTATGTGGATAATATTTATGTATATTATCCCCTTCCCCATGTGCGGAAAATATACTATCTGGATGTGGATTTCTACCGTTATTTTATAGGGAGAGGGGATCAGTCTGTTAACGAAAAAGTAATGATCTCTCGAATCGACCAGCAGATATTTGTCACAAAGTCCATGATTGATATGTATCAGATGGGAAAGATCAGCAGCAGGAAGCTGCGTAATTATATGATCAATTACCTGGCAATTATGATGACCGTGTCTTCGATTCTTGCCATCCGTTCGAAAAAGGAAGAAAATCTGGAGAAAAAAAAGGAACTCTGGCAGTACCTGAAGAAAAAGGACTTCCGGACATTTGTCAAAATACGGTGGGGGATTCTTGGACAGACAATGAACATACCGGGAAAGCCAGGAAGGAAGATATCTTCTCTCGCCTATTCTGTAGCCCGCAGAATTATTGGGTTCAACTAAAACATGAATATTCATGTCAATAGCCGTGCATACTATTCCTAAAAATGAAAGGGAGTATGTAAAATGGCTATTGATTTCATGAAAAGCAGGACAAGAGAAAACTTAATGAGGGCTTTTGCAGGGGAAAGCCAGGCGAGAAACAGGTACACCATTGCAGCAAAGACAGCGAAGGAGCAGGGCATGTACTCGGTAAGCCAGATTTTCCTGTTCACGGCAGATCAGGAGAGAGCCCATGCAGAGCGGTATTACCAGCTGCTCAAAAAGTCCTCTGGAAGTACAATCGCGGTTGACGGTACTTATCCGGTAGACCACTCTGACAATGTGACAAAGCTCTTAGAGGCCGCAAAGCACAATGAACTGGAGGAATTCTCCGATGTGTATCCGGCCTTTGGTGAAATTGCAAAAGAGGAGGGATTTTTTGAGGAATCAACAGCATTTTACCAGATCGCGAAGATTGAGGAGATCCATGCAAAGCGTTTTGAGAAGCTTGCAGAGCTTCTCAAAAAGGGCGAATACTATGAGAGCGCAAAAGAGCAGGACTGGATGTGTCTGAACTGTGGGCATATCTACAGGGGTAAGATGGTTCCTGACGTATGCCCGGTCTGCCGCTATGAGAAGGGATACTTCATCCCGGCGAACTTGGGGACGGGGTATTTTTAAAAATACCCCGTCCCCAACTAAAGGAGTAATGAAGGCATATGAAGACATTTGATGAATTATACCGGGAGCTTTTAAAAAAGAATATGGCAGAGGATGAGACGCTGCCGGAAGAATATAATCCGTATCATCTTGACTGTCTGCTCCGTCCCGGGAAGTATGCGGCAGTCGTGAAGGCAGAAGAGTGTGAACAGTGTGCTTATGACAGAGCATGTCAAAACAGCTGTCTCTTTGACGCGATTGAGTGGACGGCTGATGGAAAGCTGGAGATCAACCCGGCTCTTTGCGTTGGCTGTGAAGCATGTATTGAAGCCTGTCAGAGTGGACGGCTGACTGCCAGAAAGGATGTGCTTCCTGCCATGAAGGCAGTGCGGGAGGCAAAGGGGCCGGTTTATATGATGGTGGCTCCGGCATTTCTGGGGCAGTTCAGCGAGGCGGTGACACCTGGGAAGCTGCGTACAGCATTTAAGGCTCTGGGATTTACCGGGATGGTGGAAGTTGCTTTGTTTGCCGATATTCTGACACTTAAGGAAGCGTTGGAGTTCGACAGGCATGTGCAGAGCCAGGAGGATTTTCAGCTGACCAGCTGCTGCTGTCCGGTCTGGATCGCCATGATCCGTAAGATATACCATGAACTGATGCCGCATGTTCCGGGGGCTGTTTCACCCATGATCGCATGCGGCCGCATGATCAAAAGGATTTATCCGGATGCCCTTACAGTATTCGCAGGTCCCTGCCTTGCAAAGAAGCAGGAAGCGAGAGAACCGGATATTGCGGACGCGGTGGACTATGTGCTGACATTCCAGGAAATCAAAGATATCTTTGAAGTGACAGATATTCACCCGGAAGAACTTAAGGATGACAGGAAGGAGCATGCCTCTAAGGCGGGCAGGCTCTATGCGAGAACCGGGGGAGTGAGTCAGGCCGTATCGGAGATGGTGGAGCAGCTGCGGCCTGACCGCAGTATCCATGTCCGTCCGGAGCGGGCGGACGGACCAAAGGCGTGTATGGAGATGATCAGGAGGATTAAAGAAGGAAAGACAGACGCTAATTTCTTTGAGGGAATGGGATGTGCCGGTGGGTGTGTCGGCGGACCGAAAGCGGTTCTCGGCGCAGATGAAGGAAGGGCGTATGTGGATGCCTATGGTGACAGCGCAAGGTTTCGTACGCCGCTTGAGAATCCTTATGTACGAAAGATACTGGAAGCGCTGGGGCTTAGCACGGTTGAGGGACTGCTGGAGGATGACGGCCTGATTACGCGGGATTTCTCCGATTCTGAATGACGGCCCCGTGAACAGTAACGACTTTCTTACAACTAAAAATGAAAAACAGGATTGCATTGCAGTTATCGGGGATTGTGTGATATAATGTAGATATTATACATGCAACCACTGCAGCATCGAACGGACTGTAGATTAGAATATAAGTGAAGGTGAAGTCGTGAATATCAAAGAATATGAAAAGATTTTGGAGACAGTACCAACTACCGGTGTTTTTATTATCAGGGAAGATAATCATGAGCTTTTATATTACAATGAACGGGTGAGGGAAGTCGCGCCCCATGTTCACAAGGGTATGCCGTGCCACGAACTGGGTGACCACTCCTGTGCAAACTGCCCGCTGCTTAAGATTGGAGATAAGGAAAAGTATAAAACCTTAAGCTATAACAATCCTTTTGGCGATATGGTGGACATTGTGGCGGTCAGGACGATGTGGGAGGATGAGATTCCGGCTTTTATTATTACAGTAGCACCCCATGTGCAGTCGATTAACTATGCTTATCATAGAATTTTGAGAGTCAACCTTACGCAGGATTGTTATGAAGTGGTTAAGGTACGGGCTGAAGACCGGGCAGTCGGGTACGGAAAAGACACCTTTTCCAGCTGGCTTGGACAGTTTATTTATGACGGAGGCATACATCCGGATGATATGAATCATTTTATATCATTTACACACCTGGACCATATGAAGAGCGCTCTTGATGCAGGTCAGGAGATCCTGACCTGCTGTTACCGCAGGAGGGTGGGCGAGGATTACCGCTGGAACCTTCTGGAGGTGGTTCCGGATACCGAGTCCTCTGATGGCGATCAGTACATATTTCTATATGTAAAAGATGTTCATAATATCCTGCAGGAGAGTCTGGAGCTGGATGACGCCAGCGTCCGGGTCCAGGAGGTGATCCGTACACTTGGAGAACAGAATTTTGGCATCTATGGGATTGATCTTGATACAGGAGAGACGAACCTTGTACGCGAGAACGGCCATACGCATACCGGCTGGAAATCATGGACAGTTCAGTGGGATGAGATTATGGATTCCCGTCTGGTCAGGCAGATACATCCTTCAGACAGGGAGAAGTTTAGGGAGAAGTTTTCAATAGAGGGACTGCGAAGCTTCCGAGATCCGTCTGTACAGAAGCTGGATATGCTGTGCCAGTGGCGCGGAGAGGAAGACCATGAATACCGGTATATGGCAGTTATTGCTTATTTCGGCCAGAATCAGGGGGCGAAGAATTATACAATTATTGCCCTGCAGAATGTGGATAAGCGTGTGCGCCAGGAGAATACACTTACTCTTCGGGATATGCAGCTTGCTGCGATTCTGAAGTCAAGATATAGTGTTATGAATACCGTATATCTGGAGAATGGCCAGTGTGAGAGACTATGGATTAATGAAGACAGTATGATGAAAAAGGTCCTTACCGGGAATTACCACCAGTATTTCCAGAAGGCACTGGAGTCTGTTGTAAATCCGAAGGATGCAGAAGCCTTCCGGAAGGTTATGAGTCCGGAGCATCTGTACCAGAAGGCGGCGTCTACGGGAGATTACTCTGAAGAGGTGTGTCAGTACCGTATTGCAGGGGCAGTCGTCCAGTGGGTGGAGCAGCATGTCATTTATTCCCGCCAGGGGAAGCGGATGTCCGTAAATATTCTGGGCAGGGATATTACGAGAGAGAAGATGGAAGAGGAGCTCAGGCTTAAGGGAGAGCAGGAGCAGGCAGATATTATCAGTACACTGAGCGGCATGTTCTTTGCCACCTATTATGCGGATCTGGTACAGGACACGTTCCGCAGTGTGACACAGCTTAAGGAAGTAGAGAAGGCGCTGAACGGGCAGATCGATTATGCTACCGGACTGAAAACCTATGCGGAAGAGTTTGTCCACCCTGATGACCGGGAAGAATATCTCAGAGTGCTGAGTGCCAGGAATCTGCGCAGCACTTTGAGTGAGGAGCGTCCTTATGTGACTTATGCATACAGGAAGCTTCCGGACAAGAAAGATCCAAGGCCTGAGGATTATGGATGGATCCGCAGTACTGCGGTGATGGCCCAGACGGATGAAGACGGAAAAGCAAGATCAATTGTTTATGCGGCCCAGGATGTGACGGAGAGTAAGCGCAAGGAGATGAGGGAGCAGCAGGCGCTTGAGGCGGCATGTGAGGCTGCAGATCATGCGAATGCATCAAAACAGGAATTCATTTCCTGCATGAGTCATAATGTACGCACGCCGATGAATGGGATTATGGGTATGATCAAGATTGCATCCGATCATGCGGAGGATCCGGAGAGAGTGAAGGACTGTCTGGAGAAGGCTTCCCTGTCAAGCAGGCAGCTTCTGTCTGTCATGAATGAGATTCTGGATCTCAGCCAGATTCAGACCGGAAACTTTTCGCTGAAGGCAGAGGAGCTGAATCTGACGGAACTTATTCGGGATGTGGCGGCACAGCTTCTTCCGGAGATACAGAAGAAAGAGCTTGATCTTAAGGTATATCCGGCACAGGTGGAGCATGAGGATATTCTGGGAGACCGGAGGCGGCTTCAGCAGATATTTTTTAATATTCTCGGAAACTCTGTGAAATTTACTCCCCCGGGAGGCACTGTGGAAATATCAGTGATTGAACATAATTCAGGAGATCATTGCTGCAGCTCCTATGATTTTATATTCAGAGATAATGGCATCGGTATGGAGGAGGAATTTATACGGCATATATTTGAACCGTTCAGCCGTGCAGAGAATCCAGAGGTGAACCATATAGACGGGATTGGACTTGGAATGACCATCGCCCAGAATATTACCCGCATGATGGGCGGTACAATCAGTGTGAAAAGTAAACCTGGAATGGGATCCCAGTTTGTAGTAACATTAATACTCAGACTTAAGAACCAGACAGAGCAGTCAGACAAAGCGTCTTCAGGGGAAGGTGATGAGAGTTCCGGCAAGTCCTTCAGGGGATGCAAGATACTTCTGGTAGAGGATAATGAACTGAACCAGGAGATTGCCATGGATCTGATCGGAGAGATCGGTGCAATGGTGGAATGTGCTGATGACGGGCGGAAAGCGCTGAGGAGATTTGCAGAGATGCCGGAAGGGTACTATGATATGATTCTGATGGATATCCAGATGCCTGTTATGAATGGATTCGAGGCGACACGCGCGATCCGGAAGCTTCCGCGCAGTGATGCTGCAACAATTCCTATTATTGCATTGTCTGCGAATGTATCTGCTGAGGATATGGCATCCGCAAGAGAGTCGGGAATGAACGAGCATCTTGCCAAGCCTCTTGACATTCCGCAATTAATGGAACGAATGGGATACTGGCTTAAAAGCTAATATGGAAATAATGAAAATATAGGAGGAAGGAAAAATGTATCATTGCCATGTTCATTTCCACTTAACAGGCAGGCCATGCAGGGCATTTGAGATTATAAAAGAGATATCCCCGTTCGAGCATTTTGTACATGAATTCTCAGAATCTGAGAGACCAGGGAATAGTTTGATGACAGGAGTGGATGTGATTCTGGCCAATGTATGTGGAACGGATGGGGAGGAAGTGCTTAAGGAGCTTGTCTCAGTCAGGCCGGATGCAGCAGAGCTTATTGTACTTGCCGGAAGAGAGCAGATGATCTCTTTAAACGGGTATTTCCCAGAGATAAAGGATATCTGGATGATGCCTGCGTCAGATGAAGAGATCACTTTCCGGTTTACACGATGGCAGGAGATGTTCCGGATGGGCAAGGATTTGTGGGAAACCAGGCATTATCTGGAGGCAACCATTAATCATGTACCGAATCTCATCTGGTATAAGGATAAAAATGGAATACATGAAAAGGTAAATGACAGTTTCTGCAGGGCTGTAAATAAGACCAAGAAGCAGGTAGAAGGGCGGGGGCATGCATACATATGGGATGTAGAGGAAGATGATCCTGCATGTATAGAGTCAGAGCGCGAGGTTATGACGAAGAAGGAGACCTGCATATCCGAAGAGACAGTAAAGACCGGGGATGGCACGAAGCTTCTTACAACATATAAGTCTCCGCTGTATGATCTTGACGGAAGCGTGATGGGAACCGTAGGAGTGGCGATCGACGTAACCCAGGAGCGTGCTTATGAGAAAAAGATTATGCAGAAGAATAAGACGCTGGAGACCATTTTCGCTACACTGGATTGCGGGGTGATGTGTCATACGGTTGATGGCGCGCATATTCTGAGTGTCAACAGGGCGGCGCTTGAAATTCTGGGATATGACTCCCAGGAGGAGATGGAAGCAGACGGGTTTCATATGGTTGCGGCATCGGTTGTGGAAGAAGATAAGAAGGTGCTCTGGAAAGCCATCAAGGAGTTAAAGACAGAGGGTGAGACAGTCAGTGTGGAATACCGTGCACGGCATAAGAACGGAGAACTTCGCCATGTCATGGGAAATATCAAGCTTCTGGTAGAGAATGGAGAGCCGTTTTACCAGCGCTTTCTTCTGGATGTTACAGAGAGAAGGCTTAAGGAAAAGGAGAATGAGAAACGGCAGCAGGAGATGATTCATGCACTGAGTATGGACTACAATCTTGTCTGCTACTTTGATCTTGATGCAGACTGGGGAACTCTGATCCGTGTAAATGAGAGCCAGAAAGAGCTGTTCGGCTCCATCTTTTATGATCAGATGGAATATGAAAAAAGTCTGGAGCTTTACATAGAAAAATTTGTTTATGGAGAAGATAAAGAGATGTTCCGCAAGGCAACCTCAAAAGACATGCTGAAAACGGTGCTTGCAGAGCATAGCCTGCATTATGTGAATCACAGGATCTATAAGGGCGGCGAGATGAAGTATTTCCAGATGAAGATCGTACGTTCAGGTACATGGGGGAAGAGCCAGGGAATTGTACTTGGAATCCGCAGCGTTGACGAGGAGATACGACATGAGATGGAGCAGAAGAGCCTTCTGGAGGATGCGCTTCTGCAGGCAAACAGGGCGAGCAAAGCGAAGAGTGTATTCCTTTCCAACATGTCTCATGATATCCGTACGCCGATGAACGCTATAGTCGGATTTACGGCTCTGGCAATCACGAATATTGAAAGCCGCGAGAAGGTGGAAGAGTACCTGAAAAAAATCATGACATCAGGCAATCATCTTCTGAGCCTGATTAATGATGTCCTGGACATGAGCCGTATTGAGAGCGGTAAGATGCATCTGGAGGAGAATCCATGTCATCTTCCGGATATTATGCATGGACTGCGCAATATCGTACAGGCAGAGGTTCATGCGAAACAGCTGGAATTATACATAGATACAGTGGATGTGATAGATGAGGATATTTTCTGTGATAAACTCCGCCTGAATCAGGTGCTTCTGAATCTCCTTAGTAATTCTGTGAAGTATACAGGAGCAGGAGGCATGATCAGTGTGCGCATTACAGAGAAGGCGGGTGCACCTTCGGGGTATGCGAATTATGAATTCTGTATCAGAGATACTGGTATAGGAATGAGCGAGGAATTTGTAGAGCATATATTCGAACCATTTGAGCGGGAAAATAATACAACGATCAGTGGAATACAGGGTACAGGGCTTGGAATGGCAATTACGAAAAATATTGTGGATATGATGAACGGTTCTATATCTGTAAAAAGCGAGCAGGGTGTGGGAACGGAGTTTTCGGTTTCCTTTACATTCCGTCTTGGCGGAGAAGAGAGGGAGGTTCTTGATATTCCGCAGTTCAAGGATTGCCGTGCACTTGTTGTGGATGATGACTTTAATACCTGTGACAGCGTTTCTTATATGCTGGGACAGATTGGAATGCGTGCAGAATGGACCATGTCAGGGAAAGAGGCTGTGCTGCGGATCCGTCAGGCTGTTATGCGGGGCGACAGTTACAGCGTCTGTGTGATTGACTGGATGCTGCCGGATATTAATGGTGTGGAGGTTGCAAGAAGGATCCGCAAGGAGATGGGAGAGGATGTTCCGATTATCATCCTGACTGCATACGACTGGTCGGATATTGAAGAGGAGGCAAATGAAGCCGGTGTGACGGCATTCTGCAGCAAACCACTGTTCCTGTCAGAGCTCAGAAGCTGCCTTTATTCGATTGTTCATGCAGATGAGGAGAAGAAGGAAGCAGAGGGAATCGCGTTAAATAACATCACAGGACGGATCCTTCTTGCAGAAGATAATATACTGAACCAGGAGATTGCCGTGGAGATTCTCACCAGTGCAGGATTCGAGGTAGAGGTTGCAGAGAATGGCCAGATTGCCGTCGATAAGCTTGAAGGTTCAAAACCCGGCTACTATCAGCTTGTGCTTATGGATATTCAGATGCCTGTAATGAATGGATATGAAGCAGTAAAAAGGATCCGCAGGCTTGCAGACAAGGAACTGTCTTCTGTACCTGTTTTTGCAATGACGGCAAATGCCTTTGAGGAGGATAAACGTGAAGCCCTGAAATGTGGAATGAATGGCCACATAGCAAAGCCGATCAATATCAGGGAACTCCTTGATACACTGGGAAGGGCGCTGACTTAGATGTAAGATGACTGAGTATAACGCCTTTTCAGATTCGAGAGCGCAGGAGATAAAGATGACAAGACTTAGTACACTTTGCTATATTGAAAAAGACAGGAAGTATCTGATGCTTCACCGTACTGTGAAGGAAAATGATATAAATAAGGACAAATGGATCGGAGTAGGCGGGCATTTTGAGGCTGATGAAAGCCCTGAGGAATGTCTGATCCGTGAAGTAAAGGAGGAAACCGGGTATACACTTACTTCGTACCGCTACAGGGGAATTGTGACATTCGTGTCGGGAAATGGGATTACAGAGTACATGTCCCTTTTTACGGCTGACGGATTTGAGGGTGAGGAGACGGACTGTGATGAGGGCGAGCTTGAGTGGGTTGATATTGACCGGATTCATGAGCTGAATATCTGGGAGGGAGATAAGATCTTTTTCCGTCTTCTGGAGGAAGAGTTTGATTTCTTTTCCCTGAAGCTGGTTTATGACGGCCAGGATCACCTGGTATCCGCTTCTTTAAACGGAAAACCATTTTTATGGTAAGTTTTAAGGAAACCACCACTTTACCGGCCCGGATGCCGTGCAGCGGAGTATACGGCCCCGTGAATAGTAACAATAATTTTGTATACAATAACAGACAGAGAGTAACTGTGAAGAAACAGTACAGTTATAATATACAGAAGAAAGGAAGAAAGATATGGCAGCAATTCATTTGACAAAGGAAAATTTCGAAGAGGAGGTGTTAAATTCCAGTATACCGGTTCTGGTAGACTTCTGGGCAGCCTGGTGTGGTCCGTGCCAGATGGTTGGCCCGGTAATTGAGGAAATCGCCGGAGAGGTGACTGACGCTAAGGTGGGAAAGGTAGACGTGGACGGTGAGCCGGAGCTTGCAAGGAAGTATAAGGTGATGTCCATCCCGACTCTTATGGTATTCAAAGATGGACAGGCTGTAAAACGTGAAGTCGGGGCAAAGCCAAAGGAAGAGATCCTGGAGATGCTTGCATAACCTGGTTTCAATACCGTTCGGTTTCACCGGGGACTGTGCTGAAGCTTTTACACATTTTTATGCTGCAGGCATTAAAAGGTTATTCTCTTTCATACAGGGATGGAGACACATAACCGCTTAACGCCTGCAGTCTTTTCAGCTATTGTTCAGATAATCTGCATGGCCCTGCAAGCCGGATTATCTTTTTATATAAATTTTACAGCGGTTCCATATGCCATAATCTCTGCGGCTCCCTGCATTACCTGGCTGGATGCGTAGCGGATATTAACCACTGCGTCTGCACCCATGGCAGCGGCATCGTCAGACATCCGCTTTGTGGCAACAGCCCTTGCCTCGTTCATCATCTCTGTATAAGAGGTAAGCTCACCGCCCACGAGTGTGCGGAAGCTGTTCATAATATCCTTCCCTACATGTACGGACTGAATCATCGTCCCTCTCACAAGACCAATCATCTCAAAATTCTTCCCGGGAATATAATCAGTGTTTACTAAGATCATTGTAGTAGTCTCCTTATAAAATTGTATAATTGTATTATTTGACTAATACAATTATACTGCATAGTGCCATAAAATGCAATATTATTTTATGGAAAATATTTGACTTTGCTCGTTATTTGTGATAAAGTTTTAAAGTATAAAAATAAGAATGTACATGATGACACAGGTAGTGCTTTGCACGTAAATCTGATTACGGAACATGGTATAAGTTCTGGATTAGGTTGTGGGAAGCCTGCCTGTGTTTTTGTATGTTCGGAAAAAGGAGGAAAAAAATATGCCGAAAAATCAGTTTCAGAGGATGGTGTTTGCCTTTCTGACCGTTTTGGTAACAGTCCATGCGTATGTGTTTTACAGCTTATATGTAGTTAATGGCGCTGCGTTGATACAGGTTACAGGGGAGGACTCCGTAATTCATGCGCTAGAGGCACAGGGAGGCGTTTACATGTTTGGGAGGATGGTTCCCATATGGTGTGTTGTTCTGGTTGAATTTGTTTTTGCATATGGGTTGGAATGTGTGATGGGAAGCCCGTGTTCTTTCCGGCTTGCTGCGAAAAATTTTGAGATCGGCAAAACCCATCCGGTTATTTTTGAAAGCAGCATTATCTGTGCGACAGTTGGACTGATGTGTCCTGCGATGAGCTTTCTGGCAGCGTGTTTTTATTATCCATATTATGAGGGCTTTCACATGCTTACGCTGCTGGCGAATTGGCTAAAACTGGTATGCTACAATTTCCCGTTTGCATTTTTTACACAGTTATTTTTTATACAGCCGTTCATAAGGACTGTTTTTAAGCTTTTATTTCGGAAAAACAATTCCAGTAATTGAAACGGAGATTGATCGGAGGCTAGAACATATTCCTGCATGCCGCTTTGCGGTTGCGGCTGGTGTGATACTCATGGCAGATTTCATCGGCCGATGGCGGGATGTGTGTTCCATGGGGAACGGGAGCACTGATTAAAGCTACTAGATCGCAGAAATGATTAAATTCAAACAAAAATCGGGGTGACAGGATTCGAACCTGCGACCTCACGGCCCCCAGCCGTGCGCTCTAACCAAACTGAGCCACACCCCGATGTATCTATTCTATCGAATTACGTCGAATAATTCAAGTGTTTTTTTGATTCTTTTTATATTTTTTTCCAATGCGATTTGTTTATGGGTTATGTAAAGAAAAAACACTTGATATGGTTTTTGAAGAAATTATGACTTCTCTGCAGCCACAGGGGGCGATTTGATAAAGTTCACCGCTGCTATTCTCAATATCAATAATTGGGAAGCCTGTCAGTAGCGTTAACAGAGAGGTTGAGCAAGACACGCTGAAATGAAATAGCCGCCACTACTACCAATAGTGACGGCTGACCTCATATGAGGTTATAATTTGTCATTCGAGGGGTAGAGCCGCTTCTATGGCTTTCCCTTTTTCTATGCTTAATATAGCACATTTGGCAGCAGGATTCAAGAGCTAAACACACTTTTATTGTAATGTGATTGTGAAAGCTGCCTGACTGCTGCCCTCTCATTCTCTTATCAGGCGTTTCCCTGAAATATCCGTTACAAAACCATACAGAAAAGATTGAGAATTTTTGTCCGTACATGTTCGGCATACATACACAAGCCTTGCTTATTATGCCGGGGCTGATGTGAAGATTGTGAGCCAGAACCTCGGACAGGCTTCTACATCCGTGACACTGGACACATATACGCATCTGATAGAAGGTAAAAAGAAAGAGCAGGAGGCGGCGCAGACGGTTAGAATATCATAATTGCTGTGACAATTCTGTGACAAATTCGAGAAGAAAGACGGAAAAAGATAGACCATGATAAAAGTACCCTATCTGGTAGCAGTATTGATATAAACAAGGATAGATAACACAAGATGAAACAACACGAACAATAGTTCGTAAAGAAAAAGCATTTGACAAAACAGCCATGGTGTCTGATAATGAAAGATGTAACAGAGAGGGATTCCCGGGTTCTCTTTTTTTATCAGGGAATTGCAAAGCAGGAGGTATATACAATGAAGAAAAGGGCTGTTGTTGCACTTGGACATCGGGCACTTGGCACGACGCTTCCCGAACAGATGGAAGCAGTTAAAAAATCAGCGGTTACAATTGCGGATCTGATCGAAGAGGGATATCAGGTAGCAGTTACCCACAGCAATGCTCCGCAGGTGGGGATGATACATACCGCTCTGAATGAATTCGCGAAGACTCATGAGGACTATACGGCAGCGCCTATGTCCGTATGCTCAGCCATGAGCCAGGGATATATCGGATATGATCTCCAGAACCGTATCCGGGAGGAGCTTTTGAACAGGGGAATATTCCGGACAGTCAGCACAGTTCTTACGCAGGTTGTGGTTGACCCTTATGACGAAGCTTTCTACACTCCCACAAAGGTTCTGGGAAGATATATGAATGCAGAAGAGGCAAATATAGAGCGTAAAAAAGGAAATTATGTGATTGAAGAGCCGGGAAGGGGATATCGCAGAATCGTATCCGCCCCGAATCCGGTTAAGATTATAGAGATTGATGCCATTAAGGCCCTGCTGGATGCCGGGCAGGTGGTAATTGCGTGCGGAGGCGGAGGGATCCCGGTTCTGCAGCAGGATAATCATCTGAAGGGAGCCAGTGCGGTTATTGAAAAAGATCTGGCAGCAGGGAAGATGGCAGAGGAGGTAGATGCAGACCAGCTCATTATCCTTACCAGTGTAGAAAAGGTGAAGATTAATATGGGTCGTCATGATGAGAAAGAGCTTGGGGAGATCACCGTCGGGCAGGCAAAAGAATATATGGAGGCCGGGCACTTCGGCGTCTATAATATGCTGCCGAAGTTCAGCGCATCCGTGGAATTTATTGAGGGAAGAGAAGGAAGGAGTGCATTGATCACATCATTTGACAGGCTGGCAGATGCATTAAAAGGAAAAACAGGCACAATCATCAGATAACTTGTATGAAGCGCGGAAAAAAGGGAACACTTCATAAAAAGAAATGAAGGAGGAGTTCCTATGACTGCAAAGGTAAATGATGGGTGTATTTCCTGCGGTGCATGTGTTGCAGCGTGCCCGGAGGTGTTCCGGTTTAATGACGATGGTGTGGCAGAGGCATATAAGGAAGTTGCGCCAGAGTGTGAGAGCACAGCGATGGAAGCCAGGGATGACTGCCCTGTTTCAGTAATTGATATATCAGAATAGAACAAATAACGGGAATCCGCATATACTAGAAAGTGATTGGTATATGCGGATTTTTTATGAAAGGAGTTCTATGCGTTTATGTGAATTACAGAACAAGGAAGTTATTAATGCGTGTGACTGCAAGAAGCTGGGATATGTGGCGGATCTGATTATCAATGAGTGCAATGGCTGCATTGAGGCGATTATAATACCAAAGGCAGGGAAATTCTGCGGCTTTTTCAGTGACGGCTCAGAGTATATCATCCCCTACAAATGTATAAAAAAGATAGGCCCTGATATTATACTTGTAGAGATTCATGAAGAGGAATAGAAGGGTAACGCAAGCAGCCCCGAATCATAACAAATATTTTGACAGTCCAGGATTTGAGATGGTATAATAATTGCAGTCATTATCTTGGGGAGTGATGAATATGAGCCGGGATCTTTATGAACAATTTCCATATATTGAAACAGAGGATATTATGATCCGTAAGATGAAAAAAGCAGATACAGATTCACTATTTGCAGTCTGTAGCAACAAAAATGTATTCAAGTATATACCTGAGTTTCTCTATGCTGAGGATCGGGAACTGCTAAAAGTAGCCATATGGAAGTTGGGGGAATATGATTTTGCAGAGAGACGGTGGATTATTGCCGGAGTCTGTCTTCCGGAAAATCCGGAACGGGTAATTGGCACAGCAGAGATGTTTGAATATGACGAGGATGTCAATTCGGTAGAGATCGGATACCGCCTTGGAGAAGAATTCTGGGGACAAGGCATCGCTGTGAAGGTGGTTCGTGCAATGACTGGTTATCTGTTTGAAGAGATCGGCGTGAACCGGATTCAGGCTACTCTGCTTCCGGAAAATGTACGTTCAAAAAGGGTTCTTCAGAAGAGCGGCTTCCAGAAAGAAGGACTTCTCAGACAGGTGAGCTTCTGGAAAGGAAGGGGGATAGTGGATTTGGAAGTCTATTCACTTCTGAGGTCAGATATTTACAATTAGACAATGAAAAATAAGTATACTGCGCATTTACAAAAATAAAATGAAGGAGGAATGTAACTGGGAAGATCTTGAACAGTTGCGAAGGGATTTATAATGAAGAAGAGAATTTACACAAAAAGACAGGCAGTGGGATGTATTCTGGGGGTGTTCCTTATATGCGCCCTGGCGGTTATCAGTCCGCTTAAGGCGGGAACCGTCCACGCAGAGCTTGATGAGAGATTCAGTAAATTTTATGATAACCGCTGGGTTGTTGAACCGGTTGATGACGACAATTATACTGGGTGGACCAGTATATACATTGATGCAGTGATGGATGGGGCAGAGGTAACAAAGGTAAAGTCCTCCAATAAAAAAGTGGCAAAGGTAAAGGCAGATGCCAACGGACTGGAAATTACATATGGGGTCCGGACAGGAAGCACAACCATTTCATGTGAAGTAAATGGTGTAAAGCTTTCCCACAAATTTACGGTAAAATATACATGTCCGGCATCCGTTTTTAAAGTAAACGGGAAAAGCGCCCTGTCAGTCTTAAAGAAGAAAAATGTTTTTGTCACAAAGAAGACTTTGAAGAATAAAAAGGTAACAGTCAAAGCAAAAAAGGGCTGGGTAATCACAGAAGTGACGAATACAAAAAAGGGGAAAGGAAAAACGAAAGCAGTTAAGAATAAGACCTCATATTCCACCAGGATTACTACATCAAGGCCTTATGATGGTATCCGGGTGAAGTTCAAAAATAAGAAAACCGGGGAAGAGCAGACAATGACCTATAGAAAGTACTATGATTCCAGAAATTCACAGGCGGGGTAAAAAATGATGAAGATGAATATAAAACGATATGTTGTGGGCTTTATTATGCTTCTTGCTTTTGCGTTTGGAATTTCCTCCCCTGTGTGTGCGGCAAGCCGTCCGGCATCCGTTACTGCCAGGGTAAATAACAAGGAAAACAATAAATGCCTGAAGGAACTGAATGCTCTGAGAAAAAAGAAAGGCTTACCAGCATTAAAGATTGATAAAACGCTCCAAAAGGCAGCGGAGCTTCGGGCGGCAGAGCTTACTGTCCGCTATTCCCATGAGCGTCCGAACGGGAAGATGCCTGTTTCCATAACGAAAAAGGTAGCAGCAGAAAATATCGCCATGGGCTTTGGACATGCAGAGGATGTCTGCGAGGCATGGAAAAACTCTCCGGGACATTACCGGAACATGGTACATACGGATATGAAATCCATCGGCATCTGCTGCCTGGAATACCAGGGGAGCAAATACTGGGTAAATGTCTTTGGAAAAGAACGTGCTAAAACAGTAAAGCTGTCAGGGACAAAGACAAAAACCTTTAAAGTCAGTATAGCAGACAAATTTCTCAGGCCGTCCCGGATTAGCCTTGCTGGCAGCCAGTCCATGAGTTCTGGGGAGAAAAGGACACTGAGAATATCAGTGAGCTATCCGGATGATGAACCCAGGGGTCTCCTTCCGAACAGTTTCTTTACATTCAAAAGCTCTAATCCCAGGGTGCTGAAGGTTAGTAAAAAGGGTGTTGTGACATCAGTAAAGGAGGGAGCGGCTAAAATAACAGTTCAGTCAAAAAAATATAAGAAGCTGAAAAAATCATTCAGGATTGTTGTGGAAGATGGCAGTGGTATGGTTTATAGAGATTATTCGGATGATTGAGGTATGTATGATTGAAGTATGAAGCAGAGAGGTGTCCGTGAGCCGTAAAATTGACTTCTGTGGACAGATATTCTTGTGGAATATTACAGGATATGATTATAAAAAAGAAAGGGAAAGTGTAGAAATGAAGAAAAAAGCTATGCAGGAGATATGCAAAAAAATATTTTTTATGTTATGTTTTGCTTTTTTATGTACCGTTGGAATATCAGTTCATGTTCAGGCTGATTCTGATATAGGGGTGTCAGAGCTTTCAGAAGATGAAAGATATAATCCAGAATATTATAAGCCAATATCCGGAAGAGCAAAAGCACGCGCGGCTTCAATGGACAGTTTTGAAAACAAAATCGTGACGGCATTGCAGAATCTCGAAACAGAAATTGACATTTCAGAGTACGGTTTATCGGAGGAAGAACTTGAAATTGCTTATCGTCAAATTTTGAATGATCATGTAGAACTGTTTTATGTTAAGACGAGTTATAGGTATGGCGCAGGAACGGTTGTTCCGTTTATATTGCCGAATTATAGTACGACTGATGAACAAGAGATAAGAGAAATTCAAAGTAAAATGGATGCAGTGGCTAATGAGGCCATCGCTTTTGTTTCAGATGATTTGGAGGATTATGAGAAAGCGTTAGTTATTCATGACTGGTTGGCAAAGTACTGTGAATATGACTATGAAAATTATCTTAACGACACAATACCGCCAAAATCCCATACTGCTTATGGCGCATTAATAGATAAATTTGCAGTTTGTGACGGGTATGCCAAAGCATATGCTTACATTATGCAAACGAAACTTGGAATTACATGTGGGGTCGTTTCCAGTGATTCCATGAGTCATGCCTGGAATATGATACGGATTGGGAATCATTATTACCATGTAGATGTTACATGGGATGATCCTACATGGGATTGCATTGGAAGGGCTGACCATACCTATTTTCTGCTTAGTGACCAAACGATTAAAAGTAAAACGAAACCGCATACTGGTTGGAAAGCTTCTGTAGTAGCAGAAGATACTTCATATGAACAAGGTCATTGGATAAAAACTGATAGTGGTATTATTTATTATAAGGGGAACTGGTATTTTGTTGATAATGACAATATGATACTAAAGAAGACAGCAGATATTTTAGACGGAGCGATGACGGATTGTTATAGTTTTGAAAACTGGAAAACATCTAATAATAGCCATTACACAGTTGCATTTTCTTATCTTTGGCTATATCAGAATAAGTTGTATTTTAATGATGCTAAAAAAATTTACAGTATGTCGTTTGCAACAGGAGAAGTTACTCCAATACATGAACCTTCCGGTTTATCTGCCGGCATGAATATCTATGGTTTTAAATTGGATGATGGTGTGCTGAGCTATGCTCTTCAGACAACACCTAATTTGGAAGAATCCCAAAGTAAGTATATTCAGTCAATATCCATTCCTCCCTGTACGAATCATGAGTGGGATGATGGTGTGATCACCAAAGAAGCCACCTGTTCCGAAGTTGGAGTTAAGACATTTACATGTAATGTGTGCGGTGCTATAAAAACTCAGGATATTCCGAAAACAAGTGAACACAGAAATACAGAAACCAGGAATCAAAAGGAAGCCACTTGCAGGGAAGAAGGCTACACTGGAGATATTTATTGCAGAGATTGTGGTACACAATTGGAGGAAGGTACAAGTGTTCCTGCTACGGGTAAGCATGAATGGGATGATGGAGTGATCACCAAGGATGCAACCTGTTCTGAGACAGGCACTAAGAAATTTACATGTAAGCATTGTAATACAACAAAAGAAGAAGAGATGCCCTTAACCGGACATAAGAATACGGAGATCAGAGATCAAAAAGATGCCACCTGTAAGGAAACGGGATATACAGGAGATACCTACTGTAAAGATTGTAATACAAAATTAAAAACAGGCGAAACCATTCCTGTTAGTAATCAACATAGTTGGAATAACGGTACTGTGATTACTGCTGCAACCTGTACATTGGATGGAGAAAAAGAATTTACTTGCCTTCTGTGTGGTGAGACAAAAACGGAAACGATTCGGGCAACAGGACATAAAAATACGGAAATTAGAGGACAAAAAGATGCCACCTGTAAGGAAACGGGATATACAGGAGACACCTACTGTAAAGATTGTAATACAAAATTAAAAACGGGCGAAACGATTCCTGTTAGCAATCAGCATAGTTGGGATAACGGCACTGTGATTACTCCTGCAACCTGTATATCGGATGGAGAAAAAGAATTTACCTGTATTATATGCGATGGAAAGAAAATCGAAATACTTCGGGCAACTGGTCACAGGAATACAGAAATTAGAAATAAAAAGGAGGCAACTTGTAAGGAGGCAGGCTACAGCGGAGATACCTATTGTAAAGACTGTGGTACAATAGTGGAGAAGGGAGAAATAGTTCCTGCGACAGGCAAACATGTCTGGGATAATGGAGTCATTATAAAAGGAGCAACAAATTCGGAAAAAGGAACTAGAATACGGACATGTAGTCAGTGTGGTGAATCAAAAACGGAAGAAATTCCGGCAATAGGATCTGCTCCTGCACCAAAGAAAGGAACTGTCCTAAAATCCGGCAGTTACTCTTACCGCGTGACAAAATCCGGCGCTAAAAATGGTACTGTTGAATTTTACAAAGCAGGCGGAAATGCCAAGACACTAAACATTCCCTCTTCTGTCACGATTAATGGAATTACTTATAAGGTAACAAGTGTAAGAGCAAAAGCATTTAAGAACAACAAGAAGATAAGCCATGTTACTATTGGCAGCAATATTACTGCTATAGGGAAGGAAGCTTTTTCCGGGTGTAAAAATTTAAAGAATATTACCATTAAGTCTACTAAACTAACGAGTGTTGGAAAAAATGCAATCAAGAACATTCATAAAAAAGCGGTTATTAAGTGTCCATCTAAAAAATTGAAAAAATATAAATCGCTTTTTAAAGCGAAAACAGGTTTTAAGAAAAAAACAATGAAGATAAAAAAATAACCTGTAAGCCAGATTTTGTAATATTCAGACCAGTCAGCACATTTACTGTGCTGACCGTAAAGCATATGCCAGAAAGGACGTGGTGATTTGGGACTTACAGTAGAACGATATAAGAAAGACGAGAAGCTAAACGGTGTAATATACGACATGTCTCTGTCGCCGGACTACAGGCATGGTATTGTTGACAGCAACATCCATACAATTATAAAGCAGGGTCTGATGGACAGCACTTGCCTTGTATCTATTGAAAATCTGGATTATAAATACCATCCAGATGAAAACGATGATTATGTATGTCCTGATATTATGGTCATATGTGACAGAAAGCATTTAAAAGGCGGAAGCTATAGCGGAGTTCCCAAATTCATTGCTGAAACACTGAGCCCTTCGACAGCAAAGTTGGATAAAACGGAGAAAAAGGATATTTACGAAAGGGCAGGCGTGGAGGAATACTGGATTGTTTCACCACAGGGCTTTGTTGAGATTTATTATCTGGAAGACGGGAAATATATTTTGAACCAGAGCTATATGATAGAGAATGATCAGGAAGCGGAATGCTATAATGCGGAAACAGAGATAAGTCTGAGAGCATTTCCGAATATTAAGATGACGCTGGCACAGATTTTTGAAGGTGTTGATAAGTAAAAGCGGCCAATCTGGGACGGGGCATTTTTCACCTCAAACGCTCCACTGGAGCTTTTGAGGCGCGCTATGGCGAAAAAGCCCCGTCCCCAACTTTACAGAAGTATATATTTTACGATAAATAGAATGGCCAGTACATACATCAGCCAGCTGATTTTCTTTTCCTTTGCTTTTCCGGTCAGTATGTTTAGTGCTACGTAAGAAATCACACCCATGGAGATTCCTTCGGAGATGCTGTAGAAGAACGGCATTGCTGCGATACAGATATAGCAGGGGAGTGCCTCTGAGATATCCTTGAAATCAATATTTGCTACATTTGTCAGCATGTAGAATCCGACAATAATGAGTGCCGGTGCTGTGGCGAAGGAGGGGATTGCCAGGAAGATGGGGGACAGGAACAGGGAGAGTCCGAAGAGGACTGCCGTTGTTACGGAGGTAAGGCCTGTCCGTCCGCCTTCTGTTACGCCGGAAGCACTCTCTACGAAGGTGGTTGTGGTGGTTGTTCCGATTGCAGCGCCGACAGTGGTCGCAACTGCGTCAGCCATAAGGGCGCCCTTGATGCGCGGGAGCCTGCCGTCTTTATCCAGCATGTCCGCTTTTGAAGCTACGCCGATCAGTGTGCCGATTGTATCGAACATATCTACGAACAGAAATGCAAAGATGACGGTTACAAAATTCAGTGAGAAGATTCCGTCAAACTGGAGTTTCCCGAAAACAGGCATGATACTGGGTACAGACAGACCGTTGCTGAAGTCAGGAAGCAGTCCGTAAAAGCCCAGCTCAGGATTTGGTACATAGATCCCTGCAAGCTGGCAGATAATTCCAAGGAGCCAGGTGATCAGAATTCCCCATAGAATATTGCCTTTAATATTTCTGATTACAAGGATTCCTGTGATAATTACACCGATTACAGCGAGAAGTACGGTGATGCCTGCATCGTGAAAGCTTGCCTCTACTCCATTTACGAGATTGTATTTATCTATAGAAAACAATTCTACCAGAGTTGAGCCGCCGACAACAATATTTGCATTCTGGAGCCCGATAAATGCAATGAAAAGGCCGATTCCCACGCTGACTGCTGCTTTCAGATTCAGCGGAATTGCGTTAAAGATCGCTTCCCGGACATTAGTAAGGGAAAGAATGATGAATATAATACCTTCTATAAATACAGCGGTAAGTGCCACTTCCCACTTGTAGCCCATGTTCATGACTACGGTATATGTGAAATACGCATTCAGTCCCATGCCCGGTGCGAGTGCAAATGGATAGTTTGCCAGAAGTGCCATTAGAAGTGTGCCGAGAAGCGAGGCAAGCGCTGTCGCAGTAAATACGGCGCCCTGGTCCATTCCGGCTTCTGCGAGGATGCCTGGATTAACGGCAAGAATATATGCCATGGTCATAAACGTTGTAATACCGGCAAGCACCTCAGTCTTAACATCTGTGTTGTTTTCTTTTAGTTTAAAAAATTTTTCTAACATGTTTTTCCTCCCTATTCTCTCATAATCAGTTAGATTTGATAACTATTTTATTTTACCAAAATGAAGTGTAAAAGTAAAGTTATTCGTTATCGCCCCGAATCGTTACTATGAGCGGACGGCTAGTCCGTGAATCATAACGAAATAATAAAGATTGAAAAAAAACTCTTCCCAATACAAAGAAGATGTAGTATAATGATTACTATTCACGGGGGCGTGCACCCCGCTGCACGGCATCCGAGTCGATAAAGTGGCGGTTTCCGGCATTCAGCCCTTCGCTGAAAGCGAATTTTAAATGGGCTGGAATCGTTACTATGAGCGGATGGTTAGTCCGTGAATCGTAACGTATAATAGCTACAGCGCAGAGGCGGTTTGGTATAAACTGCGCAATACGATCAATATCACTTAAGTCATGTCAGACTGACGATCCCAGGAAGATATTTGTTATTAATGTGAAAGGACTATTTATTATGATGAGAGAAAAATATGAAACATTGCCCCTTGCAACCTTAAAGGATCTTGCAAAGGCAAGAGGAATCAAGGGCATTTCCGCAATGAAGAAGGCAGATGTTATAGAGGTTATGCTAAGAGAAGACGCGAAGGAGAAGGGGCAGAAGGAAGCAAAAGAGCAGAGGGAAGCAAAAGAACAGAAGGACCAGAGAGAGCAGAAGGTTCAGAGAGAGCAGAAGGACCAGAGAGAGCAGAAAGATCAGAGAGAGCCCAGGGAATCAAGGAAAGACTCAAGGGAAACAGTGAAGGAGATGTCTGCCAATACTGGCGATAAGGAACTGCATGACATTGACAAGCTGGACAGTGGAATTGCCGTGAAAGGAATTCTTGAGGTTATGTCAGATGGATTTGGATTTATCCGGAGCGAGAATTATCTGCCTGGAGATAATGACGTATATGTGTCACCGTCCCAGATCCGCAGATTTAATCTGAAGACAGGAGATATTCTGGAGGGACATACGAGAATAAAGACGCAGCAGGAGAAGTTCAGCGCCCTTTTGTATCTGACCCATATCAATGGGATTGACCCACTGGTCGCAATGCGCAGACCGAACTTTGAAGATCTTACACCGATCTTTCCAAACGAACGTCTGAAGCTGGAGTGCGGAAGGACAAGCACTGCTATGAGGATTATGGACCTGCTGTCCCCGATCGGAAAAGGGCAGCGCGGCATGATCGTTTCCCAGCCGAAGGCGGGTAAGACTACTTTGTTAAAGCAGGTAGCTCTGTCTGTACAGCAGAATAATCCGGAGATCCATCTTCTGATTCTGCTGATTGATGAACGTCCTGAGGAGGTAACTGATATCAGGGAAAGCATTGAGGGGAACAATGTTGAGGTAATCTATTCTACCTTCGACGAGCTTCCAGAGCATCACAAGAGAGTTTCTGAGATGGTGATCGAGAGGGCAAAGCGCCTGGTGGAACACGGAAAGGATGTCATGATTCTGCTCGACAGCATTACGAGACTGGCAAGGGCATACAACCTTACAGTTCCGCCATCAGGAAGAACTCTTTCCGGTGGTCTTGATCCGGCAGCTCTTCATATGCCGAAGCGTTTCTTTGGTGCTGCGAGAAATATGCGTCAGGGCGGCAGTCTTACGATTCTTGCCACTGCACTTGTGGATACAGGAAGCAAGATGGATGATGTTGTATATGAGGAATTCAAGGGAACGGGTAATATGGAGCTTGTACTTGACCGGAAGCTGTCCGAAAAGCGTGTGTTCCCGGCGATTGATATTCCAAAGTCCAGTACAAGGCGGGAAGACCTTCTTCTTACAAGGGAGGAGCAGGAAGCAGTGGATACGATGCGCCGTGCATTTAATGGAATGCGTACAGATGAAGCAGTTGATAATATTATAAATCTGTTTTCCAGGACAAGAAATAATATGGAATTTATTCAATTAGTAAAAAAGACGAAATTAATCTAGACAATACTGCAGAAGTATGGTACAATAAAAAAGCTGTAAAAAAACGATTACGATTACGTTTTGCGATAACTTTTATAAAGAAGAGGTGAAAATCATGAAAGAAGGAATACATCCGGCATATCATCAGGCAACTGTAACTTGTAACTGCGGCAACACATTCGTAACAGGTTCTACAAAAGAGGATATCCACGTAGAGATTTGTTCAAAGTGTCATCCGTTCTATACAGGACAGCAGAAGGCTGCCCAGGCACGCGGACGTGTAGATAAGTTCAACAAGAAGTATGGAATGGGAAAATAAGTTGGCAGGCATCAGGTTGAGGTTTTAGGATCTCAACCTTTTTTGTCATATACAGATGCTGGGAGGAGCATATATGAAATCATCCGATATCGGAGGCCAGGCGGTGCTGGAGGGCATTATGATGAGACATGAAGACGAATATGCCGTTGCAGTCAGAACGCCTGACGGAGAGATTGTTGTACAGAAAGAGACATACAAAAGTATAGTAAAGTGGAAGAAGCTTACAGAGATTCCCTTTATACGGGGAGTATTTAATTTTATTGACTCCATGGTTCTTGGAATTAAGACTCTCATGTATTCCGCAGAGTTCTATGAAGAGGACGAAGAAGAGCAGAAGGAGGAAGAGCCCGGGAAGGTTCAGACAAAAGAGACGCTGGAGAGACAGGAAAAGACCGAAAAGCTTCTCATGGCAGGTACCGTAGCATTTTCCGTGGTGATGGCGGTTGCAGTCTTTATGGTGCTGCCATACCTTTTGTCCTCCTTTTTAAAGCCGCTTGTGACATCCTACACTGTGCGCACGGTGATTGAAGGATTTGTAAGGATTGGGATCTTTATGGCATATGTGCTGCTGATTTCCAGGATGAATGATATCCAGCGGACATTTATGTATCACGGAGCGGAGCATAAGTGCATTAACTGTATTGAACACGGACTGCCCCTTACAGTGGAAAATGTCCGGATAAGCTCCAGACAGCATAAGCGCTGCGGGACCAGCTTTTTGTTCTTTGTAATGGCGATCAGCATTATCCTGCTTCTGCTGATTCATGTAGAATCACCGGTTATGCGTGTGGCGGTCAGGATTGCCCTGCTTCCCGTAGTCGCCAGTATTTCCTATGAGGTGCTGAAGCTTGCCGGAAGAAGTGAGAACCCGGTTGTCAACCTTTTCAGCAAACCAGGACTGGCGGTGCAGAAGCTTACGACCAAGGAGCCGGATGACAGTATGATTGAGGTGGCGATACAGGCAGTTGAGGCTGTATTTGACTGGAGGGCTTATGAGGCAGAGAATTTTGACGCTGCGGCAGGGATATAGAGAAGAGACAGGGATTCCTGGAAGATGGCAGGAGAGCTTATGAGGCAGAGAACTTTGACGCTGCGGCAGGGGCACAGAGAAGGAACAGAGATCCTTGGAAAAGCAGGGATTGGGGAGGCATCCCTTGATTCCTGGCTTCTGCTGTCTTATGTGACAGGGATCAGCAGGGCCGCGTATTACGGGGACCCAGACAGGATACTTACGGAAGAAGAGGCAGACAGATATGAGACATTGATTCAGAAGCGGGCCGGGAGGATTCCTCTCCAGCATCTAACCGGAGAGCAGGAATTCATGGGATATACCTTTCTGGTAAATGAGCATGTGCTCATACCGAGACAGGATACGGAGACACTTGTGGAAGAAGCACTCAGGAGGCTGAAGCCGGGCATGCATATCCTGGATCTGTGTACAGGATCCGGCTGCATACTCATAAGTCTTCTGAAAGCAGGTGCAAAGCGTCTGGCAGAAGCAGATGTGAAGCCTCCCGGGATGTCCGGCGGCATGCAGGAGAAGGATATGCTGACAGGCATTGGAACTGACCTGTCCGGGGAAGCGCTGAAGGTAGCGGCAGAGAACGCCGGAAGGCTCGGTGTCCGGGCCAGTTTTTTAAAAGGTGATTTGTTTGAATGTGTGACGGGAAGATATGACATGATTGTGTCTAACCCGCCTTATATTCCGACGAAGGTAATCGAGGGGCTCCAGGAGGAAGTAAGGCTTCACGACCCATATATTGCACTGGACGGAAAAGAAGACGGGCTGTATTTTTACCGTGAGATTATTAAGAGTAGTGTATATTATATAAAAAAAGGCGGCTTTCTTATATTTGAAACCGGATACGACCAGGGAGAGGCTGTGTCGGCTCTTATGCGGGATGCCGGATACAGCAGTGTTTCGATACAAAAGGACCTGGCAGGCCAGGACCGGGTAGTGTGCGGCAGCTATCACAGAGCGGAAAGGAAGCCGGTTTAAGGAATGCATAAGGCTTTTGCATTCCGCGAGAATATAGAAAAGAGTTAGTAAGAGGAGGAATATCGTATTATGTTTGACAGACTAGAGGATCTGCTCATCCGGTTAGAGGAAATCCTGAGCGAGCTGCAGGAGCCGGATGTGGCAAATGATCAGAACAGATTCAGAAAGCTTATGAAGGAGCAGAACGATCTGACGCCTATCGTAGAAGCGTATAAAGAATATAAAAGATGTAAAGAGACCATTGACGACAGCCTTCAGATGCTGGAGGAGGAGTCGGACGAGGAGATGCGGGAGCTTGCGAAGGAAGAGCTGAACGAGGCAAAGGCAAGGATGGAGGAATTAGAGCATGAGCTTAAGATTCTCCTTCTGCCCAAGGATCCCAATGATGATAAGAATGTCATCGTCGAGATCCGCGCCGGTGCAGGCGGAGATGAGGCAGCATTGTTTGCGGCAGAGATTTACCGTATGTATATGCATTATGCAGAGAGCAGGCGCTGGAAGGTAGAGCTTGTTGAATGCGAGGAGATCGGCATCGGCGGTATGAAGAATGCCACCTTTATGATCACCGGAAACGGTGCATACTCTGTAATGAAATATGAATCCGGGGTTCACCGTGTCCAGCGTGTGCCGGAGACAGAATCCGGAGGAAGGATTCACACCTCCACCATTACGGTTGCCGTGATGCCTGAGGCAGAAGAGGTAGATATCCAGATTGATGAGAAGGATATCCGGATTGATGTTATGCGCGCATCCGGAAACGGAGGACAGTGTGTCAACACAACAGACTCTGCGGTGCGCCTGACCCATTATCCCACAGGCATTGTCATTTACAGCCAGACAGAGAAATCACAGCTTCAGAATAAGGATAAGGCATTTGCACTGCTGCGTGCAAAGCTTTATGACCTGGAATGCCAGAAGCGCCACGACGCCGAATCTGAGGCCAGAAAGAGCCAGATCGGAACCGGGGACCGCTCTGAGAAGATCCGCACTTATAATTTCCCACAGGGGCGCGTAACTGACCATCGGATCGGCCTTACACTCTATAAGCTGGATAAGATTATGAACGGAGATATACAGGAGATTATAGATGCCTGCATTGCCGCAGACCAGGCGGCGAAGCTTGCAAATATGAATGAATGACTTCAGTCATTTACCAGTGCAACAGGGAGGCTTACAGGATAAGCATAGATAAAAAAAGGAGCGGAAATATGAAATGTCCATATTGTGCGAATACAGATACAAGGGTAATTGATTCCAGACCTGCCGAGGAGGGAAACTCCATCCGCAGAAGACGTTCCTGTGACGTGTGCGGCAAACGCTTCACAACCTATGAGAAGATTGAGACGATCCCTCTTATCATTATCAAAAAGGATAATAACAGGGAGCAGTATGAACGGGGAAAGCTTGAAGCAGGGATCCTCCGCGCCTGCTATAAAAGACCTGTTTCAGCAGAGGATATTCAGAAAATCGTGAACCACATTGAGACAAAGATCTTTAGCATGGAAGCAAAAGAGGTTTCAAGCAGTACTCTCGGAGAGATCGCAATGGAGGAGCTGAAGACACTGGATGAGGTGGCATACGTAAGATTTGCATCTGTTTACAGGGAATTTAAGGATGTGAATACTTTTGTAGATGAGCTAAAGAAGATATTAAACAGGGAAGAACTATGAGAACATATAAGTTGACCATTTCCTATGACGGAACCCGTTACCAGGGCTGGCAGCGCCAGGCGACGACGGACAACACCATCCAGTTTGCCATTGAATACAGTATCGGAAAGCTGGTAGGATACCGCGTGCGGGTAGACGGCTCTGGAAGGACTGATTCAGGAGTGCACGCCAGAGAGCAGGTCGCCAGCGTCAAGCTGTCCAAGCTCTATGATGTGCAGGAACTAAAGGAATCCCTCAACCGTTATCTGCCAGAGGATATCCGTATCATGAAGGTAGAACTGGTAAAAAACGGATTCCATGCAAGAAAAAGTGCAAAAGGGAAAAAATACGAGTACTATATTGACTGCCGGGAAAAGCCAGACGTCTTTTCCCGAAAATACTGTTATCACTATCCAGAACAGCTGGATATAGAAGCAATGAGACAGGCAGCCGGGCTACTCATCGGAGAACGGAACTTTATCAGTTTTACAGATGACAAGGAATGCAGGGATCCCGTGCGCCGCATCACAAATATAAAGATTGTCAGCAGCGGAAAAAAAGTGCGGATCACCTATTATGGAACCGGATTCTTATATCATATGGTGCGTATCCTGACCGGAACACTCCTTGAAGTAGGGACCGGAAAACGCAGCCCATCCATGATTCCAGTCATCATTGCCGCAGAAGACCGTAGCCTGGCAGGCTTCCTTGCCCCGGCAAGAGGATTGTTTTTGCGGAAAGTATATTATTGAGACTGCCCGTCCCCAACTGAACAGGAGGAAATTTATGAAGTTTATTTCATGGAATGTAAATGGCATTCGTGCATGTATGCAGAAGGGTTTTATGGATTTTTTTGAAGAGGCAGACGCAGATATTTTCTGTATTCAGGAGTCTAAGATGCAGGAAGGACAGCTTAAGCTAGAACTTCCAGGGTATTACCAGTACTGGAATTATGCGGAAAGGAAAGGATATTCAGGGACTGCAGTCTTTACGAAGAGGGAGCCCCTTTCGGTGTCCCTTGGAATTGGGATAGAGGAGCATGACCATGAGGGGAGAGTCATTACACTGGAATATGAGGATTTTTATTTTGTGACCGTGTATACACCCAATTCCCAGAATGAGCTGGCAAGGCTTCCGTACCGTATGAAATGGGAGGAGGACTTTCTGCGGTATCTTAAGAGGCTGGAAGAGACAAAGCCAGTGGTATTCTGCGGAGATCTGAATGTTGCCCACAGGGAGATTGATCTGAAAAACCCGAAAACGAACCGGAAGAACGCAGGCTTTACGGATGAAGAGAGACAGAAGTTTACAGAGGTGTTAAATGCAGGATTTATTGACACCTTCCGGTATTTCTATCCGGATAAGGAAGGTATATACTCCTGGTGGTCCTACCGTTTCAGCGCCCGGGCAAAGAATGCGGGGTGGCGGATTGATTATTTCTGCGTGTCTGAGTGTCTGAAAGACAGACTTAGAGACGCGAAGATCCTGACGGAAGTTATGGGATCAGACCACTGCCCGGTTGAGCTTGATATGGAGTGAGGAAGCAGTCAGCGAAAAGGGAACAGTGCCTTCTTATAAGAACAGCAGGAGGATATCATGAATCGGAATTTAATTTACTTTAAGTGGTATAAAATAGCGTTCCTCACAATGCTGATTGATCCGATCTTTGTTATTTATGCATATTCTGAGGGCCTGTCGGCAAATCAGATTTTTATACTGACAAGTATAGAATCCGTGCTGATTATATTGCTTGAAGTGCCTACAGGGGTGATATCAGACCTGTTTGGATATAAAATTAGTATGGTTTTAGCTGTTCTCTGCTTTATAATATCGAATATCATGATTATGATCAATCCGACATTTATAAGCTTTATCATATGTGAGATATTTATGGCATTGTATAAAGTCTGTGCTTCGGGTGCTGATGAGGCATATTTGTATTTGATTTTGGATAATAAAAATGATTTTACAAAAATATCAGGAAGGCTGGATTCCGTTAATTTTATGATAACGGGAGTAATCTCAATAGGTATAGGTTATGTTTATTCACTGAATAAACAGTATCCTTTTGTGCTGAGTATAGCAGCATGTGTACTGGCTCTGGTGATGGCTCTGAAGCTGGAAAATGTTAAGGAATATCATCAGAAAATTAAGTCTGCGAAACAGTTATCTGGAGAATTCATCCAAAACATAAGAAGGGGTTTTCAACTTATTTTCTTATCTGGAAAACTTCGATGGTTTGTTTTTTATTCGGCAGTAATAAGTTTTGCGCTTATTGCAATACTGGAAACATACCAGCTGTTTTTTTCAATGCGTCATATACCAGTTGAATATTTTGGAATTATTTATTTCTTCATGTATGTTGTATCTTCTATAAGCGGCAGATTAGCACATTATTTTAAACGGTTTAATGAATACAGGATGTTCATACTGTTTTTAATTTTGCTGATTATCACCCCATTATTCATGCTGCTCCCGGCAAAAATATTTATCGTAACAATTATAATACCCAGAATCGTTATTGGAATCTATCCTTCCATTATGAAAGAATATATTAATAAAGAAATAGAAACGGACCGGGCAACTATTTTTTCAATAAGGAGTCTGCTGTCTAAACTGCCTCAGGTAGTTTTACTGCCATACATTGGGTGCCTGATCGACGGCAGAGGATTGAACAATGCTTTGGCTGTTGTAGCTGGAATCTTATTTGTATCAGGTGTAATTTTATTGGCAGACAGGAAATAAAGGTATGAAAAGGTGGATAAGTATGTTATATTAGGCATATAAGCTAATAAAAGGGGTGTTATTATGGAAAAAAGCTTTTCTGATATTTTTAAACCAGGAGCATATCCGCAAAAGACGTATGTATCAAGGCACTCAAATGGTACAAGATATACTTATGAAGAACGTTTAAAACAAAGTCTTTCTATAGAAGGGTATTTAACATATATAGTAGGACCTTCGAAAATTGGAAAAACCGTATTATGCGAAAATGTAATCGGAAGAGAAAATATGGTTTCTATGTCAGGAAATGATTTTTCCAAAGAGCACGATTTTTGGTCTGGAATTGGGAAAAAAATAGGTATTGCAATAACGGCCGGGGTTAGCCAGGAAACATCAGCTATCTCTAATAGTGAGCAAAGGTCAACCATAATCACGAAAAATTATTTTACTACAAAAGATAGAGTGATTCAATATTTTAATGAATATAAAAAAATTCTTGTTTTGGATGATTTTCATTATGCACCCTCAGAAACGCAATATGATATAGCGTGTCAGCTTAAGGAAGTGATACGTTTAGGATTTAAAGCAGTTGTAATTTCTTTGCCATATCGTTCTGATGATGCGATTCGTTTAAATCCGGATTTAACTGGAAGAATATCTATTATAGAGATAGAACCATGGAAAAAAGAAGAACTGGTGCGGATCGCAAATAAGGGTTTTTCTGAGTTGAACATGGCAGTAGAGAAAAATGTTATAACAAAAATGGCAGAAGAAAGTATACATTCACCACAACTAATGCAGTCAATTTGCCTTAACATTGGACTTCTGCCAGAAAAAATAGAAGATATTACAGAGGTGACGATAGAAGAAAGCTGTAGATTCACCTGTATGAATTTACCCTACAGAGATGTAGTGCGCATATTAAAAGCAGGACCATCGACTCGAGGACAACAGAGATTGAAATATGTTCTTAAAGATGGCAGCCAACAAGATATTTATGGCCTGATTTTAAAAATATTAGCGGATAACCCTCCGTTAGTAGAATTAAGAATTGATGAGTTAATGGAACGAATTAAAAATAATACAAATGATAATATGATAAAACAAAAGAAAGTAAAAGATTCTTTAAAGAACTGGCAGAGGATGCTGGAACAGCAGGGAAGCCTTTATCAGGTTTTGGAGTGGAAAGATGATGTAATCTATATATTAGATAATATGTTCCTGTTCTATATCAGATGGGGATTAGAGAGGAGGGACTATGGGAATAGATGATATAATTGTGGAAGGGAAAGAATTGAAAGAAGTTTTTGACAAAAAAGAATTACAGAGCAAATATAATTTGTGGTGCCGTAAAGTGAGAATCTGTATGAAAGAGGAGGGCTTTACAGAACAGGAGCAAGAAAAAGTGAATGTAAAAATGCATTATTTAGAAAATGAATATTCTGAAAATGATGCATTAATATCACTAAAAAAATCACTGGGAGATACAATAGAAATTTTAGAAGAAAATGCTTTTATTTATGGGGATAAAACAGATAAGCAAGGAGATTTATCGCTGATTGAAAAAATTTTGGGTAATTTTTATATGTATTATCGTGCAATGTATAAAAATCCGGTACACAAAAAGGGAACTTTAGTATCCCAAACGTTAGATGCAATTCGGATTGGCAATGAATATGATTTGCAAAGAATGTTATATGCTCTTTTGATTCCAATATTTCCAACGATAAGGCAGGAAGTGTATAGCGATAATGGATACGGAGGAATGAAGGCAGATCTTTATCTGGATTTATACAATCTTATAATCGAAATAAAATGTACGCGTAAAAGCATGAGTGAAAAAAAGTTGATAGAAGAATTGGGGGCAGATGGGTTCCATTATTGTGCAGATATAATTTATTTTTTTGTTTTCGATGAAACTGGGATTATAAAAAATCCAGAGGCATTTAAAGAAGCATTTGTAAGAAAACCGCAAAAGGATGGAAAAACTGTTAAAGTTTTTGTACTTCAGACAAATGTGTTTTGAGGATCACTATCTTGCCTTATTTAAGGATAAGAGTATTCAGAAAGAATTGAATGTAAGCCGGCAGGCGGTTTTTCTGCCTGACCGGGATTATGCCAAAAATACATGCATATCTACTTTATCTTCTATAGAACGATTATGTTCGATATAAATTCTAATCTTATCTTTTAACCGTGTTTCAACATTCGTAAAAATTTGCTGGAAAGTTCCTGCATCAAGTGCGGAAGATAACTCATCGAAAACGTATATATCTGCCTGTGAATCAGCAAGTGCTCTCGCAAGAAGCACTCGCTTTCTCTCACCGCCCGAGAGATGGGCGCCATTTTCCCCAATTGTTCCACTATGGTTTTTTAAAACCTCCGCCAGATGGCATTCCCTTACAATTTCCTTAAAATCCTCTTCCGGCAGAGATGGATTGGCAATCATAATATTATTCGTTATTGTATCATCAAAAAGATATTCATCCTGTATCAGATAGCTGATTTTTGGGAGCCCCTGTACAACACTTCCTTTCCATCTGTATTGTACATGTCCTTTTCGCGGCATATAGATATGTGTAATCAGATTCACCAGTGTTGTCTTACCGGCGCCGGTCTTTCCGAAAACAGCTAATGACACTGGCGCCTTTAAATTAAGTGTCAGGTCTTTTATGATCGTGCGGGATTCAAAATCATAGGAAACATTCTCCAAAAGAATCTCATCAACTGGTACAACAGGAAGATTTTCCCGATCCTTCGGAAGATTTAATATTTGCTGCAAACGACCTACAGATACTTTCAGCCTGATCAGATCTTGATTAATCGAAACCGTTTCCAACAGGGGATCTGTAAGCATATGATTGTACATTAAAATTGCTGTCAGGCCGCCGACTGAAATAATATCCTTCGTAATCATAAGCGCTGAAATAATCAAAATAATACCTATGGAGAACATAAACAGTGAACTGGTACAGAAATAGGTCAAATTTTCCAGCCTGCTCTGACGGATCTGGCTGTCTGCCAGAGATTCCCCGTTTTTTGACACCTTTTTATAATATGTTTCTGTTACCCTGTGCAGTTTCACTGGAAGGAATCCATAGATCCCCTCTGTAAAGGTTTTCCACATCAGCTCGGTAGCTCTTCTTTGCTTTGTAAAGTTCTGCTCTGATTTTTTCCTGATTGCTTCAATCATAAGTGAAGAGAACAGACCTAACGGAATAATAATCAGTGTCAGGTATATATTGATACGGGACATAAAGTAAAACCCAAAAACAAATTGCAGGAGCGCAGAAATACCTCTTACATATGGCGAGAGGATATTCTGGGCACAGTACTCCGTATCTTTAATCAAGTAGTTGTTCAGATCAGAGGTGTGATTGTTCTTTATGTACTGAATCTGCGTCCGGGTCAGAGAACGGTATAAATTTAACTGGGCTTTCAGGGATATCTTTGCTTGGAGAAGCTCTGTAAGGTACTTGGACAAAGATGAAAAAGCTGCATTTAATATCTGGAGAATTAAATACAGAACCCCATAGTGCAAAATCATTACAAAAATGCGATTCCCATTGTCAGAGGCTATATCAACAATTTTTTGTATCAGTATAACAGGATAGAACGAAAAAACAGCACTGATTACTGTACAAACCATAATCAGCAATAACAGGATGCTTTTTTGAAAATCGAAAAGAGATTTTATATATTTTAACATAAGATCCTTCCTCCTATGAATGCAATGTGCCTAATATTTTATCTATTTACAAAATTTTACTACTTTGCGCAAGAAATTGTTTTTAAGTCTTAAATAGGATGAGATGACATCCTGCTGAATTTAAGGATAAGAATATTTGGAAAGAATCACATAGTTATGTAGCAGGTGATTAAATCATAGGAAATATTATGTAAAATGTGTGCAAGGCAAAGCGAAAAAATGGTAAAATTTTCGGGTTTCTTTATTCTTAAAGCTCCATATATGAACCCCGTAATAAAAGCAAAAAGGACTTGCTCTAAATTTTGTCCTCCTGGGTAATGGCTTACAGCAAATATACTGGCACACAGAGTGACGCTGAAAAATGAATTTTTGAAGAGCTTCTGAAAAAAAGTTAGTAAAAAACCCCGAAATGCCAGTTCCTCCTGTATGGCGCAGAACACTGTGTTGCCCAGATACAGCAAGGCTGAGGAACAGGATGTAAATTGGTATATAAAACGCCTGGCTAAAAAAGGGAAGCCATTTCCATGAAACAGTGAGATCCATCAACAATATTGGCAATATTGTAAAAAGAGCGAGAATGATTCCGCTGACAGCCTGCATAGGGACTTTTCGAAAATGTATACCGTACTCTTCTAATGGGTCTGGAAGAAAATAGCCAAAAAGAAAGAGATAAAGTGCAGTATATAGGAGGGGAACACCTATTCCGCTGATAAAAGTAATCCAAATGATCTCAGTAAAAAGTAATATAAAAAATACAATCCAGTACCTTTGGGAAAGTCTATTCATTATATACATATTTCCTTTCTTGTCATGTGGCCGGGGTTATAAGGTGCTTTCTATTGTTGGAATTTTATCCGACATTTTCTGTACTATTTTACCATAACTAAAGATAGAAAAAAAGAAATTTGCTGCAAAAATATATAGCAGATATGCAAAGGGTGGTGGAGACGCCACATTGCCGAACTTCTGCTGAGTCGGCTATACAAGATTTTGCTAGATGATTTAGTAGGAAACAAAACAGATATAGAGAAGAAAAACGAACCGCAGAAATGTAACATTTCGGTAAAAGTGTTTTCCTGCTAGCACAGTCTAAAACTGTACCAAAGTTAGCAAAATATTGAGCAAACGATTATGCAATTAAATATTGCAATTGGCAAAAGAAAATTGCTTGGAATAAAATGAAAAAGGCGTATAATAAAGATAACTTCTTATATAGCCAGTAAAGAGAAAAGAATCTAACATTTAGGAGGAATAAAAGATGGAATGGATTATTAAACCAAGAGCAGTTCCAGGAACACCTGATGCGTGCATCAAACATTGTAATTGTTTCAAAGGATACTATTGTAAAATAAAGGCATAGATTTCCTGGGGTTAGTAAAACTACACTTTGACAGATATTATAGATTTTACATGTCTGTTAAAAACGCAAAAGGCTGCAGCTAAAAGCTGCGGCCTTTTGAAATAATATGATGTAAGCATCAAAAGGTGCTTTGACGCTTGTATCATAATATACAAAGCTAGAAATTTGTAAAAGGTAGTAGGAAACTAAGTGAAAAATTCTGCAAAAAGTGTGCGAGACAAAGAGAAAAGATTGTGAACTTTTCTGAATCTTTTATTCTGAGATATCCATATACAATTCCAAAAATAAAAGCAAAAATTACTGTGTACCAATTCTGATGAAATGGAAGATGTGCCAAAGCAAATAAAAGAGCAGAAAGGAAGACACTCAATGAAGAACTGTGAAATGCTTTATGAAAAAAAGTTAATATGAAACCACGATAAAGGATTTCTTCCTCTATTGCATGTACAAATGTATCAAAAAGATCAAGGGAAAACAGAGCATAGGAATCAAAACAATCTGCAAATCGCTTCATAAGCTCACCGGCTGAGAAAAGAAAACCATTTTTTGAGATAAAGTTAGAGATAGCATTATAGTGTAATATAAAAGTTATTAAAAATGTTAGAGCGATTCCGCTAATAATCTGTATATGGATATTTCTAAAATGAAATCCATATTCTTCTAATGATTCTTTCAGAAAATTATGGATAAGAAATATGCATAATAAACTTTCGAATATGGCCCCAAACATAGATGTATATGTACTGGAAACGAGCATGAAAAAAGAAATGTAAATAGTAACAATTATAAAAAATGCAATCCAGTGTTTTTTTGATAATGTTTTCATAGTATGGCTCCTTCAATAATTTTAAATTTTTCTTCCGTAAGTATAGCATATGATTTATAATGCGGCAATTAAATAGTAGCTTTTTTTCTGCAATAAAACATTGCA
Source organism: uncultured Lachnospiraceae bacterium (assembly GCA_947566645.1). GTDB lineage: Bacteria > Bacillota > Clostridia > Lachnospirales > Lachnospiraceae > CAPEBR01. The sequence goes on from CANOKL010000019.1 coordinate 63,644, forward strand.
GAAAAGCAAGGAATGATTGCTGGGAGCAGAGATGGGAGAATGGTATAATATATATGTCTTTTTTACTGGCAATAGAAGAAAATATACAAGAAGAGGAGGAATAAAAAATGGAATGGATTATTAAACCGAGAGTAGTTCCCGGACAACCTGATGCGTGTGTAAAGAATATGTGTTCAACATACACGTGTGTAGTTATATGTAACCCATATATTTGCGGAGATAAAAGAAAGTAAGAAAATGGAGGTTCATTCATTTTTCTTATAAAGTGTAATGTAAGTTAATATACAGTTATGCTATAAGCGAAACCGGAAGTTCTTTAATATTGTTTTTTAGGAAGTAAAGGATGGCTGGTTTCGCTTGTGCCAGATTTTTACTTAATGAGGAAGGAGAATTTGAAAATGTCTTGCGATGAAAATAATGCACATATAGAAAAAATGAAACTGTCTATGTTCAATGTGATAGAACGGGTTGAAGATGGAATTTTGATTTATAATACGAATAGTGGGGGAATATTAAAACTGAATAAAAAATATGAAGAAAAATACAATGCTCTTGCAAGAAATGAGGAAATGGATGATAAGGAATTAAAGGACGCCCTTATTGAAGGGGGAATGATTATTGAAGAAACGAAAGGTAATGAAGTAGAAAAACTACTCTTGGAAAATAAAATTGTGCGGTTTAGTGGGAATAGTATTGGACTTACCATTGCTCCAACTATGGCTTGTAATTTTAGATGTCCTTATTGTTATGAGAAGGGAAAAGAATATGTGACGATGAATAAGGATACTATTGAAAAAATAAAAGAATACATAAGAAACTTAAAAGAGCGTTATAAGCTTATTGATATTGTATGGTATGGCGGAGAACCCTTGCTGGCATTTGATATTATAAAAGAATTAATGGAAGAAGTTTACAAAAATTTTGAGCGAAAGAATGTGTCGGCGAGTGCAATAACTAATGGGTATTTGTTAAGCAAGGATATTGTATTAGAGATGAAAAAGCTAAATATAAACGATATACAAGTTACAATCGATGGACCTCCGGAGATACACAATGAGAGAAGACGGTTGCCCTCTGGCGCAGATACCTTTTTTGTGATTTTAAATAATCTGAAAGAAGCATTAGAAGCATATCCTGAATTAAAAGTTGCAGTGCGGATAAATGTAGATAAAACCAATATTAATAGAATAGATGAGATAGAAGGCCATTTGAAAGAATTTGGATTATTAAATAAGATTTCACCTTATATTTCCCCGGTTACAAATAATAATGAAAATTGTGTGGACGGACACTGTTTTAATGTGCAGGAATTTGCCTTAGAAGAGATAAACTTTATGAAAAAAAATCTGGATAACGGGATGTCATTAATTAATGTACCAGATAAAAAAGTAGGTATGTGTTCGGCTGTTTCATATAATTCTTGGGTAATTGATGCAAAAGGCGATTTTTACAAATGTTGGGAGGGAATTGGAGAATTTTCTGAAAATGTTGGCAATATTTTTCAAGAAAGATTGGATATAAATAAAAATTTATTAAAATGGCTTTCATATTCAATTGAAGATGATGAAGAATGCATGAAATGTCCATATTTACCGGTTTGTATGGGTGGATGTCCGAATTACCGTGTGAGCAATAAAAAGAAAAATTGCCATCCCATTAAGGAAAATGCGAATCAAATTGTAAGATTAATTTATGGGATGTCAAGGCAAAAGGCAGAAAATAATGCTTAATTATTGTGCAAGATATATTTCAGTGTATAGACATAAGCTAGCTGTATATTTGTCAATGTCTATAGTATCAACAATTATTGCGATAATTATTCCCATTTTTTGCGGACAGATTATAGATTTAATGACTTCAAATCAAGACGTCTATAGGTTTATAAAAATGGGAATTTTAGTTTTGCTTTTGGGTTTCTTGAATATTTTGATCGGTTATTGGAACTATAGATTTTATATAGTAATACAAACTAATACAGCTGAAGATATAAGCGAGGACATAATACACCACCTTCATAAAATATCTCTAAATGAATTACAGAAATATGATATGGGATATTTAAATGAAAGCATTAATAATGATAGTAATTCAATAGTGATTTTTTTCTTGTCTCTGATAGTAAATGCTTTGTCAAATGGCCTAATGCTACTTTCATCGCTGTTAATTTTATGTACAATTTCCTTAAAAGTAGGAGCTGTATTGTTCTTGCTTATATGTTTGTATATTATTTTCTTTTTGGGGATTAGAGACAAACTTCTGAGAGAAGCAGAATCTTACAAAGATGCCCGTTCTGTTTTTTTTAGTGCACTGCTAGAACAATTTGGTAATATAAAGTTCATAAAACAGCAGGCTCTTGAAGATTATTACAAAAGCAAATTAAAACAGGAATTCAAGATATTTTTTGAGAAAGCATTAAGTGTGCAGCAATTTTTTTATAGATATTCAAGTGCTGATGATATTTTGGAAATAGCTGTAAATTTCTGCATATATGTTTTGGGTGGAATTAGTGTGGTCAAAGGGAATATGACGATAGGCGGGTTTACTATTATTTTAAATTTTTACAAGAATACAGCACTTTACAACTTTTTTATAATTAGCCGCACCTATGTATAAGCTCATTAAG
>CANOKL010000020.1 GCA_947566645.1 uncultured Lachnospiraceae bacterium
GTATGAAAATAGGAACGTTACATAGTGTGCTGCACAGGGCGAAGAAATGGATAAGAAAAAATTATGAAGAGCAGTTCAACCACTTACATGAAGAATAAAAACAGGTGTCACGTTTCGGCACCTGTTTTCGATAATTTGTGTTTTGAAGGGAGACATTAGGGCGGGTTATATTAGCTCTTATATTAGCTGCCATGAGCGGCATCCCAGGCCGTGAACTGAAACAAACATTATGTTAGAGATTCGATCAGCTCTATGATTGTGTCGATTGAATTCTGCTGTGAGGAATTCTTCATGGCTGCTATGTAAGAATCCCGGTTTTTGTACAGCTCCTGAATCGCATTCAGGAGAACTGTCTGATTCAGTTCCTCCTCTTCGAGAACGACACTGAAGCCCTGGCGTTCAAAGGAGCGGGCGTTGAGGATCTGGTCGCCGCGGCTCGCATTTGCAGAGAGCGGAATCAGAAGATTCGGTTTGTGCAGTGCCAGAAGCTCGCAGATTGCATTTGCTCCGGCTCTTGAGATAACCAGGTCAGTAAGTGCAAAGAGGTGGCGCAGTTCTTCCTTAATATATTCAAATTGTGCATAACCCTCCAGACCACTAAGAGATGTATCGACCTTTCCTCTGCCGCACAGGTGGATAACCTGGAAGGACTTAAGAAGCTCTGGAAGAATCTGCCGGACAGCTTCGTTGACTGCTACAGCGCCAAGGCTTCCGCCGACAACCATGATTACAGGTTTATCAGAGGTAAAGTGAAGGAATTCTCTTGCTTTATATTTATCGCCGGTTAGCAATTCCTGGCGGATCGGGGAACCGGTCAGCACGGCTTTGCCTTCAGGGAGGTGTTCCAGTGTCTCGGGGAAATTACAGCATACCTTCGTGGCAGCCGGAAGTGTAAGCTTATTGGCCAGCCCCGGGGTCATATCAGATTCATGTATGATGGCCGGGACATGACGGCGCTTTGCCGCAAGTACCACAGGGACGGATACAAATCCTCCTTTGGAAAATATAATATCAGGTTTCAGGATTTTCACCAGTTTTTTGGCTTCATTCATTCCTTTTAACACGCGGAACGGGTCTGTGAAGTTCTGGACACTGAAGTAACGGCGAAGCTTCCCTGTTGAGATTCCGTGGTAAGGAACAGCGAACTGCTCAATTAGTTCCTTTTCGATTCCATTATAGGAGCCAATGTAATGGATATCGTACTGTAGTTCTTTTAGACGCGGCAGCAGGGCGATATTGGGTGTGACGTGTCCGGCTGTGCCGCCTCCGGTTAAGATTATGCGTTTCATAATGCCCTCCTTTGGGTTATACTGGGATTATATATTATATTATACGGTTCAGTGGGGTTTGGTCAAGAGGGAGGTGCACTTCTGGGGGAATTAATGTTGCGGGGTGCAGATGCGGATGGGGGACGCAGGTGTGTGGGTGGGACGCAGGTGTGTGGCGCGGGTGTGGGGGCGGGACGCAGTCAGTGACAATCATATATTCCATTCAAACGGGGCAATATTCCGGTGAACTAAGTGCTAACTTCGACTAAGACGTTCGGGAGAGCCCTCACGCCTAAGTCTCCGTAAGCACTGGATTTCACCTCCATAAAGGGCGCCCCTGATCGTTTTCATTGGAATATATGATTGTCCCTGCCTGCTGAGTGTTGGCACCTGCTGAGTGTTGGTATCTGCTGAGTGTTGGCATCTGCTGAGTGTTGGCACCTGCGGTGCTGGTATCTGCTGAGTGTTGGCATCTGCTGAGTGTTGGTATTTGCTAAGTGTTGGCACGCGAAGCAATCTGTATGTATCATGGCGTCAGATACTTTTGGCGCCTTAATCATAAGCGCCAAGATACCTTTTGACGCTTTAATCATAAGCGCCAAGATACCTTTTGACGCTTTCAACATTAGAATAGGGGAGATGTGCATGGAAGGGAATAAAAGGGATATATTTGAAGTGTTTATAAAAGATGAGCTGGAAAGGGAGGCAGAGGAAATACGCCGGGAAAATGAGGCGGAAGGGAAAAAGATGCCGGAAGAATTAAAGGCTGAGATCCGAAGTAATCTTGATGAGCGGATTGAAATGTTGAAGTGGGAAAGGAAATATCCGAATCTGTCCGCGGATGAGCTGCGTGCATTGCGGATCGGACAGGAAATTCTCGGTCGGGAGAAGGAAGAGGGCGCAGATAGAACCGGAGATGTGGAAAATGGGAACGTTGGAAGTGGAAATATCAGCGAGATGGACAATTCTGGGTCTTCGATGGAGATGAAGGAAATAAGAGCTGCAAGAAGAAAACGGGGATTCCGCTTCTACGCAGGACTCGCGGCAGTGGTCGCATTGGTTGCGGCTGTAAGTGTTACCAGTTTGGGCGGAACGGAGAGAGTTGTACGGTTTATGGAGAGTGTGGTTGGTGGACGAGAGATTCAGCAGGTGGACTCTAGTGATGAAAATATGGTGATTGTGGAGGAGGATGTGGAGAAGGCTTATCAGGCGATTAAAGAGGAATTTGGGATTAATCCGGTAAGAATTATTATGGGTGCGATAGATGGGATGAGCTTTGGAGACATGAAGTTTGACGAATTGTCACAGATTGCGGAAGTATCTTATTTATATAATGAAAAAAATATAATCTATTTTATAAGCGCATCATATAAAGACTCATCTTGGGGCACAGATGTGGATGAACGTTTTAAAGATAAATATCAATTAAAAAATAGAGACTGCGTTATTGAAGTAAAGGAATATTATTCATCAGACAACAGCGATGATAACAGATATTCTGCAAGATTTAGGTATAATGGACTGGAATATCTTTTGATTGGAACGATGAAGAAGGAGGAATTTGAATTTATTTTAGATAATTTGTATTTTATGTCGTAAATCGCGTAAGTTTTTTTTGAGGTATGTGTCTTTATATATATAAGGGGGGTATAAAAGGGGGATAGAGGAGGCGAAGGGAAGAATGAAACGGAGACTGTTTTCCTTTTGTTGCATAATGACAATGTTTATGGGGATGGCAACGGTATCAACGGTCGATAGCCAGGCGGCTTCAAATGAACCTATGATTGACGGATCTTATTTGACTCATGACGATGAGTCAGTGGGTTATGACACAAAGATTACCAGGGGAGAAGACTTGCTGGCTGGATATTCAAAATGTGTTAGGGTTGGACCAGGAAAATTTTATGGCGGTGGAAGTACGATTGCTGTCCACACTGTAAACGAAGTCGGAGTTGGAGTCAGTGTAGAAAGAGCGCAAAAAGGTGATGATCACTGGACCGGATATAAGGCCTGGATAAAATTCAATCAGAATGCTGACAGGGTATCGGCGAGCAAGTTGCTCGAAGTAGAGGGAGGTTATTATTACCGGATTAGTTGTGTACATTCCGCAGGTAATGACATGAGCAGCAGCTTTACAAATGGTGTTTACATTGAGGAACCTTAATAAGTTCCATGATGCAGAAAAAGGAGAGGCAGTCATTGTTTCGAAGGAAGGAAAAGAGTAGAAGAAGCATAAAGTAAGAAAAACAATCAATCAGTTTTATGTAACATTATTAAGCAACCGTCCCGAAGGGACAACCATTGTAACTTTATCAACCAAAAAGAGAACGAAAGAATAGACCATAAAACAAATGGGATACGAAGTTGGAGAAGGAGCTTTGTATCCTTTTGTATTGTTCTGAAGCTTGGAGGCGGATTAGGGTTATTCGTGGATGGTGCTGCTTTTTGCTGTGGAAATTTATGCGATATGGTTCCGCGATAAATGCAAGCTTTGCGCACACTTTGTAAATAACTGGTTTTTGTGATAAAATGCAAACTGTATATGGTAGTTATTGTGTCTCAACCGGGCAGTTTTTATCTCTGACCTATGGAGCGATAACAGCGGAATGCCAGGAATTAAAAACACACTGGTTCCTGGCTTGTAAAACCTACAATTTTCATTATTGAGAAAGATTTTTACGGAAAGGGCGAGCCGGTTTATCCGATTGAGAGGATTAACCTTGCCACGGGTAAGCCCTTTGAAGATGGGGAACATATCCTGTATGTGAATGGGGAATACCGGGGCGAATCCAATCTTGGAAAGCTCATGCATGATTTTAACTGTACACAGGCAGATGATATGAATTTTGAACTGATGGCAGACCGGACACGGTATCTGAAAGAAAATCCGAAGGGAGTGAGTGAGATGTGCCGCATCATGGAGGATATGAGGAATGAATCCTTGAAAGAGGGAATAAAAGAAGGCATGAAAGAAGCAGCACTCCGTATGTTGGCTGCTGGGAAATATGCCTTAGAAGAAATTGCGAATATTTCAGGGCTTTCTCTTGAAGAAGTAAATCAACTGAAATCAGAGCGAAACGCATAAAGCACAGTCATAGAGCCAGGAATCTTAAATGAAAGTTTCTGGCTTTATTTTTTTGCCTATACGTGAATTTTTCTTACTATCCATGGGTTGGGAATGCATTGAACTGCGTATTCCGTAAGAATATGATTCAAGAGTGAGGGGCGGCTTTTGCGTAGCAAAACTTGAAGTGCCGACTCGAATCGTTACTATGAGCGGTCTCCGGGTCTCGAATGGTAACGAATGTGACTGATATTTTTGTCAGGACATGGCGGAGGAATAAGGCACCATCTTATTTATATGATATTCTGCAAAATTTTGGATATAATGGACTGGAATACCTCTTGGTTAGGATGATGCGGAAGGATGAATTTTTTCATCTGTACAGTTGTAACTTTTTGAATAAGTTGTGTTTTATGTTGTAAACCGCGTAAGTTTTTTCTGAGTTAAGTGTCTTTATATATGAGGGGGTATAAAGGAGGGAGAGAGGAGGTGGAGGGAAGACTGTTGTCCTTTTGCTGTGCGATGACAATGTTTACAGGGGTAGCGGTGCTGCTATCGACCGAAGCCAGACGGCTCAAATGAATCCATGATTGACGGATCTTATTTGGCTCATGACGATGAGCCAGTGGATTATGACACAAAGATTACCAGATGAGAAGGTTTGCTGGTAGGATATTTAAAAATGTGTTGAGGACGAACCGGAAAGGCTCTGGGGCGGTGGAAGAATGGCTGTTGTCCACACAGTAAACGAAGTCGGAGCTGGTGTCAGTTGACACGAGCAGCAGCTTTACTGATGGTGTTTATATTGAGGAATCATAATAAATATCATGATGTGAATAAGGAAAGGCGGTCTGCGTTTTGAAGGAAAGAGAGAAATAGAAGAAGCATAAAATAAGAAAAAAACAATCAATCAATTTTATGTAACTTTATTAAGCAACTGTCCCAAAGGGACAACCATTGTAACTTTATCAACAAAAAAAGAGAATAAAACAATAGACCATGAAACAAAAGGGATGCAAAGTTGGAGAAGGAACTTTGTATCCCTTTTGCATTGTTTCATCTTTGCGGACAAAAGAAGCGTCACCCTGATCATTGCAAGCAGTACCAAATAACGCCAATACCTATCAAAGATTGCTATATGAAGCAACTCTTCCGTCCGTTTTTTGCCAGTCTTTTATTCCCCTTCACTGCCGCCATGTACAGCATAAATTCATGGGCGGTAAAATCCAGATAAAAGCCAAAATCCTGTGGGATATATCCCCGATGGGTATAATCCTGTTCGCCTAACTGTTCCATCGTCTTTCCGGGCGGATACTACCCACTTAATTTTTCAACTCCATCAAATTTTATTCTCCTCTGTCTTAAAAAAGAACACAAAAAAACCACCAGCCGTAATGACCAGTGGCAATAAAAACAATATTAACAACAAAAGGTTATCCGGCAGGCGTGGCGTTCCCCTGCATCTCTTTTGACCCATAAGGTGTGTGGCTGCCACGAAATTGACCACCTCAGATAACCTTCTATTATTATATTCAAATTATACATCTATTATTCTTTTTTGTAAAGAATCACACCTTTGCCCTCGTTTCCTATATTGCTCTGTTTCCTGTGGAACCGCACCTGAATCCGGCTGATAGGTCAGCTTCAGGTCATTTATCATTTTCTCTGCGTGATTTTCGCTTTTTAAGATTATCCCGCCATATTCCCGTACAGGTGGAATTTTTTGAAATAATTTGTATTTTATGTCGTAAACCGCGTAAGTTTTTTCTCGGTTAAGTGTCTTTACTTATGAGGGGGTGTAAAGGAGGGAGAGAGGAGGTGAAGGGAAGACTGTTGTCCTTTTGCTGTGTAATGACAATGTTTACAGGGATAGCGGCGGTATTAACGGCCGATAGCCAGACGGCTTCAAATGAATCCATGATTGACGGATCTTATTTGGCTCATGACGATGAGCCAGTGGATTATGACACAAAGATTACCAGATGAGAAGGTTTGCTGGTAGGATATTTAAAAATGTGTTGAGGACGAACCGGAAAGGCTCTATGGAGGTGGAAGAACGGCTGTTGTCTATACAGTAAACGAAGTCGGAGCTAGTGTCAGTGCAGAAGTGTGCAAAAAAGGTAATGACCATTGGCCCGGATAGAATCCAGCCAGGAGGCTGACAGGATATCTGCGGGCAAGCTGCCGGAAGTGGAAAGCAGTTGGTGCTACTGGATTAATTGTATACATTTTGCAGGCGATGACATGAGCAGCAGCTTTACGGATGGTATTTATATTGAGGAATCATAATAAATATCATGATGTGAATAAGGAGAGGCAGTCTGCGTTTTGAAGGAAAGAGAGAAATAGAAGAAGCATAAAATAAGAAAAAAACAATCAATCAATTTTATGTAACTTTATTAAGCAACCGTCCCAAAGGGACAATCATTGTAACTTTATCAACAAAAAAAGAGAATAAAACAATAGACCATAAAACAAAAGGGATGCAAAGTTGGAGAAGGAACTTTGTATCCCTTTTGCATTGCTTTGATTTTTGGAAGTGGATTTGCTATACGGTTATTTGTTGCTATTCACGGGGCACTTTGGAGAGATATAAAAGTTTTTGATATCCTTAAAAGCCCTGGCAGATATCAGAGAAGATGGTTTAAGCATTATAAAAAAATGTGCGGATAATTATACAGGAGATATGGAGACACACTTTGAAGGTCTAGTATCATAAAAGAGGAGAGGAACAGCTTGCAAAATATCTAGATGCATACCATACTAAGAAAGGATATCTATTGAGTTTTAGTTTCAATAAGAAAAAGACTACAGAAGTTAAAAAAATTATGATTGAGGCAGTTGGGGACGGGGTATTTTTAAAAATACCCCGTCCCCAACTATAGCATTTTGGGTTTAAGTTTGTTATAATTCTCGTTGGATTGTATTACAATTTAGTTGAAGGAGGTTTTACATATGGTATATACACCAAGGGGTGTCTGTTCTCGTTCGATTCATGTAGAACTTGATGGGGACACGATAAAAAATGTTGAGTTTGTTGGGGGCTGCAATGGAAATACCCAGGGGATTGCAAGCCTTGTGCGGGGAATGAATGTGGAGGATGCGATTTCGCGTATGGAAGGCATTACATGTGGGAATAAGTCAACATCCTGCCCGGACCAGCTGGCGAAGGCTCTTCGTCAGGCGAAGCTGGGGGCATAAAAAAGGGACAGGTCATTTTTAATCTGGGACGGGGCATTTTTCACATCAAAAGCTCCACTGGAGCTTTTGATGTGCGCTATGGCGAAAAATACCCCGTCCCCAAAAGGAGGAGCTATGATTGGTATTATTGGTGCGATGGAGGAGGAAGTAAGTGCGCTTAAGGCTGCGATGGCGGATGTGGTGCAGTCGGAGTTTGCGTCTATGGTTTTTTGCAGGGGGAGACTGTGCGGGAAGGATGTGGTTGTGGTCCGCAGTGGGATTGGCAAGGTGAATGCGGGTATTTGTGCGCAGATTCTTGTGGACAGGTTCGGGGTGGATCTGTTGATTAATACGGGGATTGCGGGTTCTCTGGATGCGCGGATTGATATTGGGGATATGGTGATTTCGGCGGATGCGGTGCATCATGATATGGATGCCACTATATTTGGGGATCCGGCAGGGCAGGTGCCGCGGATGGATACGTTTTCGTTTCCGGCGGATGAGCGGCTTGTGGAGCTTGCGCGTAAGGCGAATGAGAAGGCGAATCCGGATATTCATACTTTTGTTGGAAGGGTTGCGAGCGGGGATCAGTTTGTCTCTTCGCAGGAGGTGAAGGAGAGGATCTCGGGTACGTTCGGGGCGCTCTGTGCGGAGATGGAGGGCGTGGGGATTGCCCATGCGGCTTACTTGAACAAAGTTTCGTATGTCATTATTCGGGCGATTTCGGATAAAGCTGACAATAGTGCAACGGTGGATTATCCGGAGTTTGAAAAGAAGGCAATTGTCCATAGTGTAAGGCTTGTGGAGGAACTTTTGGGGACGATTTAGGAGCAGTGACTGGGACTGGACGGAAGATGATATGACAACAGAATACGGGTTCTGACAGATGTGTGTCGGATTCTGGGGAACGCTTTTTGGCCCTCCTTCGTGAATTTCAGTTATAATTCATATTAGAAGGAGGGCTTTATTATGCTGAAAATGATGTTGGACAAGTATGTCATTTATGCGCTTATGGGGGGAGCTGCCGCATGCGGTATCATAAGCAAGCTGATTGTCAGTATTACGCTGAAGCGTCTGGTGAAGGCGTCCGGGAGTATGAATAAGAGCACACATCCATTGATGCGTCTCGTGCGTGCAAAATTTGAGCATGCATGTATGATCAGTGAGAAGGTGGAAAATGTGAGGGTGTTTGTGGACAAGTATCTCTATGAGTATCGTGTGGCGGGTCTTAAGCTTCACAGCTTAAGGAGGCTGGAGCTTGCGGCATCGTGGGTGTGCCTGATTGCTGGTCTTGCAGGAGCGGTGTCTATGTATGTGGAAAGCGGTATGAGGGATGAGGTGCTCTGGATCTTTGCGGCCGGGGCGGGGCTTGCGATTCTCGTTTTTCTTGTACATCTTCTGACAGATGAGAGATACCGAATGGAGGTAATACGCAATTATATGGTAGATTATCTGGAAAATATCTGTCTGCACCGCTATGAGAAGACGTACCAGAAGGAGCTTAAGGTTATGGCTCCGGAGGTTCCGGTTCCGGAGTTTGGCGAAGTGGCGGGAGATGACGAGCTGTTTGATGAATTGCCAGAGGCTGATGATCCCATGAGGCCGCGTCCGGGAAGAGAGGTGCCGTCGCCGGAGACGCCGCCGGAGATTACGCCTCCGGTTATGCCGGAGCCTTATGATGTTCCGGAACCCTCCCCGCAGATTCGTGCTGTCAGGGGACGAAGAGAACGGGTGCAGGCTGTTGGAGACAGAGGCATCAGGCCTGTGAGGGAGCAGGAAAAGCTCCCCGACAGTGGGAGCCGGGATGCGGCAGATATACTTGCCGCAGCAGTGAAGGCCGCAGGGCCCGGTAAGGAGGAAAAGCCGCAGAAGCGCAAAGAAAAGGTACAGGAGCGTAAGGAAAAGGGACAGGATCCTGCTAAGGAGGTGCTGATCCGCCAGATTCTGGAAGAGTTTATGGCCTGATAACTTGATAAATGCAGTTCAAAATGATAAAATATAGCTATTGAATTAAATATATCTCATCTTAAGAGGAAGGAAGGAACTACTATGGGAAGTAAAGTAACATTTGATTACTCAAAGGCAGGTGCATTTATCAATGCGCACGAGATGGAATCCATGAAGAAGATTACAGAGGCTGCAAAGGCAGAGCTGCTTGGAAGAGAAGGGGCAGGCAATGATTTCCTTGGCTGGATTGATCTTCCGGTAGATTATGATAAGGAAGAATTTGCGCGTATCAAGAAGGCGGCTGAGAAGATCAAGGGAGATTCCGAGGTGCTTGTTGTGATCGGTATCGGTGGTTCTTATCTGGGGGCACGGGCAGCAATCGAGTTCCTGCGTCACAGCTTTTATAACGTGGTTTCAAAAGAGATCAGAAAGACTCCGGAGATTTATTTTGCAGGAAACAGTATCAGCACTACATATTTAAAGCACTTGATTGATGTGATCGGCGACAGAGATTTCTCCGTAAATATTATCTCTAAGTCAGGAACAACAACAGAGCCGGCAATCGCATTCCGTGTATTCAAGGAGATGCTGGAGAAGAAGTACGGAAAAGAGGAAGCGGCTAAGAGAATCTATGCGACAACTGACAAGGCAAGAGGAGCGCTTAAGAAGCTGTCTGACGAGGAAGGCTATGAGGAGTTTGTTGTGCCGGACGATGTAGGCGGACGTTTCTCTGTGCTTACAGCAGTAGGTCTTCTCCCAATTGCAGTCAGCGGGGCGGACATTGATAAGCTTATGGAGGGCGCAGCATCAGGAAGAGAGGCAGCGCTTCAGAATGCTTTTGAGGAAAATGATGCATTACTCTATGCAGCAGTCCGCAATATTTTGCACAGGAAGGGCAAGGGCGTAGAGATTCTTGCGAATTATGAGCCGAGCCTTCATTATGTATCTGAGTGGTGGAAGCAGCTTTACGGCGAGAGTGAAGGAAAGGATCAGAAGGGAATCCTGCCGGCATCTGTGGATCTTACAACAGACCTCCATTCCATGGGACAGTTTATCCAGGACGGAAGCCGCATCATGTATGAGACGGTTCTGGAGGTAGAGGAGTCAGCGGAAGAGATTCTGATCGGAGAGGAGCCGGTAGATCTTGACGGCTTGAATTATCTTGCAGGAAAGAGCGTTGATTTTGTAAATAAGAATGCTATGAACGGGACGATTCTTGCTCATACGGATGGAAATGTTCCGAACCTCCTGGTTAAGATTCCGGGACAGGACGAATTTTCACTGGGACAGCTGTTCTATTTCTTTGAATTTGCCTGCGGCGTAAGCGGATATATTCTCGGAGTGAATCCATTTAACCAGCCTGGAGTGGAGAGCTATAAGAAGAATATGTTTGCTTTACTTGGAAAGCCGGGGTATGAAAAAGAAAGAGAAGAGTTAATGAAGAGATTATAATGATGACACTATATGAGAAGCTGAAAATTTACAGTAGTTCCGATTATTATGGGTTTCACATGCCGGGGCATAAGCGTAACGAGGCGTTTGCAAAGGCAGTGCCCTCCTGTGAGATAGATATTACAGAGATTGAGGGCTTTGATGACCTTCACCATGCAGATGGAGTGCTGAGGGAGGCGCAGGACCGTGCGGCGGCGCTCTACGGTGCGGAAGAAACGCATTTTCTCATAAACGGCAGTACGGTAGGGATTCTCAGTGGGATTCTCGGTGTAACAGATAAGGGTGACAGCATACTTGTGGCAAGAAATTGCCACAAGTCTGTCTACCATGCAATTGATCTGAATGAGCTGGAGCCTGTATATCTCTATCCGAAATTCGACAGGGATACACAGCTGAATATGGAAATATCCGTACAGGATGTCAGGGAGGCCCTTGAGGCTTATCCGCAGATACGCGCGGTTGTCATCGTATCACCGACCTTTGACGGGGTGGTGTCTGATGTGGCGGCAATTGCAGAGGCAGTGCATGAAAAGGGCCTGCCCCTTATTGTGGATGAAGCCCATGGGGCTCATTTTGGATTTCATCCCTATTTTCCGCAGAATTCCAACAGGGCCGGCGCGGACATTGTGATTCACAGTCTGCACAAAACACTTCCTTCTCTGACCCAGACCGCGCTGATTCACATAAACGGCAGCCTGGTAAGCAGGAGAAAGGTGAGAAAATATCTGCACATGCTGCAGTCTTCAAGTCCTTCCTACGTGCTGATGGCAAGTATTGATTCCTGTATCCACCTGCTGGAAGAGAAAATGGAAGAGCTGTTTCTTCCATATATATGTGATCTTGACAGGACAAGGGCTGCCCTGGGGAAGATGAAAAGCCTCCGTCTTATTCCGGCAGACACATCCGGCTCAGAAGCCAGCGCTTGGGACCGGTATGACCGTTCCAAAATTATCATTTCCACAAAGGAGGCTGGCATAAGCGGAAGAGAGCTGTACTACCTTCTTCTGGAGCGTTACCATCTTCAGATGGAGATGAAGGCAGGTACCTATGTAGTGGCTATGACTTCCCTTGCCGACCGGCCGGAGGGCTTCGAGAGGCTGATCCATGCGCTGACAGAGACTGACCAGAGGCTGTCCGTCTGTCCTCCTCAGTCCGGGTCTTCCCAGCCGTCCCCCGGTACAGATGCACCGCCGGTGCTTCCGAGGATCTATAGCACGGCTGCTGCAGAACAGATTAGAGAGCTGGCAGAAACAGGCCGGAGAGTTCAGGACAGGCAGACGGCACCTTCCGGGGAAAGGGGGAAGGAAGGACATGCGGCAGAAATACAAACAGAAGTCCAGGAACGGCCAGGCATAAGGAAAATTCCACAGACAGAGGCTGCAGGATATATCTCTTTGGAATATGTATACCTGTACCCTCCGGGAATTCCTATTATAGTCCCTGGAGAGCTCATTACAGAAGCCGCTGTCCGCTTCCTGGACGGCTATGCCCGGGCGGGCTATACTTTGGAGGGTCCGGAGGAAAAAAACTATCTGGAATGTTACGTCCCCAATTGAGCAAAAAAATCATAAGGAAATTATTGACAAGCCCGAAAGCTTTGTGTTATAGTAAAAAATGCGTTATTGTGGAAAGGTGTACCATAATATTGTATGAAAAACTGTAGCGCAAAGCTTATTTTCATTGATTTTACTAGAGTTATACGGTTTCGTGCCAGTCTGCGGAGTACTTTGGAACAGGCATGGGCTGTACCGGGGAGTGGCGCTGCAAAAAAATAAATAAGGAGTGAAACGTCAATATGGAGAAAAACAGAATTCGCCCTATGAAAAGCGGAAAAAGTTCCCGCATGAGCTATTCCAGGCAAAAAGAAGTTCTTCAGATGCCGAATCTTATTGAGGTCCAGAAGGATTCCTACAACTGGTTTCTTGATGAAGGATTGAAGGAAGTATTTGATGATATTTCCCCGATATCTGATTACAGCGGACACCTGAGCCTGGAATTTGTGGATTTCACCTTATGCGAGAAGGACGTAAAGTACACAATTGAAGAGTGTAAAGAGCGCGATGCGACCTATGCTGCTCCACTCAAGGTGAAGGTAAGGCTCCACAACAAAGAGACTGAAGAGATCAACGAACATGAGATTTTCATGGGCGACCTGCCGCTGATGACGAGTACTGGAACTTTTGTCATTAATGGCGCAGAGCGTGTAATTGTAAGTCAGCTTGTCCGTTCACCAGGTATCTATTACGCGATTGCCCACGATAAGCTGGGTAAAAAGCTGTATTCTTCGACTGTTATTCCGAACCGCGGTGCGTGGCTGGAATATGAGACCGACTCCAATGACGTTTTTTATGTACGAGTAGATAGAACGAGGAAGGTGCCGATCACGGTTCTGATCCGTGCGCTTGGAATCGGCACGAATCCCGAGATTGTAGAACTGTTCGGCGAGGAGCCGAAGATTATGGCGAGCTTCGAAAAGGATGCTGCCACCAATTATCAGGAAGGTCTTCTCGAATTATATAAGAAGATCCGTCCGGGCGAGCCGCTTGCAGTGGACAGTGCGGAGAGCCTGATTATGAGCATGTTCTTTGATCCGAGGCGGTATGATCTTGCGAAGGTGGGACGGTATAAGTTTAATAAGAAGCTTCTCTTCAGGAACCGTATCGCAGGACAGATCCTTGCGGAGGATGTGGCCAGTGCAGTGACAGGCGAGGTGATCGCGGAAGCGGGCACTAAGATAACAAGGGAGCTTGCGGACCAGATTCAGAATGCGGCGGTTCCGGCTGTCTGGATCAGCAGACCGGAGGAGGAGAGAGACATTAAGGTGCTCTCCAGTATGATGGTGGATCTTACCTCTATCGTGGATATTGACCCGAAGGAGGTAGGGGTTACGGAGCTTGTGTACTATCCGGTGCTTGCGGGTCTTTTAGAGGAGACAGCAGGTGACATTGATGAACTCAAAGACGCGATCAGGAGAGATATCCATGACCTGATTCCGAAGCATATAACTAAGGAAGATATTCTGGCATCCATTAACTATAATATCCATCTGGAATATGGCATGGGAAATGACGATGACATTGACCACCTTGGCAACAGGCGTATCCGTGCAGTGGGAGAGCTGCTGCAGAATCAGTACAGGATCGGTCTGTCAAGGCTGGAGAGAGTTGTCCGTGAGCGTATGACGACGCAGGACTTAGAGGGTATTTCCCCTCAGTCTCTGATTAATATTAAGCCAGTGACGGCTGCAGTGAAGGAGTTCTTTGGCTCCTCCCAGCTGTCCCAGTTCATGGATCAGAACAACCCCCTTGGTGAGCTGACCCACAAGAGACGTCTGTCAGCTCTTGGTCCGGGAGGTCTGTCAAGAGACCGTGCCGGATTCGAGGTGCGTGACGTGCACTATTCCCATTATGGAAGAATGTGCCCCATTGAGACTCCCGAGGGTCCGAACATCGGTCTGATCAACTCACTGGCATGCTATGCGAGAATTAACCAGTACGGCTTTGTGGAAGCGCCGTACCGTAAGATTGACCATTCAGACCCCACGAACCCCAGGGTTACGGATGAGGTTGTATATATGACTGCGGACGAGGAGGATAATTACCACGTTGCGCAGGCGAATGAGGCGTTGGACGAAGAGGGACATTTTGTCCGTAAGAATGTATCCGGACGTTACCGCGAGGAGACCCAGGAGTACGAGAGAAAGATGTTTGATTACATGGACGTATCTCCGAAGATGGTGTTCTCGGTTGCGACGGCTCTGATCCCCTTCCTTGAAAATGACGACGCGAACCGTGCGCTGATGGGTTCCAACATGCAGCGGCAGGCGGTGCCCCTTCTGATGACAGAGGCTCCGGTTGTGGGCACAGGTATGGAGGAAAAATCCGCTGTTGACTCCGGTGTATGTATTGTCGCGGAAGGAGACGGCGTGGTAGAGCGCGCCACATCCAAGGAGATTACTGTCCGCCAGACCAATGGGAAATTAAGAAAATATAAGCTGACCAAGTTCCTCAGAAGTAATCAGAGCAACTGCTATAACCAGAGACCGATCGTTGTGAAGGGCGACAAGGTGCAGGCAGGAGATGTGATTGCAGACGGCCCGTCTACCTCAAACGGAGAGATGGCGCTTGGCAAAAACCCGCTGATCGGGTTTATGACCTGGGAAGGTTATAACTATGAGGACGCAGTATTATTGAGTGAAAGACTGGTACAGGATGATGTATACACATCCGTACACATTGAAGAATATGAGGCTGAGGCCCGCGACACGAAGCTTGGACCAGAAGAGATTACCCGGGATATTCCGGGTGTGGGTGATGATGCCTTAAAAGACCTTGACGAGAGGGGAATTATCCGTATCGGCGCGGAAGTGCGTGCCGGGGATATCCTGGTAGGAAAGGTAACGCCAAAGGGAGAGACAGAGCTTACTGCAGAGGAGCGTCTGCTTCGTGCGATCTTCGGTGAGAAGGCCCGGGAGGTAAGGGATACGTCTCTTAAGGTGCCTCACGGCGAGTATGGTATTGTAGTAGATGCCAAGGTATTTACAAGAGATAATGGAGATGAACTGTCTCCGGGAGTGAATCAGTCTGTCCGGATCTATATTGCCCAGAAGAGAAAGATCTCGGTAGGTGACAAGATGGCGGGACGTCACGGGAACAAGGGTGTTGTCTCCCGTGTGCTTCCGGTTGAGGATATGCCGTTCCTTCCGAACGGGCGGCCTCTTGACATTGTGCTGAATCCGCTGGGCGTGCCTTCCCGTATGAATATCGGGCAGGTGCTGGAGATCCATCTGTCCCTTGCGGCAAAGGCACTGGGCTTTAACATTGCCACGCCGGTATTTGACGGTGCCAATGAGGATGATATCATGGATACACTCGACCTGGCAAATGATTACGTGAATCTGAGCTGGGAGGAGTTTGAAGCGAAGCATAAAGAGGAGCTGCTTCCAGAGGTGCTTCAGTATCTCTCTGACAACAGGGAGCACAGGAAGGTCTGGAAGGGAGTGCCCATCTCCAGGGATGGAAAGGTACGGCTGCGTGACGGACGTACCGGAGAATATTTCGACAGCCCGGTTACCATTGGGCACATGCATTACCTGAAGCTTCATCATCTTGTAGATGATAAGATCCATGCGCGGTCCACGGGTCCTTACTCACTTGTAACCCAGCAGCCATTAGGCGGTAAGGCACAGTTCGGCGGACAGCGTTTCGGTGAGATGGAGGTATGGGCGTTGGAGGCTTATGGTGCATCCTATACGCTTCAGGAGATCCTGACCGTGAAGTCAGATGATGTAGTAGGCCGTGTGAAGACCTATGAGGCGATCATCAAGGGTGAGAATGTACCTGAGCCGGGAATTCCGGAGTCCTTCAAGGTGCTTTTAAAGGAGCTTCAGTCACTGGGACTGGATGTGCGCGTGCTTCGTGATGATAATACAGAGGTTGAGATCATGGAGACCGTGGATATGGGAGAGACGGATTTCCGTTCACTCATAGAGGGAGACAGAAAATATGAGGATGACAATTTCGGTGAGCAGGGCTACACAGAGCAGGAATTCCAGGGAGATGAGCTCATTGATATTGAAGAGGAAGAAGAGCCTGATGAGGAGTATGAGATAGATTTTGAGGAAACGGAAGATTTTTCAGATGATTTATCAGACATTGATTATTAGGAAGGGGTGCCAGTATGCCAGAAAATAATAAGGAACAATCATATCAGCCAATGACCTTTGATGCGAT
This sequence comes from uncultured Lachnospiraceae bacterium, assembly GCA_947566645.1. GTDB lineage: Bacteria > Bacillota > Clostridia > Lachnospirales > Lachnospiraceae > CAPEBR01. The sequence continues at coordinate 16,644 of CANOKL010000020.1, forward strand.
CAAGATCGGTTTGGCATCGCCCGATAAGATTCTGGAATGGTCCAGGGGAGAGGTTACGAAGCCGGAGACCATTAATTACAGGACCTTGAAACCGGAGAAAGACGGTCTGTTCTGTGAGAGAATCTTCGGACCGAGCAAGGACTGGGAGTGCCACTGCGGGAAGTACAAGAAGATCCGTTATAAAGGGGTTGTGTGCGACCGGTGTGGTGTTGAGGTTACCAAGTCAAGCGTGCGGCGTGAGCGTATGGGACATATTGCCCTGGCGGCTCCGGTGTCGCATATCTGGTATTTTAAGGGAATCCCAAGCCGTATGGGGCTGATTCTTGATCTGTCTCCGAGGACACTGGAGAAGGTACTGTATTTTGCGTCATATATTGTACTGGATCAGGGGCAGACGAATCTGCAGTATAAACAGGTGCTGTCTGAGCAGGAGTACCAGGACGCGTTAGAGTCCTGGGGCAGCGCGTTCCGTGTAGGCATGGGCGCTGAGGCGATTCAGGAGCTTCTTGAGGCGATTGACCTTGATAAGGAATATGATGAGCTGCAGTCCGGCCTTAAGGGCTCGACAGGACAGAAGCGTGCAAGAATCGTGAAGCGTCTTGAGGTAATCGAGGCATTCCGCGAGTCCGGGAATAAGCCGGAGTGGATGATTATGAATAATATTCCGGTTATCCCGCCTGATCTGCGTCCTATGGTACAGCTGGACGGCGGACGTTTTGCCACATCTGATTTAAATGATCTGTACAGAAGAATTATTAATAGAAATAACCGTCTGAAACGCCTGCTTGAGCTGGGCGCGCCGGACATTATTGTAAGGAATGAGAAGAGAATGCTGCAGGAGGCTGTGGATGCGCTGATTGATAATGGCCGCCGCGGCCGTCCGGTAACGGGGCCCGGAAACCGGGCGCTTAAATCCCTGTCAGATATGCTGAAGGGTAAGTCCGGACGTTTCCGTCAGAATCTTCTCGGAAAACGTGTAGATTATTCCGGACGTTCCGTTATTGTCGTAGGGCCGGAGCTTAAGATCTACCAGTGCGGTCTCCCGAAGGAGATGGCGATTGAGCTCTTCAAGCCATTTGTTATGAAGGAGCTTGTGCATAACGGTTCTGCGCATAATATTAAGAATGCCAAGAAGATGGTGGAGAGACTCCAGCCGGAAGTATGGGATGTACTGGAGGAGGTTATCAAGGAGCATCCGGTTATGCTGAACCGCGCCCCCACTCTCCACAGACTGGGAATCCAGGCCTTTGAGCCGATTCTTGTAGAGGGTAAGGCGATCAAGCTGCATCCGCTCGTATGTACGGCATATAATGCTGACTTCGACGGAGACCAGATGGCGGTGCATCTGCCGTTGTCTGTGGAAGCCCAGGCAGAATGCCGTTTCCTGCTTCTGTCGCCTAATAACCTGCTGAAGCCGTCAGATGGCGGACCGGTTGCCGTTCCTTCCCAGGATATGGTACTTGGCATCTACTATCTGACCCAGGAAAGGCCGGGAGCTCTCGGCGAGGGCAAGGCATTCCGCAGTGTGAATGAGGCCATTCTTGCCTATGAGAATGAGGCGCTTACCCTGCATTCACGTATTAAGGTGCGTGTGTCCAAGACTATGCCGGACGGAAGCGTGAAGACAGGAACCATTGAGTCTACATTGGGACGTTTCCTGTTCAATGAGATCATTCCGCAGGATCTGGGATTTGTTGACCGGGAGACAGAGGGCAATGAGCTTCTTCTTGAGGTGGATTTCCATGTGGGTAAGAAGCAGCTGAAGCAGATTCTTGAAAAGGTTATTAACACACATGGTTCTACCGCTACGGCAGAGGTGCTTGACGCGGTAAAATCAATTGGATATAAATATTCCACAAGAGCGGCCATGACCGTATCTATTTCTGATATGACCGTGCCGCCCCAGAAGCCGGAGATGATTCAGCAGGCACAGGATACTGTGGATAAGATTACGAAGAACTTTAAGCGTGGTCTGATTACAGAGGAAGAACGTTATAAAGAAGTAGTTGAAACCTGGAAGGCAACGGATGACGCTCTTACTGAGGCGCTGCTTACTGGTCTTGATAAATATAACAATATCTTCATGATGGCGGATTCAGGAGCCCGTGGTTCCGACAAGCAGATTAAACAGCTTGCGGGTATGCGGGGACTGATGGCGGATACGACAGGACGTACTATTGAGCTTCCTATCAAGTCGAATTTCCGTGAGGGTCTTGACGTACTGGAGTACTTCATGTCTGCCCATGGAGCGCGTAAAGGACTGTCTGATACGGCTCTTCGTACCGCTGATTCCGGATACCTTACAAGGCGTCTGGTTGACGTATCGCAGGAGCTCATTATCCATGAGGTTGACTGTGCAGAAAAGGACGGGGAGATCCCGGGCATGTATGTACGTGCATTTCTGGATGGAAAGGAAGAGATTGAGAGCCTGCAGGAGCGTATTACGGGACGTTACCTCTGCGAGGATATTGTGGATAAGGACGGCAATGTTCTTGTGAAGGCAAATCATATGGTAACGCCGAAGCGTGCGGAGCTCATTATGAAGAAGGGTGTTGACGAGAACGGGGAGCCGCTTACGAGGATTAAGATCCGTACCATTCTCACATGCCGTTCGCACAGCGGAATCTGCGCGAAGTGCTACGGAGCCAACATGGCAACCGGAGAGCCCGTGCAGGTCGGCGAAGCGGTTGGTATTATCGCGGCCCAGTCCATCGGTGAGCCAGGTACACAGCTTACTATGCGTACCTTCCATACAGGCGGTGTTGCCGGTGACGATATCACACAGGGTCTTCCCCGTGTGGAGGAGCTTTTTGAGGCAAGAAAGCCGAAAGGTCTTGCGATTATTACTGAATTCGCGGGAATAGCGAATATTAATGATACAAAGAAGAAGCGCGAGATCATTGTGACAAACAATGAGACAGGCGAGTCAAAGGCATACCTGATACCTTATGGCTCCAGAATTAAGGTGCAGGACGGAGCTGTGCTTGAGGCCGGCGACGAGCTGACAGAGGGTAGTGTCAATCCTCATGATATCTTAAGAATCAAGGGGCTGCGGGCAGTACAGGATTATATGATCCAGGAGGTACAGCGTGTATACCGTCTCCAGGGTGTTGATATCAATGATAAGCATATTGAAGTGATTGTGCGTCAGATGCTTAAGAAGGTCCGCATCGAAGAGGCAGGAGATTCTGAGTTCCTTCCAGGAACCAATGTAGATATTCTGGAATTCGAAGACAGGAATAAAGAGCTGGAGGCAGAAGGCAAAGAACCAGCAGCCGGAGAGCAGATTATGCTTGGTATTACTAAGGCATCTCTTGCGACCAATTCCTTCCTGTCAGCGGCATCCTTCCAGGAGACAACCAAGGTTCTCACAGAAGCTGCCATCAAGGGCAAGATCGACCCGCTTGTAGGTCTTAAGGAAAATGTTATCATTGGTAAGCATATTCCGGCAGGTACGGGTATGCACAAGTACCGTGATGTCCAGATCGAGGGAGAGATTGACCTGGACGACGAGCTGGAGGTCGAAGAGGAAGAAGACGACAGCTATGAGGAATATGACAGCTATGAGGAGTATGATGACAGCGGGCAGTTAGAGCTGGAGGAATACGACGAGGAAGAGGACGAGGAAGAAGCTGAGGAAAACTTTGAGTACGAAGAAGAGTTAGAAGAGGAACTGGCACCAGTAGAATAAAGCAGTTGGGGACGGGGCATTTTAAAAAATGCCCCGTCCCCAACTTTTTTATTGAGAAAATTCATCAATAACAATATTGACAATCATTTTCATTTGGAATATAATACGTTATGTAAATGATAATCAATATCATTGGTGTGAGGATACATATGAGTAAGGAAGAGAATCTGGAGAAGGCAATCAGTCAGTTGAAAAGTGAAGGATACCGTATTACAGGACAGAGAAAGCTTCTGTTAGGCCTGATCTTTGAGAATGAATATTCGTCCTGCAAGGAGATTTATTTTGCTGCGAAGCGCATTGACAGCAGGGTCGGAATGGCTACTGTGTACAGAACCGTGCAGCTTTTGGAGGATATGGGCCTGCTCCGGAAGAGATGGTCATATGAATTAAAAGAATCAGATGGAAAGGGGGAATTGTGATGCCATTGACGCTATTGGCAAACGGTGAAACTGGTGAGATTAAACGTGTCGGCGGGCAGGATGAGGTGAGGAAGTTTTTAGAGAACCTGGGGTTCGTGACAGGCGAACAGGTGAGAGTTGTGTCTTCGGGCGGGGGCAACATAATTGTCCAGGTTAAAGATTCAAGGGTTGCAGTCAGCAAAGGGATTGCAGTCAAGATCATGGTGTAGGCTGTTCAGGGTAATGATTCAGGCAGGTCTGTACATTTACTGCACAGACCGTAAGAAAGTGATTCAGAGACTGAACTGTAATTGATTAGGGAGGAGAAGAGGATGCGTACATTAAGGGATGTCAGATGTGATGAGACGGTATCTGTTGTGAAGCTTCATGGAGAAGGAGCTGTAAAAAGGAGAATTATGGACATGGGAATCACGAAGGGAACAGGGATTTATGTCCGTAAGGTGGCGCCGCTTGGCGACCCGGTAGAGATTACTGTCCGCGGCTATGAGCTGTCACTGCGCAAGGCAGATGCAGAGATGATAGAGGTAGGATAAAGCAGCAGGCCGTGAAGCGGCAGGCTAGTCTGTCTGAACGGATAGCAGACCGCAGGATAAGCAGCAGACTGTGAGATGACAGGCCAGTCTGTCTGAAGGGTTAGCAGACCGCAGGATAAAGTAGCAGGCCAGTCTGTCTGAAGGGTTAGCAGACCGCAGGATAAAGTAGCAGGCCAGCCTGTCCGGACGGTTAGCAGACTGTAGGATAGGCAGCAGATCGTGAAGTGACAGACCAGACTGTCTGAACAGTTACAGCATAAAGTATAGGAGGATGTGTAGAAATGGGAGTGAAAATTGCACTTGCCGGAAACCCGAACAGCGGAAAGACGACTTTATTTAATGCACTGACGGGTTCCAATCAATTTGTAGGAAACTGGCCGGGAGTTACGGTTGAGAAGAAGGAGGGGAAGCTTAAAGAAGATAAAGATGTAGTCATCATGGATCTTCCCGGAATCTATTCCCTGTCGCCATATACATTAGAGGAGGTTGTGGCAAGAAATTATTTGATTACAGAGCGTCCGGATGCTATTCTTAATATTGTAGACGGTACGAACCTGGAGAGAAACCTTTATCTTACTACACAGCTGATGGAGCTCGGGATTCCGGTCGTCATGGCTGTGAACATGATGGATGTGGTGAGGAAATCCGGCGACATGATTGACACAAAGAAGCTGGGTGATAAGCTTGGCTGCGAGGTAATATCAATCTCTGCGCTGAAGGGTGACGGCATCAGGGAAGCTGCTTCAAAGGCAGTCGCAGCAGCCAGGCAAAAAAGCGGCTCTGCCCCGGTACATGAATTTGGTACAAAGGTTGAAGGGGCGCTGTGTGATATTCAGAACCTGATCGGCGGTATTCCGGAGGAACAGAAGCGTTTTTATGCGGTTAAGCTTTTTGAGCGCGACAGCAGGATCAAAGAGATCATGGCAAATGTGCCTGCAGTGGAAGATATTATTCAAAAGGCTGAGAAAGAAATGGATGATGATTCCGAAAGCATTATTACGAATGAGAGATACTGCTACATAGGTTCTATTATAGGGGAGTGCCTTACAAAATCATCGAAAGAAAAGCTTACAACGTCAGATAAGATTGACCGTGTTGTAACAAACCGGTGGCTGGCGCTTCCAATCTTCGCGGCGGTTATGTGGCTTGTATACTATGTCTCTGTCTCAACAGTCGGGGATTATGTTACAGGCTGGACGAATGACGTTTTATTTGGTGAGATTATTCCGCCTGCAGTGGAAGGCTTCCTGGGGAGTATTGGCTGCGCAGACTGGCTTCAGGGGCTGATTCTTGACGGTATTATAGCCGGTGTGGGAGCAGTATTGGGATTCGTGCCGCAGATGCTGGTATTATTCATTTTCCTTGCATTCCTTGAAGGATGTGGGTATATGGCGCGCGTAGCATTTATCATGGACCGGATCTTCCGCAAATTCGGGCTGTCGGGAAAGTCCTTCATACCTATGCTTATCGGAACAGGCTGCGGCGTTCCTGGCATTATGGCATCAAGAACCATTGAAAATGACCGTGACCGCAAGATGACAATCATGACCACCACCTTTATCCCCTGCGGCGCGAAGCTGCCAATCATCGGACTGATTGCAGGCGCGCTGTTCGGCGGGGCATCCTGGGTTGCGCCAAGCGCGTACTTCATCGGAATCGCAGCGATTATCTGTTCGGGAATTATTTTAAAGAAAACAAGGATGTTCGCAGGAGACCCGGCTCCCTTCGTCATGGAGCTTCCCGCATACCACCTTCCCACAGTGGGAAATGTTCTCCGAAGCATGTGGGAGCGGGGCTGGTCCTTCATCAAGAAAGCAGGCACAGTCATTCTGCTGTCAACCATCTTCATCTGGTTCACCTCTGGATTCGGCGTTGTGGACGGAAAATTTGGCATGGTAGAAGACTTAAGTGACGGACTTCTGTCAGGCATCGGCCAGGCATTTGCATGGATCTTCGCACCACTTGGCTGGGGCGACTGGAAATCTGCAGTTGCAGCAATCACAGGCCTTGTAGCAAAGGAAAATGTAGTCGGAACCTTCGGCGTCCTGTACGGCTTCGGCGAAGTGTCAGAGGAAGGAAACGAGATCTGGCAGACACTTGCAGGAAGCATGACGGCATTATCCGCATATTCCTTCCTTGTATTTAACCTCCTGTGCGCACCCTGCTTTGCAGCCATGGGAGCAATCAAACGTGAGATGAACAATATCAGATGGTTCTGGTTCGCAATCGGGTATCAGTGCGTATTTGCCTATCTGGTTTCCCTGTGCATCTACCAGTTCGGAATGGTATTTTCAGGAGCAGGCTTCGGCGTCGGAACAATGGCGGCGATGTTGGTATTGATCGGATTTTTATATCTCCTGTTCAGACCGTATAAAGAAAGCAATACGTTCCATATGAACATATCAGGCGTACGCGCCGGAGCAAGAGGATAGACCGGATATGCTTATATAAACTCTGGTAATAGGAAAGACAGAAATCTATGAACATAACAGAAGGGAGATGATATGAATGGTACTGGCAGCAGGCAGCAGTGTGCTGTCAACGGCTGTGGTCGGGGGAATCCTGCTGATCGTAGTTGTTCTCGTGATCAGAAGCATGTGGATAAAAAAGAAAAAAACAGGAAGCTGCGTCGGCTGTAGCTGCGGCTGCAGCGACTGTCCGCACTCATCAAAATAGCAATTGGGGACGGGGTATTTTTAAAAATACCCCGTCCCCAATTTACGTGGTTGAAGCCACTGTCAGTTTATGTTACAATCTGCTTATGGAACCCATGACAGGGGTGGCAGCCTCCCAGGCTTAATGACCGGCTTGCCGGAATACATAAGAAGGGAGGTGGCGTTAATGACAGCTGCGGATATCATTTTGATATTTATAGGGATAATCAGCCTGCTGATTGCCTTCGGAAGCTTTGTTATAGCGTTGCTTGCCTTTCTCGATAGAGATAAGGACCACAAGCGAAAAAAATAATGCCCGCCCTGTCGCAACCAGGACGGGCGCCTCTCACTGAGAGGTAACCCCGGCTTGGGAAGCTCCACCTTTGGAGTGAGGCTCCTAGAAGGCATCTGTTACTAGCAGATGCCTTTCCTTATCTAAAGAATATCATAAACAGACCGGAAGTTCAAGTGCAAATTGGGGACGGGGCATTTGCATATTGACGTACGTAAATGCGTACGTTATAATTTAGAAAAGGAGATGGTAACATGACTGCAATAAGTGTGACAAGAGCAAGAGAAAATATATATCAAATACTATCTGAGGTTAATAATAACAGTCAGCCAATCACAATTACGAATAATCGTGGAAAAAATGGTGTTCTCATATCAGAGGATGATTGGAATGCTATACAGGAAACATTATACCTGAATTCTATTCCAGGTATGGCAGAAAGTATTGTTGAAGCAGGAAAAGAGCCGCTTGAGGAATGTACTGTATATGATCCAAGTGAGGAATGGTAAATGTATATAATTAGATTTAGTAAACAGGCTGACAAAGACAAGAAGTTGCTAAAAGGGGCAGGACTTGCTTTAAAAGCTAAAAAATTGTTGGATATAATAGCGGAAGATCCTTTTCAGAATCCACCACCATATGAAGGATTATTAGGAAATTTAAGTGGATATTATTCTAGAAGAATTAATATTCAGCATCGATTAGTTTACCAGGTATATAACGAGCCGGTTGTCATTAATGAAACTGAATATCAAGGGACGATAAAAATTGTTCGTATGTGGACGCATTATGACAGAATCTGATAAGGATTAAAAATAATCCAGTACCCTCTTAGCGTTACAGATACAATCCCACATTGGACTGTCATAATTCTGCTTCATTTATGATATACCGTTTATAAGAGAACATTTCAAAGGAGGCCTTATAAGATGCGTAAGTTCAACATAACTGCGGCATGTAATCCGGATATCCATTATATGGTGGATCTTTGCGCCAGACTTTCTGACATTAAAGGAATGATTGATGACGGGCAATATTTTGTGATCAACCGAGCCAGACAGTATGGAAAAACTACAACATTGAATGCGCTGGAGAGATTTTTAAGTAGCGATTATATCGTTGTATATTTGGATTTTCAATTTTTAAGCCATGAAGATTTCCAGAACGCTTCAAGTTTTGTAGCCGCGTTTGCGCGTGAATTACGGCAGTTAAGAAGCTGTCGGTCATATATGAGCAGTGAGATACAGGAGCGTCTGAAAATGTTAAGGAGCAGGCAGGAAAAAGAATATGTACTTGCAGATCTGTTTGAATGTCTGAGTGATTGGTGTGACGAGGTCGAAAGAGGGATCGTACTAATGGTTGATGAGGTGGACAGCGCCAGCAATAATCAGGTATTCCTTGATTTCCTGGCACAGCTTAGAGGATATTATATTCATCGGGATAAACGTCCGACATTTCAGTCGGTCATTCTTGCAGGAGTGCACGATATTCGGAATCTTCGGCAGAAAATCCGTTCCGATATGAAGCATAAGCATAATAGTCCTTGGAACATTGCGTCCAGGTTTGATATAGAAATGAGCTTTTCTTCGAAAGACATTGCCGGTATGTTAAGGGATTATGAAGAGGATTATCATACGGGGATGCACATTGCTGAAATGGCACAGTTGATCTATGATTATACTTCGGGATATCCGGTTCTGGTTTCCAATATGTGTAAATTGATTGATGAGAAGATCGCCGGTTCAGAGTGTTATCCAACAAGATCGGACGCATGGACAAAAGATGGAATTTTAGAGGCTGAAAAAAGAATCTTAACAGACAGAATACCGTTGTTTGAAAGTATGATAAATAAACTGGAAGACGATGAGAAGTTGTGTAAATTATTATTTTCACTTTTGTTTGAGGGACAGAATATACCATATAATCCATATGATGCATCCATCCATTTGGCGGTTGTGTATGGTTTTTTGAAAAATCAGGAAGGTACTGCTGCAATCGCAAACCGTATATTTGAAACTATGCTTTGTGATTGGTTTCTCTCGCAGGAAATTACAGAGAGTGACATATCAAAAGCGGGTGCATTGGAAAAGAATCAATTTATTCAAATTTTCTTGTTATATCTTCGACCGATCATCAATGGAGTGGGGAACTATTATATAGAGGCACAGACAAGGGATCAGCGGCGCACAGATGTGATTGTGGATTATCACGGTGAACAATTTATCCTGGAAATGAAGCTGTGGCATGGAGAGGAATATAATACACGCGGTGAGAAGCAGCTTTGTGAATATCTGGATTACTATCATATTCAGAAGGGATATATGCTGAGTTTTAATTTTAATAAAAACAAACAGATCGGTGTAAAAACAATTCGGGCAGAGGGAAAAGTAATTGTAGAGGCAGTAGTGTAGGAACTGCTAAAGGGTAGTCGGGAAATAGATAGCCTTACACAGGGGCAGGTGTGATCCATACAGACCACACCTGCCCCCTTCCTTTTATTGCCGCGTTAATGGACTTCTTCAGCGGCTTTTTCAGGAGGAATCCATTGCCAAGTCATCCGGTAGGATACAAAAGTGATACTTTAGAATACGAATATTATATTTTTCTTAATAAATATAATTATAATAATAAATATAGGACAGAATTTCAAAAGTTACAGAGAAGACTGAGAAATTCATAGGTTTAATACAGAAAAAGAGGAGGAGAAACTATGATTAGACCTAAAAGAGCTGCGATGCTTAAAAAGTGTACTGCTTCATTGACGGCATTGACATTATGCGCCAGTATGGTACTGCCTGTCAGTGCGGCGGATGGAGCGACAGAAGCAAAACTGACGGATGCAGAGATGGCTGTGATTGAAGAGCAGTGTAATGAGAAGAAGGTTCGCACGATTCTTTCAACAGATGGTGAGCATGATGACATGGCTTCTATGGTTCGTTATCTGACCATGGCAAATGAATTCAATACAGCAGCTATTGTATTGACCGCATCAGGTGCCGGACACCATACAGGCGGCAACATTACTTATCCAAATATGGAAGCAGTGGATAATCTGACGGATACTCAGAAGAGCTACATTAAGAAGACGGAGGATGGCCAGCCAGTACAGACGGTAAATGAGGACGGGACTGTCACAGTGACTTTTAACCAGAGAAGATGGACAGGCTTTAGATGGATTCACTATTACATTGAAAAATATGCCGAAGTGTATGATAACCTGAAAGTGCATGATCCGGATTATCCGACACCCGATTATCTCGAAAGTGTTGTTAAATACGGAAATGTTAAAGTAGTCGGTGATCTGGAAGAGAAGACAGAAGGTTCTGAATATATTAAAAAGCTGATTCTTGAAAATCCTGACGGTGAACCGTTGTATATTCAGCACTGGGGAGGAGTCAATACAACAGCCAGAGCGCTGAAAAGCATTCAGGAGGAGTACCAGGGTACTGCAGACTGGGAGCGGATCGTTGAGAAGATTAATAGAGAAGTGACTCTTTATATGATCTGGGAGAATCAGGCACCCACGTATAGCTCTTACATTGTGCCGAACTGGCCGGGAATCCGTGTGATTGTCAACCAGGATTCATTCTTTAATTTTTACAGCCCCTTGAGAATGGACCGTAATCATGTAAGACATAGCGCAGAGACAAAGGATACATGGCTTAGGAAACCATGGGGTGATACCATTGTGAATATTGGAAGCCCGTTGACAAGTGAATCTATTTTAAATGTTCCTTACGATTTGTCAAATGATGCGATTGCAAAGGATACTGAGAATAAGTTTTACTCAGGACCAGTGTATGATGCCACGCACGGCCAGTCAGAGGCGGACAATTTCCCGTTTGATACATGGGGAGATAACAAAAACTCGCAAGATACAGGCGAATTTTTGGCAGAAGGTGATACTCCGTCTTATTTCTACTTGATTAATAATGGCCTCAGAAGTTATGAGGATCCTTCCTGGGGAGGCTGGGCAGGACGTTTTGGAACATATGATGAGACCAGGCCGAATGAATATAAGGATGCAATCCAGTCAGGCCCAGCAACGTCTCCATGGGGACCGCCTCCGTACGATGGTATTGTAGTAGATGAGGTGCCAGAGAAGCATTCCACAGTGGATCCAAAGAACTGGGTATTCTCCCGCTGGGTGCCGGATTTCCAGGCTGATTATTCCGCTCATGCACAGTGGACCATAAAGAATCAGTATAAACAGGCCAATCATCATCCAAAGGCAGGCGTTATGAATGGACTTGACTTGAATGTTGTGCCTGGCCAGAAGATATACTTGGATGGCGTTGCATATGACCCGGATGGAGATAAGCTTACTTATAAATGGTGGCGTTATGCAGATGCAGATACTCATGAGGATACAGGGACGATTAAATTGTCGAATGCAGATGATCTTACATACAAAGTTCCTGAGAATGCAAAAACCGGCGATACGATTCATCTAATCTTTGAGGTTTCAGATGCAAAGTCAAATGATATGTATTTGAGCCTAAAGAGCTATAAGCGCGTTGTTCTTACAGTTACGGAGCCGATAGCAGTTTCTGGTATTACATTATCTAAGAAATCTGCTTCTATGACAGTTGGAGAATCTCTCCGGTTAAAGGCAGAGGTTACACCGGATGATGCCACAGACAAGAAGGTCGTATGGGAATCAACGAACGCAGCAGTTGCGTCTGTAGATGAAGCAGGAAATGTTACAGCAAATAAGGCTGGGGATGCATCCATTATTGCAGCAGCATCCAGCGGTGTGAAAGCAGTCTGCCAGATTACAGTCGCTTCAAAACAGACTGAGGTTAAGCCGCAGGATAAGCCCCAACAGCAGCCGAAGCCAGTTCTCCAGAGGGTTAAGATCAAAAAAGCAAAACCAGCAAAGAAAAAGGTAACGCTGACATGGACAAAAGATAGTAAGGCAGCAGGCTATCAGATCTACATGTCTAAGAAGAAAAATTCAGGCTATAAGAAGATTGCTACAATAAAGAAAGCAGGCAAGGTAACTTATACAAAGAAGAAGCTGACAAGCAAGAAGAACTATTATTTTAAGGTCCGTTCCTATAACAAAGTCGGAGGAACTTACGTATATGGTAAATTCTCCACTGTAAAGAGGGCTAAAGTAAAATAAGTAATAGTAACTATTCAGCAGGTCTGATGTCCGCTTATCATAATAAAGACGTAATAGTTCAGCCCCGCTGAACCATTCCATAAATTGAGGTAGTAGTTTTTTGCAAGGGCACAACAAATGGTTGTGCCCCAGTTGTATTTATGCTAATTTAAATGTAACGGTAAAGGTAACTACACAGCAGGTCTGTGCATTTACGGGTAAATATTGAGGTATAATGATGAATCTTTTAATTGTTGACGATGAAGAACTGGAAGTGTTGACGGTAGAAAAGCTAGTCTTAAAAACCGGAATTCAGTTTGAACGGATTTTTAAGGCTGTGTGTATGGAAGATGCTGTGAAAATTCTGGAGCATCAGGTTATTCATATTATGATCTGCGACATAGAGATGCCGGGAGGAAGCGGCCATGAGCTGACAGAATGGGTCCGCAACCGGAGCCTGGATATCAAAGTAATCTTTCTGACAGGTCATGCAAAGTTTTCTTACGCAGCGGGTGCAATCAGACTTCAGGTAAGTGATTATCTTTTGAAGCCGGTCAAGGAAGCAGAGTTAAAGGCAGTGCTGCTTAAGGTGGCTGATAAGAATTCTGATGTGAGGCAGTATAATATGAAAAGCTCTAAGATGGCTATGGAAGAGATCAAAGAATATATAAAAGAGCATTGTGACGAAAATCTGACCAGGGAAAAGGTTGCGCAGGAATTTTTCTTTCAGCCTAATTATTTTTCCAAGGTGTTCTCCAATGAGACGAAGATGACCTTCCGCGATTATCTGAACCACTGCAGAATGGAGAAAGCAAAGAGGTTATTGCTATTTTCAGACCAGCCCATATCACAGATTGCACTGGATGTGGGATATACCACTACGGCATATTTTATAAAGCAATTCAAGGAAAGATATCACATGACTCCAAAGCAGTACAGACAACTAGAACGAGTTTGATAGATGATATCTTGCAGAAAGCAATTTTCAAACACACTCAAATTGAATGTTATCTCATGACAGATCCTTAAGGTGAGAATAAGATGAAGAACCTGAGAAAGAAATTGTTTTTTATTATAGGCGGTATTATTATCACCGCAACGCTGATTATTTTGGGATACAACAGCTACAATATCAGGCTGAATGAAAAGATGAACCGGCAGGTTTTCCGGCACAGCCTTATGGTTTCCATGGGAGTAATAGAGGATGCCATGGAAAGTGTAGAAAACATGCTGATCATTGATACGCAGAAGGATGCGGCATTGAAAAATATTATAAAGCGGACAAACAGCATTGACCTCCATCTTGCACTGATCCAGAAGAAGGAAGAGTTCATTACAGAGCTTAAAAAGTATCAGGCTCTGGACGGAATGTTCCTTTATGACAATAAAAATAAAATCTATGTGGGAGAAGCAGGGGAGGCTGTGCCTTATGAGATGCATACGGCAGTTAAAGAACATGCAGAGTATGTTATACAGTATTTTGAAAAGGGCATGGTGGGGGACGAATGGGCTGCAGTCAGGATAGATGAGGAATACTATCTGATTCGCATGACAAAGGAAAAATCCGTGTACATCTGCGCGTGGATGAAGCCAGAGCATCTGACCAGGAATTTTGAAGAACCAGAGAATGAAGATGTCCGTTATCTCCTGTGTGATCAGGAGGGCGAAAACCTGATTCCGGCAGAGGATATCGTAAAGGAGGCTCCAGATGCAGACTATGTGATGATCGGCCAGGCAAAATACAACGTGATCCGGTATACTTCTCCGTCAAGAGGATTCTCTCTGGAAATGCTTATAAAAGAGAATAAAAATCAGGAGATTTTCCGCTACATGATCGTATCTGCGGCATTGATTCTGTGTATGGGATGCTTCATTTTATTTGCGGTATGGATGCTGGTGAAGGAGGAGATCCTTGGAACCTTTGACCATATGATGCTGAAAAAGACACTAGAGGAAAATAAAGCGCGGCTGCAGTTTCTGCAGCTTCAGATCAATCCCCATTTTCTGAATAATTGTCTGAGCCTTATTCGGAATCTGGTTCTGTTCGAGCAGTATGATGAGGTGGAAAATGCGGTGCTCCTTCTGTCTGATTATACCAGGGCTTCCTTTCAGCCAGATATTATGATTACCCTGGAAAGGGAAATTGAGCAGGTGTCGTACTGGTATGAACTCCAGAAGCTTCGGATGAATAACAGGATTCTGATTGATATACAGACAGAGGACGAAGTTCTGGAGGAGAAGATACCAACCATGCTGCTGCATACATTTGCGGAAAATTCAGTGAAGTATTTTACGCGCCGCAATGAGACGATCCGGATCCGTATTACAGCAGGATATAAGAGGAGCGCTGACGGCAGGAAGTGTATCGCGATTGTAATTACGGATAATGGCGCCGGATTTCAAGAGGATGTTCTCCGGAAGCTGCGGCAGGGAGAGGAGATTACTGACCGGACAGGAATGAAACATATTGGAATCAGCAGTATTATGAAGAGAATACAGATTCTCTATGACGGAAATGCATCTGTGGAGATGAGAAATGAAGAGTCTGGCGGAGCCGGAATCTATATCATACTGCCGATAAGGGGGGAGGTAAAAGAGATATGAAAAAACAGTTCTTCCTTTTTATAATAGCCGGGCTTCTGTCTCTTTGCGTCACAAGGGGAACCTGTGCCCAGCCGTTTTCGGACAATCTGCCGGAAGGAAAACTTATAAAGCTGGTTGCGGCAATCCCTTTTACAGGAGTGCCCCGGGAGGATGTAGCTGCAGTAAATAAAAAAATAAATGAGATTACGGAAAAGGAGATCGGGGTTACAGTGGAATTTCCCGCTCTTTCAACATCCACATCTGGCAATAACTATTATGATAAGGTGACAAGGCTTCTGTCCACATCAGGACAGCTTGATCTTATGCTCGGGGGCTACGGAAGCTTTATGGAAGCGTATGTAGATAAGAAGCTGTATCCGTTGGATGATCTTCTTTTAAAATATGGACAGGATATTATAGAACAGGTGGGGGAGGATAAGATTCATTGCTGCGATATCTACGACGTGCTCTATGGGATCCCGGTAAATGGAATCTATACCCGCCAGGGTAATTGCTATTCTATGCGCAAAGACATTCTGGACAAGTATCACATTGACCCTGAGAAGATTCAGACTATGGATGATCTGGAGCATGTATTTGAAATCGTGAAGAGCGGTGAGCCGGATATGACGGTGCTGGCGGCTGGTGCTGACGGCATACTTTCCAGTCAGTATTATCTTAACACCTCCTGCGGAATCCCGCTTACAGCAAATATGAACTATGGAACAGATGAAGAAATGGTATGTATCTTTGAGTCCGACGAGTATAAAGAGGCCCTGAAGCGTGTCCGGAGGTGGCATGTAAAGGGGTATACCAATGAAGATATATTCGGAGAGACGAAGCCATTATCTGTCCGGGTAAAGGAGGGAAAGATATTTGCTTATACAGGGAGCCGTTCCTGGGATAAGGAAAATGACATTTTTACTGTAAATGGAATTGAGATGGTCCGCATCTCGCTTGATAAGCATGTGGTGAATTATAACGGATATGGCTCCAGACCGTATGTCATCACCAGGAACAGCATCTCGCCAGAAGCCTCCATGAAGCTGCTCAATCTGTTTTATTCCAACCAGGAGATTGCTGACCTCCTCTGCTATGGAATCGAAGGGGTACACTATGAGAAAACAGAGGATGGACATTTTACGTATGCAAAGGGGAGAACAGATAATCCTTTTCTGAACAATAGAGGGAATATGCCAAACCAGTTTATCGCCCATGTATGGGAGGGGGAGGAACTGGATTACTGGCAGCAGATCGCAGAGCAGAATGAGACGGCTGTACAGAGTGAAAGATCCGGATTTAACTTTGATTATAGTAAGGTGGAAGCAGAACACAGGGAAGTTGTCAATATCTATAATCTGTATAAGAAGATCTTGAATAACGGACTGGATAATCAGGAGGAATGCAGGGAGAGGATGTTAAAAGAGATGGAGGAAAGCGGGCTCAGACTGCTGCTTAAAGAGGAACAGACGCAGTATGAGGCATGGAAGCGCAGGAAGCTTTAAAATAAGATAACCTAATGGAGACATAAGAAAATGTAATGTTTTTATTGACATGGCTTCTTCCAGGTGCTATAGTATACTCAACCCTCCAAGGGATGTGTATTGCAGCATAATAGCAGTATATTGATGTCCCAGTGCAGTATTTCTTAACAGACAGGCCAGCCTGGGCTGTTACGTTTTAGCATCTTCCTGGAAGTACTGCACTGGTGCTGCGATGCGGCATGGAACCGGAGGTATCTGAAAAAATGGAAGAAGAGGTGTGTTTTATGAGTGGTGTCAGTGTTATTATTTTGTGCACGATTCTCGCTTATATGTGCCTGCTGATTGGCGTAGGGGCTTATAATGCGAGAAAGAACAGCAGCAGTGAGGATTTTTATCTCGGCGGAAGGAAGATGGGCGCTCTGGTTGTTGCCATGAGTGCAGAGGCGAGCGATATGTCAAGCTGGCTTCTTATGGGCCTTCCGGGAGTTGCATATCTTACGGGTCTTGCAGATGCATTCTGGACTGCGGCAGGTCTTGCAATAGGTACATATCTGAACTGGCTCTTTACGTCAAGAAGACTGAGACGTTATTCAGAGAGAATCGGTGCGATTACAGTGCCTACATTCTTTGCAAAGAGATTCCATGATGACAGGAATATTATTACAGCGATTTCAGCAGTTATTATTGTAGTATTTTTTGTTCCGTATGTAGCATCTGGATTTGCGGCATGCGGCAAGCTGTTTAATTCACTGTTCGGGCTGGATTATATGACAGGAGCGATTCTGTTTGCCATTATTATTGTAGTCTATACGATTGCAGGAGGATTCACAACTGTAGCGACGAATGACCTGATTCAAAGTATCGTTATGTCCATTGCGCTTGTTTCTATTGTAACCTTTGGTGTGAGCAGCGCGGGCGGCATGGGTGCAGTTATGGATAATGCGAAGTCACTGTCCGGGTATCTCTCCTTTTCTGCGATTCATGATGCAGTTGCGGGAACGGCAGTTCCGTATTCTGCGCTGTCAGCAGTATCACTTCTGGCATGGGGAATCGGTTACTTCGGTATGCCGCATATTCTCGTAAGATTTATGTCAATTGAGGACGAGAATAAGCTGGTGCTTTCCAGGCGTGTTGCTTCTGTATGGGTAACAATTGCCATGGGTGTTGCGATCTTCATCGGTATTGTAGGCCTTGCAGTGGTAAATGCAGGAGCTATGGAGCCACTTGAGGACAGTGAGCGTATTATTATTGCACTGACCAATCTGCTGAGCCAGCATGGCTTTCTGACAGCAGTTCTCGGTGGTGTGATTCTTGCTGGTATCCTTGCAGCAACTATGTCTACGGCAGACAGCCAGATGCTCGTTGCAGCGTCCGGTGTATCCGAGAACATTGTCCAGGATTTTATGGGAAAGAAGCTGACGGAAAAGCAGGGACTCCTTGTTGCCAGAGGTACAATTCTGGTCATTGCGCTCATTGCGTTATTCATGGCAAGAGATCCGAATTCCAGCGTATTTGGTATCGTATCCTTCGCATGGGCAGGTATGGGAGCAGCTTTTGCAGGAGTTATGATCTGTTCACTGTTCTGGAAGCGTACAACACTGCAGGGAGCTCTCGCAGGCATGATATCCGGCGGAGCCATGGTATTTATCTGGAAATACATGGTTCGCCCGATGGGTGGAATACTTGATATCTATGAGCTGCTTCCGGCATTCCTCGTGTCGCTGGCTATGATCATAATCGTGAGTCTGGCAACCAAGGCTCCTGATCAGTCAATTATAGACGAGTTTGACAGTGTAACGATAAAAAAATAGAATGAGAGTCAATTTGGGACGGGGCATTTTTAATTTTGCCCCGTCCCAAATTAATTTGCAAAGAAACACTGTTACAGGGTATAAAAGTGTGTTACAATAGATAAGAATATACTTTAAGGAGAATGTAGAGGGGATACAACATGGGAAGCTTTAAAGATGTAGTTGGACATAAAGACATTATACGGTATATACAGAATGCGGCCAGGGAGGATAAGGTGACACATGCGTATATCATCAATGGCGCAAGGGGAGCGGGGAAGAAGATGCTCGCAAGGCTTTTTGCCATGACGCTTCTGTGTGAAAGGGGGGATGGGGATCCCTGCAGCAAATGCCATTCATGTATCCAGGCGGAAAGCGGCAACCATCCGGATATCATTACAGTAACCCATGAGAAGCCGAATTCTATTGGTGTAGACGATATAAGAGAACAGGTGAATAACACGATCCAGATCAAGCCCTACAGCGGGCCCTATAAGATCTATATCATCCCGCAGGCAGATCTGATGACTGCACAGGCACAGAATGCGCTTCTTAAGACGATAGAGGAGCCGCCGGAGTATGCCGTGATTCTGCTTCTGACGGAGAATGCGGACATGCTGCTTCCGACGATTAATTCCCGCTGTGTCATGCTTAAGCTGCGCAATATTAAGGAGACACTGATCCGCAAATATCTGATGGAGAGACTGCAGGTGCCGGATTATAAGGCGGATATCTGTGCGGCATTTGCACAGGGGAATATGGGAAGAGCCATTATGCTGGCGAATTCGGAACATTTTAATGAGATCAGAGAGGAGGCGCTCCATCTTCTTCAGCATGTTCAGGATATGGAGATCAGCGAGATCGTGGAGGCAGTGAACCGGGTGTCTGCATACAAATTAGAGATTACGGATTTTCTGGATATCATTATGATATGGTATCGGGATGCTTTGCTCTATAAAGCGACAAGGGATACAGAGAGGGTTGTCCTGAAGGACCAGATGCATTATATGAAGGAACAGGCAAGAAGGAGTTCTTATGAAGGAATCGGATTGATTCTTGAAAGTTTGGAAAAGGCGAAGGCAAGGCTTCGGGCCAACGTGAATTTTGAGCTGGTGATGGAGCTTTTGTTCTTGACGATAAAGGAGAATTAGGCAATGGTAAGAGTAATAGGAGTAAGATTCCGCCCGGCGGGGAAGATTTATTTTTTTGCGCCGGGCAGGCATAAAGTAAAGAATGGCGACAAGGTAATTGTGGAGACGGCCAGGGGTGTGGAGTTTGGCTCCGTAGTGACAGGACCGAAGGAAGTGGAGGACTCCCGTATTACCCAGCCTTTAAAGCCGGTTATCCGGATTGCGACTGAGGAGGATAAGAATAAGGAAGCCAGAAACAGGGAGAAGGAAAAGGAAGCCTTTGCGATCTGTCTGGAGAAGATCCGGAAGCATGGGCTTGAGATGAAGCTGATTAATGCAGAATATACATTTGATAATAATAAGGTGCTGTTTTATTTCACGGCGGATGGACGGATTGATTTCCGGGAGCTTGTGAAGGATCTGGCAAGTGTGTTCCGTACCAGAATTGAACTCCGGCAGATCGGGGTGCGGGATGAGACGAAGATCCGCGGCGGCATTGGAATCTGCGGGCGCTCACTGTGCTGCCATACGTATCTTGCTGAATTTGCACCGGTTTCCATTAAGATGGCAAAGGAACAGAATCTGTCTCTGAACCCGACGAAGATCTCTGGCGTGTGCGGACGCCTGATGTGCTGTCTGACGAATGAGGAAGAGACATATGAGCAGCTTAACAGCCGGCTTCCCGGGAACGGGGACCGTGTGACTACCCCGGAGGGGCTTAAGGGAGATGTGCAGTCTGTGAATGTACTCCGCCAGCTTGTGAAGGTGATCGTAACGCTGGATAATGACGAGAAGGAGATACGGGAATACAAGGCGAGCGAACTCCGCTTCAGGCCAAAGAGGAAGAAAAAGGATGTTAAGCTGACCAGGGAAGAGATGGCAGAGCTGAAAGCGCTGGAAGAGAAGAACGGAGCATCGAAGCTGGATGATGAATAAGGAGATAAGATTACTGGAGGGCGAGCGCCTGGATGACCTTATGATCAATGGTTATGAGATCATCCAGCATCCGGGGCGTTTCTGCTTTGGGATAGACGCAGTGCTTCTGTCTGATTTTGCAGTGGTGAAGAAGGGCGAGCATGTGCTGGACCTGGGAACAGGTACCGGGATTCTGCCTATACTTCTTGAGGCGAAAAATGAGGGCGGAATCTATACCGGGCTGGAGCTTCAGGAGGAGAGTGCGGACATGGCGAGAAGAAGTGTCGCCTATAACGGGCTTGAGGAGAGCATCAGAATTGTAACAGGAGATATTAAGGAGGCAGCAGGGATATTTGGCGCAGCCTCCTTTGAGGTTATTACCGTGAATCCGCCTTACATGATCGGACAGCATGGGCTGAAAAATGAAAATGAGGCATTGTATGTTGCCCGGCATGAGGTAATGTGTACACTGGAGGATGTCCTGCGGGAGAGTGAGAAGCTTCTGAACTGGAAGGGGAGATTCTATATGGTTCACAGACCCTTCCGGCTGCCGGAGATCTTTATGAAGATGTGCGCGCATAAGATTGAGCCGAAGAGGATCCGCTTTGTGCATCCCTATGTGGATAAAGAGCCTAATATGGTGCTCATTGAGGGACTGCGCGGAGGAAGACCCAGGCTTACAGTGGAGCCGCCGCTGGTGGTGTACTGATATTGCATTTCATTCCGCGAAACAACGGGCCAGGCAGCTATGCCTGTATGGATACTTGAATAAAAAAGAGAGTTTCAATTACGAAACTCTCTTTTTTATGTATTTTAGTAGTTGCTATGTTACTGCCGTACCATGACAATAACATCTAGTATTTGTCATTGTTGTTTACAAACGGTACGGTGGGCGCCGGTGTGTAGGATGTCTTTTCTTCCGGTACCGGGCTGCTGTCCGCAAGGGACAGATCTACTTCTCCGACTGTAGAATAGATCGGTGAACTGCTGTCAGTGTAGCTCTGCGAAGAGGATGCGGTGCTGCGGCTGTAATCCGTGCTTGAGGCAGACACTACAGGTGCCGGGTCAGAGGACGGAGCTGTAAATGCTGAAGACGACATCCCTTTCAGATGAAAACGGTTTACCAAGTTCTTAAGCAGTGTAGACTGGCTGAAAAGCTCTTCGCTGGCAGCAGCGCTCTGCTGTGCGGTTGCGGAGTTTGTCTGGATAACAGAGGAGATCTGGTCGATTCCCAGAGTAACCTGCTGAAGTCCTTCTGCCTGCATGTCTGAGGCTTCTGTAATCTGTGCCATGTTGGTCTCAATCTGCTGTGCACTTGTTACAACATTTAACAGGGACTTCTGTGTGTCTGCTGCAATCTCGTTTCCTTCCGCAACAGCGGTAAGAGAGTTGCTGATCAGTACAGTAGTATCCTTGGCAGCCTCTGCGCTTCTTGAAGCCAGCGTTCTTACCTCATCAGCCACAACTGCGAAGCCCTTGCCGGATTCACCCGCGCGTGCAGCCTCGACAGCCGCATTCAGTGCAAGAATATTGGTCTGGAATGCAATGTCTTCAATTGTCTTAATGATCTTTTCAATCTCGCTTGAGCATTCGTTAATCTTAGTCATGGCAGTCATCATGGCTTCCATCTTGGAATTGCTGTTATTGACCTCGCCCGCTGTTTCAAGTATCAGGTTATTTACATCCCGTGAATTAGCAGCAGTCTGATTTACCTGCTCAGACAGGGTGCTTAATGTGGCAACTAATTCTTCTACAGAGCTTGCCTGCTCAGTTGCGCCCTGGCTTAATGCCTGCGCGCCGCTTGATACCTGGTCTGAACCGCTTGATACCTGGTCGGCAGCTACATGAATCTGTCCAAGCGTATCATTCAGGGAATGAATAATCTTATTTCCAGAGTTCTTGATCGAAGCAAATTCCCCAAGATAATCCATATCCATCTCTACAGACAGATCGCCGTCTGCCAGTGAGTCCAGTCTGGAACAGATATGGGAAATGTATTCCGACAAAGTCTTTAACACAAAACGAAGATTTTCGGCAAGTACACCGAGTTCATCTTTGGACTGGTATGTAACCTCTGAGTGCATATCACCCTTGGCCATTGCTACTACGGCGTGTTCAATCTCGGCAATCGGATATGTGATTCCTCTGATAATGCTGATGGAGAGGAAGAGGGTCAGTATCACGCTGACAACTGCCAGTCCATAGAGGATGTAGGTACAATATTTTTTTGTAGTGGATCCGCTGGTGTAATATTCATCAGCCTTTGCCTGTGCACTTTCGATAATTTCCTGAAGTTTGCTCTGCATATTGGTGGATGCTTCGGCATATTCGCCGGTTGTCAGTTCAACTGCGCCTTCCAGATCATTGTTCTCCAGGCACTCGATCGTTTTAGACCGTGCTGTACTTGTGTCCTGCGCGGCAGCCTGCATGGACTGCAGAAGAGCAGCATCTCCTTCATAACATTCCGCCAGGGAATCAAGGGCGTTGCCCAGCTGTGTGACGCCCTGGTCGATCTCGGACAGATAGGACTGGATTGCTGCGTCATCGCCTGCGGCGCTGGCGCGGAATACGGTCAGCTGAACCTGCCTCGTTGTGGATTGGGCCTGCAATGCGTACTTTACCATCGGGTATGGAACCTTATAAAAGTTTTCCAGTCCGCCGAAGACGCTTCCCAGTCCGATCGAAGACGCTATGATTGCAATAATATAAAAGAGTATCACAATGCTGAATGAAAAAAATAGCTTACTTCTTACTTTTAAATTTTTTAACACTTTTTAATCCCTCCCAGTATAATAGTGATGGAGGTGAAAGTGTCTGTCACCTCCTGCGTACGTTTGGATTGTGGCGTACTCCCATGTAAGCTATATTTTATACCTCATTTAATAGATTGTAAATATATAGATGTCGAATTTTCAAAAAAATTTCAAAAAATTTCGAAAAGCTCTTTTCAACAGAAAAGAAAAATGGCATAATGATATATATTTGCATAATTTACACTTCTTGTACTATACATGCTATATGAGATAAGTGTTAAAGGATTACTAAGCGCCAGGGGCGGATATCTGGACTGTAAATATATAACTGTAAATATATAAATAAGAAAAGACAGGAGATGATGGCTATGACAGGCAATTATGCAGTATATGAGAATTTGTATAACTATATGAACTATCTTCTGAACCCGGACCGGAGTATTCAGAGAGAAAGTACCATAAAGGGAGTCGGGGCAGCCGGAAGTTCCAGGGGAAGCAAAGCGTCCGGCAGCAGAAGTTTCGCGGATACATTTAAGGATACGGCAGGAGTAACAGGCGTGCCGGAGAGTATGGACTCCATTTTTGAGGAAGCGGCGAAGCTTTACGGCGTGCCGGTGCAGCTTCTTAAGGCTGTGGGCAAGGCTGAGTCCGGCTTTAATGCTAATGCAGTGTCTGCTGTGGGGGCACAGGGGGTGATGCAGCTTATGCCGGCAACTGCCCGCTATCTGGGAGTCGATAACCCATTCGATGCCAGGAGCAATATTATGGGAGGGGCAAAATACATTGCGGAAAAGCTTAAGGAGTATGACGGCAATGTGGAGCTTGCCCTTGCGGCGTATAATGCAGGCAGCGGCAATGTGGCGAAGTACGGGGGCGTTCCTCCATTTACAGAGACGATCAATTACATAGACAGGATCATGGGGTATATGGGTACAGATCTTACGACGGGCAAGACGGTGCAGACAGCCGGAGAACAGCCGGGGACGTCTTACATGGCCGACAGTACAGAGAAAGGTACAGCCGGGATGAGTGTTTCGGATGTGATGTCACAGTATTACATGGCACAGATCCAGCTTAAGCTGCAGGAGCGGATGAATGACCTTGGACAGTCGCTTCAGGTTTCGGGTGACCCTGATAAGGAACAGGAAGACGAGGAGAAGAGGTATTTCCTGTAACTGTTAAATGTGAATATTCATGGAAATGAATGAAAAACTATAGACATTTTTTGCGGTTAGGTGTATTATAATGAGTGGTATGTTGTGTAAAAAAATGATGTATTCGGTAAAAACACTTAAGAAGTGCAAGTATATATAAATAATAATAAGGATGTGACAGACATGATATTTGGAAATACGATTTCAATGGCACAGAAGTCTCTGGACTGCCTGTGGAAAAAGCAGGAGGCGCTTTCGGATAATCTGGCGAATATTGATACTCCGGGATACAAGAGAAAGCAGGTGAGCTTCGAAGAGGCTTTCAGGAAACGTCTGATTGCTGCGGATGAGACGAAGAGCAGCGCGAAGATGCGAGAGGCCATAGAAGGAGCAGGGTATACGGTTTATACAAGAGACGATACAGCAAGAGTGGATGAGAATAATGTGAATGCGGATGTGGAAGAGACGGAGATGACCAGAACGTGGCTTCATTATAATTACCTTCTGCAGTCAGTGACCAATGATATCAAGAGATATCAGTCGGCAATCAAAGGACAGTAGAGAAAGGATTGATACATAATTATGGAAGAGAAGTTCATTACACCCATTGAGCCTATGAGCTTTACCGCGATTCAGCCGATCACCTTAAACGGGGACTCACAGAAGAGTACCCAGGTTAAGGGGCAGGAAGGAATATCCACATTCCAGGGAATATTTGAAGAGGCGATCGGAAACGTGAGGACAACAGAGGATACGTTAGTTAAGGAACAGTACCGTCTGGCGACGGGACAGATAGAAGATCCGCATACGGTTATGATTGCATCTAATCAGGCGCAGCTTGCGGCAGATTTGCTGATAGCTCTCAGATCACAGGCGCTGCAATCTTATAATGAGATTATGCGTATCAGTTCATAAGAGAACTTATGAACTGATATTTCTTCGCCTTTAGGCGGAATTTATTGCGGCACAAAAAACCAAAAAGAGATAAGAGAGTTTTGAATAATGAAAGAGAGAATCGATCAATTAAAAGAATTAGTTGAAAAGCTAAACAGCAGGACTAAGAAGATAATCATTATCGGCGTAGCAGCATTGATCGTCGGAGCTGTCATCATAGCGCTTATTTTAAACAATCAGCCTTACGAGACTCTTTTTACCGGGCTTGGACAGGAGGAGGCACAGCAGATTACCCAGAAGCTGCAGGAGGACGGCGTTGACTTTAAGTATGACGGTGATTCAGAGATTCTGGTGAAGAAGGATGTGCTGGACCAGACGAAGGCGGCGCTTGTCCAGGAAGGCTATCCGAAGAATGGATTTACATATGACACCTTCAAGGAGAATGCAGGCATGATGACTACGGATTCTGACAAGAATACGTATAAGCTGTATGAACTGCAGGACCGTATCGGGGCTACGATCAGATGCTTCGAGGGTGTAAAGGATGCAAAAGTTACAATCGCCCTGGGCGAAGAGAGTAAATACGTACTGAGCGACGATGAGGGGGAAGGCCCCAGCGCTTCCGTATTTGTAACTATGGAGGGAGGCGGTTCTCCGACAACTGAGCAGGTGGCAGGTATACAGAGACTTGTCGCAAAGAGCGTTGCGGGAATGGAGCTTACTGAAGTAGTCGTTCTGGATGGAGAGGGAAATGACGTGTCTGTTGACGCAGACGGGAACAGTTCATCTGTGAATGGCTCAGACGTTGAGGAGATTGCCAGGGTAATTGAACGTCAGATTTCCAATAATGTGGTGAAGGTGCTTGGACCGATCTACGGGCGGGACAATGTAAAGGTATCCGCACGGGCAAAGATTAATATGGAGAATCTGGTACGTGAGACGATTACCTACAATACTCCGGAGAAGATAGACGAAGAAGATAAGACAGGAATTGTCAGCAAGGAAGATCTCTACACCGAACGTGCCGGAGGCGGAACAACAGCCGGAGGCGTGGCGGGAACAGAGACGAACGCGGACACGGCGGAATATAATACGGACAGCAACAATAACAATACAGGTGCATCCAGCGAGAGTGTTTCCAGGGAATATCTGGTGAATCAGATTAAGGAACAGGGGCAGGTGTCACCGGGAGCACTGGATGACCTTACTGTATCCGTTGCGATTAACGGAGAGGGTTATGGGAGTCTGAGAGAGAGTCAGCTTCTTGCCCTTGTGGGAAATGCGGCAGGTATTGCAGCGGCAGACCAGCGGGAGAAGATTACAGTTGTAAGTGCACCGTTCAGCGAAGGCTCTGATGATGAGGAGGAGACAAAGAACGGCTTTGTAAGATTCATCGAATCCGTTCCGCTCTGGGTATTTATCGTAGTGGCAGTTCTGCTTGTGCTTCTGCTTGCACTTCTTATCTTCCTGCTTATAAGACGCAGACGCAGGGCGGAAGAAGAAGCAGAGGAGCTTGCGGCAGCGGAAGAAGCAGCGATGGAAGAAGGCGCTGTGGAAGGACTCCTGGGAGATCTGGATGCCGGAGAAGAGGAAGTATTCGATCTCAACAAGGAGCTGCAGGAGATCAAGAACGACAGAGGCATGGAACTGAAGAGAAGCGTCCGCGAATTTGCAGAGCAGAATCCGGAGATAGCTGCACAGTTGCTGAAAAACTGGCTGAATGGAGGCGGTGGAGATGGAAGCGGAGAATAAACTTTCACCCGAGCAGAGAGCGGCGGCAGTCATTATTTCACTTGGAGCAGATAAAGCATCTAAGATTTATAAGCATCTGAGTGAGAGTGACATTGAAAAATTAACAATTGAAGTAGCGAAGCTGGGGCATATTACTCCGGAACAGATGGAGGATGTCCTGGATGAATTCTATAAGACTTGTCTGACGCAGAAGGTTGTGACAGACGGCGGCATGGAATATGCGCGTGCTGTACTTGAAAAGGCATTTGGCGAGAGTACGGCGCAGACACTTCTTGAGAAGCTGTCCAAGTCCATGAAGGTACGTCCGTTTGAATTTGTCAGAAAGAGCAACGTGAAGAATCTGATCTCCTTCCTGCAGCACGAGAGAGCGCAGACAATTGCCCTGGTATTATCCTATGCAGATGCAGATCAGGCATCTGCAGTGATCAGTGAGCTTCCGAAGGATAAGCGGATCAGGGTAGTAGAAGCAATTGCAAGGATGGAGAGTGCGTCTCCTGATGCGATCAGGGTAGTAGAGACCTCTCTTAAGAAAAGATTCGAATCAATTCTTACAACACAAGACTTTACGAAGATTGGCGGTATCGACTACATAGCAGATGTTATGAACCATATGGATAGAACCAATGAGAAGTACATCTTCGATGAGCTTGGTAAAGAGAACGAAGAACTTGCAGAGAACATCCGCAAGAAGATGTTCGTATTCGAGGATATTGTCTCTATGGACAACAGATCTATTCAGAGATTTATCCGTGAATGTGATGTTAAGGATATTGTATACGCACTTAAGGGATCTGATGATAACATCAAAGAGCTTATCTTCGCGAATGTATCCAGTCGTATGGCTGAGAGTATTGAGTCCGATCTTGAGGTTACGGTTAACGTGCGTCTGAGAGATGTTGAAGAGGCTCAGAGCCGCATCGTAGGTGTAATCAGACGGCTTGAGGAAGCGGGAGAACTGATCATAGTTAAGAGCGGAAAGGATGAAATCATTGCCTAGGATTGTGAAGGGCCCGGCGAAGGAGAAGGAGGATATTAAACCCTTTGACTTCTTCGCGGGATTTATGCTGAATGAAGATGAAGAGGCGGAAGAGCCGGACGAAGAGACGGAAGATGCCGACGGGGAAGAAGAGGACGAAGAACGCATCAGGGATGAGATTACGGCTGCTGAGAATGAGATACTGGAAGAGGCAAGAAAGAAGGCGGCCCAGATCATATCAGAGGCACGCGAACAGGCGGATCTTCTCCGTGAGAAGGGTTATAATGAAGGAAGAGAATCGGGGCATGATGACGGCCTCAGAGAGGCATATGAGGAGCAGAGAAGGCTTCTTGACCAGGAGCTGGCAAAGCTCAGGGCAGACATTACAGAAGTTGTTAATGATGTGTCTATTGAGAAGACGAAGCTTCTGGAGCAGTATATAGATGACTTGAAGAGGATATCTCTGGCGGTGGCGGAGAAGATTGTACAGACCAGTCTGAAGTCCAGCGGAGATATTGTGAAGCGGATGATCCTTGCAGCCACAGACAAGATCAGAAAAAAGCAGTGGGCGAAGATATATGTAACAAAAGCGGACACAGGTGTATCCATGGAGGTGGACGCGGAGTTTCTGGAGGCGATGTCAAAGCTGTCTGATAATATTAAGATTATCACGATGGATAACGGGGAGGACGGAACCTGCATTATTGAACTCCCGGATGAGATTATTGATGCCAGTGTCGGCACACAGTTAGAAAACATCAAGGATATACTGAATAATGTAAGATCATAGGTAACTATTCAGCAGGTCTGCGTATTTACGATCATAGTAACGAGGTGGGGAGTATGTTTTCAAAGCTGCCTGAATTAATTCAGAAGTCAGAGACAGTGAGTTACATAGGGAAAATCGAGAATGTCGTCGGCATGGCTATGGAGTCTTCCGGAAACCGTGCCAGTATAGGCGATATTGCCATGATCTATAATGAGGAGAAGCACCGGCAGATTCCGGTGGAGGTAGTAGGCTTCCGGGGAGATCGGATGCAGCTCATGGCATATGAGAATATCAGCGGCGTTGCAGCGGGAAGCTTTGTGAGAAACACAAAGCGGCGTCTGAAGATACCAGTAGGAGAGTTCCTCCGGGGGCGTATCATAGATGCCACAGGCAAACCCATGGATGATCTGGGACCGTTTCCGTCGCCAAGATATTATTACGTAGAGAACACATATATTAATCCGTTGAAGCGTCCCCCGATTACAGATACACTGGAATTCGGGGTAAAAGCGATTGACGGGCTGAATACAATCGGAAAAGGACAGCGTATCGGAATCTTTGCAGGAAGCGGTGTTGGAAAGAGTACACTGCTTGGAATGATTGCCAAGAACGTAAAGGCAGATATTAATGTCATTGCCCTGGTGGGCGAGCGTGGACGTGAGGTTCTGGAATTTGTCCAGAAGGATCTGGGGCCTGAGGGCCTGAAAAGGAGCGTCCTTGTGGTGGCAACATCTGACCAGCCTGCAATGCTGCGGATGAAGTGTCCGCTGGTTGCAACGACAATCGCGGAATATTTTAAGGATCAGGGTAAGGATGTCCTTCTTATGATGGATTCCCTTACGAGATTTGCAATGGCGCAGCGTGAGATCGGGCTTGCGACTGGAGAGCCGCCTGTTGCAAGAGGATATACGCCATCTATATATGCCGAGTTTCCGAAGCTTCTGGAGCGGAGCGGCAATTTTGAGAAGGGTTCCATTACCGGCGTCTATACGGTACTGGTAGAGGGAGATGATACGAACGAGCCGATCGCAGATACTGTCCGCGGTATCTTAGACGGGCATATTGTGCTCACCAGAAAGCTTGCCAATGAGAATCATTTCCCGGCAATTGATGTAAATGCCAGCATTTCCCGTCTGATGACAAATATTGTGTCAGATGAGCATAAGGCCGCCGCTGCAAAGATGCGGGATATCTTAAGCGTATATTCAAAAAACGAAGATCTGATATCAATCGGCGCATACAAATCAGGAACGAATCCGAGACTGGACGGAGCCATATCCAAGATTGACCAGGTTAATGAATTCCTGATGCAGAAAATAGATGAAAGCTATTCTTATGAAGAATCTCTGGAGATTATGAAGAGGATACTGCGATGAAGAAATTCTTTTTTCCGCTTGACAAGGTGCTTGACTATAAGGAACAGGTGCTGGACGGACTCAAGGCAGAACATGCAAGGATACTGATGAAGGTAAGAGAGTGCGAACGGGCTATTGAAGAGCTGGAGCAGCTTCACCGTGACTGCACCGCTGAGTTCAGAAAGAATAAATTAAATGGTATAAAAATCAGCGAGATACATACATATGAAAATTATCTGGAGGCTCTGGGAGTCAAGATCCGGATTAAGCAGGACCAGCTTGAAAAGCTGAAACTTAAAGAGGAAGCCAAGAGAAATGAAGTGGTAGAGGCAAAGAAGGAGACTTCTACTCTGGATAAGTTAAAAGAAAAAAAGAGAGAAGAATACGATAAAGAAGTCCAGAAGGAAGAGGAAAGATTTATCGAGGAGTTTGTAGCTACAAAAAGTGCCATGGTAAGGCTTGGCATGTAGGAGAGAGCAGCACAGACAGCGGGTAATACTGCGAAAGCAGATTACTATATAACCATGACAGAAAGGAGGAGATCAAGATGGACAAAATAAGTGTAAAGATGGCAGACACAGGCTATCGTTCAGGCAGTGTGTCAAAGTCAGACAGCAGTGTGAAAGCAGTCACAGATGATTTCAGAAAGCTGCTGCAAGGCCAGGAACAGCAGACAGACAGCAAAGAAGTATCCAAAAAAGATACCAAAACAGAGGATAAGACGGAGAAGCCTGCAGAGACAAAGGACGACAAGACCACAAAAGATGCCGCAGACAGCACAAAGGATGCGGCAGAGGAAGAACCTGTACAGGAGAAGACTACACAGACAGAAGGGCTTCTCGCTGCCTACCAGATGAATCTGAATATGCGTCCGGAGGTCATTCAGGCTGAGCCGCAGGTTCAGGAAGAGACACTGGCGCCAGTAGTTCAGACAGAGGGCCTTTTGGAGACTGCGGCAGACGCAGCGGTTCCCCAGATCCAGGAAGCAGCCGGAATACAACAGTCCCAGCTTCCCACAGAGACAGCACAGCCACAGACCCCGGTTCAGGACGTGATGCCAGAGAAAACAGATGAGCCCGCAGCAGAGATCATCAGCACAGTCACAGAGACAAAAGCTCCTGAAAGAGGCAACAATTCATTAGGCGCAGAAGAACAGAGCAATACACAGAGCAGCGGACACCCGGCAGAGCAGGCAGTCCAGGCACCGGCAGCCCAGACACAGACAGAGGTTCAGGCAGCAAAGCCCCAGGAGCCGGTAAGAATGTATGTACCCCAGCCAGAGGCGCTTCCGGAGAAAGTGACAGACCAGCTTCTTGCGAAGATGTCAGAAGGCGTGCAGGAATTCGAGATCCATATTGAGCCTGCGAACCTTGGAAAGATCGCAGTAAAGATTCTGTATCAGGAAGGCCAGGCAACGGTTTCAATCTTCTGTACCGAGAAGAGAGCGCTTGACGTACTGGGACGCAATGCCGGAGAGATCGGCCAGGTAATTGAAAAGAATCTCGGCGGTACAACAACGATCATTGTAGATAAGCAGGAAAATGACTACTTGAACCAGCAGAGAGATGAAAATCAGAAAAACGGCCAGAACCAGGAGAATGAGCAGCCAAAAGACAACAGACAGGAAACAAGTGCAGAAGATGCAGACCAGTTTCTGCAGAAGCTGAGGCTCGGACTGGCAGGCTAATAAAGGAAAGGAGACAAAAAAGAAATGGCAGTAGAATCAACTACATTAAAAAGCGATTCGGCATATGCCTATAACGAATTACTGGCGACACAGGCAGCAGCCACATCAGATAACGGCCTGACGACAGATGACTACTGGAAACTCATGGCAGCACAGCTCCAGTATCAGGATATGACGAACCCGATGGACAACAGCGAGATGATGAACCAGATGGTTCAGATGTCATCCTTAAGCTCCATGACAAAACTATCAGAGGCGATCGCAAACTTTTCAACTGTAACGAACAACCTCTCAACCGTAACACTGACAACTTATTCCACAGGTCTTCTTGGAAAAGAGGTTACAGTCGCAATAACAGAGAAGGACGAAGAGACAGGCGAGACAAAGATTAAGGAAAAGGTAAAGGGAACCGTAACAGGAGTAGACCTTACAGGCGCAACTTCCGTATATGTAAATGGAAAGAAATACGATCTGTCACAGGTTATGGCTGTCGGCGACGTCCCGGAGGAGAAGAAGGAAGAAGACACCACTACATCAGAGGATACAGGGAAAAACGATACAACAAAAACCAGAACGGTATAAAAAGGTCGGTGGTGAATGATGAGTAGAGTTAATCAAATTACAAGTGCCAGTTCCTTAAGGCTGCAGCATGCACAGGCAGGCCTGCCGGTGGGAGGGAGCACAGACAATAACGTCCAATTTGCAGAACTTCTACGACAAGAGGTAAATAAGCCCAGGTCCGTTCAGTTTTCGAAGCATGCGGCACTCAGGGTACAGGAGAGGGGAATAGAGATGACAGACACTCTGCTGAGCGACCTGAACCAGGCAGTGCAAAAGGCACAGGCCAAGGGAGCAAAAGACGTAGTCGTAATCGGCAAGAGTGGTGCATTTATCGTAAATGTTCCGAATAACGTAGTCATAACGACCATGTCAGGAGCAGAGATGAAAGACAACATCTTTACAAACATTGACAGTGCTGTCTTAATATAAGCCGGACCATTTCATGGGGGTTTTCGTGTCTGTACGACTTACAGACACAAGGACAGCAGAAGAAAAAAGAAAGGGAGTAATGAAATATGGTCAGATCAATGGTTGCAGCAGTCGCAGGACTGAGAACACACCAGTCAAAGATGGATGTAATAGGTAACAACATTGCAAACGTAAATACATGGGGATTTAAATCCTACAGCTTCAACTTCCAGGATTCCATGTACGCAAACTCAATCAATGGTTCAGGCGGAGATGTATTATCAGGCGGAGCCGGCGGACGTAACGCATCCCAGGTAGGATACGGTTCCCAGCTATCCTCCATCACCAACGAATTTGGAACCGGAGCACCGTCACCATCCTCCAACCCACTGGACTGTATGATCGACGGAACAGGCTTCTTCCTGGTAGGTAACATGGTAAACGGAACGTTCACAAACGTATCAGATTCCGGCCTGTACCTGTCCCGCGTAGGAATCTTCCGCGTAGACAACAACGGCTACCTGGTAGATGACCAGAGAAGCTATGTATACGGCTATTCCGTAACCGAGGGAACAGGAATCCCCGAAATTCCGGCAGCAAAAAGTACGTATCTTGCAGAAGGGGCAACGATAACATACAGTGCAGGAACCGGTACAAACGGCCTGAATGTTGTCACAATCGGCGGCGTACGAGTGGAAACAAGTCTTGAACTTGGACCAAACAGCCGTGACACAGATTATAAAGATGTATTTGAACAATGGATCAGAGTAGCAGGCGCAGATACGAACCTTCAGGCTTATAATTTCAGCTTTGAAGGCGTTAATGAGACGATGACAAACGGCACAAGCGGAAGGATCAACATCAAGATAGAAGCCAAGGCAACAGGAAACAATGACAACGCAGTCTCTGGTCTGGCGACAAACACCTTTGGCGCCACAGCAGCAACCCAGAGAGTAGCAGGAGCATCCTGGGTACCCAGCGTTCCGGCAAAATACGAGAACGACCTGTCCGCCATCAAGATACCAAACGATCCGGACACAAACCAGCCCTACGACATCCAGAGCTACAAGATCAACGAGGACGGAACCATCATCGGCGTAGACAAACAGAACCGGACCATAGCAATCGCACAGATTGCCCTCGTAACCGTAGAGAACCCGAACGGCCTTGAAAAAACCAGCGGCTACTACTACACCCCAGGCGCCAACGCCGGAGACGTAGAAGCAATGAAGCCAAACGGAGGCCCGTCCGGCAAGATCCTCGGCGGCTACCTGGAGATGGCAAACGTAGACCTTGCAAACGAATTCTCCAACATGATTACCTGTCAGAGAGGATTCCAGGCCAACTCCAAGATCATCACCGTCACCGACGAGATGCTCTCAGAGCTGGTAAACATGAAGAGATAATACAACCCGTAACCAGTAACTAGCAACTATTCAGCAGAACTGCAAAAAACCCAGCAGACTGCAAAAACCCAATTACCAAACCAGTTACAAAAACCAACGCAAGAAATAAAAACCACATACAATGCAACCCAAGGGAAAGGGCGCCCGGCAAACCAAACCCGCCAGCGCCCGCTCCCACAGAACAAGTTCCCCTTCCGGGCAACCAACAAACCAAACCCGCCCGCGCCGCCCCACGGACTACATCACCGTACCGGGCAGCCATAAAAAGCAACAGCGCCGCCCCACGGAACACATCCCCGTACCGGGCAGCCATAAAAAGCAGCAGCGCCGCCCCACGGAACACATCCCCGTACCGGGCAGCCATAAAAAACCCGGCAACGCCCGCCCCGCGGAATATGTTGCCGTTCCGGGCAGCCGGCAAACAGCAGCTTCGTGCAGATCCCTGTCCCTAAGCAGACATAAAGGACCGTCCTTAATGGAGATGAAATCCACTGCTTACGGAGACTTAGACGTGAGGGTTCTCCCGAACGACTTAGCCGAAGTTAGCAGTTAGTTCATCGGAATGTTGGTCCGTCTGCGTGGGACAGGGATCTGCACGAAGCTGCGTCCCCCCCCCACCCCCCCCCCCGGAACCAACAAATTTATAGTTGCATTTGAAATGTAAAAGGAAGTGTGTTATGATAGTGCTGACGAAACTCAATGATCAACAAGTATTACTTAATTCCAGCCAGATCGAAGCCGTTGAGCTCATCCCTGAGTCCAAGGTTGTAATGATGAATGGCAAATTTTACCTTGTAAAGGAAAGTGCAGAAGAGATTATAGAGAAGACAATAGAGTACAATGGTAAGATCCATTGTTACCACGCAGAATAGATAAGGATTAGGATGGTGAAGATAACATGGATATTACAACAATTTTAGGTTTAGTAATTGGAATTGTACTGATTGTAGTTGTCGGTATTACGCCTACCAAGTTAGGAAACTTCTGGGATGCGGAAAGTGTCGCAATCGTGCTCGGAGGTACTATATCGGCGCTTATCTCAAGTTATCCGGTCAGCATGCTGAAGACCATACCGAAGCATTTTAAGATGATCGTCCAGGGAAATAAGTACAATATAGGTGCACTTGTAGATACATTAGAGGAGATGGCACAGCTTGCAAGAAAGAATGGTCTCCTTGCCCTGGAGGAGAAAGCGAATGAGATAGAGGATCCATTTTTTAAATCAGCGATTATGCTGATCGTGGATGCAACTGAACCGGAAGAGGTTCGTTCCCTCCTTGAAAATGAAATAGACGCCATGTCAGACAGACATGGAGAAGGTATCGGATTTTACGAGAAGGGTTCGGCTGTTGCACCGGCATTCGGTATGATTGGAACACTTGTCGGTCTGGTTAACATGCTGAAAGCGATGAATATCGAAGAAGGAGGCGCCGGAGATCTTGGACCGGCCATGGCTACAGCACTTATCACAACATTTTATGGCTGTATATTAGCACATATGCTATTTTCACCGATTGCCAATAAGCTTAAGATCAGAAATGAAGATGAATTACTATATAAGCAGGTTATGATAGAAGGTATCCTTGCCATCCAGGCAGGAGATAATCCGAAGTTCCTGAAAGAAAAGCTTGTTACATATGTTTCCCAGAAAGAGCGCGCAAAGATTCTTAACCAGGAATCCGGCGGCAAAGGCGGGAAAAAAGGAAAAGAGGAGTAGAATATGGGTAAGAGAAAGAAAAATTCCGGCGGCGGTGGCGGCGCAAACTGGATGGACACATATGGCGACCTTGTAACGCTGCTGTTGTGTTTTTTCGTGCTTCTTTATTCTATCTCCACCGTAGACCAGGCAAAATGGGTGCAGATTGTCAAAAGCTTTAATCCGGATGCAAGGGAGATCTCACAGATTGCAGATGATCCGGAGATAGACGGCGTAGAAGAAGTTCCCGGAGGCCTGGATAACAATCTGCAGAAGATTGATGAATTTGACGAACTATATGAGAGCCTGAAGGAAGCAGTAGAACAGGCAGGCCTTGACAGTGAAGTAGATCTGTTCAAAGGAGACGGATATACCTTCATTACCTTCCGTGATAATGTATTTTTTGACGGGGACAGCTCCATTATCAAAGCAAATGGCGCGAAGGTCTTAAAACAGTTTTCCTCTATTATCGCGGGCGTCAGCAGTTCCGTAAAGGAAATTCAGGTATTGGGGCACACAACCCAGGCTGACCCGAAAATTGTGAATGAGCCTGTGGGTGACCGTGTCCTTTCCGCGGAGCGTGCGGCGAGGGTTGCGGCTTATATACAGACGCGGTCAAAGGTTCCGCCAGAGCATATTGTATCAATTGGATACGGGCAGTTCCGCCCGATTGCTCCCTTTGACACAGAGAAAAACCGTGCGAAAAACAGGAGAGTAGAATTACTGATTACGAAGTCCGATTCCGTAGAGCAGAGTCTTGAGCAATACTATGAGGATATGGGCCGTTAAGAAAGAAATGAAAGTGGGAGTTTAGAATGGCAGATGTATTATCACAGAGTCAGATAGACGCTCTGCTGAATTCAATGCAAAATGGAGGAGATACACAGAGCAGTGCCCCCGAAGAGCCGAAGAAAGAGGAAAAAGAGTATCGGAAGTATGACTTCTTTAGCCCGAAAAAATACACAAAGGATAAGCTTAAGATGCTTCAGAGCATCTATGACAACTATTCCAGAATTGCAGCCTCACACATTAACGGACTATTCCGGGTGGCAAGTGAGGTGGAGGTTGTAGGTGTTGAGGAGCAGAGATACTATGAATTCGGCAATGCATTAAATGAGACAGACGTTATCACTCTTGCGAATGTAGACCTTTTAGATCATTCTTCGAATCCTCCTATGGTGTTTCATATTGCGCCTACCCTTATGGGGGGCATGATAGACCGAATGCTTGGAGGAATGGGAACGGATATGTCGGTAGATATGTCTTATACCTATACGGATCTCGAATTGGATTTGTATGCAAAGATCATCCGGTATCTGGTAACGATTACAGGGGATGTCTGGGCAAACTATACTGAGATGACAGCAGAGTTTGACCGTATAGAGGAGAACCCGAGCATGTTCCAGGGGATCAGCGTAGACGAGACGGTAGTTATCGTCATGCTGAGAATTCAGATGGGAGACATTGAAGGAGCTATGAATATCTGTATTCCCGGAACATTGCTGAGTAATATATTTGAAATTATTGATAAGACGAAGCACCTGGCGAATAAGACAGGACAGATGCTTCGGAGCAACCGGGACGATATTCTGGAGAGTATCAGAGAATCCAAGATGGATATTATGGCACAGCTTGGCGTTGCGCAGCTTAGTCTGGATGATGTCTACAACTTACATGTAGGAGATGTTATTGACCTGAATAAGCCGCAGAGCTCGCTGATCTCTCTGTATGTAGAGGGGCAGCCGTGGTTCAACGGCCAGCTTGGTGTACATAATAAGAATCTTGCGGTTAAGATCGAAAATCGTATACTGAAACCAAATGAAATTGATGTGGCAGCACTATTACCAGATCAATCCTAAAGATTGTCTGAGTATATAAATTACAATGAGAATAAAAAGTGAGGTAAAAGAAAATGGCGAAAATTCTATTAGTAGATGATGCAGCGTTTATGAGAATGATGTTAAAGACTACGTTAACACAGGCAGGCTATACGGATCTTATCGAAGCAGAGGACGGCGCAAAGGCCGTAGAGATCTACAGTGCTGAAAGACCGGACCTTGTATTTATGGATATTACAATGCCGAACAAGGATGGGCTGGAGACGTTAAAGGAGATCAAAGCAATGGATCCAAATGCAACAATTGTTATGTGCTCTGCCATGGGCCAGGAGACAATGGTTATGGATTCCATCAAATCAGGAGCGAAGGACTTTATTGTAAAGCCGTTCAAACCGGAGCGTATTCTGTCTACAGTTAAGAAGATCCTTGGTTAATAAAATTAAGGAGGAGCAGATATGTCTTTTTTAGATTCATTTGATATCAGCGCGTCGGGACTGACGGCTGAGAGGCAGCGCCTGGATATTGCTGCCGAGAATCTTGCGAATACGAACACAACAAGAACGGAGAGCGGCGGGACGTACAGGCGGAAGATGGTTGTGCTTCAGGAGATCCCGCAGACCTCTTTCCGTTCAAGATTTAATAGCATTCTGAACAGGACAGCATCTAAGGGCGGTGTACAAGTGACAGAGATTGTGGAGGATCAGAGAGATCTTAACCCGGTCTACAATCCGGATCACCCGGATGCAGATGAAGACGGCTACGTCATGATGCCGAATGTAGACCCTGTAAAGGAGACGATAGACGGAATGTCTGCGACCCGCTCCTATGAGGCGAACATTACAGCATTTAATGCGATGAAGCTGATGGCTCAGAAAGCATTGGATATTGGAAAATAGAACTAGGGGTGGTTTTCCCGGAAGGAGAGAAAGGTTAGTATGGTTTCTGAGTGCTTTAGTAAATTGGAAATAGACGCTATAGGCGAAATACTCAATATAAGTCTGGGATCCTCTGCAACAGCGGTTTCCACGATGCTGAACGCCAGGGTAGACATTACGACGCCGGTTGTTAATGTCGTATCTAAAGAAGAATTTCAGATGGACAGGGTTGAACCCGCCGTAGGTGTCGAAATTACTTATGTAGCTGGTCTGGAAGGCGAGAATGTCATGCTTCTTAAAAAGCATGACGTAAAAGTAATTGTCGAGATGCTTATGGGTATGGAGATACCAGACGAGGAATTTGAACTGAATGAGATAAATATTAGTGCAGTCTGTGAGGTTATGAACCAGATGATGGGTGCTTCTTCTACTGCATTGTCTGAATTTCTGGGCAGAATGGTAAATATTTCTACGCCTATCTCATTTGAGGTAAAGAACGAACAGGAATTTATCGACAAATATTTTGTGGATAAATATCCCAAGGTTGTTGTTGTCTTTACACTGAAGATTGCAGACAAACTGGAAAGTGAATTCTTCAATGTCATGCCCATGGAGCTGGCAAAGGGTCTTTTAAGAGGTTTCCTTCCGGATGATCAGATTATTGATGTAAGTAAGATTGATATGAATGGTTCTGCACCTGCGCCAGCAGTGCAGGAGGATAGTGCACCGGCCGCATCAGGCGGCACACTCTCCCAGGAGGAGATTGAAAAATTACTGGCAGGAGGGGCGGATGCGCCGGCGGCGCCAGAGCCGATGGTAAAAGCACAGCCTGCCCCGGGAGCGCAGGACAGTGCGGCTGCATCAGGCGGTACACTTTCCCAGGAGGAGATTGAAAAATTACTGGCAGGAGGAGCGGATGAGACGCCGCAGCCAGCAGCAGTACAACCGGCCGCAGCGCCGCAGGTACCACAGCCGGCCGCAGCACCGCAGCCGGCAGCAGTACAGCCGGCCGCAGCACCACAGCCGGCAGCGGCAGCACCACAGTCATCAGCACCGCAGCCAGCGGCAGCCCAGCAGATGATGCAGCCAATGGCAATGGTAAGTCCTGATATGCAGATGATGCAGATGCAGATGATGCAGCAGATGATGCAGCAGATGCAGCAGATGCAGCAGTCCATGCAGGAACCGCCGAAGAAGGCGCCGGAGCCGAAGATGATCCATGTGCAGCCTGCAAACCAGCCAAATCTGAAACCGGACGGCGATATTGTGCTTGAAGGTGAGCAGGAGGAGAACATGGAGCTGATCATGGGTGTTCCTCTTGAGATATCGGTTGAAATTGGAAGAACGAAGAGATTCGTTAAGGATATTCTTGACTTTACAAAAGGCTCCCTGGTTGTCCTGGACAAACTTGCGGGAGAGCAGGTAGATCTGTATGTCAACGGCCAGTGCATCGCAAAAGGGGATGTTGTTGTCGTTGAGGATAACTTTGGTATTAGAATTACAGAGATTATGAAGATAAATTTGATTTCATTAGAGCATTAAAGTAAGGAAGGAATTATATGTTAAGAGCGATTGGCAGCCTTATTGCTGTAGTGTTGATTCTTGGCGGCAGTTATCTTGCAAGTAAATATATTGGCAGGGGAATGTCAAAAAGCAGCAGTTCCCTGTACATGCGTCTGCTGGACCAGATCACTCTGGGGCAGGACAGACACATAGCCATTATACAGGTCGGCGGGAAATATCTGCTTGTCGGGGTTACTGCAGGCCAGATCCAGGTACTATCTGAGCTCCATGACGATGATCTTATTCAGATTTCGCCTGAGGATACCGAGGGCGGAACAAATGTACCGGACTTTAAGACGATCATGGATAAGCTCAGTGATCTGGGGAAAAAGAGGAGGTAGAGACTAGTGTACGATTCACTGATAAATGTCAACGGCAGCCAGGTTCCTACATTAGATATATTGTTACTTCTGACGATTGTATCGCTTCTGCCATCGCTTCTTATTATGATGACCTCGTTTACGAGGACGATCATCATTCTTTCCTTTTTAAGAAACGCACTTGGAGTCCAGCAGACGCCGCCGAATATGGTATTGATTGGAATCTCCATATTTCTGACGCTTTTTATTATGGATCCTGTAATCGGGGAGATCAATACGGAGGCATATACTCCGTATAAGAATTCTGAGATTACACAAGAAGAGGCGATTGAGAGGGCACAGGTGCCGCTTAAGAGATTTATGCTTAAGAATACAGAGAAGGGCCCCATGGACATGTTCATGGAGATCTCGAATGCAGAAGCGGTTGAGAATAAAGAGGATCTGCCCATGACAGTAGTGATTCCTGCTTTTATGACCAGCGAGCTGAAAAAGGCATTTAGTGCGGGCTTTTTATTGTATATCCCATTTTTACTAATAGATATTGTAGTGTCCAGTACACTGATGTCCATGGGTATGATGATGCTTCCGCCAGCGATGATCTCGCTGCCTTTCAAGCTGCTTTTATTCATAACAGTAGATGGATGGGAGCTTTTGTTCTCGACAATTGCGAACAGCTTCAATTGACAGAGTGAAGGAGGCATATAGATGACAAACGGTGAAGTCGCGGATTTGATGTATGATGTATTTGTACTGGCAGTTGAGCTTGCAGGGCCGCTGCTTATTATCAGTATGCTGGTAGGTGTTGTCATTGCGATTCTGCAGGCAGCAACACAGATTCATGAGCAGACAATCACCTTTGTACCGAAGCTTCTGGTGATCGGGATTATACTTGTATTTTCGGGCGAGACGATGCTTCGGACGCTTCAGGATTTTACGGTCAGAATCTTTGATCTGATAGCAGGATGATGCGGGGAGTGATGGCATGGCGATTAATAATGTCGCACAGCTTACCTTGTTTTCTCTGATTATGATGAGGATGTCAGGGTTTATATTGCTGAATCCGGTACTTGGAAGAAGAAATATACCGATGATTGTGAAGGCAGGCTTTATATTCGGGCTCACAATTCTGATCTATTCCCTCTCCATGGAAGAGGTCGTGGAGCCGGAGAATATGATTGTATTTGGATTTCTTCTTATGAAGGAGTTTGTAGTAGGCTACATGATCGGTTATGTCATGGAATTATTCTTTTTTGCAATTACCTTTGGAGGCTATATTATAGATTTTCAGCTGGGTCTGTCTATGGCTACAGTATATGATCCTCAGAGTAATAGTCAGGTTGCAGTAACAGGAAGCCTGCTTCAGACATGGTTTATGCTTTTATTTTTTGCAGTAGATGCCCATCTTGCCCTGATGAAAATCATGGTTACCTCAGCCGAGATCGTTCCTTATGGAGGTGTCGTTATAACGACGAATCTTGGAAAGCGCGTGATTGAACTTTTTCTGGAATGTGTAGAGCTGGGGGTAAGACTTTCCCTTCCGATTCTTGCAGCGGAGTTCCTGGTGCAGGTCGGAATTGGAATTATGAATAAGGTAGTACCGCAGATAAGTATATTTGTAATTAATATTCAGCTTAAGCTGATTGTTGGTATGGGACTTCTGGTCATCCTCTTTTCGCCGACCGGTGAACATCTGAACAGGATTTTAACTGAGATGATGAAGTCGGTCCAGGGGATATTAACTTTTTTATGATATAGGAAACTTATAAGTTAGGAGTGAGTAGATTTGCCGTCAGGTTCAGGTGAGAAAACCGAAAAAGCCACGCCTAAGAAGCGAAGGGAGCAACGGAAGGAAGGTAATGTTGCAACAAGTAAGGACATCATAGTTGTCGCTTCGCTTTTCGCATGTTTTTATTGTCTGCAGGCGTTTTTTCCGACAATATACAAATCCCTGCGTGACATGATGGTGTATCTGATCTCTCTTGTGAGCGGAGTGGATGTGCTGTCACTTGGTACATTGCAGCATATTGGAATGAAATGCGTGGAGTCACTGGTGATCTGCATAATTCCGATTGGCCTGATCAGTATGGCGGTCGGTGTCATTGCAACCGGGATACAGACACGCTTTCTTTTTACTATGAAGCCGGTTGGCTTCAAGCTTAAGAATCTCAATCCTCTTAATGGGATTAAAAAGCTGTTTTCTGCAAAGAATGTGATAGAGCTTTTCAAAGCGGCTCTTAAGATTCTTGTTCTTACTGTAGTACTTTATCAGATCCTGAAGGGCGAGATTACGGTCATTGGCCAGATGATGGATATGAATCCCACCTCAAGCTTTATCTATGTGCTTAAGGAGATTATGGGAATGGTGCTGCGTATCGGACTGGTCTTTGCAGCGATTGCGGGCTTTGACCTTTTTTATCAGAGATGGTCTTATGAGAAAAACATGAAGATGACGAAGGAAGAGGTTAAGGAAGAGTATAAGCAGGTAGAAGGAAATCCCCAGATTAAAGGGAAGATCCGAAGCCTGCAGCAGAGTATGGCAAGAAGCAGAATGATGCAGGCAGTGCCGGATGCAGATGTAATTATCCGTAACCCTACGCATTTTGCTGTTGCACTAAAATATGAAATCAATCATGATAATGCACCCGTTCTGATTGCAAAGGGGCAGGATTATATGGCTCTTAAGATCGTAGAGGTTGCA
Organism: uncultured Lachnospiraceae bacterium; assembly: GCA_947566645.1. Classification (GTDB taxonomy): domain Bacteria; phylum Bacillota; class Clostridia; order Lachnospirales; family Lachnospiraceae; genus CAPEBR01. Next base: position 59,947 of record CANOKL010000020.1, read on the forward strand.
GAGGAAAATCATGTTACAATTATAGAGAATAAACCACTTGCAAGAGGTATTTATGCCTCGACGCCGCTGAACCATGAGATACCTGCAGAGTATTACGGAGTAGTGGCGGAGATTCTTGTCAAGGTATTCCGTATGAATAAAAAGCTGGTGTAGAGTATGAAACGAATATTGAATAACGCGGTATCGCTGATCGTACTTATGATTGTACTGCTTCTGATTATACCGCTGAATACGTTCTTTCTGGACGTTATGATTATATTGAATATTGCTATATCAATGATTATACTTCTGATTAGTATGAACATTAAAGAGGCGCTGGAGTTTTCAATCTTTCCGTCTATGCTTCTTGTTACGACGTTATTTCGTATCGGAATTAACATCTCCTCGACAAGAAGTATTTTAGGAAATTCCGGTACAGCCGGGGCAGTGATCCGCGCCATGGGAGATTTTGTACTTCAGGGAAATGTTATTGTCGGTGTTATTATCTTCCTGATTATCGTATTAGTGCAGTTCCTGGTTATTACAAAGGGAGCAGAGCGTGTGTCAGAGGTTGCGGCAAGATTTACCCTGGATGCGATGCCTGGAAAACAGATGGCAATTGACGCTGACCTGGGAAGCGGCCTGATTAACGAGCAGGAGGCAAAGGAAAGACGGCACAAGATCCAAAAGGAAGCGGATTTCTTTGGTTCTATGGATGGTGCCACGAAAATTGTAAAAGGTGACGCAGTCATGTCACTGATTATTACTGCAGTTAACTTTCTTGGAGGCTGCATTATCGGTATGGTGCAGGGCGGCATGACCTTTACAGAGGTGTTATCTGTATACTCCATCGCAACAGTTGGCGACGGCCTGGTATCCCAGATTCCATCTTTGTTAATCTCTACCGCGACAGGTATGATTGTAACCCGTGCAGTTGCGGAAGACAGTCTGAATATAGATGTTACAAGGCAGTTTACTGCACAGCCCAAGGCGATTATGATGGCGGGCGGAGTTCTAGCTATCCTGCTTTTAGTCCCTGGCATGCCGAAATTTCAGATGGCAGTCATTTCTCTTGTACTGATGCTTGGCGGATGGCAGCTTACACGCCGTATGGAAGAGGCGGCTGTTCCCGCAGCTGACGCTGCGCTTCCCGGAGCCATGGGACCCATGGGTGCTGAGCAGATGCAGGTTACAGAGGAAGAGAATTTCAAGGATATCAACAGTGTATATTCTCTGATCTCAGTAGAGCCTATTGAGATGGAATTTGGCTACAGCCTGATTCCGCTTGTAGATGAGGCCAGCGGCGGCAAGATGATTGACCGTATTGTTATATTCAGAAGACAGTATGCCCAGGAGATGGGACTGGTTATTCCGTCCATCAGGCTGCGCGACAGTTCAAGCCTGAATACGAACCAGTATGTCATTAAGATTAAGGGTGAGGAAGTGGCAAGAGGTGAGATTCTTGTGGATTATTACCTTGCACTTGAACCGCCGAATCCTGAGAAAGAGCTTGAAGGTATAGATACGATTGAGCCGGCATATGGTATTCCCAGTAAGTGGATTACAGTGGATAAGAAGGAGATGGCAGAGATCTACGGGTATACGGTTATTGACCCGCTGTCTGTTATGCTTACTCACTTGTCTGAGACAGTACGCAAGCATGCCCATGAGCTTCTTAACAGACAGGAGGTTGTACGCCTGGTTGAGAACATGAAGAAGCAGTCACAGGAACTGGTAGACGAACTGATTCCGGCGATTATCTCCTACGGAAACTTTCAGAAGATTCTTACGAATTTATTAAAGGAAGGCATACCGATCAAGGATATGGAGACGATCATGGAGACAATTGTAGATTCGTCCATGACCGTCAAGGATGTAGAGACAATTACAGAAAATATCCGTGTTGCATTAAAGCGTACCATTACGCGGAAGTTCTGCGAGGGAGGCAGCATGAAGGTAGTTACCCTGGATGCAGAGCTGGAGAAGAATATCATCACGAGTCTGACCAACGGAGAACACGGCATGTATCTTGCGCTTAGCCCGGATGTGATGCAGAATGTAATAACACAGCTCTCGGATGAGGTGAAGAAGTTCCATGACTTTGGCCAGGCGCCGCTTGTGCTGACCAGCCAGGTTGTGAGAGTACATTTCTATCACCTGATTGAACAATTCTTCCCGGATGTGTATGTACTTTCCTTTAATGAGATCAATAATAATATCCAGATACAGGCAATCGGCAATATTACCCTGTAAACGGATCACTTTGATGGAGCAGCGATATGAACACAGAGGAATTATACAAAGAGAAGTCCAATGAAGAGCTTTTACAATTGTATAAGGAAACGGGCAGTCTTGAGATCAAGCAGGAGATTGTCATGCGTTACATCTATCTGGTGAAGAGTATTGCACTGCAGATGAGGGATATCTATATGAGCTTTGTCCAGGTGGATGATGTAATCAATGAGGGAGTCATTGCCATTATGTCCGCCATTGATAAGTTTGATATGGATAAAAATGTAAAGTTTGAGACATATATTTCAAAACGGATTAAGGGAATGATCATTGACCTTGCCAGGAAACAGGACTGGGTGCCAAGAAGTACAAGAAAGAATACAAGAGATATTGAAGATGCGGTCACAACGTTATATAATAAACTTGGATACTATCCTTCTGTACAGGAGGTAACAGAGTATCTGGATATTACCACTGAGAAATACCATGATACGATGCGCAAGGCAGCGCTTTTTAATATCCTTTCCCTTGACATGGTACTTGCCGAGGCGCAGGGGAATGAGATTGGCGCCAGGATGACGGCCCAGCAGGATATGCAGGAGCAGCCAGAAGAGCATTTTCTTAAGAGGGAGCTTACAGAGGTCCTGGCAGACGGAATCAGCGCCCTGAAAGAGAATGAACAGATGGTGGTTTCGTTATATTATATAGAGGAGCTGAATATGAGGCAGATTGCGGAGGTGATGGAGGTAAGCGAGCCCCGTGTCTCCCAGATTCATGCGAATGCGATCAGGAAACTAAGAAAACATATGGAAAAATTCAATGAAGAAAAGGAGAGGTAGGATGTTTCAGGGATATTATGATCTGGCTTCTAACATGATTACACAGAACCGGAATTTGAATGTGATCAGTAATAACATGGCGAATGTATCCACCCCGGGATACAAGGCTGATAAGCTGATTGAGAGTACCTTCCGGGAAGAGATGATCTACCGCTATGACCAGCAGGGAAAGACCCAGGTAGGTACGGTTTCAAGAATGAACATTGCAGATGAGCGGGTGACGAATTACGCTGAGGGGGGCTTAAGAGAGACTGGCGGAGCGCTGGATGTAGGCCTCACCGGAGACGGTTTTTTTGCAGTACAGACCAATAATGGTGTTGTATATACGAGAAATGGATCCTTTAATCTGGATAATGAGCGCTATCTGGTCCTGCCTGGCATCGGGCGCGTACTGGGCACAGACGGAGCCCCCATCCAGCTTCCGACCGATGCTGTTGGAATTGATAAGCAGGGGAATATTACGTCTGAGGATGGGTATCAGAGATATGGCACACTCCGGGTTGTGGATTTTGCCGACTATGATCAGCTTACGAAGATTACCGGCGGAGTATTCCGTGCCACGGGGCAGCCTCAGGCAGCAGCGAATGCCCAGATAAACCAGAAATACACAGAGTATTCCAATACTTCTATGGCGGAAGAGATGACACGGATGATGAGCGGGCAGAGAGTGCTTCAGGGGTCTGCACAGATCCTGAAGATCTACGACCAGCTGATCGGAAAGATTGTAACTCTCGGCGGACAGTAGGAGTATAACCAGCACCGCGATCAGAACTAAAAGGAGCAGGAGAGGAGATAAATATATGTATACATCATTTTACACTGCCGCACGGGGCGCGATGGAGGAGCAGAAGAAGCTTGACGTTGTTGCGAATAACTTTGCAAATGTAAATAACTATGGATATAAGTCTAAGGCCGCTGTATTTTCCGATCTGATGTATTATAACCTGAATAACTACAGGGGGGATGATACTCCCATGAAGTCAGGCGTGGGTATTGTTGTGGAAAAGACGGATACAGACTTCGAGCCCAAGGGATTTGTCCCGTCAGAGGGAGATTATGACTACGCAATTGTTGAAAAAGGGTTTTTCATGCTGAGAAGTCCCATTACAGGCGAGATTACTTATACAAGAAACGGGCATTTCAGCCTGTCCAAGAGGGGCACGGATTTCTACCTGGTGAATGACACCGGGAATTTTGTGCTTGACCAGAACCGGAACCCGATTCTGGTGACAGATGGAGAATTAAGCGGTGACATCGGAGTATACGGCTTTGATGTGCTGGACGGCATGCTCAGCGTGGGTGACAATGAGTTCCAGCCGGTCCAGAAGAACGGTGCGCCGTATCTGATTCCGGGGGCACAGCTTAAGGATCATACACTGGAAATGTCCGGCGTGGACACAGCCCAGGAGATTACTCGCATGATCGAGGCACAGAGGGCATACTCCCTGGCGCTGCGTATGGTTACGACATCGGATGAGGTTATGGGTACGATTAATACATTGAGACAATAGTGAGGTGGGTTATGGCGATAAGCAGATATGAAGAGATGAATGATATGAAGCTGGATATTCTCAAGGAGATGGGGAGTATCGGCGGGGGCAATGCAGCGACTGCATTGTCCAGCATGCTGAATGCCAGGGTAAGTATGGCCCTTCCCAGGGCCGAGATCCTGGAATTCAATGAGGCGCTGGCGCGTCTCGGTGATCCGGAGATTGTAATTGCAGGAGTGCTTGTGGAGCTGACAGGAGAGATACAGGGAATTATGTTGTTTATTATTCCAGAGGTATTTTCCGACGAGGTTCTTTTCCGCATGCTTGGAAAGACCAGGACGGCTCTTCTGGAGCTCGATGAGATTGAGTCCTCGGTTCTGACGGAGATCGGAAACATCGTGATCTCTTCGTATATTACCGCCCTGTCCTCTCTGGCGGGTGTAGAGGTTGAGCTGTCAGTTCCGCAGCTTGCAGTGAATATGCTGGGGGGTATCATGAGCCTTCCTATGGCCATGATGGGACAGCAGTCCGACAGAATTATGATGGTAACGGGAGAATTCAATATAGATGATAAGGCTCTGAACAGCGGAATGCTGCTTCTGCCTGACGTAGAATCATTAAATATTCTTATGAAGAAGCTGGGAGTTGATTGATGTATGACCAAGAAGATTTCGGTCGGAATTGCTGATATGAAGATAGCAAGACAGGAAGGAGAGCTGATTACATATGCACTGGGTTCCTGTATCGGAGTCGCCTTTTATGACCCTATGATAAAGCTTGGCGCCCTGCTTCATATCATGCTTCCTGAGAAAAATATGTCAGAGAGTAATGTGTACAAATTTGCAGATTCTGGAATTAAGGAAACCCTCCGGAAGCTTTATGCATTCGGGGCAATGAAAGGAAGACTGGTAATCAAGATTGCAGGCGGTGCGAAGATGTTCGAGATGAAGGGGCCCGGAGGCCTGGGGAATATCGGCGAGCGTAATGCGCAGAATGTAAAGCGGGTTCTGGCCGCAGAAGGGCTGCGCGTGGCCAAAGAAGACACCGGTGCGAATTATGCGAGAACCATGTCTCTTGACGTATCAACAGGACAGGTATATATCCGTTCGGCAGGAAAGCCGGAACGCATGCTTTAGGGCCCGGAAGCTCTAAAATTATAAGATAGCTTCCTTATGCTTAAAGGAAAAAGTGCCGATAAATATATATGATAGAATATAAAGGAGAAAGTGGTTATGGCTGATACAGAGATTTTATTGGAATCGG
>CANOKL010000021.1 GCA_947566645.1 uncultured Lachnospiraceae bacterium
GGAAACTTTCAGTCTTAAGAAATAGAAATCTTGCAAATGTATTTTACAGGCTGGGATTTGTCGAAATATTCGGTACAGGAATTACACGGATAAAACAGCTCTATGAAGACGGATTGAAGCAGCCAGATTTTGAAGTGTCGGAAAATACAATTAAGATTGTACTCCCGGTTTTTGAGAAAAAACTGAATCTAACAGAAGACGAAAGAAAAATATACAAAATTTTAAGCAGGACAATGCTGAAATCAATTAGCGAAATTGCTCCTTACGCCCCGTTTGGTAAATCAAAGACAACACAATTACTGAAAGAGATGGGTAAAAAAGGCGTTGTGAAAATTGAAGGCAGAGGAAGGGGCACTAAATATGTGATAAAGTAATTGCTCATACTTCGCACTAGAGTTTTAGAACTATCGTTCCAGGAACCTGGACAGTCGGAGTAATCACTCGGGAGCGTCTCTTGGATGTACCCGTTTTCGTCAATTACAAAAGCAGACACTTCAGATAATGGCAAATTATAATATTATTTCAACCTGTTATTTCAAGAATCTGAAAATCTGCAAGGAGACAGTTGTGAGATCAGAAAAAAATCATATAATGAAGGAGAACAGATGAATCACACAACAAAACAATTAGATATGGCAAAACAAAGCTTTTATCATGTGAACAGGGAGCACAAGCCGGACAGGCGGGAGGGCACAATGCCGAACTGATGGAGAAGTGCAGAAAACTAAAGGAATACGCGCTTTTTATCCAGTGTATAGAGCTGGTTTGAAACAAAAGTGACTGGAAGTACAAAGCAATAGGAGCATTTCTGCATTGCGGTAGAGACTGGAGATGCCGAGAGTGTCGAGGCTTTATTATGACACGGAGAGGATTGAAAAATTTGGATTTGCCTTTGAAGGGAAGGAGATTTTGACTGGATAAAACATTTGTAAAGTGTAAAGGAGTATTATATGAAACGATTTCATGTAACAGGTAATTGTGTGCGCAGTAAACACTATATGGCTGATACAACAGAAAAGCTTAAGAAAATTATTACGGACTATATAGAGCAGGGCAGTTATTTTACCATTAATCAGGCGAGGCAGTATGGAAAAACAACGACCTTGAATCTCCTGGAAGAGAAATTACGGGACAGGTATATTGTTTTAAACTTAAGCTTTGAAGCTGCTGATGAATATTTTACCTCTCCATTAAGTCTTGCAGAAGGGCTTGTTATGGATATAGGAGATGCATTGGCGCGGCAGAAGGTTCCTTCTGAAATCCTTGAAGAGTGGAACCGCCCCGTTTCGGAGAGGTTTCCCATGAGAGAATTAGGGATGAAATCAGCAGTTTGTGCAGGCAATGTCCCAGAGATATTATTTTAATGATCGATGAGGTTGACAAAAGCTGGGATAATCAGATTTTTTTATCTTTTCTTGGATTTCTAAGGGAGAAATATCAGAAACAGATTGCCGGAAAGGAAGTTACATTTAAATCTGTTATTCTGGCAGGCGTTTATAATATTAAAAACCTAAAGCTTAAGCTCCATCCCGGGGAGGAGGGTAAAAATAACAGTCCCTGGAATATTGCGGCAGATTTTTTAGTGGATATGAGTTTTTCAGCAAAGGAAATTGCTTCTATGCTGGAAATGTACGAGGAAGATTACCATACAGGCATGGATGTGGGTTTTATCAGCCAGATGCTTTATGATTATACGTCAGGATATCCTTATCTTGTATCCAGGCTCTGCCAGCTTGTGGATGAACGGGTTGCGGACGGCATGGAGTGTTGTGACAAAAAAGCGGCATGGACCAGAACAGGAATATTAGAGGCTGTCAGGATTATTCTGAAAGAACCAAACACCTTATTTGATGATATGATTAAGCATTTGCGGGAGTACCCGCGTCTTAATACTATGTTGCAAAATATACTTTTTCAGGGAAGACGGTACACATTCGAAGCAGATGCGCAGATCATACAATTAGGGATTATGTTTGGTTTTTTAAAAGAACAGGCACAGACCGTATGTGTAGCAAACCGTATCTTTGAAACAAAGCTTTACAATTTTTTCCTGTCAGAGGAGGAGTGCCGGTTTGATCATCAGCCAGAACCGGATTTTGAGAAGAATCAGTTTGTTGTCCATGGGATGCTCCAGATGGATCTGGTTATAAAGAAATTTTATGAGTATTTTGAAAATGTATTTTCAGGTTCAGATGAAAAGTTTCTGGAGGAAGCGGGACGGCGGATATTCCTTATGTATATCCGGCCTATTATTAACGGGGCAGGCAATTATTATGTTGAGGCTCAGACCCGTGACAAGACACGGAGTGATGTGATTATTGATTACAAAGGCCGTCAGTTCATTGTTGAGTTAAAGCTATGGAGAGGAAAGAAATATCAGCATGAAGGCCAGCGCCAGCTTGCGGGATACCTTGGGCAGTACGGCCTGGCCAGAGGATATCTGCTTACGTTTAATTTTAATAAGAAGAAGCAGACAGGGATATGGGAAAATGTCTGTGACGGAAAGAAAATAATGGAAGTAATTGTTTAAGATGCAGGGCAGATGTGCCGGGATTTCCAGAAAGTGGACGCAGGCGTCATCGGCGTGCTGGTACTTACTGGACCGGACAGCATTCCGGATTTTGCTGCACAATACGCAAAAAATCAATCGTAAAAAAATACGATTGATTTTTGCGTATATTTTACAGGCTGGGATTTGTCGATTTATTTCAAGAATCTGAAAATCTGCAAGGAGACAGTTGTGAGATCAGAAAAAAAATTATATAATGAAGGAGAACAGATGAATCAGACAACAAAACAATTAGATACGGTAAATCAAAGCTTTTATCATGTGAACAGGGAGCACAAGGACGGGGTCTTCTGCCACCCGAATATGCCCATGAGGAAGCTTTTAGAAAAATTTTTCGAGAGGTTGGAGAAATAAATGGAGGAACTCAAGAAACTGCCGATCGGGGTTGAATTTTTTAAAGATTTTAAAGAGGATCATTTTTACTATGTAGATAAAACGGGCTTTATTGCAGAGCTTCTTAGAACAAGAGGGAGTGTTAATCTTTTTACAAGACCGCGTCGTTTTGGGAAAAGTCTGAATATGGATATGCTCAAATCATTTTTTGAGATCGGGGCGGATGCGTCCTTGTTTGAGGAGCTTGAAATCTTTCAAAATAAGGAATTATGCAAGCGCTATATGGGAAAGTATCCAACGATTTCAATTAGTCTGAAAGATGTGGAGGGAGAAGATTTTCAGACAGCATATGATATGCTGGGTGCCCGTATTAGCGAGGAGGCTGAACGTTTTAGCTTTCTGTTAGAAAGTAAAAGATTGACAAATTCACAAAAGACAAAGTTTCAAAAATTATTAGACGAAGATTTTGAAAAAAGTTCTGTTCTCTATGGCAGTATAAGATTGATGACGCAGGTGCTTTGCAGGCATTATAATGTGCCGGTTCTTGTGTTGATTGATGAGTATGATGTGCCATTGGATAAAGCGTATCAGGCAGGGTATTATGAGCCGATGGTCAGGCTGATCCGTTCACTATTCAGCCAGGCATTGAAAACAAATCCAAATATGTATTTTGCAGTCATTACGGGCTGTCTGCAGATTGCCAGGGAGAGTATCTTTACCGGACTGAATCATTTTAAGGTGTGTTCGATATCGAATGCAGACTATGCAGAATATTTCGGATTTACGGACAATGAAGTGAGAAAGATGATGACGTATTACGGGGTGGAATGTCGGTTTTCTGATATGAAGGAATGGTACGACGGATATCATTTTGGAAATTCTGATGTGTATTGTCCATGGGATGTTATTAGTCAGTGTGATAGATTAAGAGTGTCAAAGGATGCGGCAATGGAGCCGCACTGGGCAAATAGCAGCAGTAATGCGATCGTCCGGGATATTCTGGAGAATGTTACAGAGGCGGAAAAGGAAGAAATTGAGATGCTGATCGCCGGTGAATGTATAGAAAAGGAAATCATACCAGAATTAACCTATATGGATCTGGACAGCCGGGAAGTAAAAATCCGACAGAAATATCTGTGGAGCGTGCTTTTTGCAACAGGATACTTGACAGACATGGAAAGACCAGATGGCAGACTTCATAAGCTGATTATTCCTAACAAAGAAATTCTTGGAATATATGAAGATAATATAAGGAGCTGGTTTGAAACAAAAGTGACTGGAAATACAAAGCAATGGGAGCATTTCTGCATTGCGGTAGAGACTGGAGATGCCGGGAGTGTCGAGGCTTAGCATGCCGAAAGGCAATGAAGCAGATTGATGATGAACGTTATACAGAAGTTCTTGTTCAGGAAGGGATGAGGACGATTTATAAGTACGGGATAGCCTGTTATAGAAAGAACTGTAAAATTCTTTGTGAAGTAATTCAGGTTTAATTTAACGGTACCCGACAAAAGAACGTTTACCTTTAGTTGAAGAGATAAAGACCGAAAGATTGCCAGTAAGATGTATAATTATTTGGAGGAGAAAAGATGATGAAACAATACACACTTAAAGTTTTTCCGTCCGGAATGGGACGGGAGGTCTATCGGAATATTGACATTTGCGGACGGGACACCCTGGATCAGCTATGCGCAGTTATTCTGGATTCATTCGGCTTCATGGATGAGCATCTTTATGAGTTCTGTATGGACAACAAGATGTACAGTGAATATAGCTACCAATCCTCTTCCAGGGGTGGGCAGTCCTCCACCTCTGTCAAGATCGACAGGCTGGGTCTGGAAAAAGGACAGAAGTTTTCTTTGCACTATGATTTTGGAGATGACTGGATGTTCACAATACGTGTGATGAAAATTACGGAAGCAGGGGCTTATCATAAAGCAGTTGTCATAAAGGAAAAGGGAATAGCCAGGCAGTATCCGGAATACGACGAAGAAGAATGGGAGGATGAATGACAGCCTTGATGTAAGGAGTGTATGGAAATGTCGAAGGTTTTTAATGTGGCTGCGGTATGTATACCAGAAGAACATTATATGGTGAATCTTGACCAGCGGCTTAAAGAGATAAAAGAATTAGTTGATGACCGAAAATATTTCACAATCAACAGGGCACGGCAGTACGGCAAGACTACTACTCTCAGAGCTTTGAGCCAATACCTGCAGCAGGATTATTACGTGGTTTTAATGGATTTTCAGACTTTTGGAAATGCAAAATTCAAAGATGAAAACACATTTTCTTTATCCTTCGCAAGTTCGTTCCTGCGTATGCTTATGAGAAATGAGATCAATGCGCCAGATGAATTCAACAGAACAATTGCAGAGATGAAGAAATGTGTCAATAGAAAGTCATCAGATTTTGAGTTAAAAGAATTGTTTGAAATACTTAGTGATCTCTGTATGTATTCTGATAAACCAATCGTACTGATGATTGATGAAGTTGACAGTGCATCCAATAATCAGGTGTTTTTAGACTTCCTTGCGCAGCTGCGTGCTTACTATATTGACCGCTCTGTCCAGCCGGCTTTATATTCTGTGATTCTTGCCGGAGTCTATGATGTGAGGAATTTAAAACGAGAGCTCCTGCCGGAAGATGACCATAAAATGAACAGTTCGTGGAATATTGCGGCGGATTTTAACATTGATATGAGTTTTCATGAAGAGGAAATTGCCGGAATGCTGCGGGATTATGAGACTGATCATAAAACAGGCATGGATATTAATGGGATGGCTCGTCTGCTCTACGAGTATACTTCAGGCTATCCATATCTTATATCCCGTCTGTGTAAGCTGATGGATGAGGATGTAAGCGGAATCAAAGACTCAAAATCAGCATCCTGGACATTTGATGGGTTCATGGAGGCAAACCGTATTCTGGTATCAGAAAACAATACTTTATTTGAATCACTGATCGGGAAAATAATTAACTACCCAGAACTAAATAACATCTTGAAAGATAAGATATTTAACGGACATATAGTAGCGTATACTGTTTCAAATCCGGTGATCAGTATGGCGTCTATGTTCGGTATCATAAAAAATGCGGATGGTGTAGTCGTGCCGGCAAACAGAATTTTTGCAAAAGTACTCTCAGATTATTATCTGTCTTTGGATGAAATGAAGAGTCTTGACATATATAAAGCAGCTCTGACAGATAAGAATCAATTTGTCGATAACAGAAAACTTAACATGAAGCTAGTCATGAGAAAATTTCTCCAGCATTTTACAGAACTGTATGGCAATAAAGGAGAACGTTTTATTGAAAAAGAAGGGCGAAAATATTTCCTGCTTTATCTGCGCCCTATAATCAATGGTGCCGGTCATTATTCCATGGAAGCTGTAACAGCAAATGATACTAGAACAGATCTTATTGTGTATTATCATGAAGATCTTTTTATTATAGAAATGAAAGTGTGGCATGGAGAAAAAGCCCATCATAAAAGCGAACAACAGTTACTTGGTTATATGGCGAGTTATCACCAGAACACAGGCTATCTGCTTACATTTAATTTTAATAAATCAAAAGAACAGGGGATGAAAGAAGTCAAGGTGAACGGGAATACCTTGATCGAGGTAACTGTGTAGACTGAGGGGATTTTTCGGGGCGGACTTTATTCCTTATATGCTGAAAATTCAAGTATGCCCATGAGGGAGATTGACAGTACAAGCAGGCAGGGTTTTAAAACCCCGCCTGTCATAAGAAAATGATAAGAAAATAATCTCTGTTTTTTAAGGGAAAATACATTGTGCCACAAGGGCGTATGTGATAAAGTAAATCTACAAAATTCCATCAGGGAATTTATCAAAGAATTTTAAAATCTATTGTTCCAGGAATCTGGACAGTCGGAGTAATCATTCGGGAGATTCTCCCAGATGTACCCGTTTTTGTCAACTGTAGAAGCAGGCACTTTCGGATAAGGCAATCATAATTCCAGAAATCCGAAAATCTGTAAAGAGACGGTTGTGAGATCTGAAGAAAAAATATATAATGGAGGAGAACAGATGAATCAGAAAACAAAACAATTAGATACGGCAAATCAAAGCTTTTATCATGTGTGCACCCGGAACCCGAATATGCCCATGAGGGGGCTTTTATGTCTGGCAAGGAACTTTGAATCCTATATCGCGCAGAATCACCTGAACATGTATGGCAGAACCCTGCAGAAATTCCCGCTGCCCCAGTATTACATTTTCTATAATGGGACGGAGGACGAGCCGGACAGGCGAGAGATGAAGCTGACGGATGCTTTCCCAGAGATAGAGGGGAAGACTTCATGTATAGAGTGCACAGCGACCCTGCTGAACATCAATTACGGGCACAATGCCGAACTGATGGAAAAGTGCAGGAAGTTAAAGCACCCCGTTGCACGGCATCCGAGCCGATAAAGTGGTGGTTTCCGAATAGTAACTATAACCTTTTATCAGGTATACAAAATTCCAGATGAAATAAATTGTAAAATGAATTAAGGTATGTTAGAATACGTGTTGTAGCATAAAAGATGTTATTGTTCACAGGCAGAGCTTACGCTATGGCTCGGGTCTGAACTGTAACTAAAAGATTACGATTCATAAAGAGGATTCCGGGATGATATTTATAATTAAACTTGGAACGATACTACTTAATATTATATATGCATTTATTAAGCTGATTCCGACACGCAGGAAGGTGGTTATGATGAGCCGCCAGAGCAACGATCCTTCGTTTGAATTCCTGATGGTAAGGGATGAGCTGAAGCGCCGCTGTCCGGGAATAGAGGTGGTTATGCTGTGCAGAACGCTGGACGGCGGGGTGTCTTCCACTTTACTTAGTAAAGCGTCTTATTTTCTTCATATGTTTGTGCAGATGGTTCATATTGCATCCTCACAGGTAGTTATACTGGACACATATTGTATTGTGATAAGCCTGCTGCGCCATAAGAAGAGTCTGACGGTGATCCAGATGTGGCACTCTATGGGGACGATGAAGAAGTTTGGATACACGGCTCTTGATACGGCAGAGGGAAGCAGGCATGAACTGGCTTATGCCATGAAGATGCATCAGAATTATGATTATATTTTTGCCAGCTCAGAGGCGTATAAGAGGGATCTGGCAAGAGGGTTTCACTGCGACATCAGAAAGATTGTTACCATGCCGCTCCCAAGGCTTGATCTTTTAAAGGACAGGCAGTATGAGGAAAGAATCCGGAAAAGAATTTTCCAGAAATATCCAGAGCTTCAGGAGAAGCCGGTGATTCTCTATTGCCCGACCTTCCGGAAGCAGGAGGCGGAATTTGGGAAGGCAGTGGATGCACTGACCCGGGCAGTTGATCTGGAAAAATATAATCTGGTTATAAAGCTTCATCCATTATCTAAGACAGTTGTATCTGGAAAAGCGGTTACAGCGGATGAATTTTCCAGTTTTGATATGCTGTTTATTGCGGATTATATGATTAGTGATTATTCCTGCATTATATATGAAGCGGCAGTGAGGGATATTCCGCTTTTCTTTTATAATTTTGATATGGAACTGTACACGGACGGGCGGGGGCTTGCGATTGACTATGAGAGGGAGCTTCCGGGGGCAGCCTCGGGAAATGCACAGAAGCTTCTTGAGGAACTTGAAAAGCCTTACGATATGAAAAGGCTGCGGAGTTTTGCAGAAAAGTATGTACATCCAACGGATCATGCAACAGAAGATATTGCAGCCTTCGTTCTAAAATATATAAAATGAGTGGATTTAAGGTGTTTTAGGATTGTGGGAGTGCGTTGGCACGGAACAATCTGTGTATCAGAAGCTTCAAAAGGGGGAAGCCAAAATACACAAAAGGATATACAGAAAAGGATATACAAAAAGGATATACAGAAAAAGATGGAGGATAGATATGAATGCAGTATTAAGGGAAGATCTGGAAATGATTACAGGTGAAGATATAAGGTGGGATAAGCTGAAAGGGAAGAGTGTGCTGATTACCGGCGCGGGCGGAATGATTGGTTCTTATATGCTTCAGACGTTGGCGCTTCTGAATGACCAGCTTAATTATGGCATCCGGATTCTGGCCATGCTCCGTAATCCGGACAGGCTGCCAGAGGAGGTAAGGAACCGGAAGGATGTGGAGGTTCTTGTACATGATGTGACAGAGAAGCTTCACATTGAAGAGGACGTAGATTATGTGATCCATGCGGCGAGTCCGGCGAGTCCGCTGATTATGCAGAATCAGCCGGTGGAGACGGTTGCAGCGAATACACTTGGTACATTTTACACACTGATGCTGGCAAAGGAGAAGAATGCCGAAGGATATCTGTATATTTCATCCAGAGAGATCTACGGACAGCCGGGGGAGGGGCAGGAGTTCTTCACAGAGGATACCTATGGCTTTGTGGATCCTCTGAATGCAAGATCCTGTTATCCGGAAGGGAAAAAGGCGGCAGAGACGATGTGTATCTGCTTCCATGAGGAATATCATCTGAACGTAAAGATTGCAAGGCTTGCCCACACCTACGGGCCGGGGATGTCCATTTATGACGGACGGGTTCAGGCAGATTTTCTGAATAATGTGTATCATAACCAGGATATTGTGCTGAAAAGCGAAGGGACTGCAGTGAGAACTTATACCTATATTGCGGATGCTGTTACGGGTCTGTTTAAGGTATTGCTTGACACAGAGGAGATTGTATATAATATTGGAAATGAAGAGGGCAAGGTATCCATCCGGGAGCTTGCTGAGATTATGGTGGGAATTTATCCGGAGCGTAATCTGAAGCTGGTTTTCGATATCCCGGAGGGAGGTACGAAGGGTACGGCTCCTTTTACCCTTGGAATTTTAAGCAGCAGGAAACTTAGGGAGGCAGGATGGAATCCCAGGTATACGATAAAGGAGGGCTTCGCCAGAACCCTAAGATATCTGGAGCTTGAACATGTTGATTAAGCACTCGCTATCCGCGCCATCTGCACGCCCCAAAACACGTTCTAGAGTGAAACTATCTAGGGTGTCGTTGTATAAAGCATGGAGAATATGGGACAGAGAGATACATTATTCAGATTCGAAGAACGAATGAGTAAAGAATCGGAAAAGGAGACAGATTATGGGAAAGAATATTGCAATTATATTTGCCGGAGGCAGCGGTGCAAGGATGGGCTCCGGTATTCCGAAGCAGTTCCTGGAGGTGAATGGGAAACCCATTATTATCCATACGCTGGATGTGTTTGAGGATCATCCGGATGTGGATGAGATCTATGTGGCATGTAAAGAAGAATATATTGGAAAGCTGAGGAAATATGCGGCGAGATTCATGATTACAAAGCTTGCAGGAATTGTGCCGGGAGGAGCTACCGGACAGGATTCCATCTATCATGCATTATCGGCAGCCGGGAAGGAGCATGACGGGGATGCCATTGTGATGATCCATGACGGAGTACGCCCCTGCATTACAAAAGAGCTGATTGACGACAACCTGAGGAGTGTGAAGGAGTATGGCTCTGCAGTTACGTGTACGGCGCTCTATGAGACGCCGGTGGTGAGCCGGGACGGCATTGCAGTGGACGAGGTTCCTTCAAGGTCATTATTCTATACAGCCCAGGCGCCGCAGAGTTTTTACCTGGGAGAGGTACTTGAGGCTCATGAACAGATGCGCCGGAAGAATCCGGGCTATGAGGGTGTTGTAGATACATGTACGATGATGAAGATGTTGGGGAAGAATGTGCATCTCGTAGAAGGGCCGCGGGGCAATATCAAGGTTACAACGCCAGAGGATCTCTATACATTCCGTGCTATGATCAAGTACAGGGAGACAGAGCAGATCTTCGGATTCTCCAGGGGTGAGGTTTCGAGTGGTCTGAAGAAATAACAGATGCGGCGCGGCTGCGGCTGACGCGATACACACGGCAGATTCTATCGGTCGTGAGTATAACTATTCAGCAGTGAAGGTACCGGGCAGTTACGAAGGCACTTGAAAAGCAGTGCACGATATACGGTGGGAGGAAAGATATGGGAAGCTACGTTCAGGATCAGGAGAAGGAGGACATCCAGATTGTTGATATATACTGGGACAGAATCTATCTCCATATTAAGCTTGCAGGCAGGGACATCTATCATAAAGAGTATGCCATTGCCACAAGAAAGGAAAAGGGATTATACAGGATTGCCCTGAACACAGAGACGGATGAGTTTGTTCTTAATATTACGAATATATCAGACCAGGAGATGCTCTTTAATGCAGACTGGTATATAAAATATCATAATGATAATTTCGCACAGGAGACGGAGATCTTTGAAAAAGAGCTTGCGGAGTATGAAAAAGAGCTTGAAGAGTATATGAAAGAAAAAGAAAGCAATCCAGATCTGCCGAAGCCGCCGAAGCCCTGGATTCCCTATGAATGGAAAGATATCCGCGTGGATCTGGACACTTGCTATAAGCTGAAGGATCTGGATAAGATCTACAGATACTCGGGAAATAATTATGCGTACATTTTCAGTTTCACCCCGTTTAAGACGAGAGACGAGATTATCTGTACCATTAAGACGACTTTTATGGTGCGGCATGTTGACCCGGAGGAGAGAGTATTCAGGGCGGAATCGGAATATTATTCCAAGCGGTTTAAAAAGTGGCTGATTTATCATTTGGAGCGGTTCCACAACCATGTCTACCAGCTGTTTACCCATATTACAAGGAAGAATGGGAAGAGGATTCTGATGCTGTCCGAAACCCGGGATATGGGAGGGAACCTGAAGGCGCTGGATGACCGGCTGAAGGAAAGAGGACTGGATAAGGAGTTTCAGATTACCTATTCTTTTCATAAGACGCTGGAATCACGCAGGGCGAAGATCTTTTTCCTGTGGCTCAGGCTGGCAGTTCTGACTGCAAGGCAGGACTATATCTTTGTAGATGATTATGTTCCTTTTTTTAAATATATTAAAAAGGATCCAAGGACAAAGCTGATTCAGGTATGGCATGCGGGCGTGGGCTTTAAGTCAGTTGGATATGCAAGGTTCGGGGAGAGCGGCTCCCCCTATCCGTATGCAGCGGCACACAGGCAGTATGATTACGCGATTGTAGGAGGCGAGGCGCTTCGGGATGTCTATGCAGAGGTATTTGGAATTAACAGGGAAAAATGTCTCCCTTACGGTCTGATGCGTATCGACGGCTATATGGACGAAGAGAAGATCACCTCCTTCCGGGAGAACTTTTACAAGGAATACCCGCAGTTCCAGAATAAGAAGATTATTCTCTTTGCGCCAACCTTCAGGGGAAATGGCCAGAGAAGTGCGCATTATCCTTACAGTGTCCTGGAGCAGGATAAGATTTATGACATGTGCGGCGATGAGTATGTGTTCCTGATTAAGATGCATCCCTTTATACGCAAGAGACTGCTGATTGAAGAGGAGTACAAGGATCGCATTATCGAATTTTCCGATTATCCGGATATCAATCAGCTGTTCTATGTGACAGAAATACTGATTACGGACTATTCATCCAATATCTATGAATTTTCGCTGCAGAAGAAGCCAATTATTTCTTTTGCATATGATAAAGCAGAGTATGAGCTTATCAGAAGCGTCCACAGGACACTGGACAAATATGCACCGGGAAAGGTCTGCACCACACTGGATGAGGTGGTTGATACGATTAAAAAGAAAGACTTTGAGATGGAAAAACTCTATAAGTTTGTCTCTGAGAATTTTGATGAGACAGAGGGGTATGCGTGTGATAAAGTAATTGACAATATTTTGTTAAAGAAATAGCTTATAAAAGATTCTTAAGGTCCCCTTAAGAATCTTTTTAATTTATGATTGAAGATTTCATATACAGGTAGTATAATAGAGATGTCATTTTTCGACAAAATGTGTTTGATAGAGGAATCTGCATTATGAGAATTGCGAAATGGGATAACTTGAAGTTCGGACTGATCTATTGTGTCGTTATGGGACACTTTATTCAGATAATGAAGTGCGATTCCGGATTCCTCCGGGGACTGCAGTTTTTTATCTATACATTTCATATGCCGGCATTTTTATTTATTTCTGGTCTGTTTTCGAAACGGACAGTGGATGGACGGAGATACGATAAGATTTTTCCGTATTTTTTTCTGTATCTTTTTATGAAGGTGCTGCGTTTTATCGTTCATTTTCTCATTCATGGGAAGGCGGGCGGATTCAGGCTTCTGTCTGAGAGCGGGGTTCCGTGGTTTGCACTGACTCTGTTTTTATGTTATCTGCTTACCATTGCTTTATCCAGGTTCCGCTTTCCATATATATTGGCACTGTCTGTTGTTCTGGGAATTATGGCAGGGTATGATTCCAGTCTTGGAGACGTTCTGACATGCATGAGGCTGTTTACCTTTTATCCTTTCTTTCTGGCGGGGTACGGTGTTCCGTTAGAAGTAGTCGAGAGGTTTACCAGAAGGAAAGCGGTCAGAATCTGTTCGGCTGCCGCGCTGGCAGGTGCACTGATTCTGAGTTTTGTGTTCGAGCGCCAGCTCTATGCAAGACTTGGGTTTTTAAAAGGAAAAGCATCCTATGAGGCTCTGAATATAGGAGGGGCCGGCGGGTTATACAGAGGAGTTTATTATGTGATCGCTATGTTTCTGATTATCTGTGTGATTGCAGTGACGCCGTCGGTTCAGTGTGTCCTTTCGAAATGGGGAGGAAGGACCCTTCAGGTATTTGCCCTTCATTTTTCTGTGCTTAGAGTCCTGGTAGAGGGATTACACCTGAAGGAATGGCTTAGGGCTGTGCTTCCAGGGTATTATGGATACCTGGTGCCAGTAATGGCTCTGTTGCTGACAGTGGCGCTTTCGGCCGGAGTGTTTGAACCGTTTTTTAAATATGTAATGTATCCGGGAACACCGAAAAGTAATTGACGCTTATATCATGATCTGGACTAATATTAAAAATCTATAGAAGTACACATGAAGAAGGAGAGAAGAACTGTGAATTATTATAACGATTACCGAAAGTTTGGAGAAAGGACTGCATTTCTGGATGACAGGGGACAGACAGTCACCTATGAAGAGCTGGGGAAGCTGTCCGGGAAGATTGGACAGGGGATGAAGAGGAGGACTTTGGCATTCTGCCTGTGTGAGAACAGTGTAGGTTCAGCGGCAGGCTATGTGTCCTGTCTGGAGCATAATGTTGTGCCTCTTCTGCTGGACCGTAAGATAGACAGCCAGCTTCTGGGGCATCTGCTGGAGCTCTATCAGCCGGCTTATCTGTATGTTCCGTCTGATATGAAGGAGAGCTTTTCAGACTTCCGGATTCTGAATGAGGATTACCAGTATGTGCTGATGAGGACGAAGTATCCGCAGGAGATTGTGTTATATGAGGAGCTGGGACTGCTTCTCACCACATCGGGTTCTACCGGGAGTCCGAAGCTGGTAAGGCAGAGTTATCAGAATATTCAGTCTAATGCAGAGTCCATTGCCTGTTACCTTGAGCTGGATGAGACGGAGCGTCCGGTGAGCACGCTTCCCATGAATTATACCTATGGACTGTCAGTGATTAACAGTCACATGCAGGTGGGGGCGACCGTACTTCTGACGGATGCGACCATGATGATGAAGGCATTCTGGAGTTTCATGAAGGAACAGAGGGCAACCTCCATTGCGGGAGTTCCTTTTACATATGAGATGCTGAAGAAGGTTCGTTTCTTTAAGATGGAGCTTCCGGATCTGAGGTATATGACCCAGGCAGGAGGAAAGCTGTCGCCAGAGCTTCACAGGGAATTTGCCGAATGGGCGCTTAAGCAGAATAAGAAGTTTATCGTAATGTATGGCCAGACAGAGGCAACGGCCCGTATGTCTTACCTGCCGGCAGAGAGGAGTCTGGAAAAATACGGAAGTATGGGTATTGCCATCCCTGGCGGAAGATTTTCACTGATTGATGTGGAAGGGAATGAATTCAGCCGGCCGGAGGAAACCGGGGAGCTGGTCTATGAGGGTGATAACGTGACTCTTGGATATGCACAGTGCAGAGAGGATCTGGCAAAGGGAGATGAGAGGCACGGACGTCTTGTGACCGGTGATATGGCGAAGGTTGACAAGGACGGTTTCTATTATATTGTAGGAAGGAAGAAACGTTTCCTTAAGATTTTTGGAAACAGAGTGAATCTGGATGAGATCGACCGGCTGGTTAAGACGAAGTTCGAGGGAATCGACTGCGCTTCGACCGGAGTAGATGACAAGATGAAGACTTACATTACAGACAGGGAATGCATAGAGAAGGTGAGGCAGTACCTGTCGAATACGACACATCTGAGTGAATCTGCATTCGAAGTGTATTATGTACCTGAAATTCCGAAGAATGATGCCGGAAAGACAATATATACCATGTTGGAGGGAGAATAGTATGGAAAAAGTAGTAGAGATTTTAAGTAGTCTGAAGTCAGGCGTGGATTTTCACACAGCAGAAGGAATTGTAACGAATAAGATTATTGACTCCATTGATATTGCTTCTCTGATTTCTATGCTGGAAGACGAGTTTGATGTGGAGATTGGTATGGAATATATGGAAAATGAGAATTTTGACTCTGCCGCTGCAATCTGGGAGATGATAGAGGAGCTTGCAGAAGAGTAAGACAGCAGCGAAGTCTTTGTACGGATCAGCTAAGGTGGAGGTAGGATATGGCGATAACATCTGTCCATTTTTTGATTTTTTTATGTATTACTTTTTGTGTGTTTTACTGCTGCCCGGTGAAGTACCGCTGGGTGGCACTTCTTGTCAGCAGCATATATTTTTATGTGATGGCAGGAGCCGTGAGCTTCCTTCCGTTTATTATACTCACATCCGGTGTGATCTGGATATGCGCACGGATCATCGGAAGACTTTATGAGGAGCAGGATGAGAAGCTTAAGGGCAGTGATCTGGGACGGGCCGAAAAAAAGGCAGTCAAGGAACAGTATAAAAAAAGAGCGAAACGTGTTTTGATGCTGGCATTAGTCTGTTGTGTCGGCATTCTTTGCGTGACAAAGTTTACCAGATACGCCGTGCGTTATCTGAATCTGATTGCGGAGGCGGCAAATGGGAGTGCCCCGTTTAGTGCAGCGTGGATTCTTGTGCCCCTTGGAATCTCTTATTATACGTTTTCGACGGTTGGATATATTCTGGACGTTTACTGGAAAAGGTATACCTATGAGCCGGAGTTTCTGCGGTTTTTCCTGTATGCCATTTATTTTCCCCATATTGTACAGGGGCCGATCTCCAGGTATAACCTCCTGGGACAGGAGTTAAAAAAGGAGCTGCGGTTCGATTCGAGGCGGATTGTATTTGGTATGGAGCTGATGCTGTGGGGGTTCTTTAAGAAGCTGGTCATAGCAGACAGGCTGAATATTTTTGTGTCCGCGGTATATAACGGGGAGGAGCATGCCGGAAGTATTTACCTTGTGGCAATGCTTTTTGATGCCTTTCAGATTTATACAGACTTTTCGGGATATACGGATATTGTGCGGGGAGTATCCCAGATTTTTGGTGTGGAGCTGGAGCAGAACTTCAATCACCCGTTTTTTGCAAAGACTGTGCCCGAGTACTGGCGCAGATGGCATATGACACTGGGCGGGTGGTTTAAGGATTATGTGTACTATCCGTGCACCATCTCGCACTTTATGAAACAGATCAATAAGAGGACGAAAAAGACCCTTTCAGAACGGGGAGGCCGGTTTGTTACGGTTGTCATTCCGGTATTTGTGACATGGGTACTGACTGGCCTGTGGCATGGAACCGGTAAGACCTATCTGGCATGGGGAATCTATTATAGTACCCTGATCACGATTTCTGTTGCCTTCCAGCCTGAGTTTGAGAAGGTGACAAAGTTTCTGAGAATACGGACAGATACCTTTTCCTGGCAGCTCTTCCGGATGCTCCGTACTTTCTGCTGTTTTATGGGCGGCAGGCTTCTGACCAGCCCCGGGGGCTTAAGAAGGACGCTTATGGTAATCAAGAATATCCTTCTTCATCTCCAGGCATGGTGTCTGACAGACGGGACGCTCTTTACCTATGGGCTTGACTGGCCCCAGCTGGTGCTGATTGCAGGCTCTGTTTTGCTCTTATGGGGAGTCAGCATGCTGCAGGAGCGCGCTTCTGTCCGGGAGCTTCTGGAAGAGCAGAATATCGTTTTTCGCTGGGCAGTTATCTTTGCGGCGATTTTCAGTATTCTTATTTTCGGCATCTATGGTCTTGGATACGATGCGGCGGCATTTATCTATGCGCAGTATTAGGAGGTAGGATATGCAGGTGATGAATAAGAAAAAGGTTCTGAAGGGGATCTGCTTTGTACTGATCTTTGTGGTTTTGTTTTTCTTTTTTCAGAAGCTTCTTCAGGCAAAATGGATTGCAAGTGATAGTGAGAACTCTGCAAGTACGAGTGCCTGGATTGAATACAGGAGCCTGGAAGAGAACTCTCTGGATGTACTTTTCCTGGGAACAAGCCATTCTTATTTTGCGGTGGATCCTATGTATATCTATGACAGGACAGGGATTACCGGTTATGTGTTCGGGGGCCCCGGACTCCGGATGGATCTGACTTATATGAATCTGGAGGATGCATTAAAAACCCAGACGCCGTCCATAGTTTTTCTGGATATGTCATCCATACAGTTTGACTTTCAGCAGGAGGAGGCAAAGTGCCACAAGGTTCTTGACCAGCTTTCTATGACCCGCTCAAAACTGGAATATGCGTTTAACACAGAGAGTGAGGAGATGAAGCCTCTGGATGTGCTCTTTCCGTTTTTCCGGTATCATTCCCGCTGGTCTGATCTTGGGAAAAATGACTTCAAATATGTCCTGAATGATCTGGATGATACCTATATCAGAGGGCACTATATTACTTACCAGAGCAAAGAGACAGAATTTCATTTTTATGAGGATGTGGACTATGTTCTGACTGACCGGAATCTGGATTATATCAAAAGGATGAAAAGACTTTGTGATGAGAAGGGAATCCAGCTGATTTTCTATAAGATCCCTACCCCTACCTGGTATGAATCCCAGTCAGAGGGGGCAAAGGAGATTGCAGAGATGCTGGATGTTCCATGGCTGGAGCTTTTTTACGAGGTAGATGAGATCGGACTGGATGTAAAGGCGGATTTCAGGGATAAGAATAACCATCTGAACCAGCGTGGGGCTGAGAAGCTCAGTGCATATCTTGCAGAATATATTCAGGAGCATTATGACCTGGAGGACCAGCGTCCGACGAATAAAAGGTGGAATGAAGATCTGATCCGGTATAAAAAATTAGTGGAGTCAAAGATTCCAAAGTAGCAGGGATGTATATGGAGTGACAGAGTTACTATTCACGGGGCCGTGCACACCGCTGCACGGCATCCGAGCCGATAAAGTGGTGGTTTCCGGCATCCAGCCCCTCGCTGAAAGCGACTTTTAAATGGGCTGGATGCGTTACTATGAGCGGACGGTTAGTCCGTGAATAGTAACGTGTCAGAAACTATGCCGCTCAGTACAGTAGCAGGTACAGCTGCCTGTCTGAACGGTTGTGCAGGGGGTGTGCAGATGGAAGAAAAAAAACGGGATTCTTATGTGCATAGAAAAGGGGCAGGCATGCCCCTTGTGATGGTACATGGGATTATCAGTGACAGTTCCTTTTTTGAGGAGTCCGCAGAGATTCTTGCAGAGGATTACCAGGTGATTACATATGACCGCAGGGGATACGGTGAAAATACCCAGGAAAGGTATTCGGACTACTCGGTACATGCCCAGGCAGAGGATCTGGCAGAGATTCTTGAAGCTTACTGCAGTGAGCCGGCCTGGGTGGTCGGGAATAGTGCAGGCGGGCTGATAGCAATAGAAGCAGCGCTTTTTTATCCGGAGCTGATCCGGGGGATGATTCTGATCGAGCCTTCTCTTGGATATGAGGAAACGGAGAGGGAGAAGCTGCTTTCCTGGAATCAGGAGCTGAACCAGTACGTGAAGGAAGGCAGGATTAAGAGTGCGCTGCCTGCATTTTCCCGCATTACAGGGGGCGGTAAGGGGAAGAAGGCAGCTTCCTTAAAGGAGATTAAGAGGTCTTACCAGAACCTTTCGGCCTTTATGTACAATGAGTTAAATGAGGTCCAGAGATATCTTCCGCCGGCAGAGAGCCTGAAGAGACTTCCCATGCCGGTACTGACTGCTGTGACAGAGGGAGGCAGAAATAGTATATTTGCCACATCCTCTGAGACAGGGGCGAAGAAGCTTGGCTGGCCGGTTGTTACCTTGCCGGGATTCCATAATGTGGCAAAGGATCTGCCCTGTGAGTTTGCAGCCTGTATAAAAGAATTGTTATCCGGGAGGAGCGAAGGATGAAGATTGGCATTATATCAATCAATATGTACTCGAAAGGCCTGAACTTTGCGTGTCCGCTGCATAATTACGCATTTCAGCAGTTTCTGCTGAAGCATGGAATTGAAAGTACGGTTATCAGCTATAAACCAATATATTTTAACAATTATGATCTCAGGCATCCTTATGATTACTATGTAAGGATGTGTCATAATTTTGAAGCAAAGGGAAGAGAAAAAGAAGGTTCAGAGGAGTGGGAGAGAATCTCAGAGCTGCGTGAAGCGTGGAAGGAATTGTATCGGGAACGGGAAACCCGTTATGATAAGTTCCAGAACTTTATTGATTCTCACTATATTAAGACAGAGGAATGCTATGACAGTGATCTCCTGGAGATTCGTGATCCGGGATTTGACTGCTATATCTGCTGTACTGATGTGATCTGGAAACAGGAGCCGAATATTGGATATGACAGGGGATTTTTCCTTGCATCCGGAGCCATGGAGGATAAGTGGAAGATTTCATATGCGGCAAGCAGGGGGGTATATTACAGCGAGACAGAGGAGGACGAAAAAACCTTTCTTCATTTTGTGGAGGATATTAATGCCATTTCTGTGCGAGAGGAGAGCCTGAAGGAATACCTGGAGCAGAATATTGAAAATGAGGTGACTGCGGTCATAGATCCGGTCCTGCTCCATAAAAAGGAGTTTTATGATCCGATTATCAAAAAACCAGAGACAGAGCATTATCTGTTTTTATATTATGTCATGGAGAAGGCAGGGGATACCATTGAAAAGGCGGTCGAATATGCCAGGGCATATGGGCTTAAGATTGTGGAGATCACAGACAGGCCCCTTAAGGAGGGACGTCTTACAGGATATGAAGGAATAGAGAAGCTCTATCAGTACGATATGGGGATCGAGGAGTGGCTGGGATATATTAAATATGCAGATTGTGTGTTCACGAACTCCTTTCATGCCTGCTGCTTTAGTATTTTATTTGAGAAGCAGTTTTATGCCGGATACCGCCATGGTGACAAGGTAACCCATGTTCTTGAGATGTTCGGACTCTCAGACAGAAGAATTAGCAGGAAGAGAGATATTCTCACAGTACCCCTTCCGGATATTGATTATGATAAGGTCCGGGCGCTTCTGGAGGCGAAAAGAGCCGAATCTTCGGATTTTATCCTTTCTGCGATCCGGCGGATGGAGAAAAGTGAGCCTCCGAAGCGTAATTACGAATGGTGGAAGCGCAGACTCCGGTACAGGGTATTCAGCAACAGCTGTGTTCATGAGAATCTCTATAAGGGAACCTATGATGAATCGACAGGCGAGATGAAGAGATTTGAAACCGGATCATGGGAGTTCTGGCCAAAGGAGATCATGCAGAACGACGGATTGTCCCGTTTCCGGAAAAATCAGTTTGCCAGAAAGGGGTACCTTCCGGATGGCTGGCGGATCCGCTTCCGGATCGACAGAAGATGGTTCTGGTACCTGGAGGACGGCTCCATTATGCTCCAGTCTGAGTATAAGAAGAGCATCCATCCGGCAATTAAGAAGTTTCCGGATTGCGGCCGGATTCCATATCTTCCGGTGACAAGGATCTCTGTGGTGGTTGCAGAAGCTCTCTGGAGGGAGGGAATGTCGGAGTATACCGTTGTCTATCACAGCGGCACGAAATCTCCAGAGCTGATCTGCCAGTATGGAGAGGAAGAGGGAGAAATAAGCAGATTAAGTACAGGTTCGGTAGAATACCGGATAAAGCGGCAGACAGCGAATGATGGGAATACGAGGATTCTGGAAAATAAATTCCAGTATCCTGGATATGAATTCCTGGGCTGGCGCATGAGAATCCGGGAGGATGACCGGTGGTACTGGTATCTGGATGACGGAATGCTGAGCCTTCAGTCTGAATATAATAGAGACAGGGATGGGGAAAGATGTCTTCTGAAGGATGGAGAGATGCTGCCCTATATTCCCGCGAATTATGTGGCTACAGTTGTATTAGAGGCTGTGTGGGAGAAGATCCCGCCTACCCTTATGCAAAAGGTGAAGAACAGAGTGATTCGAGGTGGTAAATCATGAGAAGATGGAAGAAAGAACTGGCAGGGTTATTAGTATTTTGCATGAGCTTTACCGTAATACCGGCGGAGGTATTTGCTGCAAAGGATATAGAAGCAGCACAGGAAGAGAGCGTGCAGACAGAAGCAGAGCCGGAAAAGACAGGGCAGCAGGAAACACTCTCAGGAGGGACAAAAGAAGCAGGGAATAAAGAGACAGTCCTGCAAGAGGCAGGGCGGGAAGAAGCAGAACCAGAGAGTTCAGAACAGATAGAAGCAAGTTCAGAACAGAAAGAAGCAGAACCGGAGAGCTCAGAGCAGAACGGGGAAGCCAGGACAGAGGCGGAATCTGAGAAAATGCTTCGGAATATAGAACCAGAGGATGCCGGATTAGAGGATATGCCCCTGACAGACGATCCCGGCTGGGGGCGTTATTCGGGATATGCCTCGCCAGGATTTTACGGTCCTTCCGGCAGAGTGGTGAATGAGAAGATCCAGCATGACAGCAGGTTTAATGGCTATATCATTCAGGAAGGAATTGACGTATCGGAATGGAACGGGGACATTGACTGGGCAAAGGTAAAGGAAGCAGGCTATGAATTTGCCATTATCCGTGTCTCGGGAACCTGGTCGAGGGAATCCGGCGGCCAGTTTATGGATAGCAGGGCGATACAGAATATAGAAGGTGCACTGAGGGCGGGGATGTCGATTGGAGTATACCACTTTTCCCAGGCGATTACGGAGAAGGAAGCCCAGAAGGAGGCCCAGTATATCTTGAATGCGATTCAGCCCTATAAAGGCAGAATTGCTCTCCCGGTTGTTTTTGACTTTGAGTATGTCAGCGGATCTGACGGAGAGGGCGGAAGACTATATGATGCCCAGCTTACGAAATCAAAGGCAACCAAGATCTGCAACAAGTTCTGTGAGACTGTGGAGGCGTCAGGGCTGTCTTCCATGGTTTATTCCAATCTGAGTCTGCTTGGCAATCAGCTGAACCCGGCGGATCTTACTGCACCAGTCTGGCTTGCACAGTGGGCGAATGCCGTTTCGTATTCAGGAAGCTATGAGTACTGGCAGTATTCTGCTACAGGAAGGGTTCCTGGTATTAGCGGTGAAGTGGATCTGGATTTCCGGTATGTGCAGAAGGGACCTCTTACCATTACTGCTGTCAGTGCCGGGAGCATCAGGATGGAATGGAAGCCGGTTCAGGCGGCATCCGGATATAATATCTACAGAAAGAGCGGGGACGGGGATTACCAGCTTGTGGGTTCCGCAGCAGGAGGAGAGACTGTATCCTATTCAGATAAGAATCTGAAAGAGGCTACCACCTATACTTACAGAGTAAGGTCTTATACAGATACCGAGGCAGGAAGGCAGAATGGGTTCTATACGAAAACAGCGAAGGCCACTACAAAGATAAACGGAACTTCATTAACCGGAGAAGCATCGGCGTTTGATATAGTATACTTATCCTGGGAAAAGGCACCGTCCGCATCAGGCTACCAGCTTCAGAGATATAATTCTTCGAAAAAGGCCTATCAGACCATCAAAACATTATCAGGAAGATCGAAGGTATCCTGCCAGGATAAGGGCCTGAATGCAGGAAAAAATTATAAGTACCGTATCCGGGCATACAAAAATGTGGATGGCACGAAGATCTACAGCACCTGGTCAAAGGTGACTGCTGTGAAGACACTGGGAACGGTGAAGGGTACCGTAACAGCATCCGGTGTGAATATCCGTTCAGGGGCGGGAACCAGTTATAAGGTTCTGAAGACAGCAGGAAAAAATAAAAGATTTAAGATCAATGGCAGCAGCGGGAAATGGTACCGGGTTTCCCTGAAAGTAAATGGGAAGACAAGGAATGGATATATCCAGAAGAAATATGTTAAGCTGGATATGGCCTCCCTGAAGCCGGTGCTTAAGGTGTCAAATCTGACTCCTTCTAAAAACGCGCTTTCATGGTATCAGGTGCCGGAGGCATCCGGCTATCAGATTCAGCGGTATGATTCTGCCAGAAAGACTTACAGGACTGTTAAGACTGTGGGCAAATCCCGGACATCTTATACGAATGGAGGACTAAAGGCAGGTACAGCCTATAAATATAGGATCCGGGCATACCAGAAGGTAAAGGGAAAGAAAGTATACAGCAAATGGTCCGCTGCAAAAAGTGCAAGAACTTTGACTTAATAATACAGGAATATTGTTACTATTTACGGGTCAGGAATAGGAATAATTGCTTTGACAGGACGATATAATAGGATTGGCAGAACTATTCTACCAATCCTATAAAGCTGTCCAGGGACTGTCCCTCCAGCATGCGGATGCGGGGGAGGAGAAGCGGATTGTCTCCGGGATAGACGCGTTCATATTCCGTTGTAACTGCACACAGAAACCCGGCGCCCTCCACTGCTTTTACACAGTCATCGGTGTAATCTCCGTAAGGATAGGCAAAGGCATCTCCATTTCCGCAGATTTCGGTGGATTTATTCAGATCTGCTACAGCCTCATCATAGCTTAGGACAGGGAAGATTCCGCCGTGTCCGATGTTGCCGCCGCCCCGGTGCATATTATCAGAATGGGACTGGAAGGTGACATAGTCACTGGCATATTTTTTTACCTTTGCCGGGCCGTCCTGGTTTGTAATGAGAAAAGATGTCACAGGAATTTTATACTTGTTAAACAGGGGAGCGCCCAGATTCAGGAAGCTCTTTGCGCCATCGTCAAATGTCAGCACGACACTTTTTTCCGGCAGAAGAAGCTCTCCGTCAATATATTTGCGCACCTCTTCCCATGTGGGGAAGAAATATTTATTTTCAATAAGGTATTTTAATTCCTCCTCCAGTGCATGGACCTCAATGAAGTTGTTATTGATCTCTTCTGGAGGATCATTCTGATCATATACATAATGGTACATACAGATTGACAGGCCGTTGGTTTTGTGCTGCTCCTGGGTCGCGGTGTTTTTTACGGCACGGATATCCTCTGGTTCATCCGTGCGGTCCGTGCCGCCTTCCTCCGTCTCCGAAACCTGTGCGGCATCCGGCTGGCTGTTTTCCGTGCTTCCAGAACTGGTACTGGCAGATGTAAGGTTCCTCTTCAGAGGCCTTGTCTTTATGGGCATCTTCCAATATGCAATACCGGCTGCTGCAGCAATTAGCAGAATCAGTATGAGTGTCATACAGAAACAGATGATGCGCATCCTTCTGCGGCCCTGATTCTTTCGTTTTGATTTTTTTCGTTTATGCTTTGGGCTGGCCATAATGATGTTGTCCTTTCTCTGATAATGGGAAATGTGTATGTCCCAGAGCATTTTTCAAACACGCTCTAATAGAAGTATAACACAAAATGTCATATTAGAATTATTTTTTTTGCAATAGATATAAAAACATTTGAAAGATAGTACTTGTCCTATTTGAAAGAATAGTGTATTATAGGAAGGAATTCTTAATTTTGATAAATTGAAATGGGGTACGATAAAAGATGGCCAGACAAAAAAGGCGCAGACACAGAGGCAGAAGAAAAAAGGGAAACTGGTTTACACGCCTGAGTGCCGGAAAAAAGGCGGCGGTTTGCTTATGCGGCGTTCTTCTCTGCCTTGTTGCAACAGGTGCATTATATGTAGCGGCGAAACTTCAGAAGATTGATAATGATGAGGATATTCCGGTAGAGGATATTGTTGTCAATCAGGAGGCAGAAGAGACAGGAGAAGGGTACACGAATGTGGCGCTGTTCGGAATAGACTCCCGTGAGGGTGAGCTGGAGATCGGCACACGCAGCGACTGCATCATTGTGGCAAGTCTCAATAACAGGACCAAGGAAGTCCGGATGGTATCCGTCTACCGTGATACCGTGCTTGATATCGGAGACGGGGAGCTGCAGAAGTGCAATGCAGCCTACAGCTTCGGCGGTCCGAAGAAGGCGATCAACATGCTGAATAAGAATCTGGATCTTGATATCAAGGACTATGCTACCGTAGACTTTGCTGCGATCGCCAATGCGATTGACCTTCTTGGCGGAATCAAGATAAATGTTAAGGAGGAAGAGATACAGTATCTGAATAAGTATGTGCGTGAGACAGCCCGTGTTGCAGGTAAGAAGGCTCATGAGGTGACAAAGGCGGGAAACCAGAAGCTGGACGGCGTTCAGGCAACCACATATGCACGTATCAGGTCAACAGCAGGCGGAGACTTTACAAGAACAGAGCGGCAGAGGCTGGTAATTGAGAAGATTGCGGAAAAAGCCCAGAAGTCAGATCTTGCAACGCTCAATAAGATGGTGGATGAGCTCTTCCCGACGATCAAGACCAGTTTTTCTTCAACAGAGATACTTGCCTATGCGGCAGATATTATGAAGTATAAGATTGGAAAGACTGCAGGATTCCCCTTTGATAAGACGACGGATACCATAGCTGGACTTGGCAGTATCGTGATTCCGGTCACACTGGATACGAATGTGAAAAAGCTCCATGAATTTTTATATGAGACAACAGACTACAGCCCCTCCACCGAGGTGGCGAATATCAGCGGATCAATCGTTGCACGCATTGGAGACCGCGAGGCTGTGGATGATTCTACCCTGACATCCCAGACCTATACTGTTGCACCAGAGGATCAGGCACAGGAGTACAATGACTATGGCACAGGACTCCCGGACACAGGAGAAGGCGGCAATTATGGGGACGGCAGTAATACCGGAGGCGGAGGAGACGATTACGTTCCCGACGATGGAGACACTGGCGGTGATACCGGAGGAGGAGACACTGGCGGTGATACCGGGGGAAATGATCTGGGCGGAGACACCGGAGGAGATACTGGCGGAGGAGACACTGGCGGCGGTGATACCGGCGGAGACACCGGAGGAGACACTGGCGGCGGTGATACCGGAGGCGGGGGAGATACTGGCGGTAACACTGGCGGTACAGAACCTCCAGTCACCCCGGAAGCTGAATAGAGAGATATTTTTTCTGCCCCGGGCTGCAGCTGCAGCCCGGGGCAGATCTAATTGAACTGTGGGTAGAATCTTTTTTTGTCTCTAAAGGTTTACAAAATATTAAGAATTTGTTACAATGAGCGGAGGGTGCTGAACGTCCGCAAAATATTCGCTTAGCGCCGACCGAAGCTGGGGACGGATCAATTCATGAGGCTTTTGACGATGGAGGTAGCATTATGTGTGGAATTGTAGGTTATATCGGTAACCGGCAGGCAGCCCCGATTCTTCTGGACGGGTTGTCCAAGCTGGAGTACAGAGGATATGATTCTGCGGGAATAGCGGTTTATAACGGTGAAAAGATAGATATGATAAAGGCACGGGGACGCCTTAAGGTTCTGGGCGAGCTGTCCCACGGCGGGGAGATCCTGCCGGGTACGGTGGGGATCGGGCACACCAGGTGGGCGACCCACGGCTCGCCGTCAGATAAGAATGCCCATCCCCACTTTAATAAGGACAACAGCATTGTTGTTGTGCATAACGGGATTATAGAAAATTATCTGAAGCTTAAGAAGAAGCTGGAGAGGAAGGGGTATGAATTCATCTCAGAGACAGATACAGAGGTGATTGCCCATCTGCTTGATTACTATTATACAGGCAATCCCCTCCAGGCAGTGACAAAGATTATGCACCGTATGGAGGGCTCTTATGCACTGGGAATTATTTTCCAGGATCACCCGGATGAGGTGTATGCGGTCCGCAAGGACAGCCCGCTGATTGTGGGACATACGGATGACGGGAGTATCATTGCCTCGGATGTTCCGGCGGTGCTTAAGTACACACGGAATGTATATTTTATAGAGAATGAGGAGATCGTCCGGCTGACAAGGGAGGATATGGAGTTCTTTACAGTGGATGAGGAGCCCATTGAGAAGACCCCTGTTAAGATTGACTGGGATATCAATGCTGCTGAAAAAGGCGGCTATGAGCATTTTATGCTGAAGGAGATGTATGAGCAGCCAAAAGCAATTACGGATACCTTCTCACCCCGGATCAAGAATGGAAAAATTGTCATCGAAGAGCTTGGCATGTCGGAGGAGGATATTCAGTCCATCAGGAAGATTATGATTGTTGCCTGTGGTTCCGCCTATCACACAGGAGTTACAAGTAAATATATATTCGAGGATCTGGCAAGAATTCCGGTGGAGGTGGATCTTGCCTCAGAGTTCCGCTACCGGAACCCGATTCTGGATGACGGGACGCTGGTTCTTGTGATCAGCCAGTCGGGCGAGACGGCGGATACGCTGGCGGCTCTGCGCGAGTCCAAAAAGAGAGGCGCCAGGGTACTTGGAATTGTTAATGTGGTAGGAAGCTCCATTGCCAGGGAAGCAGATAATGTCATGTATACATGGGCAGGACCGGAGATCGCGGTGGCCACAACCAAGGCATATTCCGCCCAGCTGATTGCCCTGTATCTGCTGGCAATGAAATTTGCGAACACACGCGGCATTCTGCCGGATGAAGGCCTGAGCCAGATGCTGGAGGAACTCAGGGCCCTGCCATCCCAGGTGGAGATGCTGCTTAATAATAAAGAGAGGATCCAGCGATTTGCAAACCGGTATCTGGCAGCAAAGGATATCTTCTTTATCGGCAGGGGAATCGACTATGCGATTTCTCTGGAAGGTTCCCTGAAGCTTAAGGAGATCTCTTATATCCATTCAGAAGCATATGCGGCAGGGGAGTTAAAGCACGGAACCATTTCCCTGGTTGAAAAGGGGACCCTGGTTGCATCTGTGCTGACCCAGAGAGGACTCTATAAGAAGATGATCAGCAACATGGAGGAGGTAAGGACAAGGGGAGCCTTTGTTCTTGCTGTTACCAATGAGGGAAATACAGAGGTGGAGCGCGCGGCGGATTATGTAATCTATATTCCGGAGACGAATAAATATTTTACCAATTCCCTTGCCATCATCCCGCTGCAGCTGTTCGGTTACTATATTTCCGTTGGAAGAGGCTGTGATGTAGATAAGCCGAGAAATCTTGCAAAATCCGTAACGGTAGAATAGGTGAAGAGGATGTATGATTATTTGATTGTGGGCTCCGGCCTGTTCGGAGCGATATTTGCCCATGAGGCGAAGAAGAGAGGGAAGAGCTGCCTGGTAGTAGAAAAGAGAGGGCATATTGGCGGGAATATCTATACAGAAGAGGTGGAAGGTATTCAGGTACACCGGTATGGCGCCCATATTTTCCATACGAGTAATCAGAAGGTGTGGGATTATATCCGGCAGTTTGCACAGTTTAACCGGTATACGAATTCGCCGGTAGCTGTATATAAGGGTGAGGTGTATAACCTTCCGTTCAACATGAATACTTTTAACCGGATGTGGGGCGTGATTACGCCTGCCCAGGCAAGGCAGCGGATTGAGGAGCAGAAGCAGGAGTGCCAGACCAGCAGTCCGAAGAACCTGGAGGAGCAGGCAGTCAGTCTTGTAGGCAGGGACATTTACGAAAAGCTGGTTAAGGGTTACACGGAAAAGCAGTGGGGGCGCAGAGCAAGTGAGCTTCCGCCGGAGATCATCAAGAGACTTCCGGTAAGATTTACGTATGATAATAATTATTTTAATGACAGCTATCAGGGAATACCGGTGGGAGGCTATACACAGATTATTGAGAAGATGCTGGAGGGAATCTGTGTCCGGCTGAATACGGATTACCTGGAGCACAGGGAGGAACTTCGGGGACTTGCGAAGAAGGTGATCTATACCGGCCCGGTTGACGCGTACTTTGACTACCGGTATGGGGAGCTTGAATACCGCTCTGTCCGTTTTGAGACAGAGGTGCTTGATGTAGAGAACTACCAGGGAAATGCGGTTGTGAATTATACAGAATATGAGGTTCCGTATACCCGCATTATTGAACACAAGCATTTTGAATTCGGACAGCAGCCGAAGACAGTTATATCAAAGGAATATTCTTCGCCATGGAAGCGGGGGGATGAACCCTATTATCCGGTGAATAATGAGAGAAATAACGCTTTATATGAGAGATATGCAGCTCTTGCAGAGCAGGAAAGGAATGTGACGTTCGGGGGAAGATTAGGAAAATACAGGTATTACGACATGCATCATGTAGTTGCGGAAGCACTGAGGTGCGTGGATGAGGAGCTGGGATAACTGATTCTGGTGAATTCCGGTTAAGAAGGAAAGGCTGATTATGTCAAGAAATAAAACACAGCTTATGGCTGCACAGAATGCCGCTGTCAGAAAGAGAAGGCGGGACAGGAAAAAAAAGAGGATTGCCATACTGGTGACAGAGGTGATTATCTTTTCCCTGCTCGCGGGTGCGGCATTCGTGATGGCAAAGTATGATAAGTTTCAGACAGTAACCATTAATAAAAATGATCTTGGGATCAATGACGGAATCGGGCAGGAGGGCTATACAACGGTTGCCCTGTTCGGCGGAGATTCCAGGGACGGGCAGCTGGAAGAGGGGACTCATGCGGATACCATGATTATCGCTGCCATTGATAATGAGACAAGGGAGATCCGGATGGCATCTGTCTACCGGGATACTCTTTTGAAACAGAAGAACGGCGATTATCAGAAGGCTAATTATGCTTATTTTTCAGGAGGTCCCGGCGAAGCATTAAGTA
Source organism: uncultured Lachnospiraceae bacterium (assembly GCA_947566645.1). Taxonomy (GTDB): domain Bacteria; phylum Bacillota; class Clostridia; order Lachnospirales; family Lachnospiraceae; genus CAPEBR01. The sequence continues at coordinate 29,834 of CANOKL010000021.1, forward strand.
TGCTGAACAAGAATCTGGATCTGGATATTGAGGATTACGTAACGGTAGATTTTAAAGCCCTGGTAGATACCATTGATCTGCTGGGCGGAATCGACATAGACATTAAAGAAGAGGAGCTAAAACCACTGAATAAATATATCCAGGAGACGGCAAAGGTGGCGGGTACACAGGCAAATGGCTTTTCGGAGGCCGGAAAGCAGCATCTGGACGGTGCGCAGGCTGTGACATATGCAAGAATACGTTCTACAGCCGGAGGAGACTATACCCGGACAGAGCGTCAGCGTCTGGTGCTTGAGAAGCTGTTCGAAAAGGTGATGAAGACAAATCTGTCAACTGTTAATAAGATTGTAGATAAGGTATTTCCACAGGTGTCCACGAGCTTTACGCTAAAAGAGCTCCTGGCTCTGGCATCCGGTCTGATGGAGTATGAGCTGGGTGAGAATACAGGTTTTCCGATTGATAAGACCGACGGAGAGTTTGGCACAGTGGGAAGCATCGTGATTCCCATTGGCCTGACGGAAAATGTGGTGAAGCTTCATGAATTTTTGTATCCTAAGGAAACAAAGTATACTCCTTCCAGTACAGTGGAGGAGATTGCGGCGGATATTACATTCCAGACCGGAGTGTCCTCAGATTACACAGAGGGTGACGCTGTACAGAATACAGGAGACACCGGGGGCAGCCAGGACACAGAGGGAACCGGCTCTTATACCGGAGATACCGGGACAGCAGACCAGTACGGCGGAGACACAGGGGTAACGGATCCTTACGGAGGAGATACCGGGGGAGCAGACCCTTACGGCGGGGATGCAGGGACAGCAGATCCTTATGCCGGAGACACAGGCATGGCAGACCCCTACGGAGGAGATACCGGGGGAACAGACTCTTACGGAGGAGATACCGGGGGAGCAGACCCTTACGGAGGAGATACCGGGGGAACAGATCCTTACGGAGGAGATACGGGGGCAGCAGAGACGTATACCGGTGATCAGACAGAATAATAGTTTCTATGAGCGGACGGCTAGTCCGTGAATAGTAATGAACAATAAGAAGAGAATCGAGGTAGGAATATGAAGATAGGAAAAAAGATCAGTGCCGTCATATTAGCATTATTTTTGAGTATATCATGGGGGTCAGTGGCAGTCTATGCGTCCGATGGCAATATCACATTTTCAGATCCTGAGACAGCAGTTGGCGAGATGGTAGACATCAAATGTGCTGTCCGTTCAACAGCCGGCAACATCAGTAAGGTTGAGATGACACTCACCTATGACAGTGATTCACTTCGTTTTGAATCAGGAGAAGGAGTTACGAAGGAGGAGGACGGTACGCTGTCCTTCCAGGATGCGGGAGGCTCTTCGGAGATTGCTTTTGTCATGCAGTTCCAGGCGCTGAAGGAAGGAAGTGCCAGTGTTTCCATATCCAGCGCAACGGTAAGCTCAGGAGACGGCAGTGCCATGACTATGGATGAAGGGAATTCTTCGGTATCCATCGCTGCAGGAGACCCCTCCAAGATCAAGGAGGACGGTGAGTCTGGTGAGGGAGAAAGTAAGAAGAAAAAGAAAAAAAAGTCAGGCAAAGTGGAGGATATGCAGGTCACGATTGGTGAAAACTCCTATACGCTGACAGATGATTTTGCGGATGCGGATATCCCGGCAGGATATGCAAAGACTACCATAACGCTAGAAGGCGGAGAGCGCCAGATGGTGACAAATGAAGCAGAGAATATTTATCTTGGCTATCTGCGTGATTCAAAGGATGCAGGGGATTTTTATATATACAACCAGGAGAATGCCACATTTTCCCCGTATGAGGAGATTGCAATCTCGGATAACACATCCATTATCGTGCTCAGTGATACCTCCAAGGTGAAGCTTCCGGATACCTATAAGGAGGCAGGGCTGACCCTCAATGACAAAGAATTTCCTGTGTGGCAGGATAATGAACATGAGGGATATTATGTGATGTACGCCATGAATAACAAGGGTGAGACCGGTTATTATCAGTATGATTCCGAGGAGGGAACCTACCAGCGTATTGAGATCGCGGCAGCAGCTAAGACGGAGACGAAGAAGAGCTCCGGGCTGGCAGGAAAGATTACGGATTTCCTGGACCGGCATTTCCAGATTGCAGCGATCATTGCAGGAGTGCTTGGGCTTATCATCCTGATCGTTATTATCGTGCTTGCAGTGAAGTTAAGGAACCGGAACATTGAACTGGATGATCTGTATGATGAATATGGGATTGATCCGGAGGATGATGAACCGCAGGTTATGGAAAGAGAGAGTAAAAAAGAGAAGAAACCGTTATTCGGGCATCGTAAGGATGATGACGAGGATGATTTTGACGAAGATGATTTCGATGATGATGACTTTGAAGATGAGGATGATTTTAAGGAGACAGGACTGAATGTCCGCAGGGTCAGACCAGATGAGGATGATTTTGAAGAGGACTTTGAGGAAGATGATCTTGAAGAGGACGACATTTTTTCTGACAAGAAGCTGGAACGGTACGACACGAAGACGATCAGGGAGAGTATGGTGATCGGTGATATTGATGACAGGGGCGATCTGGATGATCTTCTGGAGGACCTGTCAGGGAAAAGACCGGGGCATCAGGAGGATGATGATGCATTCAAGGTTGACTTTGTTGATCTTGATTAAAGAGAATCGGGGGTTCGGAAAATTATAATAGTTTTTCGAACCTTTTATAAAAGGAGAATATGACATGAAGTGGAAGCAGTTTCGCCTGAAAACAACGACAATGGCTGAGGATATTGTAAGCAGTATGCTCGCTGATCTGGGTGTGGAGGGCGTTCAGATTGAAGATAAGGTTCCTCTTTCCCAGGAGGATAAGGAGCAGATGTTCGTGGATATTCTTCCGGATGTTCCGGAGGATGACGGATGTGCATATCTGACCTTCTATCTGGAAGAGAAGGAGGAGAAGGAAGAGCTTCTTAAGAGGATCAAAGAGGAGCTTGAGGCGATGGGCGCCTATGTGGATGTGGGAGACTGTACCATAGAGGAATCCGAGACAGAGGATGTGGACTGGGTAAATAACTGGAAGCAGTATTTTCACCAGTTTCTGATTGATGATATTCTTGTGATTCCTTCCTGGGAGAAGGTTAAGGAGGAGGACCAGGGAAAGCTGGTGGTTCACATTGACCCGGGAACGGCTTTTGGGACAGGGATGCATGAGACGACGCAGCTGTGTATCCGCGCCCTCAGGAAGTATGTGACAGAGGGCTCTCTTGTGCTTGATGTAGGCTGTGGGAGCGGGATCCTCGGTATGCTTGCGCTAAAATTCGGCGCCCGGTATTCTGTGGGAACAGATCTGGATCCCTGTGCGGTTACAGCGTCCCATGAGAATATGGAAGTGAACGGCATTGGGAGAGACCGTTATGAGATTATGGCAGGAAATATAATTGATGACCAGAGAATTCAGGAGGCAGTGGGCTTCGGAAAATATGATATTGTTGCGGCGAATATTCTGGCTGATGTTCTGGTGCCCCTTACACCGGTGATTGTCCGCCATATGAAGCCGGGGGCCGTGTATATTACCAGCGGCATCATTGACGATAAGGAAGAGACGGTGAAGGATGCCGTTAAGGCAGCGGGGCTTGAGATTCTTGAGGTAAATCACCAGGGCGAATGGGTCTCTGTCGTGGCAGGAAAGAAGTAGAGGATGCAGAATTTTTTTGTGACTCCTTCCCAGGTGGAGGGAGACAGGATTGTGATTGGCGGTTCTGATGTGAACCATATGAAAAATGTACTCCGTATGCGGTGCGGTGAGCGGCTCATGGTAAGCGACGGCAACAACCGGCGTTATCTCTGTGAGGTGACTGGCTACGAAGCGGGAGAAGCAATACTTCAGATTCTGGAAGAGCAGGAGACAGATACAGAGCTCCCGTGCAGGATCAGCCTCTTTCAGGGATTGCCGAAACAGGAGAAGATGGAGCTGATCGTGCAGAAATGTGTGGAGCTTGGAGTCTGTGAGATTATACCGACAGCCACAAGGCGGTGTGTTGTGAAGCTGGATGAGAAAAAGGCAGAGAAAAAGACGGCGCGCTGGCAGCAGATTGCAGAAAGTGCGGCAAAGCAGGCGGGGCGCGGGATGATCCCCCGGGTCTGGGAGCCGCTTGGGTACTGTGACGCCCTTAAGAGAGCGAAGGAGCTGGATGTTCTTCTGATTCCCTATGAACTTGCAGAGGGAATGGCAGAGACAAAGCGTGTGATTGAGGCCATTGAGCCTGGACAGTCAGTGGGAATCCTGATCGGTCCCGAGGGCGGCTTTGAGAAGGAGGAAGTGAGACTGGCATTAGAGGCCGGGGCAAGAGAGATTACACTTGGAAAGCGCATTTTGCGGACCGAGACAGCAGGGCTTGCGATTCTTTCTGTGCTCATGTTCCATTTAGAGGGAAACTGACATATTCTATAGTAAGCGGATGTAACAGCCCGGGCAGGGCAGTCTGTCCGGGCTGTTACAGGCGAATAAAAGAAAAAAAGGAAGTGAATGTATGAGAGAGGTCTATCTGGATAACTCTGCCACTACGCGGGCTTACGATGAAGTCGGGGAGCTGGTGAAAAGAGTTCTGTGCGAGGACTATGGGAATCCGTCTTCCATGCATGCAAAGGGCATAGAGGGAGAGAAATATATAAAAGAGGCAAAGGATACACTGGCCGGGCTGTTCAAGGTACAGGCAAAGGAGATCTTCTTTACCTCTGGGGGAACAGAGAGTGACAATCTGGCGCTGATCGGTGCTGCAAGGGCGAATAAGCGTGCAGGAAATCATCTGATCACATCAGCGATCGAGCATCCTGCTATTATTAACACCATGCGTTACCTGGAAGAGGAAGAGGGCTTCCGGGTCACGTATCTCCCGGTGGACCGCTACGGGAGAATCCGCCTGGATGCCCTGAAAGATGCGCTGTGTGAGGATACGATTCTTGTGTCAGTCATGTATGTGAATAACGAGGTGGGTTCTGTACAGCCAATCCAGGAGGCGGCAGGGATTGTAAAGGCATATAACCAGAGGATCCTGTTCCATGTGGATGCTGTGCAGGGCTTTGGAAAGTACCGCATTTATCCAAAGCGGCTGAAGGTGGATCTGTGTTCTATAAGCGGGCATAAGATTCACGGGCCAAAAGGAACTGGTGCACTCTACATCGGAGAGCATGTGAAGATCCACCCCATTGTATTTGGGGGAGAGCAGCAGAAAAATATACGATCCGGTACGGAAAATGTACCGGGTATTGCAGGGCTTTCTCTTGCGGCAAGGATGATCTACGAGAATCTGGATGAGAAGGTAGACAGGATGCGTACTTTGAAGCAGCATTTTATCAGCGGGGTGACGCAGATTGAAAATACGGCAGTACACGGTCTGTATGACGAGACATCGGCACCGCACATTATCAGTGTGGGATTTGCCGGAATCCGGAGCGAGGTTCTGCTCCACGCACTGGAGGAGAAGGGAATCTATGTATCCTCTGGCTCGGCGTGCTCATCCAACCATCCCCAGGTAAGCGGTGTTCTTAAGGGGATCGGCGCCCGCCAGGAGTTCCTGGATGCGACACTCAGGTTCAGCATGTCGGAATTTACAACCAGGGAGGAGATGGACTATACGCTGGATACGTTATATCATACCGTACCAGTGCTCCGGAAATATACCAGGCATTAATGATAGAAACAATTACGCTGCGGCTTACAGGCCTGGGCATTTCCTGCGCGGGCCGCAGGAAAATGATTCAGAAGTGAAAATACGGGTGAAGGATGAATAGAAGAGGAGAAAAAGACAATGCGTTTTTCCACATTTTTGTTAAAATACGGTGAGATAGGAATTAAGGGAAAGAACCGGTATCTGTTTGAGGATGCGCTGGTGCGCCGGGTAAGGCATGCACTTTCCGGTGCAGACGGCAGCTTCCGGGTATACAAGTCCCAGGCAAGAGTTTATGTGGACTGTGAGGGCGAGTATGACTATGAGGAGGTTACAGAGAGGCTTAAGAGGGTCTTCGGGCTGGTGGGCATCTGCCCGGTTGTACGTCTTATGGACCGGGGATTTGAGGAACTGAAAAAGGATGCAGTCACATATATGGATGAAACCTATCCGGACAAAAAACTGACCTTTAAGGTGGAGACCAGGCGGGCAAAAAAAACCTACCCCATGAATTCCATGGAGATCAGCCGTGACCTGGGGGAGGCAATCCTCCATGCATTTCCGGATATCCGGGTGGATGTACATCATCCGGACGTTATGCTGAATGTGGAGGTGCGTACCGACGGAATTTACCTCTACTCCCGCGTCATCCCGGGAGCCGGCGGCATGCCGGTGGGAACCAGCGGGACAGCCATGCTCCTGCTGTCAGGGGGGATTGACAGCCCTGTGGCAGGTTATATGATCGCAAAGCGGGGAGTGGAGATTGAGGCAGTTTATTTCCATGCACCTCCGTATACGAGCGAGCGCGCGAAGCAGAAGGTGGTTGACCTGGCGCAGATTGTGTCCCGTTATGCAGGAAAGATTAAGCTCCATGTGGTGAATTTTACAGATATACAGCTTTACATCTATGACCAGTGTCCTCATGATGAGCTGACGATTATTATGCGCCGCTATATGATGCGGATTGCAGAGCATTTTGCAAGAAAGGACGGCTGTCTGGGACTGATTACGGGAGAGAGCATCGCCCAGGTGGCAAGCCAGACCATGCAGAGCCTTGCCGCTACAGATGATGTCTGCCAGATGCCGGTCTACCGGCCGTTAATCGGCTTTGACAAACGGGATATTGTAAGCCTTGCAGAGGAGATCGGGACTTTTGAGACATCCATCCAGCCATTCGAGGACTGTTGTACCATCTTTGTGGCAAAGCATCCGGTGACAAAGCCAAAGGTGGATGTGATCCGGCATTCTGAAGAGAAGCTTGCAGAAAGGATTGATGAGCTGGTAAAGACAGCGGTTGAGACGGCAGAAGTAATCAGGATTGGAGAGTAGGCGGGAAAGCGCATGACCTGGCCTGAGGGCATCCGGATTGTCCGGGCCGCTGCGCCAGGATGGCAGCAGATGGCAGCAAAAAAGGAGCTTCGCAGGCGAAACTCCTTTTGCTGCAGGTAACCGGTCAGTGCCTTCGCGGTTAAACTTTCATCTTTCCCTTATTCTCCGTCAACAAGATACTCTTTCAGTGTCTCAAGAATATTGTTCATGTCAGCCTCGCTTGCATGGATGTTGAGTTCAATCGGTTTGGACAGGTCTAAGCTGAAGATTCCCATGATGGATTTTGCATCTATAACATATCTGCCGGACACAAGATCGAAATCATAATCAAACTTTGTAATTGAGTTTACAAAAGACTTTACCTTATCAATTGAATTTAAAGAGATTAATACTGTTTTCATTGGAAATATCCTCCTTATTTCATGTTATGTTATTATCTTAAAAGCATTGGGCGGAAAAGTCAAGAAACAATTTACCAAAGATATACAGGAATTTAAGTATATTATTTATAAATTTATAACAGGGGGGTATGGATATGAAAAAGGCGGCTTTACATAATCTTGGGTGCAAGGTGAATGCGTATGAGACGGAGGCAATGCAGGAGCTCTTAGAACAGGACGGGTATCAGATTGTCCCCTTCGGAGAGCGTGCGGATGTCTATGTGATCAATACGTGTACAGTGACCAATATGGCAGACAGGAAATCCAGGCAGATGCTCCACCGGGCAAGAAAGCAGAATCCGGACGCTGTGATCGTAGCGGCGGGCTGCTATGTCCAGGCAAAGGGGGACAAGGCTGACCCGGATATTGATATTATACTTGGAAATAACCGGAAGAAGGACCTGGTCAGGGTTCTGAAGGAATATGAACAGGAAAAACAGCAAAAGATTGAACTGCTTGATATGGGGAAACAGAAGGAATATGAGGAGCTTGGACTTACCCGTACGGCGGAGCATACAAGAGCCTATCTGAAAGTACAGGACGGCTGTAACCAGTTCTGCTCCTATTGTATCATCCCCTATATGAGGGGGAGAGTACGGAGCAGGAAAAAGGAGGATGTTCTCAGTGAGGTGCGCACGCTTGCGTCCGGAGGCTATAAAGAAGTCGTGCTTACCGGGATCCATCTGAGCTCTTACGGCATGGATACAGGGGAGGATCTGCTCTCCCTGATCCGCGGGGTACATAAGGAAGAGGGAATCAGCCGGATCCGTCTCGGTTCGCTGGAGCCCAGGATTATTACGGAGGAATTTGTGCAGGGGATTGCCGGTCTTTCCAAAGTGTGTCCCCATTTTCATCTGTCTTTGCAGAGCGGGTGCGATGAGACTCTGCAGAGGATGAACCGGCGCTATACATCCGGGGAGTATATGGAAAAGTGTATGCTTCTGCGGGAGTATTTTAAACGTGCGGCGCTGACAACGGATGTTATCGTAGGATTCCCTGGGGAGACGGAGGAGGAATTTGCACGTTCCAGAGCATTTATTGATGCAGTAAACTTTTATGAGACCCATATCTTTAAATACTCGGTGAGGGAAGGGACAAAGGCAGCAGTTCTTCCGGGGCAGGTTCCGGAGACTGTGAAGTCGGCAAGGAGCAGTGAGCTTATCGAATTAAGCAGAAAAAAGCAGGCGGAATATGAAAGGGAACTGATTGGAACTGTGCAGGAGGTGCTTATGGAGGAGCGCGTCATGAGGGAAGACGGCATCTATCAGGTGGGGCATACACGGGAATATGTAAAAATTGGACAGAAAACAGGGGAAAATCTGGAAAATCAGCTCGTAAATGTAGAAATTAAAAATCCTTTTCAAATAATTCATTGAATTTTTAGAAGCAATAAGGTAGAATAGTCTATAGAAGTATTTTTGGAGGACGTGAGTACATGAAAGAGTTAAGCAATACTTTAAGCAATACCCAGTTTTTTCAAGTAGAAAGCGCTCCGCAAATTCAGGCAAAAGACATTCTTGAGATTGTATACAAGGCACTGAGTGAAAAAGGCTATAATCCGGTGAACCAGGTTGTAGGGTATATTATGTCAGGTGATCCCACGTATATCACAAGTTATAACGGGGCCAGGAGCCTGATCATGAAGATGGAGCGGGATGAATTAGTGGAAGAGATGCTTAAGACGTATATCAGGCATAATGGCTGGGTATAATATATGAGAATTATGGGATTGGATTATGGTTCAAAGACCGTAGGAATAGCAGTGAGCGATCCGCTGGGAATTACAGCCCAGGGGGTAGAGACAATATGCCGTAAGGAGGAGAACAAGCTTCGCAGAACATGTGCCCGTATTGAGGAACTGGTGCAGGAATATGGTGTGGAGGAGCTTATTCTCGGACTTCCGAAGCATATGAACGGAGAGATTGGGGAACGGGCGGAGTATGCAATCAGATTTGCAGAGATGTTAAAAAGGAGGACGGGTCTCCCCGTGAAGCTGTGGGACGAACGGCTCTCAAGTGTTTCGGCCGAGAGAGTTTTAATTGAGAATAAGGTGAGAAGGGAGAACCGCAAAAAGTATATGGATAAGCTTGCGGCAGTTTTTATATTACAGTCATATCTTGATTCACTGCAGGTTCATTTATAGAGGAATGTGGGCGGTACGTTTATGGAGAAGATAACATTTACGTCTGAAGAAATGCAAGAAAAAGAAGAATTTTATGTACTTGAACAGACAAGGATCAAGGGGATATCTTATATTCTTGTGACGGATTCTAAGGAAGACGATGCGGAGTGCATGATTTTAAGGGACATGTCTTCGGAAGAAGAAGGGGAAGGCATTTATGAGGTCGTGGAGGATGATGAGGAACTGGCGGCGATCGCGAAGGTGTTTGAAGAACTTTTAGAGGATGTGGAGATTGAAAGGTAAGCAATATGTCAGTCAGTCAGGAAGAATTTAAGGAATTATTAAAGAAAAAGGGGCTTAAGGTAACGAATCAGCGGCTGCTTGTGCTGGAGGTGCTGGCAGGTCACCGTGACAGACACATGACCGCAGAGGATATCTATGAGCTTGTGAAGGAGGATTATCCGGAGATAGGACTGGCTACGATTTATCGGACAGTGCAGCTGTTGTTAGAAATGCAGTTGGTGGATCGCATTAATCTGGATGACGGATGTGTGCGGTATGAGATCGGACAGGATACGGATGGGGACATGTGTGGAAAGCATCACCATCATCATCTGATCTGCAATACCTGTGGGAAGGTTCTGCCCTTTAAGGACGATCTTTTGGAGGAACTGGAGCGTCATATTGAGGAAGAGACAGGATTCCATGTGGTAAACCATGAATTAAAATTCTATGGACAGTGCCAGGAGTGCCGGGAAAAGGAAAATAAGAACGGAAAACACACGGAGGTGTAAATTTGAAAAAAGAGAATAATGGAAGTATGAGAATCATTCCGCTCGGAGGACTTGAGAAGATCGGAATGAATATTACTGCCTTCGAATATGAAGACAGTATTATTGTTGTGGACTGCGGTCTGGCATTCCCAGAGGACGATATGCTGGGAATTGATCTTGTGATACCGGATGTGACGTATCTGAAGGATAATATTCAGAAAGTGAAAGGATTCGTTATCACCCACGGTCATGAGGATCACATCGGGGCGCTGTGCTATACGCTTAGAGAGATGAATCTGCCTATCTATGCGACAAAGCTCACCATGGGAATCATTGAGAGGAAGCTGGGAGAGCATAATCTTTTGAGAAGTACAAGAAGAAAGGTAGTGAAGCATGGACAGTCCATTAACCTTGGACAGTTCAGAATCGAATTTATCAAGACGAATCACAGTATCCAGGATGCAGCGGCGCTTGCCATCTATTCGCCGGCAGGTATTGTCGTGCATACGGGAGACTTTAAAGTAGATTATACCCCGGTATTCGGGGATGCGATTGACCTGCAGCGTTTTGCAGAGATTGGGAAAAAGGGCGTACTGGCGCTTATGTCTGACAGTACGAATGCAGAGCGCGCCGGATTTACCCAGTCAGAGCGCACGGTAGGTATCACCTTTGACCATATATTTGCGGAGTACTACAATACGAGGATTATCATAGCGACCTTTGCCTCCAATGTGGACCGGGTACAGCAGATCATCAATTCCGCATGTAAATATGACCGCAAGGTAGTCGTAGAAGGACGCAGCATGGTGAACATCATCCAGGTTGCCCAGGAGCTGGGGTATCTGGATGTACCGGAGAATACCCTGGTAGAGATCGACCAGCTGAAGCATTATCCTCCGGAAAAGACAGTACTCATCACAACCGGAAGCCAGGGAGAATCCATGGCGGCACTGTCCCGTATGGCGGCGGATGTACACAAAAAAGTAACGATCATGCCAGGAGACACTGTAATCTTCAGCTCGAACCCGATTCCAGGCAACGAAAAGTCCGTGTCCAAAGTCATCAACGAGTTGTCTGCAAAAGGGGCGAATGTCATCTTTTCCGATGCCCATGTATCCGGACATGCCTGCCAGGAAGAACTAAAGCTGATCTATTCATTAGTAAAGCCAAAGTACGCCATTCCCATCCACGGGGAATACCGCCACAGAAAAGCCAACGCCGGAATCGCAAAAGCACTTGGAATTCCAAAAGAGAATATCTTCATGCTCCAGTCCGGAGATGTACTGGAAGTAAGCAGCCAGTCGGCAAAGGTAGTAGAACGAGTGCATACCGGAGAGATCCTCGTAGACGGACTGGGAGTAGGCGATGTAGGCAACATCGTCCTTAGGGACAGACAGCACCTGGCAGAAGACGGAATCATGATTGTAGTGCTGACACTGGAAAGAGGCAGCAACCAGCTTCTCGCCGGACCAGATATCGTATCCCGCGGCTTCGTCTACGTAAGAGAATCCGAAGGACTCATGGAAGAAGCAAGACGTGTCCTGACCGATGCAGTAGAAGACTGCCTCGGACACCAGCGTAATGCAGACTGGAGTAAGATCAAGCTCGTAATCAGAGATACCATGAACGAATTTATCTGGAAAAAGACAAAGAGAAGGCCGATGATACTGCCTATTATTATGGACGTATAAAATTGGGGACGGGGTATTTTTAATTTTACCCCGTCCCCGATTTAATTGGGGACGGGGAAAAATTAAAATTACCCCGTCCCCAACTGAAGAAGGGGGTGTCCCGGATTGGACATGAATGAAAGAATTGTGTCATATATCCGGTCTCTGGAAAAGCCGGAGAAGGGGATTATTGAAGAAATTGAGCGGGAGGCTCTTGATGCGTATGTGCCGATTATCCGCAAGGAGACCCAGAGCTTCCTGAAGGTGCTCCTGATGATTAAGAAGCCGGTCCGGGTTCTGGAGATTGGAACTGCTATTGGATTTTCTGCGATTCTGATGTGCGAATATCTGCCAGAGAAGGCGCAGATTACAACGATAGAGAATTATGAAAAGAGGATTCCCGTTGCCCGTGAGAATTTCAGGCGTGCAGGAAGGGAAGGACAGATTACACTGATCGAAGGGGACGCGCTGGAGGTGATGAAGACTCTTGGCGGACCCTATGACCTGATTTTTCTGGATGCGGCTAAGGGGCAGTATATCCGGTATCTTCCGGAGGTGTTAAGGCTCCTTGACAGGGAGGGCGTGCTTCTGGCGGATAATGTGCTTAAGGGCGGAGAGGTGATTGAGTCCCGTTTTGCCGTGGAGCGGCGCAACCGTACGATTCACAGCCGGATGCGGGAGTTTCTCTATGAGCTGAAGCATCATGAGGAGCTTCAGACATCAATTCTCCCTCTGGGGGACGGTGTGGCTCTCAGTGTCCGCTGTCAGAGGAATGATCGTGAAACAGGATGACAAGGTTTGGCAGCACCATAATGATAGAGAAAGGATTTTCTGGCGATATGTATAGGAAGAGTATGGAAAAGGGGCGCCCGGAGCTGTTGATTCCGGCGAGCAGCCTGGAGGTTTTAAGGACAGCAGTGATCTTTGGCGCGGACGCGGTGTATATCGGGGGCGGAGCGTTCGGGCTCAGGGCAAAAGCGAAGAATTTTTCCCCGGAGGATATGAAGGAAGGAATTGAATTTGCCCATTCCCATGGCGTCCGGGTTCATGTGACGGTGAATATACTGGCGCATAACGCTGACCTTCCAGGTGTGGAAGCGTATTTAAGGGAGCTTAAGGAAATGGCCCCGGATGCCCTGATTATTGCGGATCCGGCGGTCTTTCAGCTTGCAGGGCGTATTTGTCCGGAGATTGACCGTCATATCAGTACCCAGGCAAATAATACGAATTACGGCACATACCGTTTCTGGTGGGAGCTGGGGGCAAAGCGTGTTGTATCTGCCAGGGAGCTGTCTCTGAAAGAGATCAGGGAGATCAGGGAGCACATTCCGGAGGAGATGGAGATTGAGAGCTTCATTCACGGGGCGATGTGCATCTCTTATTCAGGAAGATGCCTTCTGAGTAATTATTTTACGGGAAGGGATGCCAACCAGGGGGCATGTACTCATCCCTGCCGCTGGAAGTATTCTGTGGTGGAGGAGACAAGACCAGGAGAATATATGCCGGTTTATGAAAATGAGAGAGGCACGTATATTTTTAATTCCAGGGATTTGTGCATGATTGAGCACATTCCGGAGATGATAGATGCCGGGATTGACAGCTTTAAGATAGAGGGGCGCATGAAGACGGCTCTCTATGTGGCAACCGTGGCAAGGACTTACCGCAGGGCCATTGACGATTATCTGGAGTCTCCAGAGCTGTATCAGAAAAATATGCCCTGGTATCTTGACCAGATTTCAAATTGTACCTACAGGCAGTTTACCACAGGCTTTTACTTCGGAAAGCCTGGTAAAGAGGCGCAGATCTATGACAATAATACGTATGTGAAGGAATATACGTATCTGGGAATTGTCGGGGGAGAAAGAGACGGAATGTGCAGCATTGAACAGAGAAATAAGTTTTCAGTTGGGGAAGAGATTGAGATTATGAAGCCGGACGGACGGAATGTCAGGGTACGTGTAGGCCGGATTCAGGACGAAGAGGGAAATGCCGTGGAAAGCGCCCCCCATCCAAAGCAGGTGCTCTACATCGGACTGGAAGGCGGGAAAGCGGAAACATATGATATCTTAAGAAGAGAAGAAAACTAGTATAGCCTTGCATAATTAACGGCCTGGACCTCAGAAATATTCCCGCAGCTTTTCAATGGCACTTTTTTCAATTCTTGAAACGTAAGAGCGAGAGATACCAAGAAGAGCTGCTATCTCTCGCTGTGTGTATTCTTCTTCATTATATAGTCCGTAACGCATCTTGAGGACCATCCGTTCCCTTGGAGTCAGCTCTGCTTCCACCTTACTGTAAAGCATCTGTATGTCATCGCTTAGTTCTACCTTTCTGTGTGCGTCATCTTCCTCTGTTTCAATAATATCAAAGAGCTGGATCTCATTGCCCTCGCGGTCTGTGCCAATGGGTTCGTAGAGAGATACCTCCCGTGAGGTCTTTTTTCTGGCCCTCAGATGCATGAGAACTTCATTTTCAATACATCTTGCGGCATAGGTCCCGAGCCTTACACTTTTGTCCGGATCAAAGGTGACCACAGCCTTAATCAGGCCAATTGTTCCGATGGAGAGGAGATCCTCTGTATCGTCGCAGACTGTCTGGTATTTTTTGACGATATGAGCAACGAGGCGCAGATTACGTTCGATAAGAATGTGTTTTGCTTCGAGATCACCCTCCGTATATTTCTGCATATAATATCGTTCTTCCGCTGCTGTGAGGGGTTGGGGAAATGATTTCAAGAAAAGCACCTCTTGACATATTTGATATAATCTATGATGAAAATGTGATGTTTGTGCTTTTCCAAAAGAAAATTTGTGCAAAAATACATGTTGCCTATCATTCGGCAAAGTGTTATACTAAGTCCAATCTGTCAGATAATGATTCTATTTTATTTCTAACCGTTTCTTTTAGATTCACGCAGCTTCATGCATGAGATCAGAGATTTGGTGTATTCAGAAAAGGGGTGTATAAATGGCATTTAGTTATGTGTCATCCGCGGCTCTCCTGGGGCTTCATGTGGAGCTGGTCAGGGTAGAAGCGGATGTAAGCAACGGCCTGCCCATGTTTCATATGGTAGGCTATCTTTCGTCAGAGGTAAAAGAGGCATCGGAGCGGGTACGAACGGCGATTCATAATTCGGAGTTGTCCTTTCCGCCGAAGAAGACAGTGATTAATCTGTCGCCTGCAACCGTGAAAAAGAAGGGTCCCGCCTTTGACCTGCCTATTGCATTGTCCGTGCTTCTTTCCGTAGGGGTCATTCCGCCGGATTGTCTGAGGAAGACGCTGGTCATCGGGGAACTCAGCCTGGACGGGAGAGTCCGCAAGGTAAAGGGGGTGCTTCCGGTTGTACTGGAGGCGAAAAAAGCAGGCTTTTGCACCTGCATTCTGCCAGAGGAGAATGCGGCGGAGGGAGCTCTGGTGGAGGATATACAGATTATCGGTACGCAAAGCCTTAAGGAGATCTGCCTTCATCTTAAGGGAGAACAGCTCATTGACGCATATTCCCATGAGGGAAAAGCAGACCAGAGGAAGCCGGATGGGAACAGCCTGGCGGATTTTAGTGATATAAAGGGGCAGGAGACGGTAAAGCGTGCGGCAGAGGTAGCAGTGGCAGGAGGGCACAACCTGCTTCTTATGGGGCCTCCCGGCAGCGGAAAATCCATGATAGCGGGAAGGATTCCCACCATTCTGCCCTCGCCCACAAGGGAAGAGTGCATTGAGATTACGAAGATCTACAGTGTTCTGGGCATGGTGGATGAGGAACAGCCGCTTATCCGCACAAGACCTTTCAGAAATGTCCATCATGCGGCGACAAAGGCGGCGCTGATCGGAGGAGGGGCTGTGCCGTCTCCAGGAGAGATCAGCCTGGCACACGGAGGGGTGCTGTTCCTGGACGAGCTGGCAGAATTTCAGAAGCCGGTGCTTGAGGTTTTAAGACAGCCCCTTGAGGAACATAAAATCAGGATTTCCAGAAGTCACGGAAGCTATGTGTTTCCGGCAGACTTTATTCTTGTAGCTGCATTAAATCCATGTCCCTGCGGAAACTATCCTAATATGGAGAAATGTACCTGCAGCGAGAGCCAGATCAGACATTATCTGGGAAGGATCAGCCAGCCCTTCCTGGACCGGATGGATATCTGCGTAGAGGTGCCGGGGGTACGGTATGAGGAGCTGAGCAGGAAGGAGGCGCCCGAGGGTTCAGAGGACATCCGCAGGCGGGTGTGCCGGGCAAGAGAGATTCAGAGACACAGATACCAGGAGATGGATATTTCCGTAAATGCCATGCTTGGAATGAAGAAAATAGAGGAATACTGCCGCCTTGATCAGGAAGGAGAGGCTCTGATGAAGCGGGCCTTTGCTGTACTGGGACTGACGGCACGTACATATCATAAAATACTGAAGGTGGCGAGGACAATTGCAGATCTGGATGAGAGTGAGAGGGTGCTGCCCTGTCATCTGGGAGAAGCAGTAGGCTATCGCACCATTGACAAGAAATACTGGGGGAGGTGAACATGCTTGATCTATGAATACTGGTTTGCGGGGCTGAAACCCCTTTCAGATGAAAAAAAGAAGCGTCTGAGGGGAATATTTGGAAGCGGAAGAGAGCTGTTTTATCTAAAAGAGAAGGAGCTTTCCGCTCTGTCCTTTTTGACAGAAAAAGACAGGGAAGTTCTGAAAAAAGCAAAAAAGGACACAGGGCTTTCTGAAAATTATGAGGAAATACAGAAAAAGGGAATACGTCTTCTTCTATGCCATAATAATAGTTATCCAGAGAGTCTGAAAAAAATAAAGGACCATCCCTATGCACTCTATGTAAAGGGGAAACTCCCGGATGGCAAAAGAAAAGCAGCGGCAATTGTCGGTGCCAGGAGGTGTACACCTTATGGGGAAGAGATGGCGCGGATATACGGATATGAGCTTGCGCGGGCGGGGGTGGAGATTATAAGCGGCATGGCAAAGGGAATTGACGGAGCCGGGCAGCGAGGAGCATTAGAGGCAGGAGGCAGTACTTTTGCAGTGCTTGGGTGCGGAGTGGATATCTGCTACCCGAGAGATCACATCGGTCTCTATATGGATATACAGCAAAATGGGGGAATCCTTTCAGAACAGTGCCCGGGGGAGCCTCCCCTTCCCTGCTATTTTCCGCAGAGGAACCGGATTATCAGCGCACTCTCGGATGTCATACTCGTGATGGAGGCAAGGGAAAAGAGCGGCTCCCTGATTACGGCGGATTTAGGTCTGGAGCAGGGAAAGGATATCTATGCGCTTCCCGGACCGGCTTCCAGCGTCCTAAGTGCCGGCTGCCACAGGCTTATTTCACAGGGGGCCGGCATCCTGCTTTCGCCTGGTGAGCTGCTGAATGAATTGAATGTCAGAATCGTTAAATTACGTGAAAATAATAACAAAGAGAAAAAAGAACTTGAAACTATTGAAAATATGGTGTATAGTTGCCTTGATTTGTTTCCCCGAAGTGTTGACGGGATTGTCTCTGACACAGGATTACCTCCGGGAAAGGTGCTTGAGATTCTGACAACACTGGAGATCGAGGGAATGGCAAAGGAATTATCAAAAGGTTATTATATCAAAATCATGTAAAAGCGAGGAAATTATCATATGGCACGCTATCTTGTAATCGTGGAGTCACCGGCAAAGGTGAAGACAATTAAAAAATTTCTGGGGAGTAATTATGTGGTTGCGGCATCCAATGGACATGTACGGGATCTGCCCAAGAGTCAGATCGGAATAGACATAGAGAACGGTTATGAACCGAAATATATTACCATCCGGGGAAAGGGAGAACTACTGGCGAATCTGAGAAAGGAAGTAAAGCGTGCGGATAAAGTATATCTTGCAACTGACCCGGACCGGGAGGGGGAGGCAATCTCCTGGCATCTGAGCAAAGCGCTTAAGCTTGAGGATAAAAAGGTATACCGGATCAGCTTTAATGAGATTACTAAAAATGCAGTAAAAGCATCTCTGAAAAATGCGAGGGAGATTGATATGGACCTGGTGGATGCACAGCAGGCCAGAAGAGTTCTGGACCGTGTTGTGGGTTACCGCATCAGCCCGCTGCTCTGGGCCAAGGTGAAGCGGGGATTAAGTGCGGGACGTGTCCAGTCAGTGGCGCTGCGCATCATTGCAGACCGGGAGGAGGAGATTAATGCGTTTATCCCGGAGGAGTACTGGAGCCTGAATGTGAAACTTAAGGCGCCGGGAGAGAGGAAGCTTTTAGAAGCGAAGTTTTATGGGACAGAAAACGATAAGATGACCATCGGTTCGAAGGAAGAACTGGATGCCATATTAAAAGAGATTGAGACAGCAGACTTTTCGGTAGAAAGCATCAGGAAGGGTGAGAGGAGCAAGAAAGCACCTGTGCCATTTACCACCAGTACCCTGCAGCAGGAGGCGTCAAAGGCGCTGAACTTTGCAACGTCAAAGACGATGCGGATTGCACAGCAGCTCTATGAAGGAATCGACATTAAGGGGAACGGGACTGTGGGTGTGATTACCTATCTTCGTACGGATTCTACCCGTGTGTCCGAGGAGGCGGAAGGAAGTGTCAGGGCATATATAAAGGAACAGTATGGAGAGCAGTATGTGGCAGAAGGAGTCAGTAAAAAGAGCACAGGCGGAAAGATTCAGGATGCCCATGAGGCAATCCGTCCTACGGATGTAAGCAGAACTCCGGCCATTCTGAAGGATTCCCTTACCAGGGACCAGTTCCGGCTGTACCAGCTTATCTGGAAGCGTTTTGTTTCAAGCCGTATGCAGCCGGCAAGATATGAGACCACATCCATAAAGATTACAGCAGGAAGCTACCGGTTTACTGCATCAGCGTCAAAGCTGGTATTTGACGGTTTCCGTCTGATCTACACAGAGGCAGGGGAGGAAAAGGAAGAGGGAGGCGTATTTCTGAAAAGCCTGACAGAAGGAACAGCTCTTACGAAGGACAGTCTGGATACAAAGCAGCATTTTACACAGCCGCCGGCCCATTACACAGAGGCTGCACTTGTCAAGACCTTAGAGGAACTGGGAATCGGGCGTCCCAGCACGTATGCTCCTACGATTTCAACCATTATTGCCAGGAGATATGTTGCAAAAGAAAATAAAAATCTGTATATGACAGAGCTGGGGGAGGTGGTAAACCACATTATGAAGCACTCCTTCCCAAGTATTGTGGATGTGAATTTCACCGCAAACATGGAGAGCCTTCTTGACGGCGTCGAGGAGGGGAAGGTAAGGTGGAAGACCATTATTGAAAATTTCTATCCGGATCTTGATACTGCAGTAGAGCAGGCACAAAAGGAGCTGGAGAGCGTTACCATTGAGGATGAGGTTACAGATGAGATCTGTGAGGAATGCGGCCGCAATATGGTAATTAAGTATGGCCCCCACGGAAAGTTCCTTGCCTGTCCGGGATTTCCAGACTGCCGTAACACGAAGCCTTATCTTGAGAAGACCGGTGTGAAGTGTCCGCTGTGCGGCAGGGAAGTAGTCATCCGGAAGACGAAGAAGGGAAGACGGTATTTTGGCTGTGAGAATAATCCGGAATGTGAATTTATGTCCTGGCAGAAGCCGTCTGAAAAAAAGTGTCCGAGATGCGGAAATTACATGGTTGAGAAGGGCAGCAGGCTCCTTTGCAGTGACGAACAGTGTGGATATACAGAGAAGATAGAAAAAAATGAAAAATAATTGGGAAATTTTATTGAATAAATAACAATTGTATGATAATATACAGTTAAAAAATGGAGGATTGCTGATGAGCGTACAATTGTTAGACAAAACCAGGAAAATCAACAAGTTACTGCACAACAACAATTCGAGTAAAGTGGTGTTCAATGATATATGTGAAGTTCTGACAGAGATTCTGGACTCGAATGTGCTGGTAGTAAGCAAGAAGGGGAAAGTGCTCGGAAAGAGCAAGTGTGATGGAGTACCGTATATTCAGGAGCTGATAGTCAATGAAGTCGGAAAGCATATTGATGTGATGCTGAATGAAAGGCTTCTTAGCATCCTTTCGACAAAGGAAAATGTGAATTTACAGACATTAGGCTTTTCTGAAGAAGAGGTGAAGGGATATCAGGCGATTATTACGCCGATTGATATCGCGGGAGAACGTCTGGGGACTTTGTTTATCTACAAGAATAACCAGATGTATGAGATTGATGATATTATTCTAAGTGAATATGGAACAACGGTGGTAGGCCTTGAGATGCTCCGTTCAGTCAATGAGGAGAGTGCGGAGGAGAGCCGGAAGGAGCATATTGTCCAGTCGGCGATCAGCACCCTGTCCTATTCGGAGCTTGAGGCGATTATTCATATCTTTGACGAGCTTAACGGCACCGAGGGAATTCTGGTTGCCAGCAAGATTGCAGACAGAGTAGGGATTACCCGTTCTGTGATCGTGAATGCGCTCCGCAAGTTTGAGAGTGCCGGTGTGATTGAGTCAAGGTCTTCCGGCATGAAGGGAACCTATATCAAGGTTGTGAATGACTATGTATTCACGGAGCTTGAACGCATCAGAATGGAGCGGGACAGAGACTGATCTGCCGAATCGTTATAAGGAGAGAAACTATGTACGAGGAATGTTCTGCGGACCTCCGGATGATCAGAATGATCAAAAAGGGCGGTTTTTTTGACGATCTTTCTTATCATTGTAAAATTATCCGGTATATTGAAGAGGAGGAGAGCATATACTTACTAACAGGAAAGGTGGATCTCCCCACATTTTCCCTGGATGGAATATACGAGTGCATCATTCAGGCGGAAGATGCACCGGTTATATGCACCGGCACGATTCGGGACCGGTACTGGAGCAAAGCAGGAAGGGTAATTGTGTTCCGGGTGGAAAATGGATTTTATAAAAATAATCTAAACTAAATAAAAGTGTGTTGACAAAACAAAGGGAGAGTGCTATTTTATATCTAGAAGTTTTTAGCACTCTCTTTTTATGAGTGCTAACAAAATATATTTAGAATAGTTAAGGAGGTAGCACAATGAAATTAGTACCATTAGGAGACAGAGTTGTATTAAAACAGTTAGTAGCTGAAGAGACTACAAAGTCAGGAATCGTGATTCCCGGACAGTCAAAGGAGAAGCCGCAGCAGGCAGAGGTTCTTGCAGTGGGACCTGGCGGAACAGTAGACGGAAAAGAAGTAAAGATGAATATTGCAGTCGGACAGACTGTCATTTATTCCAAGTATTCAGGAACTACTGTTGAGATTGACGAAGAAGAGTATATTATCGTAAAACAGGATGATATCCTTGCAGTTGTAGAATAAAAGGCAGCTGCCGGCAGGTTATTTGGCCTGTACGGTTATGAGAAGGAGAATTCCGTTATGCAGCAGTGAAGAGCGCTGCAGGGAAACCATAATAAGCAAGCAATAAAAATTCAGGAGGCGTATGAATCATGGCGAAAGAGATTAAGTATGGTGCAGAGGCAAGAGCCGCACTGGAATCAGGAGTAAATCAGTTAGCTGACACAGTAAGAGTAACACTTGGACCTAAGGGCCGCAATGTTGTCCTTGACAAGTCCTTTGGCGCACCGCTTATTACGAATGACGGTGTTACCATTGCAAAGGAGATTGAGCTTGAGGATGCATTTGAAAATATGGGCGCACAGCTGATCAAGGAGGTTGCATCCAAGACAAATGACGTGGCAGGAGACGGAACAACAACAGCTACCGTTCTTGCACAGTCCATGGTACACGAAGGAATCAAGAACCTGGCAGCAGGCGCAAACCCGATTATCCTGAGAAAGGGCATGAAGAAAGCGACCGATGTAGCAGTAGAGGCAATTGAGAAGATGTCAAGCAAGATTAACGGAAAAGATCAGATCGCAAAGGTAGCTGCAATCTCAGCCGGCGACGAGAGCGTAGGAGAGATGGTGGCAGATGCGATGGAGAAAGTTTCCGGAGACGGCGTCATCACTATCGAAGAGTCCAAGACAATGAAGACAGAGCTTGACCTTGTAGAAGGTATGCAGTTTGACCGTGGATATGTATCTGCATATATGGCAACAGATATGGACAAGATGGAGGCTGTTCTTGAGGATCCATATATTCTGATCACAGATAAGAAGCTTTCTAATATCCAGGATATCCTGCCGATCTTAGAGCAGATCGTACAGTCCGGCGCAAGACTTCTGATTATTGCAGAGGATGTAGAAGGAGAGGCTCTCACAACCCTGATCGTAAATAAATTAAGAGGAACTTTCAACGTAGTAGCTGTGAAGGCACCTGGTTACGGCGACAGAAGAAAAGAGATGTTA
This sequence comes from uncultured Lachnospiraceae bacterium, assembly GCA_947566645.1. GTDB lineage: Bacteria > Bacillota > Clostridia > Lachnospirales > Lachnospiraceae > CAPEBR01. The sequence goes on from CANOKL010000021.1 coordinate 52,088, forward strand.
AAGGATATTGCAATTCTTACAGGCGGTGAGGTCATCTCCGAAGAGCTTGGCTTAGACTTAAAGGAGACAACCATGGAGCAGCTTGGCCGTGCAAAATCCGTAAAGGTACAGAAGGAAAATACCGTGATCGTAGATGGTCTTGGAAATAAAGACGAGATCTCTGCACGGGTAGCACAGATCAAGGCTCAGATTGAGGAGACAACATCTGACTTTGACAGAGAAAAGCTTCAGGAGAGACTTGCGAAGCTTGCAGGCGGCGTAGCAGTGATCCGTGTAGGTGCGGCAACAGAGACAGAGATGAAGGAAGCAAAGCTCCGTATGGAGGATGCTCTGGCAGCTACAAGGGCAGCAGTAGAGGAAGGTATTGTGGCAGGCGGCGGTTCTGCTTATATCCATGCGGCAAAAGAGGTAGAGAAGCTTGCTGAAAGCCTGGAAGGCGACGAGAAGACTGGCGCAGGCGTTGTATTAAAGGCACTGGAGTCTCCGCTTTACCATATCGCTGCAAACGCAGGACTCGAGGGTTCGGTTATTATCAGCAAGGTGGCAGAAGCAGAAGAGGGAGTTGGATTCGATGCTCTGACAGAAGAGTATGTAGATATGGTACAGAACGGAATCCTTGACCCTGCAAAGGTAACAAGAAGTGCACTGCAGAACGCAACAAGCGTGGCATCCACACTCCTTACAACAGAGTCCGTAGTAGCCAATATAAAAGAAGAAACACCAGCAATGCCCGCAGGAGGCGGCGGAATGGGGATGATGTAACATCCTCACCCGTGTAAGGTGTGGCGGCGCGGACGCGGCATCGGGGGATGAGAAGCCCGCGTAAGAGCTGCGTGCGCAAAGCAGAAAAGTGTATACCCTGCACAGGAAGCGCGGCAGAGGATCCGGAGAAACGGGCACGCCGCGCCGGAGGCTGGAGCAGGGATCGAAAAAAACATATCCCATGCAAACGGGACAACGCTACGGTGAACTAACTGTCAACTCCGACTAAGACGCTCGGGAGAGCCCTCGCGCCTAAGTCTGCGTAGACAGTGGATTTCACCTTCGCTAAGGACGTCCCTGAATCGTTTGCTTAGGGATATGTTTTTTTTCGTCCCCTGCTCCAGCCTCCGGCGCGGCGCGCCCTCTCTCCGGACCCTCTGCCGCACTTCCCGTGCAGGGTATCCCCTTTTCTCCTTCCCGCCCTCGCTCTTACCCGGCCTTCCCATCCCCCGAAGCCGCTGTGTATGTGGAGAGTGAGAGGAAGTTAGAGAGGGTGGGGAAGTTAGATGGAGAGAGGAAGCTAGAGAGTGAGAGGAAGTTGGCAAGAGAAGAGGGATGAATTCTGCAACAGCTTTTTCCGCCAGTACTGTCGTTAATGAAACAGTATAAATTCCCGGCAGAGTACCAAAACAGAAAACTCCGCTGTATGATGAATGTGGGTCTGGTAAACCACATCAAATACAACGGAGGTGTCCAATGGACGATTTAAGTTTAGCACATAGTAGGTATAATTGCACGTACCATATTGTGTTTATTCCGAAACAAGGGAAGGAGTGGATGGAAAGAGAGCGGACAGGGGAGGGAGAGGATGGGAAGGTGGAGGAGAAAACAGAAAAGGCGAGGGCGCGGCTGTGAAAATTCAGAGGTTAATTTATGATTCGCCGGTAAACAGCGAGGTGGGGGAGGGAGGTATCCATAAGTAAACAATTAAGGGACGTTTTTAGCGGAGGCGAAATCCACTGTCTACGGAGACTTAGGCGCGAGGGCACTCCCGAGCGTCTTAGCCGGAGTTGACAGTTAGTCCGCCGCAGCGTTGTCCCTTTTACGTTGGATACCTCCCTCCCCCGCCCCGCGTCCTCCCCCACCCCCGCGAAGAAAATAAATTATAGATGATTTTTGGGATTATATATGATACAATAGGGGTGAAATTGAATTTAAGGAGGATAGGTATATGGGTGATTTTTATACAGAACAGCTGATCAAGAAGCAGACAACGATGAAGGATGTATTTATTAAGGCACTTCTGGTGGCAATTGCCATTGTGTCAGTGTTTGTGGTACTGATGTTCCCGGTAGCAATTATTGTCCCGGTGATTGTAATTGCAGCCGTGGTGTTTCTGATCCGCAGGCTGGATGTAGAGTATGAGTATCTGTATGTGAACGGCGACCTGGACATTGACAAGATTATGCACAAAGCAAAGCGGAAGAGAATATTTTCAACAAATATTGACAACATGGAGCTGCTGGCACCGGAAGGAAACGAGGGCCTTAACCAGTTCAGGAACGCAAAAGTGGTAGATTACAGCTCAGGAAGCGCAGATGCAAGGCGTTATGTACTTGTAGTGGCGGATAATGGACAGGTTACTAAGCTGGTCTTTGAACCGAATGATGACATCATTGAAGGGATCTTTCTTATGGCTCCGCGAAAGGTTGTGAAAAATAGATAAAAAAGTTGTTGACAAGTAGGGAGAGGATTTTGTATTATAGCATATAAATATCCAACAGGCCAGGGTTCTTTCTGCCGTTGGTGTAAAGAAAGCACTTTAGAAGCATAAGAAGGTGCTGAACAGATACCAGGATACTTAATATACGAAAAGAGAGGGATAATATCATGGGAAAGATTATAGGAGAGGGTATTACATTCGATGACGTTCTTTTGGTTCCGGCTTATTCAAAGGTGATTCCGAATCAGGTGGATCTGTCTACGTACCTGACGAAGAAGATCAGACTGAATATACCGATGATGAGTGCAGGTATGGACACTGTTACAGAACACCGTATGGCGATTGCCATGGCACGCCAGGGGGGGATCGGCATTATTCATAAGAATATGTCGATTGAACAGCAGGCAGAAGAAGTAGACAAGGTAAAGCGTTCTGAGAACGGCGTTATTACAGATCCGTTCTATCTTTCACCGGATAATACACTGGCAGATGCCAACGAGCTGATGGGGAAGTTTCGTATATCTGGCGTTCCTGTTACAGAGGACGGGAAGCTTGTCGGTATTATTACCAACCGTGATCTGAAGTTTGAGGAGGATTTCTCAAAGAAGATCAAGGAATCTATGACCTCTGAGGGGCTGGTTACGGCAGAGGAGGGCATCACTTTAGAGGAAGCAAAGAAGATTCTTGCGAAGGCAAGAAAGGAAAAGCTTCCGATCGTAGACAAGAATTTCAATTTAAAAGGGCTTATTACAATTAAAGATATTGAAAAGCAGATCAAGTATCCTATATCTGCAAAGGATTCCCAGGGCCGTCTGCTCTGCGGCGCAGCGATCGGTATTACTGCAAACTGCCTGGAGAGGGCAAAGGAGCTTGTTGATGCAAAAGTGGATGTTGTTGTGATGGATTCTGCCCATGGACATTCTGAGAATGTACTGCGCACGGTAGATATGGTAAAGAGTAAGTTCCCTGACCTGCAGGTAATCGCAGGGAACGTTGCCACAGGCGCCGGTGCGGAGGCGCTTATTAAGGCCGGTGTTGATGCGGTTAAGGTTGGAATCGGGCCGGGTTCCATCTGTACGACACGGGTTGTGGCAGGGATTGGCGTACCGCAGATCACGGCGGTTATGAATTGCTATGAGGCTGCGGACCGTTACGGAATTCCGATTATTGCAGACGGAGGTATCAAGTATTCCGGTGATATGACGAAAGCAATTGCAGCAGGTGCGAATGTATGTATGATGGGAAGTATCTTTGCAGGCTGCGATGAAAGTCCGGGAACATTTGAACTGTATCAGGGAAGAAAATATAAGGTTTACCGTGGTATGGGCTCCATCGCTGCCATGGAGAATGGAAGCAAGGACCGCTACTTCCAGAGTGATGCCAAGAAGCTGGTTCCGGAAGGCGTGGAGGGCCGTGTCGCATATAAGGGAAGTATTGAGGATACAGTATTCCAGCTTATGGGAGGCCTGCGTTCCGGTATGGGATACTGCGGAACGGCAGATATTGAATCTTTGAAGAAAAACGGAGAGTTTGTTAAGATCTCGCCGGCGTCCTTAAAGGAGAGCCACCCGCATGACATCCATATTACAAAGGAAGCACCGAACTATAGTGTAGATGAGTAGAGTCAAGATACCATTTGATGCATACATCATCATATTTAAGGAAATATTCATAATTTTTTAAATGGCTTTTCATGGTTTTATCCGGCGGATGTGTTAGAATTAGATTTGTAAAAAGGATAAGATGATGGTGAGTACATATGAAAAAAGGACGGAAGAAAAAGATATCTGATATACAGAGAATGAAACGGGTCCGGCGGTATATGTGGCTGGGCCTGATTTTCTTGATTGTTCTGGCAGTATTTCTGGGAATTACAAAAAAGGTGAAGCCGGGATGGTTTACAAGGGAATATTTTGAGATGGAGGGAAAGGATATTGATGCCTCCAAACCTGAAATTGACGTACAGCTTCTTACGGTAAATGAGTATTCAAGACCTGGAACAGAGACAGAGAAGATTACAGGGATTGTCGTGCATTATACGGCAAATCCCGGTTCAACGGCGATGGATAACCGGAATTATTTTGAAGGGCTCAAGGATACCCATATAACAGAGGCAAGCAGCAATTTTATTATCGGGATTGAAGGGGAGATCGTACAATGTGTGCCCACCTGGGAGGTGGCGTACGCATCCAATTCGCGCAATATTGACACGGTGTCCATTGAATGCTGTCATCCGGATGAGAGTGGGAAGTTTACAGAGGAGACGTATCGTTCCATGGTTCAGCTCTGTGCATGGCTCTGCCTGAAGTTTGATCTCAGTGAGAAAGATGTAATCCGTCATTATGATGTGACGGGGAAGAACTGCCCGAAGTATTTTGTGGAAGATAAAAAGGCATGGAAACGGTTTCGCAAGGATATTAAGACAGCGATAAAAAATACACCGCAGGACGGGAGGGACACAGCTTGAAAGATCTGTTTCGTACATTTTATCCGGATGCCTTTGTGGCGTCCTCCTATGTAATTGATTATGAAAAACTGTACAGCAAAGGATACAGAGGGATTATTTTTGATATTGATAATACACTTGTTCCCCATGGAGCTCCGGCTGATGAGCGTGCTGTCCGGTTATTTGAACGACTGCGGACAGCCGGATTTGATACCTGTCTGATTTCAAATAACCAGGAGCCCAGGGTAAAGCCTTTTGCGGACCAGGTGGGGAGCCAGTACATATTTAATGCCCATAAGCCGTCTGTGAAGAACTATAAAAGGGCCATGGAGCTGATGGGGACAGACCAGAAGACCACCCTCTTTATAGGTGACCAGCTGTTTACGGATGTATGGGGAGCAAAACGCTCTGGTATCAAAAGCATTCTGGTAAGGCCCATTTATCCGAAGGAAGAGATACAGATTGTGTTAAAAAGGTATCTTGAACGGATTGTGCTCTATTTTTATATGCATTCAGACAGAAAGGACGGGGAGAAGCTGATATGAATCCTGTTGTAGTCAGAGACGTCAGGATCGGGGAAGGAATTCCGAAGATCTGTGCCCCGATAACGGGTAAGACAAGAGAGGAGATTATGGAGGAGGCGGGGATGCTTTCTGGCAGTCCTGTTGATGTGGCGGAATGGCGCGCTGACGGGTATGAGGACGTATTTGATGTCCAGAAGGTCAGGGAAGTTCTGAAGTGTCTGCGGGAAACCCTTGAGGAAATGCCCATCCTATTTACCTTCCGTACAAAGGGAGAAGGAGGAGAAAGGGAGATTGATGCAGGGAACTATGTGAGCATTAACAAGGCAGCCATCGCCTCGGGATACATTGATCTGGCGGATGTGGAGTTATTTTCCGGAGATGAGATTGTAAGAGAGCTGATAGAAGAGGCACACCGACTTGGAGTTAAGGTTGTGCTGTCGAATCATGATTTTGAAAAAACGCCGGAAAAGGATGAGATTGTGTCAAGGCTTCGCAGGATGCAGAAACTGGATGCTGATCTTCTGAAAATTGCAGTGATGCCTGGGAGTACCAGGGATGTGCTCATTCTTCTCGAGGCAACGGAAGAGATGCGACGTAACTATGCGGACCGTCCGCTGATCACTATGTCCATGTCGCAGGCCGGTGTGATCAGCCGTCTTGGCGGTGAGGTGTTTGGATCAGCAGTTACCTTCGGAGCAGTGGGAAAAGCTTCCGCGCCAGGACAGATAAGGGCCGGGAAATTAAGGGATGTGCTGGAGCTGATTCATGGAACAGATAGGAACGGCTGCTATTCAGGGCTGAAAAATGAGAATAATCGAAAAATTTAGTTGAAAATACTTCTGTTTTATTATAGAATGGAAAAGGCAGAAGAACGTATTAAGCGCTATCCGGGCGCGGTTAAGGAGGATTTATAGAATGGCAGATGCTTATATTGAAAAAGGTACCACGTACGAGATTGACGGGAAGGTATACGAGTGCCTGGAGTTTTTACATGTAAAACCGGGAAAGGGATCCGCATTTGTTCGTACGAAGCTTAAGGATGTAATTAATGGAGGTGTGGTTGAGAGAACCTTCAACCCATCCAAGGATGTGCTGAAAAAGGCATTTATTGAGCGAAAGGAAGTTCAGTATCTGTATAATGACGGGGATCTGTATTACTTTATGGATATGGAATCCTTTGAGCAGACACCGGTCGGAAAGGATGATGTGGGCGATTCCCTCAAGTTTGTGAAGGAGAATGAGATGGTTACGATGAAGTCTTATCAGGGAAAGGTATTTTCCATTGAACCTCCGTTTACTGTAGAGCTTGAGATCACAGAATCCGAGCCTGGTGTAAAAGGTAACACAGCAACAGGCGCTACAAAGCCGGCGATTGTAGAGACAGGAGCACAGGTTATGGTTCCGTTATTTGTAGAGCAGGGCGAGAAGATTAAGATTGACACCCGCTCCGGCGAATACCTGTCCAGGGCATAGGGGCAGATTTTTGAATAGTACCCCATAAGGAAAAGATAAGGAAAACATAAGGGAAAAAGCCTTGCATTTTATGCAGGGCTTTTTTATAATGCATATACCATAATATTTGAAACATAAAAATAAGGCTGTCTGCAGAAAGGAGGATTATGACATATTGCCAGTTTGTGCAGATGGTGGAAGAGAAGGTAAAAGAGGAGCTTAAGGAGCGTGTCTGTGTGAGTATTTACACGGCAAGAAAGTATAATGGAACTGTGCGCAAGGGGATTCTCTTCAGTGAACAGGGAAGTAATATTTCCCCGACTATTTACCTGGAGGAGTATTACAGGCAGTTCCAGCTCGGGGAGACGATTGACCTGATCACAAAAGAAATCCTGATCCTGTATGGAAAGATCCGTTTCAGAGAGCCGTGGAAGGAGGGAATCATCCGCAATTACAGTGAAGTCAGGGAGCGGATCATTTACCGCCTGATTAACAAGGAGGAAAACGAGCTGATGCTTCAGGACATGCCTTATGTGCCGTATCTTGATCTGGCTATTGTATTTTATGTACTTGTGGAGGCCAGTGACTATGGGACAGCTACGATGCCTGTTAAGCTTGAGCATCTGGGACTCTGGAATGTTAAGAAGGAGCAGGTGTATGAGCAGGCATGTAAGAATACCTGCCATCTGTTCCCGTCTGAATTCAGGGCGATGAGCTCTGTGATCGCGGAGCTTACGAATATGGAGGATACAGGCGGAGAGGACGCTCTCTATGTGCTCAGCAATCATCTCAGAAGCTTTGGAGCGGCGGCAGTGCTCTATCCAGGGTGTCTGTGTGAGATTGGGGAATATCTGGGGGAGGACTATTATGTGCTTCCAAGCAGTGTACATGAGATGATTATCATACGGGAGAGTGCAGCCCCGGGAAGGAGAGCTTTAAGTGCCATGGTCACAGACATTAATGCAACCCAGGTGGAGAAAGAAGAGGTGCTGTCCAACCAGGCATATTATTTTGACCGTATGAAAGGAAGTCTTTCCCTGTAAAACAGCGGCAATGATTCAGGAGTGGGGGCTTCTCACTCCTGAATCATGTTTGTTTGATATTAATATGCCGGAGATGGACGGCCTGGAGGTCTGCCGGAAAATTTGTGGATTTGTTACCTGCCCCATTCTGTTTCTGACTGTAAGGGTGAAATCCCCGGATAAGATTACCGGCTTTCAGGCAGGGGCGGATGATTATATTGTAAAGCCCTTTGTACTGGATGAGCTTGGCGCGCGGGTGGCGGCGCATTTGCGCAGAGAGCAGTGGCATGGGGGGAATGAAGCATTCTAGTTTATTATCTATGCTATTTTCAATCTTGTTGTTTGGATATCTTGCAGTCTGGCCAGTGATTGGGAGTCCGGAAAAGATTAGTACTTGAATTGTAACGACAAAAGCGTTACAATATAAAAAACAAGGAGGTGTAATCATGGAAAAAACAGCAACATTGAACTTAAGAGTAAATCCAACTGTTAAAGAACGGGCAGAAAAAGTATTGTCTCAGTTAGGTGTTCCCATGTCAACAGCAATTGATATGTATTTGAATCAAATTTCTCTTACAGGTGGAATTCCTTTTTCTGTTTCTTTACCAAAAGCACCAGTATCGATTCATGCAGATGCCATGACAACGGAAGAAATCCATCAAAAATTGGAAAAAGGTTACAATGATATAGCAGCAGGAAGAGTGCAAAATGCAGCGGAAGCGTTCGAAAAATTTAGGGAGAACCAAACTTAATCGTTTACAGACCAATTTCTGACTGGAAAAATCTTAAGAGTGTTATGATAGTGTATTAAGATAAAGCTGTAAATTCTCTGCTAATTTGCCTATATGCACCCCGTCTACAAAGGAATGATGAACCTGGACAGAAAAGGGAAGCATGATGTTTCCATCCCTTTTTTCATATCTGCCCCAGTCAAATAATGGTGTTGCGTTATCTTTATTTCCGGAATCTGTGTGGGAGATATGGGTATATGCTGCCCACGGAAAAGCAGAGAACTGGAACACATTATTCCCTAACGGCGCTGTAAAGTAATCTTTTTGTGCCTGTTCTGTTTCAGACGCGAGAGTTATATATTCTTCCAGTGTATCTGTCATTTCCACATTCACAACCTTGAACAACTCCGTATCTTTATTCAGATAGGTAAATGCGGTGTGAATCTTATCAAATATCACCGGTTCTCCGTCAACAAAGCGGCAGCGAAATTCTTTGATCTGATTTGCGCATTTGGAAACGGCAAATACGAATGAAAACGTAAAGGAGTACCCACGCTTTTTGATTACATCCAGAAAATGTGTGATATCCAGTTCAAAGGTAACACAGTATTGCGGTTGGGCATAGTTTCTGAAGATTTGATAATGCAATGCCCTTTCCCAATTAGTTAAATCAATTTTCTTCATCGTATTCTCCATCTTATTTCCTCCTTTATTTCCCCGCGTATATTCTGATTCTGCGGAACGTTTCAAAATAAGTTTTTAGCGCTTTATGTGCATTCTTCAAAAGCTGTCGATGGTCTTTCACCCAATGTAAGGCTGCATTAGAAAAAATAAGGTCAAATTCCTTCTCGAAATTCATCTTGTTTATGTCCATATGCGCAAATGTCAGATTATTTCTGTGAATCATTCTGGCAGTCTCAATCATGTGAAGGGAAGCGTCTATTCCCAGTACCTTTCCCCGTGGTACAGATAATGCTAATTGTTCTGTTAGAATCCCGTCCCCGCATCCAAGATCCAGTATCGCTTCATTTCCTTTGAACGAAAACTCTGAAATCAAGTCATTTCCCCATTCTTTTTGGTGTTTTGAAGCAGTTTTGTATTTCTTCCCGTCAAACTCGAATGTATCCATGCAAAACCTCCTTTGATATGTTTTATTGAATTATACTTCTTTATATGATATAGTTCAAATATATGGTTTTTATAAAATATATAAATTGTAGTAATATAAAAATATTGGAGGAGTTATGAACACATTTGATAATCTCACAAAATACAAGATATTTCTTTCTGTTGCTGAAAAGAAAAGCATATCCAAAGCGGCCGCTTCGCTGTATATTTCCCAGCCTGCAGTAAGCATCACTATAAAGAAACTGGAAGAGAATCTTAACACCACGCTTTTTGTCAGAAAGTCAAAGGGAGTGGAGCTGACAGAGAAAGGAAGACTGCTGTACGACAGTGCGAAAAAAGCGATTCAGATGCTTTCGGATACGGAAAAAAGTCTTAAGTCTCCCTTTTATGCAGGGCGTTTGCATATAGCCACCAGCAATGTATTGTGTAAACATTTTCTCATGCCTTATCTGAAAGAATATTTGAGCTTATATCCTGATACAGATCTGGCAATCACATGTACGTCCTCGGCAGAAGCATTTATTATGATTGAAAGGTGCAGCATTGATCTGGCGCTGGTGGTGAAGCCGTCAAATCCCGGAAGGTTCATGTATCATTCCCTGGGGATGATTGAGTATATTTTTGTCTGTACGCCGGCTTATAGGGAGAAATGGGACTGTCAGAATGATGAAATATTCGAATATGCGAATATCATGCTCCTTGATAAGGATAATGTATCCAGGAAGCATATTAACGCTTACTATGCGAAAAACAAGATCATTCCCCTTCATATTCTTGAGGTAAATGAAATGGATATGCTGATTGAATTTGCCAAAATGGGGATTGGAATCTCCTGTGTTGTGAAACAGTTTGTAGAGCAGGAATTAGAAACGGGCTGCCTGATGGAAATCGCCTTGTCCAATCCTGTTCCGCCTCGTGAAATCGGTTTTTTATATCAGGATATACAGCCGTTCAATGACAATATTCTGAAATTTATCCATGCAAAACCTGCCGCTAACGGTCTTCTGTAGTTACTATTCACGGGTCAATGTCATTTAGTTAAGCCGGACGCGTCTGACTTAACTAAATGACATTGATTCACAGGTAAGGAATGTGTGTAAGCTGCTTGAAAGGAAAGGGAAACAGTGACATCACTATTGACTTTAGATATTTAATCTGCTATTATGAGAGCATGTACTTGCATGAGAGAATATGGATAAGAAGAAAATCGCAGAGAGGGGGGAGCGAAATATGGATGAGACAAGCCAGAAAATCATTGATGCGGCGATGGCGTTAGTCCGGGATAAGGGATATGTCGCAACAACCACGAAAGAAATTGCAAGGGCAGCCGGCGTAAATGAGTGTACTTTGTTCCGCAAATTTGAGAGCAAAAAGGATATTGTTTTACAAGGGGCAAACCAGGCTGGCTGGCGGGCGAATGTGACACCGGAGATTTTTGAAAATGTAGAGTGGGATCTGGAGGCAGACCTGGAAATGTTCATGCGGGCATATATTGACAGGATGACACCGGATTTCGTAAATCTGTCAATCGGTCTGAGGGCGCCGCAGCTCTATGAGGAAACCAAAGAGCTGATTATGAAGGTTCCCCAGGCTTTTTTGAGGACATTTACCGATTATCTGAATAAAATGTGTGCGATGGGCAAAATACCGGAGAAAGATTTTGAGGCTCTGGCATTGACCGTATTTTCGGCAACATTCGGCTATACATTTCTGAAGGCATCGTTCGGAACAGAGCTTACAGAGATTGAAAAAGACAGGTATATGAAAGAAAGTGTGCAGATGTTTGTAAAAGGAATCGATCCGTAAGATTTGGCGCTGTCAGAGGGCAGTGCCAAAAAAATAAATATAATGCGTGCAAGCACACGCATTGAAGAATGGAGGACGCTATGAAACAGATGACAGGTGCGGATTTATTTGTAAAAGCGTTAAAAGAAGAAGCAGTTGACATATTGTTCGCTTATCCGGGGGGACAGGCGATCGATCTGTTTGATGCACTGTATGGAGAAAAAGAAATAGATGTGATCCTGCCTCGCCATGAGCAGGGCCTGATCCATGCGGCAGACGGGTATGCACGTTCTACGGGTAAAGTTGGTGTCTGTCTTGTAACAAGCGGGCCAGGGGCTACGAATCTTGTCACAGGGATTGCTACGGCAAATTATGACAGCGTTCCGTTAGTATGCTTTACGGGGCAGGTGGCGACAAACCTTATCGGGAATGACTCCTTTCAGGAGGTAGACATTGTGGGTATTACAAGAAGTATCTGTAAATATGCCGTAATGGTACGGAAGAGGGAGGATTTGGCGGAAATAATCAAAAAGGCTTTTTATATTGCAAAGACCGGAAAACCGGGAGTAGTGGTCGTTGATCTGCCAAAGGATGTCCAGCGGGCTTATGGCAGCGGTTTCTATCCAGAGAAAATTGCGGTCAGAGGCTACAAGCCGAATACCTCCGTACATATTGGACAGTTAAATAAGGCGCTGGACATCTTAAACCATGCAGTGAAGCCTGTGTTCCTGGCAGGCGGCGGAGTTCATATTGCCCATGCAGAGAAAGAGATGACACAGCTTGCAGAGCTGACAGGTGTGCCTGTTATTACGACGATTATGGGAAAAGGCGCAATTCCCACAACGAACAGTCTCTATGTCGGCAACATAGGGATCCATGGGAGCTATGCCGCCAACGCAGCGATCAGTAATTGTGACGTTCTTTTTGCCATAGGAACAAGATTTAGTGACCGCATTACGGGGAAAATAGAAGAATTTGCAGTAAATGCAAAGATCATCCATATTGATGTGGATGCGGCATCCATTTCCCGTAATATTGATGCGGATGTTCCGATTGTAGCTGATGCGAAAAAGGCCATATGTGCTTTGCTTGAGAAGGCAGAGCCGCTTCACATCTCAGAGTGGACGGAGGAAATCAGCCGTTGGAAAAAGGAATATCCGATTGATATGGGTGCGTCCGGTCTGACGCCGCAGATGATCATTCAATCCATAAATGAAGGGTTTAAAGATGCCGTTGTCGTTACGGATGTAGGCCAGAATCAATTATGGACAACACAATTTCTTGATATTGGTGAGAATAAACAAATGCTGACATCGGGCGGCCTGGGAACAATGGGGTATGGTTTTCCCGCGGCAATCGGGGCAAAACTTGGCAATCCGCATAAGAATGTCATTGTCATATCCGGCGATGGCGGTATGCAGATGAATATCCAGGAAATGGCGACTGCGGTTGTTTATGAACTGCC
>CANOKL010000022.1 GCA_947566645.1 uncultured Lachnospiraceae bacterium
AAATATCCGTCGCTATTTGGGAAAAAATGTAGTCAATGATGGAATCACAGAAACTTTATTGGATAGAGACAAACGTCAAAATTTTTTCTTTTTCAATAATGGCGCAACGATGATTTGTAAAAAGTTTAGTTTTAATGCATTGCAGGAACAGAATTGGATAGTTAAAACGGATGATTTGCAAATTATAAATGGTGGACAAACATGTAAAACGATTCATCAAACGGTAAAAGAAAATCCCAATTTGGATTTTTCACAGACGTATTTGTTAGTGCGCCTTTATGAGGTTGAAGATAATGAAAATCCAGGTATCATTCAAGATATTATATATGCGACAAATAGCCAGAACCCGGTGGACTTTAGAGATTTAAAGTCAAACGATGAGTGTCAACGGATCCTGGAAATCGGAGCACATGATTTGGGATATGTATATAAGCGAAAGAGGGATAATACATTAAATATAAATGTTATACCATCAACGGTTGCGGCTGAGGCTGTTTTTGCAGTATGGCGGGAAAGTCCGCATCTGGCAAAATATAAACGTAATGAATTCTTTGATAAATATTATTCATTCATTTTTGATAACCTGAATGCCGCTCAGATGGTGATTGCGGTACAGATATTTCGTTATTGTGATGCTAATAGAAAGAAAGAAACTGAACTAGATGGAATCAAGGAGCATCGACTGTATAGTCAATATTTTATGTCATATATGATAGGTAAGCAGATTTTAAAAAGGTTTGGTATTACTTTAGAAAAAATTACCCATGTTAATTTTTATGAAATAAAAGAGTATTTTGAACAAAAAAAGGACTTGATGTATAGTAAGTCAGAACAGGCAATGGTTGATATTCTAAAGAACTACTTTAACAATGATAATCTGTCAGAGATAGATGGACGAACGATGGCGGCAGCATTCAGGCGGTTTGATATCATGGAACGTTATTTAAAAAATGAAGCATGGTGGGAAGAAAATATGGATTGAAAACAGGAGGAGAAGCAAAGCATAGATATTGTTATTGTGAGATAAAGGGGATGTCGGGAAATGCAGGCTGCCCACAAGATATTGCTATGTGGCATTATAAATCACGACAATATCTTGCGGTCATACTACTATTTCCAGACAGTCCCTTTTTACGCACATAAGGGGAAGGGTTTTATCCTGGAAAATGGTGCATGTTTTTATAAAGCTTTTTGAAACGCCGGTATTTTTCCATGTGTTCTGCAAAATTCTCCGGATTTGGAAGAACCTGGTCAGAGTATTGTACAACCTCATGAATAGCAGAGGTGATATTAGGATACGCGCCGATTGCAACCGCAGATAGAATCATGCAGCCAAGTGTTCCAGCCTCTTTGTTAACAAGAGTATAGACAGGCTTCTGAAAAATGTCTGCCCTTAAGCGGGAGGAAACCTGGGAATTTGCCGCGCCTCCGGCCATGACTATTTTCTCAAAATTCAGGTTAAGAGGCGCAGCGTATTCGTATGCAAGCTTAAGCTGATAGACGATGGCCTCTTTTAGTGCAAGATACAGATCCTCCTCAGTAGTTTCCAGTGATAATCCACAGATTGTACCAGACATATGATAATTCAGGTCAGGATGACCAGAAGAGCCGAACTGGGGAAGTATGAGCACATCCGTATGCCTGCCGGCAACACGCTCATCCATATATTTAAAAAAGTCAATTCCTTTTGATGCACACAGATCTCTTGTGCCTTTAAAAAGTGTATCCCGTGCCCAGTTCATCAGAGCGCCGCAGGTAGTTACTTCGAGTGTCGTGAAGAAGCAGTCCGGAAGAGGATATAGCATACAGGGCATCTGGAGTTCCTGCAGAGTATCCTTTGGATAAGCCTCAGGAAGTATCAGAGCAAGGCATTCGCATGTACCAATGCAGTCTTCCGCAAAGGAGGCATCCAGAAAGCCGCAGCCAAGAGCAGCGCAGACCTGGTCATGTGCACCGGCAACAACGGGAATGCTGCCAGACATGTGGCAGTCCCGGGCAACGTCATCTTTTACGTAACCGATGATAGTTCCGGAAGGAACCAGTGTAGAAAAATATTCTGGTGTCAGACTGGCAGATGCGAGCAGCGCTTCGTCCCATTTTAAACGGTGGATATCCACCGCCATGCTTCTTCCCGCTGAACTGTAGCTGACCTTTCGTGCTCCGGTCAGCAGATATCCAATATAGTCCTCGTAAAAAAAGATTTTATTTGCTTTAGAGAGCACGTCTGTATGATCATGCATCCAGATTAATTTCGGAAGAGAGTAAAGCTGGCCTGGAGCCAGTCCGGTAGTCCGGAAGATATAATCAGCTCCCGGATCTTTACAGAGCTTTTCTACCCCTTCTTTGCCCCGGCTGTCGCCTGTCACCATAGAGGAACATAAAACGTGATCATTCTCGTCAAGACAGACAAGGGATTCTCCAAGACATGTGACAGAGATGGCCTGTATTGGTTCAGGGCAGTCTGAAGCAGTCTCAGTGAGAGCCTGAAAGACCTTTTCCCGGACGACATCAGGGTCAATCTCACGTGTGCCGTGGCCGCGTTTCTCTGAATATTTTCCATGGGCCGAGCTAATGATGTCTCCGGCCAGGTTAAAAGCACATATCTTGCATCCGCTTGTCCCAATATCAATTCCTATAATTGCCATAATATCCTCCATATTCTCTTTTTGCTACAAAATTTATGTTTCTCTTCAAACATCTGGCGCTGGCACGAACCAGACAGTTCATTCCTTCATTCCTCAGCCTTGTCCTGACAAAAATATCAGGCGCATCATTCAACGTTAATTATGTAACGCTGTAATCGTTTCTTCGTCGCAGATCATGACATTTCCGCCGGCCTCTGTAAGCGTGTCCTGTATTGTCTCAGAAAGACCATTGTCTGTAATGATTCCGTCAAAATCCTTTACATGTGCATAACTGATTAAGCTGTAGGCTTCGAATTTGGATGAGTCTGCAAGGAGATAAATCTCGTTGGAAATACTCATGATTTTATGTTTTATGCCTGTTTCGGCGACATTTCCGATCATGACATTGCCGTCTGGAGAAATCGCGTTGCAGCCCAGGAAGGCAATGTCTGCGTGAAAGTTATTCACCTGCATCTCAGCTAATGTACCTCTGGATGACCATGTATTCAAATCAATCTCCCCGCCGACCATAATTACATTTGGAAATGGATGTGACAGAAGTTCAGCCGCAATGTTTACACCATTTGTAATAAAAAAGCAAGGAAGATCGTTTGGAATTAGTTTTGCCACACTTAATGTTGTAGTACCGGAATCAAGAAATACGTACTGGTTTGGATGTATCAGTTGATATGCAGCATTTGCAATTGTTTGTTTACATGAAGCCTGTTCTGTGATACGCGTCATGTAAGCAGGCTCAAGAACCACCCGTTCATGTTTATTCCCGGAATCGGCGAGAATAGCGCCTCCATGTGTCCGGAGAATTTTACCCTGCGAGACAAGAAGGTCAAAATCCCGGCGGATCGTCATATCAGCAACATGAAATTGCTGTACAAGATCACTGATCTGTACCTTCCCGTTCTGCAGCAGAATATCCATAATAGCATCAAGACGTTTTGCTTTATTTGCCAATGGAACACCTCCCAAAATATAAAATGTTTGAAATTCGAACAAAATAACTATAGACAGTATAGATGGAATAACGGGAAAAGTCAATATGAAGAAATAAAATAAACGTTTTCAACAAAAAACGAACATTTTATTTGGTAATAATGACATATTGATCTCGTAAAAAATGTAAGATATGATAATAAATAGTTTGAAACAAACATTTTTGAATGGAGGGACAGCTTATGAAGGTATTATGTATGTATGACGTGCTTTACAAAAATTACAAGGAACAGATTGAGTTTTCCAGGGAGTATGCAGGAAAATTTACAGATGGAGCGGTGGTAGTTGAAGGGTATACAGATCCGGATCCAGAGGTGGATTTTATTAAGAACATCTACAGACTGGAGAAGAACGGACCGGAACCGGAGCCAGTGGTTCCAGCCTATTTTGATCATAAGGATGCAGAGGTCCTGGCAGTTTCCTTTTCACCGGTATCAGGGAGAATGATGGATGTATTTGACAATCTCAGGGTAATCGGAATTTCCCGTACAGGAACAGAGAATGTGGATATTAAGGCAGCAACAGAACGCGGGATTCTTGTGGTAAACGCTGCGGGAAGAAATGCGAATGCTGTTTCGGACTACGCAATTGGTCTTATGCTTGCAGAATCCAGAAATATTGCCAGGCAGCATGCGGTAATGAAAGAAGGAGGGCTGACTGCAGTTTATTATAACAATGCAATTCTGCCTGATTTATGCGGAAAAACGATTGGTCTGTTCGGGTTCGGGTATATCGGCAGGCTGATGGCGGAAAAGCTTAGTGGATTTCATGTGAATCTGATCGCGGTGGATCCATTTGTGTCTGAGCAGGATATGAAGAAGTTGGGTGTAAAGAAGGTTGATTTGGACACACTATGTAAAGAGTCTGATTTTATCAGCATTCATGCACGTCAGACGCCAGATAATTTCCACATTTTTGATGAAGAGCAGTTTAATATGATGAAGCGGACCGCATATTTTATTAACACAGCCCGGGCATCCATGGTAAATTATGACGCACTGGTAAAGGCTCTTAAAGAACGGAAAATCGCGGGGGCGGCGACGGATGTTTATCCAAAGATGCCTCTTGATGCGGATGACCCGATCCGCAAACTGGATAATATTACACTTTCCGCTCATCTGGCAGGAAGCACAAGGGATGCTGTAATCAATTCCTGGAAGTATGTATTCCAGAGAACGTCAGATGTGATTCATGATTGTTCTGATTTTGGCGTGCTGAATCCGGAGGTACTGGAGATGAAAATCTATAAAGACTGGAAGGACAAGGTAAAGGACCAGATCAAAATGATTGAATGAGTTGTGAAAAACGCACAAAAATATGTTTGATAATTTGTGAACTTAGAACACTTGAATTCAATAATCAAACGTGATATCATTTAAATGCAAACATAAATCGAACATTTTAGAGAGGATGCGAAAATAAGGAGGTGATGAGATGAAAGCATTATCTATTGAAAAGGCAAACACAATTTGTTTAAAGCACGTGCCAGAACCAGAGCCGGCGCCGGACGAGCTGCTAATCAAAGTGGCAGCATGCGGGTTCTGTGGATCCGATATTCATTTTTTTAGGGGAGGGCATGTGCAGAAGTATCCGATTATTCCCGGTCATGAATTTTCCGGCATAGTGGAAAAGACAGGAAGCGCTGTTGTGAATTTTCAGGCCGGAGACCGTGTGTCGGCGGATCCGAACATCTTTTGTGAGAACTGTGACGCATGCAAGAGTAATCACCAGATTCACTGTAAGAATCTTTCGGTATTGGGAAGTTTAAGGGACGGTGCATTTGCAGAGTATGTCACAGTGCCTGAGCGGTGTGCATTCCATATCGGCGATCTGGACTTTATTCAGGCCTCAATGGCGGAACCGCTCGGGTGTGTCATCAACAGCCACAATAAGTATGAGATTCCTACAGGAGCGTCTGTACTTGTAATGGGGGCCGGAACGATCGGGCTTATGCAGATGATGCTCTCGAAGAAGCGTGGCGCGGCGAAAGTGGTCATGACAGACATTAAGGACGGACAGCTTGCAAAAGCAGGAGAACTGGGCGCGGATGTGGTGGTCAAATCGGACGGGCATATATTTGACGCGCTAAAGGAGCTTGCACCAGAGGGCTTTGATATTGTGATTGATGCAACGGGAGTGCCAGCATGTGTAGAGATGGGCGTTAAGCTTGTGAAATATGCAGGCAAAATGATTGTATTCGGAGCCTGCCCGGCAGGAAGCTCAGTAACGATAGATCCGTTTGATATCTATTTTAGGGATATACAGGTCATAGGTTCCTATGCACTTGAAAAAACACTGGGACAGGCTGTTGCGATGTTAAAGAGCGGAGCCATTGACCTTCGGCCGCTGGTTGGCAGAGTGGTAAACATTGACGAGGCGGCGGCAGTATTCCATGATTTCGCAGAAGGAAGGACGAGTAACAAACTTATAGTCAGTTTCTTTGACTAACCGTTATATGAACTCAAATAAAAGATTAAAGTATGGAGGAAGAAATGAAGAAAAGAATTATCAGTAGTTTACTTATTACAGCTATGGTTATCACAATGGCCGCAGGGTGCGGTACAGACACAAAAACAGATTCAGGCACAAAGACAGAAACAGAAGCAGGCACAGAAGAAGACAGCGGTTCCAAAGATGAAAAAAAGAGTCTGAAGATTGCTTATTCGATTCCTGAGATGTTTTCTACATTCTGGGCGGCGTGTATTAAAGGGTTTGAAGAACAGTGTGAGGAATATGGTTATGAAGCAGTCACGCTTGACCCGAATGGAGATACAGAGCTTCAGATGAGCCAGTTAGTCAATCA
The DNA here is from genome assembly GCA_947566645.1 of uncultured Lachnospiraceae bacterium. GTDB lineage: Bacteria > Bacillota > Clostridia > Lachnospirales > Lachnospiraceae > CAPEBR01. Next base: position 6,436 of record CANOKL010000022.1, read on the forward strand.
GGCGACAACAGGCGCGGACGCTATTGTAATCTCTCCGATTGAGAAAGATACGATTGGGCCAACGGTAGACCAGATTACAGGACAGGGAATTCCGGTGTTCTGTATTGACAGAAAAGGCTCAGGAGACGTTACAACTATGCTGACGACTGATAACTACCAGGCAGGTGTGGATATGGCAAAACAGATGATTGAGGATTATGGCGAGAGTTTTAATCTTCTGATTGTACAGGGTGTGCTCTCTGATCAGCCTACGATCGACAGAACTGCAGGCGTAGAGGATACAATCAAGGAATACCCGGGAATCAAGCTGATTGGCGATCCATCGGCAGGTGAGTACAGCGAAGAGGCTGCCATGTCTGTTGTAAAGAATTACCTTGAGAGCAATCCGGATATTGACGTCATATTCCTTGATACAGATGCTCTTCTGAAAGGTGCATATGCGGCAATTACAGAATCAGGACACACGGGTCTGGTTGGTGAAGAGAATCATATCGGCCTGTATTCCGTAGACGGTGAAGGCTTTGTTCTGGATATGATCAGAGAAGGCACGTGTGACGGAGTTTATTCCCAGTATCCAATTACTCTTGGCGCAGATGTGGTTACAAAGATTAAAGAGTATTATGAAGGCGGAAAGCTGGATCCGGAATATGATTACGGCGGTGATGTTGTATCATGCAAGAATATTGAGTCTTTTGGAAAAGATAAGCTCTGGGGCGATCTTGTCAGGTAATGTTAATCAATTATAAGGACGGACAAAATGAAACCTATTATTGAAATGAAGAACATCGTTAAGACCTTTTCGGATAATGTTGTGCTTGATCATGTGAATTTTACGTTGAACCAAGGAGAGACGCGCGCTCTTCTTGGCGTAAACGGTGCAGGAAAGTCTACGCTGATTAAAATTCTTAACGGCATATATCACGCAGACAGCGGCGAGATTTATTTTGAAGGGGAAAGAGTGAAGATCAATACTCCCCAGGATGCAGAAAGGCTGGGGATCCGTTTTGTACATCAGGAATTAAATGTATGTCCGGATCTGACTGTGGCGGAAAATATCTTTATAGGGCATTTGAAGAAAAACAAATTTGGTTTTTATGATGAAAAGGGGATTTATGCTGCTTCGCAGGATTTACTGGATCAGCTGGAAATCAATATTAAGGCGACAGACAGAGTCGGGGATCTGAGGGCTGCGGAGATGCAGATTATTGAGATTCTGAAAGCGATGATTTTGAATTCTAAAGTGTTAGTTCTGGACGAACCCACGAGCTCTTTGAGCGAAAAAGAGAAGGTTATTTTCTTTAATCTGCTGGGAACTCTGAAGGAACGGGGCGTGTCATTTATCTTCATTTCACATTTCCTTGAGGATGTGCTGCAGATCAGCGACCATGCGACAGCGCTTAAGGATTCCCGGAACAACGGTGAATTTGATACAAAAAAGACGACCAAGGAAGAACTGATCTTTGCGATGATGGGAAAGAACGCAATACAGAAGGAAAGAATTGAGGCTGAGAAGGGGAATGACGCACCGCCGATTCTGGAGCTTAGGAATCTGTGCAGCAGCGGCAGGTTCAGGAATATTAATTTATCTGTCCAGCCAGGTATGATTCTGGGTGTATGCGGTCTGCTCGGCGCAGGCAAGTCGGAGATCGCAAGAGCAATTTATGGACTTGACCAGTATGACAGCGGGGAGATTATATACAAAGGTGAAGCGATCAAAAATCCGACTCCTGAGAAGATGATGAAAAAACATGTTGCAATCGTGACAGAGGACCGGAAGCTGGAAGGCTTCGTGCCCCTTATGTCGATCAGCGAGAATATTACATTGTCAACACTTCGCAGATATGCTGCGAAACTCGGATTTGTAAAAGAAAAGCTCCGCTCCGCCAAAAGCCTGAAGATTGCACAGAGTGTGACAGTGAAGATGACGTCTGACAAACAGAAGGTGGAGAGCTTAAGCGGCGGAAACCAGCAGAAGGTGATCATTGGCAGATGCCTGGAAAGTGACCCGGAATTATTTATACTTGATGAGCCCACAAGAGGCGTGGATGTTTATGCAAAGACGGAGATCTATAACATCTTGATTGATATGGCAAACAGAGGAGTAACTGTTTTGATTTTTTCTTCGGAGCTGGAGGAACTGCTTGCAGTCTGTACGGAAATTATTGTTTTGCGCAGCGGGGAGATCAAAGAGAGAGTTCTGGCAAAAGAGACCGGAAAGGCGGAGCTTCTTGCCCTGATCAGTTAGCTGCCTGAAAATATGATAAACAAGACAGAGGTTTTAATATGATTAAAAAGAAAAATTCAATTTTATCATCTATTTCGGAATACGCCGTTCTCATAGGAATTGTTGTGGTATTCATTATAGGGATGTCGATTGCGTCGCCGTATTTCCTTACATTTACAAATATTACGAATATTATTCAGTATGTAAGTACATACGGAATTGTTTCCATCGGAATGCTTCTTGTAATCCTGACCGGAGGTATTAACCTGTCTGTTGGCGGTACGCTGGCAATCTCGGCTTATATAGGCTGTTCCCTGATGCTCAGGGGGTTTCCGTGGTATGTTTCGGTACTTGTCTGTATTCTGACCGGAATGATGGTAGGACTGGTGAACGGCCTGGCTGTAACGAAGCTGAATATTCCGCCGCTGATTGCGACGCTTGCCGTCGAGCAGATTACCAGGGGCGTGCATCTGGGACTGGCGCAGGGCGCTCCGCTGACTGGATTTTCACAGACATACCTGAACATAGGAGCGAGTAAGTTTTTAAATCTGCCGATGGCAGTGTGGTGGACTCTGCTTTTGTATGTGATTTTCTTCATTATTCTGTATAAGACATGCTTCGGAAGAACTGTTTATGCAGTGGGAGGAAATCCTATGGCCACGAGAGTTTCCGGAATTAATAATCATAAGATTATCATTTTTGTGTATATACTGGCCGGAATCCTGTGTGCCATAGCAGGAATTATTGTAACAGGACGCATGAATTCGGTTGCAGTATCCATTGCCAAAGGACTGGATACACGCTGCATTACATGCTGTGTGCTGGGAGGAGCCAGCGTTACAAGAGGTGGAAAGGGTACGATTATCGGCTGTTTTCTTGGAGTTTTTATTATCGGACTATTGCAGAACAGCCTGGATCTGCTGGCAGTATCCTCTTACTGGCAGGAGTTTATTCAGGGTCTTGTACTTTTCCTTGCAGTTTCAGCAGACTTCTTCCGGACATTATTTGCGAGGAGAAAAAAGAAATGAAGCTGGTTAATGGATATGATATAATGGATTATGCCAGGAGGTATGGATATGTGCTTCCGGCGTTTAATACGACAAACCTTGAGATGACATATGCGATAGCGGAAGGACTGATGTCCGCGGGGCTCCCGGGGTATATCCAGATTTCGTCAAATAATCTGCGCCTTTCCTGTCCGGAGGTTATTGCGATGATTGCAAAGGATGCGGTGAAAAAATCAGATACTCCGGTCAGCCTTCATCTGGATCACGGGAAGAGCTTTGAGGATGTAAAAGCATGTGTGGATGCAGGCTTTACATCCATTATGATAGATATGTCCCACCTTGCGTTTGAAGATAATGTGAGGGAATCAAAAAAAGCAGTGGAATATTGTCATTTCTACGGGATTCCGGTTGAAGTCGAGCTGGGAGCGCTCCGCGGAAAGGAAGAGGATGTTGTGAATGAGAGCGAGTGCAAGACAGATCCCGGTATGGTTGGACAATATATAGAAGATACAGGATGTGATCTTCTGGCGGTTTCTGTCGGCAATGTGCATGGCCTTTGTCTGAATCCGCAGATTGATATTCCGCTTCTTGCCAGGATCCACAAGGAGTCAAAAGTACCGCTTGTGCTTCACGGCGGTTCAGGGATTCCCAGGGAGGTGATCTGGGAGGCAAAGAAGCATGGACTGATTAAGATCAATTATGGGTCTGACCTTCGCAGAGAATTTATCCGTACCTTTGGCGAGGCATATGAAGCGGATCATAATGAGCATGATGTAATTCATCTGAGTATAGATGCGGTGAAAAATGTTGCAAATAAAGCGAAAGAGCTTGTTATGATGATAAATGAACATTGACTATAATTGTGAAGGTTGTGAACAGCTATGATGGATCTTATAACAAGGACTAATTGGCAGGTGGTTTTAGATGGAACAGTTGTATCTGGGGATTGATCTTGGCACGTCGGCTATGAAAATAGTGCTAATTGACGAAGAAAGACGGATCCTGGCGAAAGACACAGAGGAATATGAATTGTCAGAGCCAGAGGAGGGATGGAGCGAGATCAATCAGGAACTTTGGTTTGACAGTATGGTCTGCGGCATACGAAAGATCATGGAGGGGCGGGACGCATCCAGACTTCGCAGTATAGGATTTACCGGGCAGATGCATACTTTGATTGTCCTTGATAAGGAAGGCCGGTATATCCGGCCGGCCCTCATGTGGAACGACCTTCGGACGACGGCGCTGATTCCTGAACTGAAGGAGAGAATGCTTTCTTTTAAAGAGGGAGAATATCTGTCACGTACGATCTCCACAGGGAGCCCGGCGGCTAATCTTTACTGGTTAAAGCGGTACGAGCCGGAGAACTTTACAAGAATCGGGAAGTTCCTGATTGGCTTTGACTATCTTACATACCGGCTGACCGGCTGTTACTGCACAGATTACTGCGGAGCCTCGACTTCTTGCTTATATGAAAACAGAAGCCGCAGATGGTCGGCACAGATGCGTGATTATCTGGGGCTGCCTGAGACAGCGTACCCGGAGATTCGCGGAAGCGCACAGACCGCCGGAACCCTTACAGAGGAAATGGCAGAGCTTCTGGGGCTCTCAAAGGATGTTGCGGTGCTGGTCGGAACCGGCGACAATCCTGCCAGTGCAATCTCTACAGGCTGCCTTGGCAATGGTTATCCGGTCATTTCGCTGGGGACGTCCGGGGTGCTGATTATCCCGGATGCGCCAGACGAGAGTAATAAGTATGGCAAGAAAATCCTGTTTTCCTTCGATGACAAGGCGTTTTTTAATCTGGTGCAGGGAGCCGTACAGTCCAATGGAAGCACCGTGGCCTGGTGGACACAGAAGATCATGGGGAGTTCGGATTTTTCGTGTATTGACCAGGCGATTGACCTGGAGAAAGAGAAAAAAAACAGGGTGGTTTTCTATCCGCATATTACGGGAGATAAAACTCTGTATGGAGATCCGACTTTGAAAGGAGCTTTTATTGGGCTCAGTGTGAATAGTGAATGTGATGACTTGCTGTATTCTGTACTGGAGGGGCTTTGCTTTGGCTTCCGGGAGCTTTCAGAGAAAATGTGCCTGGAGGTTCGTGAGGATGGCTGTGTAAAGGTAGTCGGCGGGGGCGCCAGAAGCAGAGTCTGGATGCAGACGCTGGCAAATGTTCTGAATCGTCCGGTCGAGCAGATGGACGGGATGATAGGAGCCGCATTCGGGGTGGCGCTTCTTGCCGCATACCGGGATGGCGGCGGTACCAATTACGGAAAGGCTGCTGAGAAAACAGTAAGCGTCAGGAGGCGGTTTGTGCCTGAGCCTGAGATGGTAGAGATCTGCGACCGGAAATATCAGGTTTATAAAAGAATGCATGACGGCTTGAAATATATAACAGACGGGGAGCCGGTTGTTTCCTGAAAAATGAGAATGTGCTTTTGCACATTCTTTATTTCTTTATTGATGCATTTACTGCTATGTTCATGGGACTTTTGTTACTACGAGCAGTCTTCCGGGACGTGGATCGTAACGGCCTTTATAAAAAATAAGAAATATTCGTTTGAATTTATAGTTTTTTTTCGAAAAATATTGTATACTGAATTGAAGGCAAAAGAAAATGCAGGTATATTTTTTGAATAGAGAGGAATAAGGAGTCATCTACATAATGTTTAAGAAGACAAAGAAGTTTTTATGGACGAGTTTTGTCAGCCTGATTATATTATGTATTATTATATTTGTCTGGCTGGGGAATTTTATGAGCAGGAAAAGCGAGGAGGCAATCAGCGAGATCGGAAAGATCTACATGTCCGAGATGAATAAGCAGCTTGAGGAGAAGTTTAAGGCTGTTACAGAGCTGCGGATTGAGCAGATTGAAGGGATTGTGAGAAGGACGCCTCCAGAGGAGTCAGACTATGGCAAAAAACTGTTAGAGGAGCTTTCTTTAAGTGCGAGTGTAAGGGACTTTTCCTTTTTGGGGCTGTACTCTGAGGATGGAGAATGTGAGACGATCTATGGGGAAGATGTGGAGTATCTTTCCCAGGAGGAGTTCAAGACAGTTCTTAAGGATGACAGCCAGAAGATTACGAGCGGGATGTCAGCCTCAGGGGAGAAGCTTCTTCTTCTGGGAGTCAACGCAGGATACCCGATGAAAAACGGGAAGAAGAGTGTCGCGCTGATTGCAGGCACTCCCATGAAATATCTGGAACAGGCGCTTGTCCTGGAGGAAGAGGGGAATATGGTCTATTCCCATATTGTCAGGGCGGACGGCGGATATGTGGTAAGAAGCGGAGAAAGCTATCAGGATAATTACTTTAACCGGATAAAGGAGACGATCAGCAAATACAGAGGGAAGACGCCGGAAGGCTATGCGAGTGAACTGGAACAGGCGATGTCTGAAAAGAAGGACTATTCCACATTGATCATGGTGGACGGTGTCCACCATCACCTGTACTGTTCATCGCTTCCGGGAGCGAGGTGGTATCTGATATCAATCATGCCGTACGGAGTACTGGATGATGCGATTGACCACCTGAACGACCAGCGTCAGTTTACAATGCTTGGCGCGTGCGGGGTGATTCTTGCCGCTGTTCTGATTATATTTGTAAAATATTTCAGAATGTCACAGCAGCAGCTCAGGCAGCTGGAGAAGGCTGAGAGGGAGGCAATCAGTGCGAACAAGGCGAAGAGTGAGTTCCTCTCGAATATGAGTCACGACATCCGGACGCCGATGAATGGAATTGTCGGAATGACCTCAATTGCTATGGCGAATTTTGAAGATCCGCTCAGGGTGCAGGACTGCCTGAAAAAAATCAGTATGTCAAGCAGGCATCTCCTTGGCCTGATTAATGATGTGCTGGATATGTCTAAGATTGAGAGTGGGAAATTATCCCTGAATCTGGATCTGGTATCCCTGCGGGACGCCATGGAAAGCCTTGTGAATATTGTGCAGCCGCAGATTAAGGAGAGAGGGCAGCACTTTGACATATTTATCCAGAAGATTGAGACTGAGGAGGTCTGCTGCGACGGCGTGCGTCTGAACCAGATCCTGCTTAATCTTCTTTCCAATGCGGTGAAATTCACGCCGGCAGAGGGGCGGATCAATGTATATCTGAATCAGGAGGCTTCGCCCAGAGGAGAGAAGTATGTAAGATGTCATTTCCGTGTAAAGGATAATGGAATTGGAATGTCAGAGGAATTCCAGGAAAAGCTGTTTGATTCATTTTCCAGAGAGGATTCAAAGGTACAGAAGATCGAGGGAACCGGCCTTGGAATGGCGATTACAAAGTATATTGTGGATATGATGGAAGGTACCATCGAGGTGGAGAGTTCACCTGGAATGGGGACGGAATTCCATGTTGTTCTGGATCTTGAGAAGGCGGATGTTCAGGGAGAGGATATGATACTTCCGCCCTGGCATATGCTGGTTGTAGATAATAATGAAGATCTCTGCAGGAGTGCGGTTGAGGCGCTGAAAGATATCGGAGTGACTGCGGACTGGGTTCAGAGCGGGCGCGAGGCGATTGCAAAGGTTGAGGAGCGTCATAAGCGGCATGATGATTACCAGGTGGTGCTTCTGGACTGGAAGATGCCGGATATGGATGGGCTGCATACGACGAGAGAGATCAGGAGAATTACAGGGGAAGGCGTTCCGATTCTTATCATTTCCGCTTATGACTGGAGTGATATTGAGGAAGAGGCCCTTGCAGCGGGGGCACAGGGATTTATATCAAAGCCTCTGTTCAAATCGAATCTTTATGTAGGCCTTAGCCGCTGTATAAAGGGTGTTGAAGCATCGGAGGAGCACAAAGAAGAAAAGGCGCATGATTTTACCGGGTGCAAGGTTCTTCTGGCGGAGGATAATGAGCTTAACTGGGAGATTGCGCAGGATATTCTCAGCGAGGTCGGGTTTGATGTGGAATGGGCCGAGAACGGTCAGATCTGTGTGGAGAAGTTCAGCCAGGCAGAGGAGGGCTACTACGATGTGGTTCTTATGGATATCAGAATGCCTGTTATGAATGGATATGAGGCATCAAGAGCGATTCGTGCACTTCCGCGCCGGGATGCAGATGTTCCGATTATTGCCATGACAGCAGACGCGTTTGCGGAGGATATACAGAGGAGCCAGGAGAGCGGCATGAATGCACATATTGCGAAGCCAATTGACATAGGAAAGCTCATGTCTACTCTGAAGAAGCACTTGAAATAAATGATTAAGGATAGACTATGAAGAATAAGAATTATCAAAAGGAAAATGAAAGGAAGAGAATAACCGGCTGCATATTACTGGCAGCCGGTTTTGCGCTTCTCGCGGCTTCCAGAATATCCCATACATTTGCCCAGTGGTATAGTACACACATCTATCCATTGTGGGTGGGGAGTATTGGAAGGATTGCAGGGATACTGCCGGTTTCTCTGTCAGAACTCCTGCTGTATGTGCTCCTGCTATGGATCATTCTCACAACAGCAATCCAGATCAACCGCCTGGTCAGGCGCAAAGAAGAGAAGGAGAAGCTTAAAAGCTGGCTCTGGAGCCTGTTTCTTGCGGCGGCAGTCTTATTTTTCCTCTACCAGATGAACTGCGGAGTGAATTACTACAGAGAATCCTTTTCAGAAAGCTCGGGAATTTATCTATACGAATATTCGGCGGCGGAACTTGAGGAAATATGCCAGTGGCTTACAGACGAAGTGAATGCACTGTGCAGCGGGGTGGAGCGGGATGACAGAGGAGTTATGACCCTCGCTTCTGATACAGGAGAACGGGCCGTAAGCGCTATGCAGGAACTCGGCAGCATCTATACTGAGCTGGAAGGATACTACCCTGAACCAAAAGGCCTCCTGGCATCATGGATCCTTGCAGTCCAGAACCTGTCAGGAATCTATTCACCATTTACCATAGAAGCGAATTATAACAGCACAATGGCAGACTACAATATCCCGTTTACCATGTGCCACGAGCTGTCACATCTTCGCGGATTCATGCAGGAGCAGGAAGCAAACTTCATCGCATTCCTGGCCTGCATATCATCAGACGACCAGGAGTTTCGCTACAGCGGGAATCTGTTGGGGTGGATCTATTGCATGAATGTGCTCCGCAGAGTCGATTATGACGCATGGGAGGCAATCCGGGCACAGTTGTCCCAGGAGGCTGAGTCTGACCTTCAGGCAAACCGGGAATACTGGTCAAAATACGACGGTGCTATAGCAGAAGTATCAAATAAAATAAATGACACTTACTTAAAAGCCAATGGACAGACAGAAGGGGTTAAAAGTTATAACAGGATGGTGGACCTGATCGTCAATTGGGGACGGGGTAAAATTAAAAATACCCCGTCCCCAACTCAGTCTGGGACGGGGCATTTTTAATTTTCCCCCGTCCCCAATTGGATTCCCGCCAGTGCATCTGCAAATGAAGTGTTTACAGATTCATTTTTTTGTTTCTTGAGATAGTTTTGTACATCTTTTTTTGAGACGCCGGCCCCTTCCTTCTGCCGCCGGGCTTTGAATGCGGACATTTTTTCTTTATACCCGCATGTGCAGACAAATGTTTCTTCGCTGCCTTTTTTTATGATCTCCATTTTTTTGTGGCAGTTGGGGCATCTGGCGTTGCTTAGGCGGGCGATGGTTTCACGATATCCGCATTCCCGGTCCTGGCAGACGAGGAGACGGGAGTTTTTTCCGTTTACGGCGAGCATCCGCTTCTGGCAGCGGGGACATCTGGCGTTGGTCAGATTGTCGTGGCGGAAGGTTCCTTCGGCGGTGCGGATTTCGTGAATCAGTTCTTCTGTGTAGGTCTCTATCTCCTGGATGAAATGGTCTTTCTTTTGTTTTCCCTTTGCAATGTCGGACAGCTTCATCTCCCATGCAGCGGTGAGTTCTGGCTTTTTTAGGTCCTCTGGGACAAGTTCCAGAAGCTGTTTTCCTTTTGAAGTGATAGAGATCTCGTTTCCTTTCTTTTCTATAAGAAAGGAGTGAAAGAGTTTTTCTATGATGTCTGCCCTGGTGGCAACGGTTCCAAGGCCTCCGGTTTCGCCGAGTGTTTTCCGTGCACGGGCATCAGAGGATTCCATGTATTTTACAGGATTTTCCATTGCGGACAGGAGGGTGGCTTCGGTGAATCTTGCGGGCGGTTTTGTCCGGCCGGAGGTTACTTCTGTCCCGGAGACAGGGAGTGTACTGCCTTTCTTTAGCAGGGGGAGGGGCTGGTCCCCGGTGGAAAGCTCTTCTTCCGCGTCCTCTTCACTGTCATTCCATGTATCGTATAAGCGGTGCCATCCGGCAGAGGTAATGATTTTCCCCTTTGCAATGAAGGTCTGACCGCAGGCGGAGGCTTTCATGGTTGTCTGTTCATATTCAAAGGGCGGGTAGAGGACGCTGATAAACCTGCGTACAACAAGATCGTAGATCTTCCGCTCTTCGTTTGTCATATGATCCAGACGTACGTATTCTTCGGTCGGGATAATTGCGTGATGGTCACTGACCTTGCTGTCATCTACAAAGGATTTCCCTGTGCGCAGGGGCTCCCGAAGCAAAGGTGCAATGAACTGCTTATATGGCCCGATACAGCATGCCCTCAGACGTTCCTTGATCGTGGGGACAATGTCCCTGCCGATGTAGCGGGAATCTGTGCGGGGATAAGTCAGCACCTTGTGATTCTCATACAGGCGCTGCATAATATTCAGTGTTTCCTTGGCCGAGTAACCAAAGCGGCGGTTCGCGTCACGCTGCAGCTCGGTCAGGTCATAGAGTCCCGGTGAAAATGTTTTCTTTGATGAAGTGTGTACTTCGCCCAGATGCAGAGATGCTTTCCGTATCTTCTGCTCAAGCCCTGTTATAAATTCCTTCTGAAAAGAGCGTGGACTTCCGCTTTTTTCATGCTGCCAGGTCCAGGAGGCACGGGAGGCGCCGGAACCGGTAGTGCACCTGAGGCCATAGTAATCCTCAGGCTTAAAATTCCGGATCTCGTCCTCGCGGCGTGCAATAATAGACAGGGTCGGCGTCTGGACCCTGCCGCAGGAGAGTTGTGCATTATACTTACAGGTCAGGGCGCGTGTTGCATTGATTCCAACCAGCCAGTCGGCCTGTGCCCTCGCGCCTGCAGCGTAATACAGGTCATTATACTGGCGTCCATCCTTCAGATGGTCAAAGCCTTCGCGGATTGCCTTGTCGGTCACTGAGGATATCCACAGCCGTCTGATGGGCTTGCGGCAGCCGGATTTATCAAGAATCCACCGGGCAACCAGTTCGCCCTCTCTTCCGGCATCTGTGGCAATGATAATGCAGTCCACATCCTTGCGGAAGAGTTGGGATTTTACATGGTTATACTGGGAAGAAGTCTGTCTGATGACAACCAGTTCCCATTTCTCCGGAACCATGGGGAGATCGGCCATGTTCCACTCTTTGAATTTTTTGTCATAGCCCTCCGGGTCGGCCAGAGTCACGAGATGCCCGAGTGCCCAGGTCACAATGTACTGGCTGCCCTCAATCGCGCCGGGAAGATTTTTACTGCATTTTAAAACACGCGCAATGTCTCGCGCTACAGAAGGTTTTTCTGCTAATACTAGTGATTTCATAGTTTTCCTTTTTCCTATTCCTTTCATATTATGATTATCATAGCCTTCTTAATAAAATCTGTCAATTGTGAAAAATATTTAAACTTCGAGAATAAAGGTAGAATTCTCTATTTGTTTGTGCTATAATAATAAGCTGTAGAAAGTATTGACGAAACAGTGAATGACGGGAAGGAAATGATTAATAATGAAATATCCAAAAGTGTTGCAAGTGTTATTAGTTGCATCAATGGTTACAACGGCGGCACCGGGAGCGGTAATGCCTGTATATGCTTCGGCGGTTGAAGACGGAGGAAGCGTTGGGGATCCTGAAGAGAGAGAGACTCCGGAAGAGTTCGAAGAACGGACGGAGTATGAACTCCCGGAAGGCTACCATTACGTACTGGAAGATGAAAAGTATGTAACATTCGATGAGGATGGCGAGCCGGTTATTGAGAAGGACGGAGAAGAAAAGAAGAGAGAAGAGGATCCGGACAGTCAGTCTGAAGAAGGAGAGGACAGCGAGACCGGTGAATCTGACGGGACTGAAGAGAGCGGATCTGATGAATCTGACGAAGCCGGGGAGAGTGGGACAGAGGAAGAACCGGACAGTGAGACAGATGAATCCGGCGATGCAGATAATGATGAAACCGGAATAGACGAAAACATCGAAGGCGAACCGGTCCAGGATGAAACGGCCGGTGAAGATGATAATAAGGATGATACTACTGAAGACCAGGGTGAGACTGGTGACAAACAAGATGATACAGACAATACTGGTTCCATTAACGGCGCCGGGATTAATGGAGGAATCATAGGCAGTAATCCGGATAATCCGGGCAATACGCAGGAACCAGGCAGTACAGAAGACCCGGAGAATCCGGAAGATCCAGACAGCCCGGATAACCCGGACGATCCAGATAACCCGGAGGATCCGGACGATCCGGATAACCCGGAGGATCCAGATAATCCGGAAGACCCAGACAAACCGGAAGAACCAGGTGATTCAGACAATTTAGGAGACCCGGAGAATCCGGATGACCCGGGAAGCACCGGAGATAATAAGGATAACAATACGACGGTAAATAATGGCATCGGCGGAAGCAATGGCAATATTGTAATAGGTAATAAAAAAGAGATTGGAATCAAGAGCGCGCCTGATAAAACAGGCAAGCGGAAGAGCAAGAAGGAAAGAAAGCGGAAAAAGGCAGCAAAAGCAGCCGTGAAGAAAGCAGCTTTGAAGTCCACAGGTGCGAAACCCGCATCAGAGAAGGAGGGTGCTTCCAGAACTGCGAAGGAGCTTGTGAAGGAGGCTCTTAAGAAGCAGGCAGAGACAGATGCAGATTTTGAGACATCTGCGAAGTTTCTGAAGCTGGGTGAACGAATCCGTTATAATGTAGAAGTTCCGATTGAGGGCCTGCCGTCATTTATCACCCAGGAGATGATCATAGGTGCCTTGAAGGCACAGGATGAGACAGGGTATCCGGCATCGGTAACGATTGCACAGATTATTCAGGAATCGGGCTATGGAAAGTATGGTCCCGGAGGCCTGAAAGGAGAGGGACTGTCCTACCTTGCTTACCAGTACTGTAATTTATTTGGAATTAAGGGAAAAGGGACGATCGGAAGTGCAAAGATGAATACTTTCGAGATGACTGCAAGTGGCCAGACCTATTCCACACAGGCAGGATTCCGTGCCTACAATACATATACAGAATGTATAGAGGACCGCAGCAAGCTGCTGGATGAAGTGTATTCAGACCTGACGGCGAATGTCACAGATGCGAATACATTTGCAGTAAAGGTCGGAAGCAGATGGGCGACAGATATTAATTATTCCAGAAGCCTGATCCGTACAATGGAGAGATATGACCTCTACCGTCTGGATGAGCTGACACTGACTGATTTCAGCAAGCTGATTGGACGCTTTGCAGATCCTTGTCCGGGAGCAACAGTATCAAGTACGTATGGATACCGGACATTTGACCACAGCTTCCATAAGGGACTGGATCTGGGCACAGGAACGGAGAATATCCCGACTTATGCAGCAGATGCAGGAACGGTTATTTTCGCAGGTGAAGCGGGAACAGCCGGCAATATGGTAGTGATCGACCATGGCGAAGGACTGATTACAAAATATATGCATCATTATGAGGTGTTTGTAGAAGAAGGGCAGGAAGTAGAAAAGGGTCAGCAGATTGGTCTTTCTGGTACAACCGGATATTCCACAGGCAATCATCTTCATTTCCAGGTGGAGGAAAACGGTAAGGCAGTTGACCCGATGAAATATCTGTCAGACGAAGGCAGCGGCGAGATTGTCAAGATGCGCGAGCGTGATGATAAGAGCAAGACTGACAGTGAGAACACGCTTCTGGCAGGCAGGGCATTTGTAAAGGCCAACCGGTTCAATGCGGATAAGCTGGCAGAGGAGCTGAGTGTAGAAAAGATTACAGCAAAACTGAGAGACTGTATGTCACTGCATAAGGTAAAGGTGGAGACACCGCTGCAGGCAGCAGGGCGTCAGACTCAGAGTCCTGTAAAGAAGCGGGGAATTTAATCCTCGCAGCCGGGGACGGGGTGAAATGAATTTTCCCCCGTCCCCTTCTTGACGCTATATGGAAATATATACTATAATGGTAATTGTTCAAAACCTTTATAGTTATACTCACGGCAGATATGTATTATACATGCAATGTGAGCATACATAACAGTTATTGGTTTGCTAGTAAATAGGAGAAAGGGAGCTCGTGATGAAACAGTATTTTGGAATGAGCCAGAGTGGAGATTTGAAGGAGGCGGCGCGGGGAATCCGGACGCCGCAGTTGATTATGCTGTTTTCGAATGGAGAGCAGTTTGAGGCGCATGTGCGCCAGCTTGAGGAGTTATTTCCGGGAGTGCCGAGTATCGGATGTATTGGGATGTGCTACGGCAGCAGGATTGTGGAGAAGGGAGTAGGAGTCCTGGCGTTTTCAGAAGGTGTCAGTGTGGCGGCGAATGTGCTTGAGGAAGTGTCCGTGATGCCGGTGAAATATATTGAACGGCTGGAGCAGGATGTGAAGAGTGTGGGCGGATCCCAGGAGAATACTATATGTATTGATTTCTGCGCGGGAAATGACGCCTGCGTTCTGACAACGATCTACAGCGTGCTCAAGAGGAAGAACATTTCCCTTGTGGGAGGAACCGGAGACGCCGGGAAGGTCTCTGCAAACGGCAGAGTATACGAAGATGCAGTGGCATATGCAATTGTAAAGAATCAGAGTGGCAGAGTAAAGGCGTATAAGGAGAATATATACCATCAGGTGGAAGGGCAGCGTTTTATTGCTTCACGTACGGATAAAGCAAAGTATATGATCGGTGAGCTGAATGGGCAGCCAGCGAGCCAGGTGTATCAGAGGATACTGAATATATCAGAGAGTGAGATTGAGACACAGACCTTTAAGAACCCGTTCGGCAAGCTTAATGGGGATGATATCTGCATTGTGTCGATTAAGGAGGTCTGCGGGAATTCCCTTGCATGCTTCCGCCAGGTAAATGATTCCGATGTTCTGGTTTTGCTGGAGCTTGGTGATTTTAAGGAAACGGTCAGAGACACCATTCACAGAATTCAGCAGGATTTTCCCCGGATATCAGCAGTATTTTCGGTGAACTGCCTGTTCAGATATCTTTTATTTCAGCAGAATCATTATTTGCAGGAATATTTGCAAGAGATGGGAAGATTAGGGAACCATGCAGGATTTGTGGGGTATGGCGAGCATTATAATAACCGTTTTGTGAATCAGTCCATGACCTGCGTGGTATTTGAATAGGGGGGAGTAGTATGGCATTTTGGAATAAGAAGAGAAATGAGGCTCTGGGGAGGGAAAAGAGTAAGAGTCTGTATCCGGTTCTGCATGTGATCGACAGTCTGAATGATTACCGCAGGGAGCTGGTGCAGAAGGAAGTGGATTCCCTGCGGGAGATTAATGAGATCGGAAGATCATTTGGAAATGTGCTGAAAGAAACGGAAAGCTTTCGGGAGAAGCTTCAGGATTTCGGAGAAAACTTTTCCAGCATCGGGCAGGTTTCAGGGGATTTTCTGACTGTGAAGGATACGATTGCGCAGTCAGTGGCACATGCCCAGAGCGGCGTGGAGGAGCTCAGGGGAAGTTCCATGGAGGTAAAGACCTATTTTGATGAGATGGAGCATACCTTTGAGGCTCTGCAGCAGGCAGTGGAGAGAATCAAGTCATGTACAGATAAGATTGTTTCGATAGCAGAGCAGACGAATATTCTTGCCCTGAATGCTTCGATTGAGGCGGCGCGTGCAGGCGAGCGCGGACGGGGTTTTTCGGTTGTGGCAGTCGAGGTGAAGAAGCTTGCGGATGAGATTAAGGAATTGACAGGTGAGGTTGATTCAGGGCTTCAGAATGTGGAGCTGGGAACAGAGCATCTGTATGGAAATATTACAACCTCCCAGAAGGCGCTCGGCAGGAGTATTGAGCAGGTTGACGAGACTTATGAAAAGTTTGATGAGATCATTCATTCGGCTGAGGGCGCCTCGAAGGTGCATGGCGAGATCTCAGGGGTGATTCAGGATTCGGAGAGGGCGCTTGGAATGCTCTGCGCATTTTCTGATCAGATCAGGGGATGCTACCAGGAGGTTATGGAGCATATCGGAGGAGCGGAAAAGCTTGGAACTACGAAGAGCGCCATGTTTGAGGATATTGATAATATGATGTCCCAGATTCCTCTGGTGATTGATGATTATATGGAGAAAGAATGATGCCGGGAACCTTATATCTGTGCGCGACCCCGATTGGCAATCTGGAGGATATGACTTTCCGCGCGGTTCGTATTCTGAAGGAAGCGGATCTCATTGCAGCGGAAGATACACGAAACAGTATGAAGCTTTTGAATCACTTTGGGATCAGAACACCTATGACCAGTTATCATGAATATAATAAGTTTGACAAGGGAAGGAAGCTTGTGGAACGGCTGCTGGCCGGCGAGGATATTGCACTGATCACGGATGCCGGGACGCCGGGGATATCAGATCCTGGTGAGGAGCTTGTCCAGATGTGCCATAAGGCTCAGGTCAGGGTGACGGCGGTCCCAGGGGCTGCGGCCTGCGTGGCTGCGCTTACGATATCCGGGCTTCCCACCAGGAGATTTGCCTTTGAAGCATTTCTTCCCGGGGATAAGAGGGAACGGCAGGCAGTGCTTGATGAGCTTAAGGATGAGACCAGGACCATGATCTTCTATGAGGCTCCCCACAGGCTTTTAAAGACGCTTGTGCTGCTCCGCGAGACGCTGGGGGAGCGTCAGGTGCGTGTCTGCAGGGAGCTTACGAAGAAACACGAGACGGTATACTGCGGGGATCTTTCAGAGGCAGCTGCATTTTATGAGGCGCAGGAACCGAGGGGGGAGTGTGTGCTGGTGGTTGAGGGGAAGAGCCGCAGGGAGCTGAAGGAAGAGGAGATTGCCCGGTGGGAAACCATGAGCATCCAGGAGCATATGCAGTATTATGAGAGCCAGGGAAAGAGCCGCAAGGATGCCATGAAGTGTGTGGCAAAGGACCGCGGCGTGGGGAAGAGGGAGATCTACCAGGAATTACTGGATTTCCGCTCATAAAACAGATGTTGGTCAACTTGTATAAAATTTTCCTGAAAAATTGTTCAACTTGGGTATACCCCAAATTGAACTTTTTTTATATACTTTTAACCAGGACGTGAGAAGACGTTAAGGAAATTAGTAAATAATAGGAGGAAGCATTAAAATGGCAAGTTTATCTTTAAAACACATTAATAAGAAATACCCAAACGGATTTGAGGCAGTTAAGGACTTCAATCTTGAGATCGCTGACAAGGAGTTTATCATCTTCGTAGGACCTTCAGGATGTGGAAAATCTACAACACTTCGTATGGTTGCAGGTCTTGAGGACATTTCTTCCGGTGAATTATATATTGGCGATAAGCTGGTTAATGATGTAGAGCCTAAGGACAGAGATATCGCGATGGTATTCCAGAACTACGCGCTGTATCCACATATGACAGTATATGATAACATGGCATTTGGTCTGAAGTTAAGAAAGGTGCCGAAGGATGAGATTGACAAGATGGTTCGCGAGGCAGCAAGAATCCTTGACCTGGAAGCTCTGTTAGACCGTAAGCCGAAGGCTCTTTCCGGTGGTCAGAGACAGCGTGTTGCTATGGGTCGTGCGATCGTAAGAAGCCCGAAGGTATTCCTTATGGATGAGCCTCTTTCCAACCTGGATGCTAAGCTGCGTGGACAGATGCGTGTTGAGATTTCCAGATTACATCAGAGACTGGGTACAACCATCATCTACGTAACACATGACCAGACAGAGGCTATGACGCTTGGTACAAGAATCGTTGTTATGAGCGCTGGTGTTGTTCAGCAGGTAGATACTCCTCAGACATTATACGATCATCCGTGCAACCTGTTCGTAGCAGGATTCATCGGATCACCGCAGATGAACTTCGTAGATGCTAAGTGTAAGGTAAAAGGCAATGATGTTTACCTTGTAGCTGGTCCTTCTGAGATCAAGCTTTCACCGGATAAGGCTAAGAAGCTGATTGAGGGCAAATATGACGGCAAGACAGTTGTTCTTGGTATCCGTCCAGAGGATGTACATGATGAGCCTGATTTCCTTGCGAAGTCTCCTGACACAGTAATCGAAGCTAAGATTCGTGTATACGAGATGCTTGGTGCAGAAGTATTCTTATACTTTGATTATGAGGGCGCTAACATGACAGCAAGAGTTGAGCCTACAACAAAGGCAAGAACAGGCGATACAGTTAAGTTTGCGCTGGATGCTAACAAGATTCACGTATTTGACAAAGAGACAGAGAGAACAATTACAAACTAGTCTTCTTTAATTGGGGACGGGGCAAAATGAAAAATGCCCCGTCCCCCAAATTTTTCTTGACAGCTCCTGCTCAGTTATGCTACGATTCAATACATGATGGATATGCAAACGCAGTGATGAAGAGAGTACGTCTGTGAAGGTTCTACAGAGAGTTCCGGATATGCTGAGAGGGATGGACACAAGCGGGCGGAAGATGGCTTCTGAGCGGTGCGCGTGAACAGTGTTGAAGCAGTTATAATGGATATGGCTGTAAGCGTGCAAAGGGTCCGCCCTTTACAGCGGAGGGTGCTTTGCGGCACCTGGTAAGGCTCATGCTGTGAGGCGTGGGCGAATAGAAGTGGTAACACGGGCTGACTCGTCTTCTCTGACTTTTCTTTTTGAAAAGGATAGAGGAGATTTTTTTTATGATATAAGGAACGAGGCTCCCTGTATCACATTCGATTTTGAAAAAAGGAGAGGATGCAGTATGGAAAAGCAGAAGTATTATATTACGACGGCGATTACGTATACGTCGGGAAAGCCGCATATCGGGAATACGTATGAGATTATTTTAGCAGATGCGATTGCACGCTATAAGAGGAGCCAGGGCTACGATGTATTTTTTCAGACAGGGACAGATGAGCATGGTCAGAAGATTGAGCTCAAGGCAGAGGAGGCGGGAACCACCCCGCAGGAATTCGTAGACGGTGTTGCAGGTGAGATCAGAAGGATCTGGGATCTTATGAATACGTCTTATGACAAATTTATCCGGACAACGGATAAGGATCATGAGAAGCAGGTTCAGAAGATTTTTAAGAAATTATATGAACAGGGGGACATATATAAGGGTTCTTATGAAGGTCTTTACTGCACGCCCTGTGAGTCCTTCTGGACAGAGTCCCAGCTTGTAGACGGAAAGTGCCCGGATTGTGGGCGTGAGGTGAAGCCGGCGAAGGAGGAGGCATATTTCTTCAGAATGAGCAAATATGCAGACCGGCTGATTGAGCATATTAACGCACATCCAGAGTTCATACAGCCAGTGTCAAGGAAGAATGAGATGATGAATAATTTCCTTCTCCCGGGGCTGCAGGATCTGTGTGTGTCCAGAACTTCCTTTAAATGGGGGATTCCGGTGGATTTTGATGACAGACATGTTGTGTATGTATGGCTGGATGCGCTTACAAACTATATTACCGGGATTGGGTATGATTGTGATGGAGAGAGCACAGAGCAGTTTGAGAAGAACTGGCCGGCAGATCTGCATCTGATTGGAAAGGATATTATCCGGTTCCATACAATCTACTGGCCGATCTTCCTTATGGCGCTTGGTCTGCCGCTTCCGAAGCAGGTGTTCGGGCATCCGTGGCTTCTGCAGGGAGATGGAAAGATGAGTAAATCAAAAGGAAATGTTCTCTATGCAGATGAGCTGGTGGATTTCTTCGGAGTGGATGCGGTGAGATATTTCGTGCTGCATGAGATGCCCTTTGACAATGACGGAACCATCACCTGGGAACTCATGGTGGAGCGCATGAACGCAGACCTTGCAAATACACTGGGGAACCTGGTCAACAGAACCATTTCCATGACCAATAAGTATTTTGGCGGAACAGTGGCCGACCGGGGCGCCGCAGAAGAGGTGGATGCGGATCTGAAAGCTGTGACTGAGAATACACCAAAGACCGTTGAAGCGAAGATGGAGGGTCTGCGTGTAGCTGACGCGATCACAGAGATCTTCAATCTGTTCAAACGCTGCAATAAGTATATTGACGAGACAATGCCCTGGGCGCTGGCAAAGGAAGAGGATAAGAAAGACCGCCTTGAAACCGTGCTCTATAACCTCCAGGAAAGCATAAAAGCAGGCGCAAGACTGTTGGAACCATTTATGCCAGAGACATCCGGGAAAATTCTCGCGCAGCTCGGCGATGGAAAGGTCACAGACAAGCCGGAGATTCTTTTCGCGAGACTGGATGTAGAAGAAGTCTTAAAGAAAGTAGAAGAACTGCATCCGCCAGTAGAAGAGACGGGCGCGCCGGAAGAAGAGCCGGTAATCGACATTGAGGCAAAACCAGAGATAACCTTCGAGGAATTCGGGAAGATGCAGTTCCAGGTAGGAGAGATCATCGCCTGCGAGGAAGTGAAAAAATCCAAAAAGCTTCTCTGCTCACAGGTCAGAATCGGAAGTCAGGTAAAACAGATTGTGTCCGGAATCAAGGCACACTATAAGCCGGAAGAGATGGTGGGCAAGAAGGTAATGGTACTCGTAAACCTGAAGCCGGCAAAGCTCGCAGGCGTGCTGTCAGAAGGAATGCTTCTGTGCGCAGAAGACGCAGAAGGGAACCTGGCGCTGGTTGCACCAGAGAAGGATATGCCTGCAGGAGCGGAAATCTGCTGATTTGGGGACGGGGCATTTCTAAAAATGCCCCGTCCCAGATTAAAAATGGGGTGTCCCCATTGGAGAAAGGATGGATTTGATTATGGGAAAGATTAGAATTGGTATTGTGGGATATGGTAATATTGGGCGCGGTGTGGAGAAAGCAATTGCCCGGAATGAGGATATGGAGCTTGGGGCGGTTTTTACGAGAAGGGATCCGTCTTTGGTTTCCATCCAGATGGCTGGCGTGCCGGTGAAGCATATGGATGACATGCTTTCCATGAAGGACGAGATTGATGTTATGATTTTATGCGGAGGGTCAGCGACGGACCTTCCGGTGATGGGACCGGAGCTTGCGGTGAATTTTAATACGATTGACAGCTTTGATACCCACGCGAGAATTCCGGAGTATTTTGGAAATATGGATGAGGCGGCGAGAAAGGGCGGAAATATCAGTATTATTTCTGTAGGCTGGGATCCGGGAATGTTTTCTTTGAACCGCCTCTATGCGGAAGCGATTCTTCCCCAGGGCAGTACGTATACATTTTGGGGGAAGGGAGTGAGCCAGGGGCATTCCGATGCGGTCCGCCGTATTGAGGGAGTAAAAAATGCGATCCAGTATACAGTGCCGGTTGAGGCCGCAGTGGACCGTGTCCGAAGCGGAAGCGAGCCAGAGCTTACGACGAGAGAGAAGCACCTCAGGGAGTGCTATGTAGTGCCAGAGGAAGGGGCAGATCTGAAAGCAATCGAGACTGCAATTAAGACGATGCCTAATTATTTTGACGAATATGATACTACGGTAACATTTATTACGGAGGAAGAGTTGAAAAAGGAGCATAGCAGTATGCCTCACGGTGGTTTCGTAATACGCAGCGGTGAGACGGGGACGGAAGGGAATAAGCATATTATTGAATATTCCCTGAAGCTGGATTCGAACCCGGAATTTACGGCAAGCGTGCTGGTCTGCTATGCGAGGGCGGCTTACAGGCTTGCGGCAGCAGGCGAAAGCGGCGCCAGGAGTGTGTTTGACATCGCACCGGGGCTGCTGTCCCAAAAGAGCGCAGAGCAGCTAAGGAAAGTTATGCTGTAGGCAAATGGGGACACCCTGTTTTCAATCTGGGACGGGGCATTTTTAAAAATGCCCCGTCCCCAAATTAGGAGGTTTTATGATTTTTGATACGCATGCGCATTATGATGACAGGCAGTTTGACGCAGACCGCACTGAGCTTTTGAATGGGATGCCGGATGCCGGCGTGGGGACGATTGTGAATGTTGGGGCTTCTCTGAATGGCTGCAGGAGGGCGATGGAGCTGGCGGGGGAGTTTCCGTTTGTGTATGCCGCGGTGGGGGTTCATCCGGATGAGGTGGGTTTTCTGAATGAGGAGACGTTCTCGCAGCTTGAGGGCTGGTGCTATGAGGAGAAGGTGGTTGCGGTGGGTGAGATTGGCCTGGATTATTACTGGGATACGGAGTCTCATGATCTGCAGAAGGAGTGGTTTATCAGGCAGCTTGACCTGGCCCGGAGGACGGGGCTTCCGGTGAATATCCATAGCCGGGATGCTGCGGAGGATACGTTCCGGATTATGAAGGAGCACGCGGAAGGAATTCCGGGGATTATCCACTGCTTTTCGGGCTCGCGGGAGCTGGCGGAGGAGTACGTGAAGCTTGGTTTTTATATTGGGATTGGCGGTGTGGTTACGTTTAAGAATGGGAAGAAGCTGAAACAGGTGGCCAGGGAGATACCGCTTTCGAGGATTGTGCTGGAGACGGATTGTCCGTATCTTGCCCCGGAGCCGTACCGGGGGAAGAGGAATCAGTCAGGCTATATCAGATATGTGGCTGAGGAGATTGCAAGGCTTAAGGGGATTTCGTGCGAAGAGGTAATAGAGCAGACGGAGCGAAATGCCAGAGAAGTGTACCGCATATAACCTTACCTTTTTTAGTAAAATAAAATTTCATATAATCTTTATATCATTTTTTTTGATTTTAGTGTATAATAAGGTAACTGTTTAGGTTGGATGCGTTACTATGAGAGGACGGCTGGTCCGTGAAGTAACCTGTCCAGGCTCCGGAGATGGAGTATCAGACGGTTGCCTTTTATTTTTTTAATCCGGGGAGTATGATATGAGTAAGCCGACACTGGGAAATCCCCAGAAGACGATAGAGATCTTACAGAAGTATCAGTTTACATTTCAGAAAAAATTCGGACAGAATTTCTTGATTGACACCCACGTTTTGGACAAGATTATACGCGCAGCAGAGATATCGAAGGAGGACATGGTTCTGGAGATTGGTCCTGGTATCGGG
Source organism: uncultured Lachnospiraceae bacterium (assembly GCA_947566645.1). Lineage (GTDB taxonomy): Bacteria > Bacillota > Clostridia > Lachnospirales > Lachnospiraceae > CAPEBR01. The sequence goes on from CANOKL010000022.1 coordinate 29,738, forward strand.
ACGATGACCCAGTATCTTGCGGAAGCGGCGCGGCAGGTAGTGGCTGTGGAGATAGACAGGAACCTGATTCCGATCTTATCGGAGACATTAAGCGGATATGATAATGTAAGCGTGATAAATGAAGATGTGCTAAAGCTTGATATTGCGAAGCTTGCAGAGAGGGAGAACGGCGGCCGCCCGGTTAAGGTGGTGGCGAATCTTCCTTATTATATAACGACGCCGATTATTATGGGGATATTTGAGAATCACGTTCCAGTGGAGAGCATTACGGTTATGGTGCAGAAGGAGGTCGCGGACCGTATGCAGACAGGGCCGGGAAGCAAGGACTATGGTGCGCTGTCGCTGGCAGTGCAGTATTATGCGAAACCGTACATAGTGGCGAATGTTCCTCCGAACTGCTTTATGCCGCGCCCGAAGGTAGGCTCCGCAGTCATCCGCCTTACAAGACATGATACGCCTCCGGTCCATGTGCAGGATGAGAGGCTGATGTTTGATATTATCAGGGCATCCTTTAACCAGAGGCGGAAAACCCTGGTGAACGGGCTCAATAATTCAGACAGGCTAAAGCTTCCGAAGGAGGTTATAATTCATGCAGTTGAACAGCTCGGGAAGGGAGCAGGCGTACGGGGAGAAGCCCTGACGCTTCGGGAATTTGCCGCGCTGAGCAATGATATAGCAACCCGCAGACCAGACAGCAGGAAAGGATGATACAATATGCAAAAGAGTGTAGAAAGTGCATTATTTGAGATCACACCGGAGATTCAGCATTTTGCAGATCTGTGTGAGGAAAAGAATGCGATTGACAAGGAACTATATACAAAGTATGAGGTAAAGAGGGGCTTGCGCGACTTAAATGGAAAGGGTGTGCTTGCCGGCCTGACGAACATATCTGATGTAAGTGCAAAGAAGATTGTGGGAGGGAAGGAAGTACCCTGTGCAGGGAATCTGTATTACCGCGGCTATAATATTAAGGATCTTGTGAAGGGATTCCTTAAGGAGAAGACATTTGGATTTGAGGAGATCGCGTATCTTCTGCTGTTTGGAGAGCTGCCGGATAAGAAGGAACTTACGGTTTTTCATGATACACTTGTAGAGAGGCGCACGCTTCCGCCGAATTTTGTCAGGGACGTTATCATGAAGGCGCCAAGCAGGGACATGATGAACAGCCTGTCGCGCTCCATTCTGAATCTGTATTCCTATGATGAGAAGGCGGATGATACAACGATTCCGAATGTGCTAAGGCAGTGCCTGAACCTGATCAGCCAGTTTCCGATGCTGATGGTTTACGGGTATCATGCATATAATTACCGCAGGGGAGATGATTTATTCATTTACGCACCGTCTCCGGAGCTTTCCACAGCGGAGAATATACTGATGATGCTGAGAGAGAATAGGAAGTATTCCAAGCTTGAGGCGAAGATCCTGGATATGGCGCTTGTGCTTCATATGGACCATGGCGGTGGTAATAACTCTACATTTACTACACATGTCGTTACATCATCAGGTACTGATACATATTCTACAATTGCAGCTGCAATGGCTTCTCTTAAGGGACCGAAGCACGGCGGTGCCAATATTAAGGTTACACAGATGTTTGAGGATATGAAGCAGCAGGTTCATGACTGGGAGGATCAGGACGCTGTACGCCAGTATCTGGTCGATCTGCTGGAGAAGAGAGCATTTGACCAGAAAGGGCTGATCTATGGAATGGGGCATGCGATCTACTCCATATCTGACCCGAGAGCAGATATTTTCAAGAAGTTTGTGAAGCAGCTGGCGCGGGAGAAGGGCTGCGAGAAGGAATATGCCCTGTATGAGCTGGTGGAGAAGATGGCTCCCAAGGTGATTGCTGAGAAGAGGAAGATTTATAAAGGTGTAAATGCAAATGTGGACTTCTACAGCGGACTGGTCTACAGTATGCTGGATCTTCCGCCGGCGCTATATACACCGATCTTTGCAGCGGCACGTATTGTAGGCTGGAGCGCCCACAGGCTGGAGGAGCTTAAGAATGTGGATAAGATTATCCGTCCGGCATATAAGCCTCTGGCAGAACACAGAGCTTATGTGCCGCTGGCAGAACGGTAACCTGCAGAACAGCGGCTAAGCAGAACGGCAGTTAAGCAGAACAGCAGCTGAACAGAACGGCAGTTAAGCAGAACAGCAGCTGAACAGAACAGCGGCTAAGCAGAATCGCAGTTGAGCAGAAGAGCGGCTAAGCAGAACAGGCTGCCTGCCGGGCAGATTCCGCCTGGCAGGCAGCAGAAGGAGATCAGGAAGGGAGGCGTCAGACAGTGAAGAGGGAATTTCGTTATCCGTCCAGGGACGGAGTGACAGGGATCCATGCGGTCGAGTGGATCCCGGAAGGGGAAGTAAAGGCAGTACTTCAGATCTGCCACGGGATGACAGAATACATTAACCGCTATGATGAATTTGCGTGCTTTTTGAACGGACATGGGATCTATGTGACTGGACATGACCATCTGGGACATGGGGAATCCGTGCAGGGAAAGGATGATTATGGATATTTCCATGAGAAGAAGGGGAATCAGTATGTGATCGGCGATATCCATAAGCTCCGGGGAATTACCATGAGAAAATACCCTGAAGTGCCGTATTTTATCCTGGGACACAGTATGGGCTCCTTTTTAGTGCGCCAGTATCTGACCATGTATGGAAATGGCCTTGCAGGAGCGATTATAATGGGAACCGGACACCATAGTGCACTGGAGCTTAACCTTGGCCTTGCGATATGCCGTGCTGCAGCACTTGTGAAGGGATGGAAATACCGCAGCACATTTATTAACAACTTAAGCTTTGGCGGGTATAACAGGAGCTTTAAAAACGACCCGTCAGGGGCAACGTGGCTTTCAGCAAATGTGGAAAACTGCGAGAAGTATGCGGCTGATCCCCTCTGTACCTTTCAGTTTACCGTGAATGGATATTATCAGATGTTTAAGGGGATGAAGGTGCTCGCAAAGAAGGAAAGCATGGAGAGGATACCGAAGAAGCTTCCAGTACTCTTCGTCGCAGGGACGGACGACCCGGTAGGGGATTTTGGAAGAAGTGTCCGGTATGTTTATGGAAAGTATCGTTCAGCAGGTATGCAGGATGTGAAGATCAGACTGTATAAAGGGGACCGCCATGAGATACTCAATGAAACGGACCGGCAGCAGATTTACTCTGATCTTTACCGGTGGATGAGAAAGCGGTCTGGGGACGGGGTAAAATGAAAAATACCCCGTCCCCATTGCGGGGGATGAGGATGGTTTTAGATTATTTTAATTATCATATGGTGCCGTTGCTTATTCTGCTGGCGGCATTGGTTTTTTCTGTGTTCTGCCTGGGACTTTATCTTCGGGAGAGAGTGAGGGCGAAGAGACTTGAGGCCTCTGTTTCCGGGGAGAGGCGGTTTTATGAAGCTTTTGCTGCAAACAGACGGGACTTTTTTCTGCTAGTCAGGCAGAGCGATCTTCATATCCTGTATGTTAGTCCGAATTTTGAAGAGATGACGGGGATTGACCAGGAGCGTTTGTGCTCGGATATTGAGGCGCTGAAGCTTATGGTCAGCCCGAAGACAGCCAGAAGGGTTATCAGGGAGCTGAAAGAGTGGGACTGCAGTGGGGAACTCAGGCTGGAGATTGATTATAGTGCTTCCGGCAGCGAACAGGTGAGCCATGGGCTGGTATCTGTCCGGCTTGAGGAGAGTACTTCCTGCTATCTGGTTGTGTTCTGTGATAATACCCAGGAGTATAAGATACGGGACGGGCTTAAGAGGGAGCTCGGGCAGGCACGCCAGGAGAGTCAGGCAAAGACGGATTTTCTGTCAAAGATGTCGCATGAGATACGTACTCCGATGAATGGGATTCTCGGGATGCTGAGTCTTGCAAAGGCACACGTTATGGATCCGAAGCAGACAGGATATTATCTGGACAGGGCAGAGAGTCTGTCCCAGTTTCTGCTTACATTGATTAATGACATCCTGGATATGTCCAGGATTGAAAGCGGGAAAATGGAGCTGGAGGAGGTTCCGTTTGATCTGTTTGCAGTAGCGGAGAAGCTGGATTCTATGTTCCGGAGCACCACTGAGGCTAAGAATCTGAAGTGGGACGTCAGGATGCAGGATTTTGATGTATGCCGTGTTGTAGGCGATGAGCTGCGGCTTACACAGGTCATTATTAACTTTATCTCCAATGCCGTGAAGTTTACTCCGCCCGGAGGCTCGGTTATCGTTACCTTCAGGCAGATGCATAAGATTGAGGGGAAGATTCATCTTATGATCCGGGTAAGGGATACCGGAAAGGGAATCAAGTCAGACTTTATAAGCAAAATCTTCCGGCCGTTTGAGCAGGAGGATGCGTCTACTGCCCATCATTACGGAGGCAGCGGTCTTGGCATGGCGATTGCAGATAATATTGTCAGGATGATGAACGGCGAGATTATTGTAGAGAGCGAGGAAGGAAAAGGTACAGAATTTGTCGTCTATATAGCACTTCCGATCGCAGAGGGTGAGCAGGAGGTGCCAGAGACCTGGAAGAGTACAGGCGAAGAGATGGACGATGTGGCAAGAAAGAAGGCAATCGAGGAATTTACGCTGGATGGCCTTCATATTCTGCTTGCAGAAGATAATGATGTAAATGCAGAGATTGCAATGGAGATTATGGAGATGGAAGGGGCTGTTCTTGAACGTGCCTGCGACGGCATAGAGGCAGTACGTATGTTTGAAGAGAGCCAGGAAAATGGATATGATGCAATACTGATGGATATTCAGATGCCGAATATGACGGGATGGGAGGCTGCGGCTGCAATCAGGAAACTGGGAAGAGCGGATGCGGACATTCCGATATTTGCTATGTCTGCAAATGCATTCGTAGAGGATAAGCGGCATTCCATGGAAGTGGGAATGAACGGACACATATCAAAGCCGGTTGATTACAAAGAGGTACGCCGGTTGATGGGAGAGGCTCTCCTTAACAGGTAACTGATTCAAAGTTCCTAAGTAGTTCTGAGAGGGGAATCCGAAGCATGAAAGAGAGGAAGAAATGGAAGCAGATAAAAAAGAATAAGCTGACTGCAGTCCTGACAGGAATCCTCGTAGTGGGGGCAGGCATCATTGTCCTGGTAAATGCATCAGGATTACAAAAGATATTTGATCCAGAGAACTTTGGCCGTTTTGAGAATCAGTACGACAACAGTGGTGAGTATGATTCCACGGCAGGGGACGGAGAGAAGTCTGATCTTGCAGATGAAAGCGAGGATGGACAGGACAGCGCGGATGAGGATACGCAGAGGGCACTGAAGGTGGCTGAGGAAAAGGCCCGGGATCCTCAGGATCCTGACGGTCTCGGGATGGCTGATGAGAAGAATCAGAAAAGGAATCCTGGAGAAAAGAATCCCAATGCATTCGAAGTTTCGGATAAGGAAGGACCCGGGGGAGTCGGAACCAGGCCGGGCGGAGGAAACAGCGGAAGTACTGGAGGCAGCAGTGGCGAGGGAAACGGCAGCGGACAAGGAAATCATGGAGGTAAGCCAGGGGACTCTGGCAGCAATCCGGGGAAGCCGGATGACCCGGAGAGGCCGGATGACCCGGAGAAACCGGATGACCCGGAAAAGCCGGATGACCCGGAGAAGCCGGATAACCCTGACCCGGAAACCTGGGAGGATGAGCAGCTGAAACCCCGTGATCCGATTGAGACAGAGAACGGCACCCTTGTGAAACTGACTGCATCAATTACCAGGGATTACTGCCGGGGAGATATTTTCGAAGAAAAGGATGCACAGGTTCTTGCGACCTTCCGCCAGAAGGACCAGACGAAGCAGACAATTGCACTGCCCTATGGGGGGAAGAATGGATACAGTGTGAAGCTGTCCACAAAGCTTGTGGGAACACATACAGCTGTTTTCAGCTATCTTGGCATGACGGCAAGAGCCCCGTATGAGGTGATCTCCAGCGGCCTTTCCATCCGTTATCACAGCGAGCGGGAGGGGGAGATCTATGCCACCCAGTTTCCGGGACCGTTAGACGGTGACGAATCGGAGATTCATGAACTGTCCAATATGGATTTTCATCCTGTCAGCGGGGGAATCGTGGATCTGACAGATCTGCACAGCCGGCTGATTGCATATCTTGGAGATGCAAGGACCCGGGAAAACTTTCTCGCAGAAACATTATATCAGAATGTACTATTTCTTGAGGAAGAGGACGGGTATCTTACCAGAATGCTCTGCGGATTTAAATACTATATTAATAAAAACCTGGAAGAGAACGGGCCTTATACCTATTATCCGGTCTACAACTGGGGAGCCGGCAGTATGAGAAGCGTCATGGATGTAGTATGCGATGTCCCGGAGGGCTATAAGATCAGACGCGCCGTTCAGAATGAAGGAAATCTGCAAAGGTTCAGAGGCAGCCAGGTTCTGGAGCAATACACAGGAAAGGGACAGACGCTGTCTGTGCCTATGGGTGTGACGGAGGTCGCATTAAAGGGGCGGCAGGGAGAAGGCTCTATTACTTCTCTTGTGCTTCCGGAAAGTGTCTGTGAAGTTGACTTTGCCAGCGTCTCAGAGTGCCTGCCGGGGCTTGAAGAGTACCAGGTGTCAGGGCACAGCCGCTGGCGGGTGACGGACGGAGTGCTGTATAGCGGTGACGGACACACGCTTCTTAGCGTACCTGCGGGAAAGAAGGAACTTACGATACCAGATACGGTGACGACAATCGAAAAGGGTGCTTTTAAAAACAGCAGTATCCGGGAGCTTACGATACCAGATACGGTGACAGAACTGGGAAGAGGCTGTTTTGAGGGATTTCATGCTGACGTGATCCGTATGGAGGGGACATCCGTGCCCAGGGTGTCAGCGGAGACAGGGTACAGCGGAAAGATTCTGTTTGCGGATTCTGATTATGACAGGGTGCTTAAAAATGGAATGTTTGCATTCAGAAGCCGGGATATTCTGTTTGGTGTCATGGATGAGGAGGGACGGGAGATTCCAGGGAAAGTGGGAATCTATGTGTACGATGACAGCCGTTCTATCCTGACCCCCAGGGGTGAAGAACACACATTGGCAGGGATTCCGGCGGATGTGTACGGACTTTACAGGGTTCCGGATGGAATTACCGCGATTGACTGTGGAGCCTTTGTGATGCCGGACGGACTCAGAGAGATTGAACTGCCGGATACGGTAACAGAGCTTCGGGAAGGCAGCCTGGTACTTCCAGAGACTGTGACAGACCTCTATCTGTCTTCGGATATGATCCGGGTATCTTCCAGTCTGTTCGGAGCGTTAGAGGAAGGGGTTCCAGAGATTGCCATATATGTTCCAGAGGAGCACTACCATGCTTATCTTGAGGAATGGTCTGATTCCCTGGATCCGGTTTATGGTTCAGGGACAGCAGAACGTCTGTTAAAGAAAATGGACGGAAGTATTTTCTATGAGAATGATGCAAAATATCAGAAACTATCCGGTGACGGAGGAGACTATTATCGTCTGCTGAAGGTATATGGGCAGAACCAGCGGGCGTTTGGAGTGAAAGAAGGAACAGCCGAGATTGCCGCAGATGCATTTTCTCTGTGCAGGTCACTGGAGATTCTGTATCTTCCGGCCTCACTTAAGCAGGTAGAGAAAAATGCTTTTCAAGGATGTAAAAGCCTTCAGACTGTGGCATCAGACCAGGCGGGTCTTCTTGATAAAAATGCATTTGCCGGGGCGTCAGGGGATGTGAAGCTATATGAAAAAGACAGCCGGTTTGAAGGATTCCTGTATGATGGCAGTGCCTTGTACGGGAAACTGACATCAGGTGGATATACCCTGATTGATGTGCCGTCGGATTATTCCGGGGATATGACGTTGTATAAGAACACGAAGACCCTGGAGGATGAGGCATTTAAGTTTTGTGAGGGATTAAGAAGTATTGTGATACCAGATCAGGCCTCTCTTACTGCCATCGGAGACAGATGCTTTGAAGGCTGTAAGACGATTGGAGAAGTCCGCCTTGACAGGGCAGAGAATCTGATTCGTATCGGGGAAGAGGCATTTCGTTCCTGTACGAACCTGGTGGAGCTGTATCTGCCAGGGCAGCTTAAGGCCGCCGGAAAGGGACTGTGCCATGGCTGTATATCCCTGGAGACCGTCCAGGCGGAAGGGATCACAGAGATTGCAGAAGAGATGTTCTTTGACTGCCAGAGCCTTATGGCAGATTCCCTCTCACTGGGCTGGAAAGGGATTACTTCAATCGGTGACCGTGCCTTTGCTTACTGTAGTCTGATGTCGTCTGTACCGGAGATGCCAGAGCTTGAAAAACTGGGAGTGCAGGCGTTTTTCAGCTGCCAGCGGCTCAGGAGGATTGTCCTTTCCGAAAAGCTTACATCTATGGGAGAGGAGTGCTTTGGAGAATGCGGCTCTCTTACACAGGCAGCCCTTAATGGGAGGCTTACGGGAATTAGCCGCTATTGCTTCTATGGATGCCGCGGGCTTGTAAAACTGGAATTCAGTGAACAGCAGAAAAAGGCGCTGCAGGTGATCGGCGTGCAGGCATTTGGCCAGTGCTCTTCCCTGGAGAGCCTGGATCTGAGTGATTTCCCGTCACTAAAGCAGATGGGAGAGAGAACCTTTGAAGGATGTGATTTCCTGACTACGGTGCGGTTTTCGGAAAATCTGGAGAAAATTCCGGATTACTGCTTTGAGAACTGTGGGAATCTGTCCATCGTAACGCTGAATTCTCTGAAGGTAACAGAGCTTGGAACAAGAGTATTCGGTGATACGCTGTCTCCGTTTATCCATATATGGGTAAATGAGGGGAGCCTTAAAGATTATGAAAATGCTTACACAGGCATACTGGATGTTCTGTATGGAGAAGGAACGGTACAGAGGATTCTCGGGATGATTGACCAGAAGAAGGAGATCATCCGGGGGATCACCTTTGAGACTACTGATGCGGGAAGAGTCTTAAAGGAGGCATCGGATGCATTTGAAGGAAGCTATACGGTTCCTGTAGATACTGTGCGGATTGAGGCAGGGGCGTTTATGAACTGCAGCGGCCTTACGGAGCTTGTACTGCCCCAGGACAGCCGTATCAGCCTGGGCGACAGATGCTTTAAAGGCTGCAGTGCGCTTAAGAGTGTGGAGCTTTTAGGAGATATCCCAGAGTGGGGAGCAGAGACCTTTATGGACTGTACCTCACTGGAACGGCTCATCATAGGAAGCGGACAGGGAGGAATGATAGACAGAATCGGAACAAGAGCCTTTAAGGGCTGTACAGGGCTTGCAGGCAGAAGCTCGGTTTCGCTGAGGGCGGCCATGCCGGTTCTTGGAGAGGAGTGCTTTGCGGACTGTACGAATCTGGAGGCGATTCCCACCACAGCAACGGCAAGGGAAAGCATGGAGGTGATTGAGGACCGGGCATTTATGGGCTGCAGGAGCCTGTCCCAGTTTGTTACCACTGCTATGGCAAATATAAGGTCTGTCGGAGCATATGCATTTTCTGAATGTGATTCACTGTCCAATCCGTCAGTTCCTGCGAAGGTGACTTCTATAGGAGAGGGATGCTTTTCAGGATGTGACAATCTTCTAACAGTCAGCTTCTACTGTGTGCTGGAGGAGTACCCGAAGGACTGCTTCAGGGATTGCCCGAAGCTTACCAGAACGGGCGGCGTTGCAGGTGCACTATCTGGCCTTAAGAGAATCGGAGAGAGCGCATATGAAGGCTGCATATCACTGACTACGAATGCTTCCTGGAATCTGGGAAGATACACAGGGCTTGAGGAGATTGGAGAGAATGCTTTCAGAGGATGTGCCAGTGTGACAGAGGTAAATCTTCCGGCAACGGTCAGAAGGATCGGGGCAGGTGCTTTTGATGGCCTGGCTGGTGTGGAGCGTTTTCTTTTCCAGTCCGTGCAGGTGCCGGAGATTGGTGGGATTACACTGGATACACTGCCTGAGTATTTTGACATCAGAGTGCCGGACAGCGAGAGCGACGGCGACAGCATCTACAAGGCGTACCTGGCAGTATTTACAGAGATATTCGGAGACAGCAGGGCGTATGAGCTTGTAGATTCTGTCTCAGACGGTGCGAAGGAACGCAATGATATGATGATACAAGCGTCAAGAGGTCATCATAAAATAGAAGAAACGGGGATGGATGAGGAATGATTATAGAACAGTCAGAGCAGATTATGCAGGAGATCAGGAAGGTTTTTATCGGTAAGGATGAGATTATAGAGAAGGTTCTGATGTGCATCTATGCCGGCGGGCATATTTTGCTGGAGGATGCACCTGGGGTTGGTAAGACGACGCTGGCGCTTGGATTTTCCAGGGCGCTGGGGCTTACGTATAAGCGGGTGCAGTTCACGCCTGATACGATGCCTTCCGATATTACCGGATTCAGTATTTATAATAAAAGCACAGGCGAATTCGAATATAAGCCTGGTGCAGCGGACTGCCATCTGCTTCTGGGCGATGAGATTAACCGGACATCCCCGAAGACGCAGGCAGCACTTCTGGAGGTTATGGAGGAAGGCAGTGTGACAGTGGACGGAGTTACACATATCCTGCCGAAGCCGTTTATCTGTATTGCTACACAGAACCATTATGGCTCGGCAGGGACACAGGCACTTCCGGATTCCCAGCTCGACCGCTTCATGGTCCGTTTAAGCATCGGTTATCCGGGGCGCGACAGCCAGGTTGCAATTCTCAAAAGCCGCAGGGGAATCAGCGATATCGACCATGTACGGCCAATGATGACGAGGGATGATGTGAAGGAAATCCAGGGGTATCTCTATTCTGTGAAAATTACAGAAGATATTCTCTATTATATTACAGATCTGTGTGCAGAGACGAGACGGGTGCCGCTGGTAGAGCTGGGAGTGAGCCCGAGAGGGATTAACGCCCTTGCCCAGCTTGTGCGTGCCAGGGCGATTCTTAGGGAGAGGGATTTTGTAATCCCGGAGGATGTGCGCGCGGTGTTTGTGGATGTCTGCGCCCATCGTCTTGTCATGAAGCCGCAGGCAAAGATTGAGGGAATAACTGCACAGGATGTGCTAAATGATATTCTGGTGAAAATAAAAGCACCCTCGCTGGCAAGGCGGTAGAAAGTGATGAAACTATGTGGAAACATCGGATATTATATGCAGTATTGGTTGTGAGCGCCCTGTCTGCTTATATTGCAGCGGACAGGGGAGAGGCCCTTGTGCTTTTGTGCATGCTGGTTCTCGTGCCTTTTTTTAGCGTGGCCCTTCAGGCAGCAGCTATGCGGGGAATTGGCATAAGCTGCCGCGTACAGGAAACCTGCCGGATGGGGCAGGAGGTGAGCGTATACTTTGAGGTATACAGAAAGAGCCGGCTTCCTTTAGGAGCAGTATGGATTCATGCTGCATTTGAAAATATATTATATGGTGAACATAGGAGCGTGACGGTCTGCCTCCTTCCGGATGAGGAGCGGAAGATGACCTTTGTATACTCTCTCCATGCCAGGGACTGCGGAAATGTGAAGATCCGTGTTCCGGTTATGGAGTGCCGGGATCTGCTGGGGCTGTCCAGGTTCCGGCTTCAGGTTCAGGCAGAGACGGAAACGATGGTCTATCCCCCGGAAATCCGCCTGAGTATTGAGCTTTTACAGCGGCCGGAGACGAAGAACTTTGGAGACCTTTACGACCAGCAGAAGAGAGGGCAGGATGTAAGTGAGGTGTCCGGGCTCAGGGATTATATTCCAGGGGATTCGATGAACAGCATTCACTGGAAATTATCCGGCAAGATGGATAAGCTGATTGTGAGGGAATTTGGAAATCCTTCCAATTATAATACACTGATCCTCTATGAGATGATAAAAAGAGCCGGGGGCACCAGGATTCCAGATACATATAATAATGCGGTACTGGCGCTTACGGCTGCAATCAGTAAGAGTCTTCTGGAGCTTAATCTGGAGCATCATGTGGGCCGTGTTTTCCACAGGGATTTTCAGGTAGTTCCTGTGTATTCGTCAGATACCTGTGAGCAGATGCTGCTGAATCTTTTATGTATGCCTGTTGCAGAGAAGGAAAGCGGCGCTGATATGATATACTGCTTTCTGAGGGGGAATGCGGGGAACGATTATACGAAGATTATTTATATTACTCCCCATTATGAGGAGGAGACTGCCAGACAGCTTTCGCGTGAGGCAGGCCTTACGGTGATTCAGATTGCGCAGGGAAGGGGAATGAATGATTCGCCTTCTGCCGGATATACACTGATCTCGGTTGACGCTGATACCTTTGGGGAGACTGTGCATAGTATTACAATATAAGGATAGTAAGGTGAAGAATTTGAAACGGGATGTCTGCTTTTTGATGACAGAAGGAAGGGCGAAGGAACAGAATAGAGATATACGTGTGCCAGAGACGATTCCGGCACTTTTTCTGCTGTCCGGGATTCTGTGTGCATTCCGGGATATGATGTATGCACCTTTCTGTCTGGCAGCAGCGTCTGCGGCAGGCGTGATTACGATTCTTGTTTTGCAGATATCCGCGATGTTTCCGAGGGTTTCGGGGATTGTAAGGCGCGGAATCTATGAGGCAGGCATTATGTGCTTTCTGGGATTTATCCTATACATAGCCCAGGGCTTTCTGGATACCATAAACCGGTTTATGATCCTGTGGAATCTGCGTTTTTCGACTGAGTTTAAGCAGTTTTCGGTTGATGGCAGGGCGGCGGCAGGGTCGCTTATTTTCTGGTGTCTGCTGTCTGTTCTTCTTGGTGCATTTGTGCTGGTGCTGATAAAGAAACGATATATAGGAAGTCTTCTGCTTCTCGTTATGATATCTCTGCTGGCAGGATTTATCCTTGGACGGTCTGGTATGTGGCTTTCCGTGCTGTTCCTGCTGTCCGGGGGCTTCGGGTCTCTTGCTTTTTCGGCAGCGCCCTATAGGCGGAGAGGGATTCGGGGGACACTGTGTGTGCTGTTTGCGGGAGCGGTATTTTTGGTGCTGTTTTTCGCAGCAGGAGGATATGAAGGTTTAAGCCAGATTACCAGTCTGAGGGAGCGGGCAGTTGCCTGGTATGAAAGCTTCCGGTATGGTGAGGACACCCTTCCGAAGGGAGACACCGGGAAGGCCGGGGGGCTTCTTTTGGGGGAAAGGGAGACGCTGATCTTAGAAACGGAGAAACCTCAGGAGCTGTACCTGAAAGGATTTGTCGGAGGAACTTATGATGGCAGAATGTGGAAGGAACTGGGACCGGAGGCATATCAGGGAGAATATGAGGGACTCCTGGAGTGGCTTGAGACGAAGAATTTTTCAGCTGTAACCCAGTTCGCAGGGTATGACCGCCTGACCGGTGCGTCAGAGGACTCCTACCCGGGGCGTGTACAGGTGCAGGTGAAAAATGTGGGGGCTTACCGGAAATATATATATCTGCCCTCTTCTGCAGAAGACTTCGCGGGGGCAGGCGCAAAGGTAAAAAAAGACTGGCAGGTGCGAAGCGGCAGATTTTTTGGCGCAAGGGAATACAGGTTTGATTCTGTGGATGAGGCTCCCTCAGCAGATGAAGCGGTTCTCGCTCCATGGGTACAGAGCCCTTCAGGAAAAGAAGAGAAGGATTATCTTGGAGCAGAAGCAGTGTATTCTTCATTCGTCCAGGAATATTATACAGAGGTGGATGAGGAGCTGAAGGAAGAAATAGAAGAGATGTTCTTTGGAGAAGCCGGGGAAATGGATTTTCGCGGTGTAACTGCACAGATCAGAAGAGTTCTCAGACAAGAGACCCAGTATGCCAGGAAGCCACAGGGCGTGCCAGAGGGGCAGGACTTTGTGGAGTACTTCCTTACGGGGCAAAGGAGAGGAAATGCGGTGCATTATGCTTCTGCTGCAGTAATGGCATACCGGACGGCAGGGTATGCTGCAAGGTATGTGGAAGGATATCATCTCTCGGAGGATGAGGCGCTCATTCTGTCAGAGGGGAATCAGACGTCGGCTGTCCTTACGAATCAAAATGCGCATGCATGGGCAGAGGTCTATTTTCCAGGTGAAGGATGGATGCCTGTGGAGGTAGTTCCAGGCATGTATACAGAGCTTTATACGGATCAGGTGGTTGAGGGTGCGCCTGCTTATCAGGTGAATTCCGACCAGACAGAGAAAGGACTGGAGCTTGAAGGAGGCGCCGGAGGGGAAGAGGAAAAGGAGGAAAAGCGTGAGAGAATGACACTTACTTTCCGCGGGGTTCTCTCAGCCCTTCTGCTTTGTATGTATATCAGTTTTGTCCTGTATCTTGTTCTGGAGCTTCAGAGGGCGGTCCGGCTTGCGCTTCGCAGGCAGAGAGCAGGCAGCCGGGTACAGCCGGCAGGGCTCTCTGCCGGGGACCTGGAGAGGCTGCTTTTGATTGGCGGGGTGTCGGGGAATTATAATCATCCGATGGAGCTTTCCGGGGAGGTCGAGAAAAGGTTTAGAGGAATCAGCCGGGGAGAGTATGAGAGGGCTGTGACCCTGCTTCAGAAGGTACGGTTTGGCAACAAGGAGCTTCTCCCTTATGAGACACATGCACTGGACTGTTTTAAAGAGAAGCTGTCCCGTATTCTGTACTGCCAGAAGAGCGTATGGGGGAAAGCGGTGATAAGGTACTGGTATGCCTTATACTGATACCTGGTGATAACCATAGAACAGCGAAGACCCGTTAACCTTACGGCTAACGGGTCTTCGTCGTTGTTATAGTTATCTAAAGGAATGAGAGTTTTAAAGTGCGGCACCAGCACTACTGATGCTTTACTTTATGAGGGGGAGATAGTTGATGTCCTGATCAACTATCTAACTAGAGTATAAGAGATAAATATGTCCAAAATGTGTTTATAATCTTAAACAAATCGAAAAATTCTTAAAAAGAACTTAATATGTAAAAAGGCCCCCTGTCTCATTTGAGACAAAGGGTCCTCAAATTCTGAATAAAGGATTTTAATTCCGGGAGATTTCATTTTCTTTTCGGTTAAGATGACCTACCAGAATATCAAAAAACTCACCAGAGGTCGGTTTATCATGGAGAGGATGAAGAGCGATCTTCTGGAGAAAGCTCCGGTTGCCTCGGTTCCAGCATATGTTGACAACTGTACGGATATTCCGCTCGACACTGCTGCTTGTTGCATGAAATTCCTTGGCAATCTGAGGATAGAGCAATTTGCTTATGGCCAGAAGATAATCTTCATTGCTCATGCAAAGTCTGATCCCATAGTTCAAATATTGATAGCCACGGTATGTTGCCCCTATTCCAAGAGAACGGATAAGGGATTCGATCTTTAAATCATACATGTATGTTTTCTCCTATTCACTTCTGTAAAATAAAGAGAAGAATAGACCATAAGTACATTATAGTCTAAATATGCAGAAAAGAATAAATTTAGACACAAACAGGCTTTATTCGACATTGTACGACACAATATGCCGGGCAGTTCCAGGCGACTGTTAAGGAAATATTAAGAAAATCAGCAAGGGGACTTAAAATTTCTCTGATATTCTTGTATAGTATAAGGGAGGTGATTGAAATGGCAAAGGTATTAGTATGTGATGATGATAAGGAAATTGTTGAGGCAATTGAGATATATCTGACACAGGAGGGTTACGAGGTCCTTAAGGCGTACGACGGGGAAGAGGCGCTTAAGGTGCTTAAGACAGGCGGAGTGGATCTTCTTGTGATTGATGTGATGATGCCGAAACTTGACGGGATTCGTGCGACGCTTAAGATCCGGGAGGAGAATAATATGCCGATTATCATCCTGTCAGCAAAGTCAGAGGATGCGGACAAGATCCTTGGGCTCAATGTCGGTGCGGATGATTATGTAACGAAGCCCTTTAACCCCCTGGAGCTGGTGGCGCGGGTGAAGTCCCAGCTTCGCAGATATACACAGCTTGGAAGTACGGTGGATGTGGAAAAAAAGTCTGTGTATACCGTGGGCGGGCTGATGATTGATGATGATCTCAAGGAGGTTACGGTAGACGGGGAATTTGTGAAGCTTACCCCCATTGAGTACAATATTCTGCTGCTGCTTGTAAAGAATCAGGGGAAGGTATTCTCCATTGACCAGATCTATGAAAGCATCTGGAATGAGGATGCCATTGGAGTTGACAATACAGTAGCGGTGCATATCAGGCATATTCGTGAGAAGATAGAGATTAACCCGAAGGATCCGAGATATCTCAAGGTAGTATGGGGAGTCGGGTATAAGGTGGAGAAGATTTGAGAGACCCGGAGGGAGCAGATATGAATCAAAAGTGGTACAGGGCCGGTATTACCAAGGCGATACTGATTATCACGGCGCATATTATGGTTGTGGTAATGTCGGTGTGTTATATGCATATTGCACTTTCTCCTGCCGTCCGCGAAGAGGTGTGCGATGGTGATCCGGCAGAGGAGTATAAGGACAGCAGTGACTTTGCCAGCCGGATGCGTACCTACAGCGCGCGTGCAGTGGGAGAGATCAGCGCAGGAAAGCTGTTTGAGACGGACGGGAAATATGATCCGGATAAGCTGGTAGATGTGGAGCTTTACTACAATACCGGGATGCTGGAAGAAGATGAAAGCCCTGTCCAGGTAAATGTTCTGGACGCTGATGGGGACGGCAGTATCAGCGGGGAGACAGATGACAGCGGTAAGATAGAAGCAGAGGAGCAGACCGGTGAGGAGACAGATGACAGTAATGCGGTGAAAGCAGAGGAAATGGACGTTGATGAAGCAGAAGACAGCAGCGTGAAGCATAAGGGAAGAAGGCTTCTATACCGGCTCGGGGATCTTCTTACATGGTATGAGGATAATAATGCAGAGCAGAGTGCTGCGGAGCAGATTGTGGTCTGCAAGAGAACAGATGATACGTTCCGGTATTATGAGATCTCAGACTTTTATGAACTGATTAAGAGTGAGGAGCTCCGGTTTATAGCAGCAGATGATGACACAGGCCTTACGGAGCAGAATATCCTGCAGGATATGGAGTATGGATACGGGATGCCAGAGGGCATCTTCCGGGGAATCCAGGATCAGGAGGGAAAGCTTCTGTATTCAGACTGCTGGCTGTATGACGGGAAATATGCCCTGGAACAGTATAAGCCTGTGGGCGCGGAGAGCATACTTGAGATTGCCAATGAGGAGCCGGAATGGAATGGACAGCTGAATGAGATGTATACCATGCTGGATATCACCATTGACGGTCTTGGGGACATGTATGCTACTTATCAGAATTATGGAGACGGCCTGTCGGAAGGAGATACGAATTTCAGCTATATCTATGTAGATATAAGAAATAAGCGTGTATATACGAATAAGAAGGAATATGAAGCCTATGCCAGCGTCCAGACGAGCCTGGAGGATATAAAAAAGACTGGAAATTATGCGGTTGTCCGGCCGAAGCTTGCAGATTTTGATTCGAATATGAATCTGGAGGCTGAGGACTGGCGGGATGTGATCAAATATACAGGCCCGGTGTCAGAGGACTTTCTATTTGCCGCGGCGGTGGATACCTCCTACCCGGTTCAGGACGAATTCTACAGAGAGAACAGCCTGTATGAGAAGTGGGGCGTGGGAGTGGAAAAGACGATTGCCTGGGCTGTTGCGGCAGCGTTTGTCTTTCTTGTATGTGCCCTGTGGCTGGCGGTAGTGGCGGGGAGAAGCTGTGGGGATGAGGAACTCCATCTGAACGGCTTTGACCGTTGGAAGACAGAGCTTGCAGCAGCAGTCGTTATCGCAGGATGGGCGGCGCTTGCATTTGCCGGGGGCATCGCAGCGGATCTGATTCTGCCGGTGAGCGTCGTCTCGCAGATGACAGAGGACGGGCTCATACAGCAGACCACATATCTGGGAGGGACGGAATCCATATTGGAAATTGCCTGGTTCTCCCTTATTGCAGGATGGACGTGCACCATGTTCCTGACAGGATTCTTAAGTCTGGTCAGGAGGCTGAAGGCGAAGACAGTATGGGAAAACAGCATTTTAAGGAGCGGATGTCTCTTCGTGGAGCTGATGTTCAGGAACCTGAACAGTGTCCTTAAGACCATAATCCTGTTCGGCGTTTTTATGCTTGCACAGTTGTTTGTCTATATTGAAAGCGGAGGGGCAATAAGATTCTGGCTTGTTCTGGTTATACTTGCCGGGGACATAGCAGCATTCGTCTGGCTGTGCTTCAAGGCAGTTGGAAGATGCAGGATAAAACAGGGAATCCAGCACATTGCCGGAGGCGAGGTACAGTATACCATCTCCCTTGACGGACTGTCCGGTGAGCAGAAGGAAACAGCCCAGCTACTGAACAGAATCAGTGAAGGACTGGATGCCGCGCTTGCAGTGAATATGAAAAATGAACGGCTGAAAACAGATCTGATCACAAATGTTTCCCATGATATTAAGACGCCTCTGACGTCAATCATCAATTACGTGGAACTGCTGAAGCAGGAACAATTCGAAGATCCAAAGCTGAAGCGCTACATCGAGGTTCTGGAGCAGAAATCCCAGCGCCTGAAAACACTGACCGAAGATGTAGTGGAGGCCTCCAAGGTCAGCTCCGGGAATATAACACTGGAATATATGGACCTCAATTTTGCAGAGATGCTGCAGCAGACAAGCGGAGAATTCGAAGAAAAATTTAAGGCACGCGGCCTCCAGGAGATTCTGACGCTGACCGGTGAAGGGGCAGTGATCCGCGCAGACGGACGGCGCACCTGGCGCATCCTGGAAAATATCTACAACAATGCAGCAAAATACGCAATGGAAGGCACAAGAATCTACGCAGACCTCACAGTACAAGAACTGGAAGTAAGCTTCAGCCTCAAAAACGTATCCGAGCAGCCGCTTAACATCTCCGCAGATGAACTGACAGAACGATTCATCCGGGGAGACATATCAAGAAGCACGGAAGGGAGCGGACTTGGACTATCAATCGCTAAAACGCTGACAGAAATGCAGGGCGGGAAATTCCAGCTATATCTGGATGGGGATCTGTTTAAGGTAATGATAAGCTTTCCGAGAGTATTGGGGACGGGGTAAAATTAAAAATACCCCGTCCCCACTTCAATCTGGGACGGGGTAAAATTAAAAATACCCCGTCCCCAACTTCGTCTTGCGTTCTTCGTTAAAAACGATTACAATATTAATACTATGAATGAATTGAGATTATTATTACAGGAAAATTTGAATGATGGGTTTCTGTCTGCTGTGCTGAGCAATCCCAGGGACAGGGAGGAGGCTGCGAAGGTTAAGGTGCGCCCGGTGCTGATGCGGGGCGTGCGGATGTTTCAGCTTGAATTATTTAGGAATAATCAGGCTTTTCACGAGAATCTTACGGCAGTGGAGGCAGTGGAGAGGCTTCTTGTCTGTATGGAGAATATGAGGCAGATGCAGCTTGAGACGAGTCAGTACCGTTTTACGGTTCTGGTGAGCAGGAAGGGAAAGGTGACGGTGAAGCGGGGGGAGCATGCGGTTACGAAGGAGCAGGCTCCAGAGCCTCATAACAGGAGGAAGCGGTATATACTGGAGGAGGGTGTCCCGGTGCCGTTTCTTCTGGATCTTGGTGTGATGACTCCGGAGGGGAGAGTGGTTCATGCAAGATTCGATAAATTCCGGCAGATTAACCGTTTTTTGGAATTTATTGAGGATGTGCTGCCGGAGCTTCCTGATGACAGGGAGCTTACGATCCTGGATTTTGGATGCGGCAAGTCTTATCTTACATTTGCCATGTATTACTATCTGCATGAGCTGAAGGGACTGGATATCCGTGTAATTGGTCTGGATCTTAAGAGTGAGGTGATCAGACACTGCAATGAGCTGAGTGAAAAATACGGGTATGAGAAGCTCCGGTTTCTGGAAGGGAATATTGCAGATTATACTGGAACAGAGGCGGCGGATATGGTGGTTACGCTTCATGCCTGTGATACGGCGACGGATTATGCCCTTTACCGTGCGGTCGGGTGGAATGCGAAGGTGATCCTGTCTGTGCCCTGCTGTCAGCATGAGCTGAATGGGCAGATTGAAAATGAGGTGCTAAGTCCTGTGCTTGGCTACGGGCTTATTAAGGAACGTATGGCGGCGCTTGTGACGGACGCCCTGCGCGCCAGATACCTGGAGCATGAGGGATATCAGGTTCAGATTCTGGAGTTCATTGACATGGAACATACGCCGAAGAACATATTGATCCGCGGGGTCAGAACGGGAAAAGGGAGACTTTATAAGAAGCAGCTTGAGAAGATAAAAGCATGTGAAGAATTTCTTCATGTGGAACCTACACTTGGAAAGCTTTTGGAAACGTTCCATACAGGAGCAGTGAAATAAAGAGGGGATATTTGATGAAGGCTAAGAAAAGAAGAGGAAGGCAGGGAAGGAGAGCAGGAGCGGGGAGAGGAAAGAAGGAGAACAAGTGGAAGCGCTATCTTGTGAATGGTGGGATACTTGCCGCGGTTTTTTTGATTGCGGTCATTATATTCAGCTATACGACCAATAAGGAAAATAATAATATTGCCGCAGATCTGGGGGCAGCGACGCGCCCGCAGGTTTCATTTACGTATAAAGGAAATGTAATCAATCCTCTCCCTGTTTATGCAAAGGAGATGGACATGACTGCTGTACGTGGAACGGTGACGCCAGTGGAGAACGGAAGGCTTGAGATGAATCTGGATCTGCATAATAATACGGTGGTATCCCTTGTGTATGGGGTATATACACTGGACGGCGCGGATAAGCTCTGGGAAAATGAGCTTATGAAGCCGGGTGAGACTGTGTCTCTGACATTTGATAATATGGAGCTTCTTAGTGAGGAACGGGTGCTGAAGCTTGTGCTTACACTTCGGGAAGACAAAGAGGAGAAGGAGTCCTATCTGTATACACGGATTGTGGATTCTGCCCAGATGAACACTTCAGAGTGCCTGTCATACATCCGCAGCTTCCGTGAAAATGCCCTTGGCAAGGTAGAAGACGCAGGAGTAGGCCTGGTACTGGAGCCGAATGAAGAGAGTGATAATACGACATTCCAGCATGTAACCATACATTCGGACTTTGACCATGTGTCATGGGGAAACCTTGAACCGCAGGTTGAAGGAAGCGAGCAGATCAGCATTATGGAGATGAGCAGCATGTACACCTCCGTGCTGTTTGAATATCAGGTGCGGTGCAAGGGAGAGGAAGATGAGAACGACATCTATAATGTAAGGGAATTTTTCCGCGCACGTCATATCAGGGAGGGAGGAGACGACTACCTTCTTGATTATGACCGGACCATGGAGCAGGTGTTTGACGCATCCCATACCATTATGGACGACCGTGGGCTTATACTTGGAATCGCGGATGGAGATGTACCCTGTATATCGAATAAGGAGGGGACAATCGTTTCATTTGTACAGGCAGGGGAGCTGTGGAATTATAACAAAAACACGGACGAGATCTCGCTTGTATTCAGCTTTGCCGATGCGGAAAATACGGATGCCAGGAATCTTCTTTCGCAGCACGAGATCAGACTTCTCGGTATGGAGGAGAATGGAAATACGGCGTTCGCCGTGTATGGTTATATGAACCGGGGAGAGCATGAAGGCGAGGCCGGGGCAGTGGTTTATTATTACGAGCCCGAAAAAAATGCAGTAGAGGAGAAGATGTTCATTTCCAGTGACAAGTCTTATGAGCGCATTGCAGAGGAACTTGGCGAGCTGATGTACTATAGTGTGGAACAGGACATGCTGTACGTGCTGGCAGACGGGACTTTTTATGAGATCAATGCAGGCATGCAGAATATGTCTGAATTAGTCACTGGACTTTCCGAGACGCAGTATGTGGTCGCTGATGACGGACATATAGCGGCATACCAGACAGAAGAAACGAAGATGACTGTGAAGAATTTTGCAAATGGAAAGGAAAGAACAGTAGAATGCGAAAAAGGCGAGAACATCGTTCCGCTCGGATTTGTAAATGATGATTTTATCTATGGCCTCTCCAGAGACGGGGACGCCGGAAAAACAGTAGCAGGCCAGGCAGTTTTCCCCATGTATAAGGTAGTGATCGAGGACGAGAAGGGGGAAACCATAAAAAAATATGAGGAGCCCGGGATCTATATACTGGGAGCAGTGCTGGATGCACATCTGATTACCCTGGAGCTTGCCGAGAAGGAAGGCGCATCCTATAACAGCACATCAGAGGAGTACATTACGAACAATGAAGGAAAGGATGACAGCAGAATATACGCAGAGACCTACGTTACAGAACTAAAAGAGACACAGGTAAGGCTGGTCCTCGATGAGCAGCCGGAAGACAGGTCTCCAAAACTTCTTAAGCCCAAACAGACAGTGCGCGACAATCTCCGGATCGTAGACTTTACCAGTGCAGAGCCGAAGAATAAATGTTATGTCTATGGCCGGGGAAGACTCCAGGGCAGCTACGACAGAGCAGGCGATGCAATCAATGCAGCAGACTCCTGCAACGGCGTCGTTGTATCCGCCTGGCAGACGTATATCTGGCAGCGTGGGAACAGAGACCTGCAGTACAGCATAGAGGGAAAAGACAAAGAGATCGAGACGATACTTTCGCAGCTAAAAAGCGGAAAAGCCCCAATGGATATTATGCAGGAAATATCACCAGGACGCGAGCTTGACCTGACCGGGTGTGAACCAGAACAGGTACTATATATTGTGAACCAGAATATCCCGGTGATCGCCATGCTGGATGCAAAAAATGCAGTAGTAATCACAGGCTACGGAGACGGAACAATCGCATACAGGGATGGCGGAAAGGGAGCAAAGGTCGTAACATATAAAGAAATGGAAGAAATGACAAAGGGAAGCGGGAATACCTACGTGGCGTATTTGGGGACGGGGTAAAATTAAAAATACCCCGTCCCAAATTTGCATTTTTTTAATACGGAATAGAGGGAGAGCCCCAGGATTCCGCAGGATATTACTTCTCCGGCTCCGACGGTCAGCATCATGAGTGGGATTGGAAGAGGGATGCCATAACCGTAGCGAAGTACAAAGGGTACAATGATTGTGTTTGCAAGGATGGGCGGAACTGGTCCGAGGACGGGCGGTTTTTCGCGCAGAAGCCAGGTGAAGAATGCACCGGCCAGGGTCGCGATGCTTCCGAAGATGATGTCCGGAAGGATGGCTCCGCCTAAGATGTTTGCTGTAAAGCAGCCGATGAACAGGCCTGGTATAGCGGCGGGGGTGAATAGTGGGAGTATGGTGAGGGCTTCGGAAATCCGTACCTGGACCTCTCCGTAGGAAAATGGTGCGAGTGCTAAAGTGAGCACTACGTAGATGGCAGCAATCATTGCTGCCTGCGTAAGAAACGCTGTTTTCTGGTTTGTCATGATTTTAATCTCCTTTAGTTTTGTTTTACGTGTGGAAGGTCTCGAACACACGATTCATTTAACGCCGGGAATCGGCGGCAAGCCTTGATAGACCTTGGTTTTGACAGGCTTAGCAACGATTGGAAGTATAGCATGATTTTAGACAAAAATCAAGGGCTGCCCGAATCATTACTATGAGCGGACTTCCGGGCCGTGAATAGTAACCCAAAAACAAAGGGCAGAAATATATTGTAACCAGATATCTTGAATGTCAAACTATTTGGTGATACAATAAGTATAAAATGCGTGGCATTTTGATGCCTGCACCATTTTATGAAGCCGGGGGAATTTACGATGAGAAGGATAGCGGTAGTAACAGACAGTAACAGCGGCCTTACAAAGGCGGAAGCGGCAGAGTATGGGATTCATATACTGCCCATGACATTTTTTGTGGATGGGAAGGAGTGTGTGGAAGGGGTTTCCCTGACAGAGGAGGAGTTTTTTGACAGTATGCGCAGCGGGTATACGGTCAGCACGACACAGCCGACCCCGGGAGAACTCTCGGATCTGTGGGAAGAGCTTCTTGAAACACATGATGCAATTGTGCATATTCCTATGTCAAAGGCGCTTAGCGGCGGATACTCTTCTGCAATGATGTTAAGTGAGGACTATGATGGACGTGTACAGGTGGCGGACAGCCGCAGGATATCAGTGACCCAGGCTTCGGCGGCGATCGAAGCTGCACGCCTTGCGGATGAAGGACTGTCTGCCGCGGATATAAAGGAGCAGCTTGAAGAGATGTCGCTTGAAGCATCCATCTATATCACGGTGGACACACTGGAATACTTAAAGAGAGGCGGACGGATCCGCAGCGCGGAGGCACTGGCAGGGGAGATCCTTGGCATTCGTCCGGTAATACAGATTAAAGGGGGGCTTCTGGAGCCTTACTGCAAGGTGCGCGGACGCAAACGTGCGAAAAAGGAGATGGAGGATGCAATCCTTGGCGATGCAAAGGCCCTGATGGATAAATATGGAGAAGAGCAGACAGAAGTTTATATTGCCCATGCAGACGCAGAGAAGGAGACATCAGAGTGGAAGGAACGGATAGAAGGCCTCTTTCCCGGAAAGAAGGTACATATGGCAAAGCTTCCGTTTAGCATCTGCTGCCATGTGGGACCAGGGACAATCGGAGTGGGCGTCTGCGTAAGCAGACGGAAATAACAACAGTCTGGTCCAGGACTTTGCACTTCGCTGCAAAGTCCGTAAGAAAGCATAAAGTGTGCTAAGAGAAATAAAAAAATAATGTACAAAAGACTTGCTTTTTGCCCGTAAGTGTGATACGCTTACAGAGCGAATGGAAGTAGGTCTTTTTTTTATGCCTAAATTTGACGGTCCCGCAAACCGTCAGGCAACCGTTAACATGAAAGAATCGTAAAATGAAACGAGGTGGAAGTTGTGCGTACAAGAATCACGTTAGAATGTACAGAATGCAAGCAGCGTAACTACAACACGACCAAGGATAAGAAGGCGCATCCGGCACGTATGGAGACAAAGAAGTACTGCAAGTTCTGTAGAACACACACATTGCACAAGGAAACAAAATAGCCGTATAAAAGGAGTGTGAAGGTTATGAGTGAAAAGACTCAGAAAAAAAGCACGTCCGGCTGGTTTAAAGAACTGGAGAGAGAGTTCAAAAAGATTATCTGGCCGGATAAATTGACACTTGCGAAGCAGACGGCAGCAGTTGTTTCTGTATCTGTAGTATTAGGAGCGATTATTGCATTGATCGATTTCCTTGTTCAGAACGGCGTTGAGATCCTGATCAACCTGGGCTGATGAAACTTTCGGACAGGAAAGGTGAGTTTATGTCAGAGGCAAAATGGTATGTGGTTCATACCTATTCCGGGTATGAGAACAAGGTAAAAGCCAACATTGATAAGACAATCGAGAACAGGCATCTGGAGGAACAGATCCTTGAAGTTCGGGTTCCTATGCAGGATGTGGTGGAGCTTAAGAACGGCGTTCAGAAGGCAGTCCAGAAAAAGATGTTCCCAGGCTATGTGCTCATTCATATGATTATGAATGACGATACATGGTATGTTGTGCGTAACACAAGAGGCGTTACAGGCTTTGTAGGCCCCGGCAGCAAACCGGTACCGCTTACGGCGGCAGAGATGGCACCGCTTGGAATTAAGCAGGAGAATATCGTTGTGGACTTCGAAGAGGGCGATACCGTTCAGGTGATTGCCGGTGCATGGGCAGATACGGTCGGCGTGGTTCAGGCCATGAATGTGCAGAAGCAGAGCCTTACAATCAATGTAGAGCTGTTCGGCCGCGAAACGCCGGTAGAAATCAGTTTCGCAGAAGTAAAAAAAGTGTAATGATTAAGTGGGAGGGGCAAAAGGACCCCGGAAGCACCACAAGGAGGTAATGAAAATGGCAAAAAAAGTACAAGGTTATATTAAGTTACAGATCCCGGCAGGGAAAGCAACTCCGGCACCGCCGGTTGGACCTGCTCTCGGACAGCACGGTGTGAATATCGTTGAATTTACTAAGCAGTTCAATGCAAGGACCGCAGACCAGGGAGATATGATCATTCCAGTAGTCATCACCGTTTACAGTGACAGAAGCTTCAGCTTTATTACAAAGACGCCGCCGGCAGCAGTTCTGATCAAGAAGGCCTGCAATATTAAATCCGGTTCAGGCGTGCCGAATAAGACAAAAGTAGCAACGATCACAAAGGATCAGGTACGCGAGATCGCTGAGCTTAAAATGCCGGATCTGAACGCTGCAAGTGTTGAGGCAGCCATGAGCATGATCGAAGGCACCTGCCGTTCTATGGGTGTAAAGGTAGCTGAATAGTATTATCAAGTGGGAGGGGTATCCCGACATTACCACAAGGAGGTTTATTTAGATGAAAAGAGGAAAGAAATATGTTGAAGCTGCGAAAGCAATTGACAGGGGAACACTCTATGATGTTGCAGAAGCAGTAGCATTAGTAAAAAAGACTGCAGTAGCAAAATTCGATGAGACGGTCGAAGCTCATGTGAGAACAGGCTGTGACGGACGTCACGCTGACCAGCAGATCCGTGGTGCGGTTGTACTTCCGCACGGAACAGGCAAGAAGGTCCGCATTCTTGTATTTGCAAAGGATGCAAAGGCAGAGGAGGCTAAGGCTGCCGGAGCAGATTATGTAGGCGGAGATGAGCTGATCCCGAAGATCCAGAAGGAAAACTGGTTTGAGTTCGACGTAGTAGTTGCAACGCCGGATATGATGGGTGTTGTAGGACGTCTCGGACGTGTACTTGGACCGAAGGGTCTTATGCCGAACCCGAAGGCCGGTACAGTAACAATGGACGTCACAAAGGCGATCCAGGAGATTAAAGCCGGTAAGATCGAGTACAGACTCGATAAGACCAATATTATCCATGTGCCGTTAGGTAAAGCATCCTTTACAGAGGAACAGCTTACGGACAACTTCCAGACGCTAATCGATGCAATTAACAAAGCAAGACCGGCAGCGGTAAAGGGACAGTTCTTAAAGAGCGTTGTCCTCACATCTACGATGGGACCGAGTGTCAAGATTAATCCGATGAGATTATCTTAGTGATTATAATCAGTGAGATTTATACGGATCTTTGTTATTGACATTGAAAATATATAATGCTATAATAGCAAAGCAATGACTGCCAGAGACAGCAGGTGCACATAAGTGCGTAAGTTCCGGAGACGCCTGCCGAGGAAAGTTGAATTCGATTATTTGAATTAATAATCCCTCTATGTCTTTTGGCACAGAGGGATTTTTTATATAACATCCTTTAGCAGTCAGAACGACAGCGGCAGTGGAGTGATCCGGACTGCTGCTGACAAATATATAAGGAGGTGTACCATTCGTGGCAAAAGTTGAATTAAAGCAGCCGGTTGTACAGGCAATCGCAGAAGACGTAAAAGACGCAGCGAGCGTTGTACTGGTAGATTACCGCGGACTTACTGTTGCGCAGGATACAGCGCTTCGTAAACAGTTAAGAGAAGCAGGCATCATCTATAAGGTTTGTAAAAACACAATGATGAAGAGAGCCTTTGAAGGGACAGAGTTTGCAGCTTTGGACGAGTATCTGGAAGGCCCGAGCGCACTTGCAGTTTCCAAAGATGACGCGACCGCTCCGGCAAGAATCCTCGCAAAGTTTGCGAAGGATGCGAAGGCGCTTGAGTTAAAGGCAGGCGTGGTCGAAGGCGAAGCTTACGATCAGGCAGGTCTGCAGGCACTTGCAGCAATTCCGTCAAGAGAAGAGCTGTTATCCAAGCTCCTTGGAAGCCTGCAGTCACCGATTACCAACCTTGCACGTGTTCTTAATCAGATTGCGGAGCAGGGAGGAGCAGAGAACTGCCAGCCGGCAGAGGAAGCTCCGGCAGAAGCAGCAGAAGCATCTGCAGAAGCTCCGGCAGAAGTAGCAGAGACACCGGCTGAGTAGGAATCTTTCCGTACCGGTGGATATGTATGTGTGCAAAGATGATATGCGCCGCAGGCCGGAATGCCTGGCGCGGTGGATTCGGCTAAACCGGATTCATAGTTATTATGAGAAATATTTTATAGGAGGAAAATAAAATGGCAAAGTTAACAACAGCTGAATTTATTGATGCAATCAAAGAGTTATCAGTATTAGAGTTAAATGATCTGGTAAAAGCATGTGAAGAAGAGTTTGGTGTATCTGCAGCAGCAGGTGTAGTCGTTGCAGCAGCAGGCGGAGAGGCAGCTGCAGCAGAGGAGAAGGATGAGTTTGATGTTGAGTTAGTATCAGCTGGTTCTTCCAAGGTTAAGGTTATCAAGGTTGTACGTGAGATTACAGGTCTTGGACTGAAGGAAGCTAAGGCAGTAGTTGACGGTGCTCCGAAGGTAGTAAAAGAGGCAGTTTCCAAGGCAGAGGCTGAGGAGCTTAAGGCTAAGCTTGAGGCTGAGGGTGCAGAGGTTAATCTGAAATAATTGACCGGAGACTGTTTTCATAGCATCCTGTGCGGATGAAAGAAAAGCGTGAATCGTAATAAAGTAGTCTTTCGATCTTTTATGATCTGAAGACCGTATGAATAAGAAATACAAAGGAACAGCCGTTTATTACGGCTGTTCCTTTGCGTTTAAAAGCAGGAAGGCCTTGAATACATTATTCTGGTATTCAAAGCGTGGGATTCCGTTATATTTTTCGGTGACATGCAGTACAGAAGAGATGCCGAGACCTTTCCGGTTTTTTTCCTTTGAGGAGAGGAAGGAGCCGTCTCTGGCACGCAGTACTGTGCCTTCATAACTATTTTCGGTCATGATTACAAGAGTGAGGCGTCCGGGCATGGTCATTTTAAGGGAGATGAATTTGTCGGATGATTTCATGCGCCTGCATGCCTCAATTGCATTTTCCAGGAAATTGCCCAGTATAATACACAGATCAGTAGTGGAAAAAGGGTGCTCCTCTGGAATGCTGATAAGGAAGGAGACGGAGATTCCCTCCTCCTTCGCCTGACTGTGGTAATGGCACAGCAGTGCATTGACGGAAGGGTCATCGCAGTAGTTTTCAGGCAGTGGGGGGACATGGTCAGACAGTTCGCGGAGGTAGGCTTCGATTTCTTCGTTTCTGCTATTCTTCAGGAGGCCTCTTAGCGCCATGACATGGTGCCGTGTATCGTGGCGCATGCGCCGGACTTGTTCCATATGGCTCTGAAGGCTTTCCAGCTGCTTCTGCTGTGCGGTAATCTGTGTTTCCGACAGCTGCAGCGCTTCCTTGAGACGGGCGTTCTGACTGATGTCAATAATCATCCGCAGAAGGATACCGTTAGTGGAAAATGTCAGAAGCGTCCACAATGGAGGAATGAAGTAGAACTCATTCCCGGGAAAAAAGGACAGACTTGCAGTATTTGGCGATACAAGGAGTGTGTGAATTACAGTATTGCATATGGGGACGATCCAAAGAAACTGCCATGTATTAAGTGCAATCGTGCATTCAAGCGCCGGGAGAAGAAGCTTTGTGAAAAATTTATATATGGCATAAAAGGAAAGCAGTGTGACGATGAGTGTTGTGCCGGCAAAATAAAGGCTGGAGATGTTAGGGAGTCTCTTTGCAGCTGTAAAGTACAGAAACAGGGAAATAAGCCGGACGTTTTCTGCATAGCATTTGGCTGCAGAGATGATGAATACACCCTGCCAGAAGGTAAAATCCGCGATGCCGCAGAAAATAGCGGTACCGACAAAGATAAGCGGTACCGCGCACAGCGTCCGGCTCAGAGAGGATGTGACCGTGACTGCGAAGGCATAGGATCCAAGAACAGAGATTCCGGAAAAGAGAATAATACCTGCGGCCAGCCTGGGGATGACCGGGGCAACAATATGCCTTCTAAAGGTAAGATAAAGGAGTACAAAGCATGGAACTGTATAGAGTATGGTATTGAAGGTATATGCCGGTGTCATAAGGTGGTCCCTCCGTTTACATAATCAAAGATATAGTTGGCGTACGCCTGTGTAATCTCCTGCTTTCTTGCCTTGGCAATAGGGAGGCGTTCTCCGTTATTGAGGATAAAGTCAGAGCTGTCAAAAGATTCAATATAATCCATGTTAACCATGCAGTTCCGGTAGCACCAGAGAAACTGTGGATAGGGATCCAGCATTGGTGCAAATTCGCCAAAAGACATGTAAGAACGGATCTGACATGTGCTTGTATGGATCTGAATATAATGGTTGTGGTAATCAGTGTATATAATATCAGAAATAAGAACACGGGTATAGTGGCGTCCCTCTTTTAGTTCTATATAGTGGGCAAACTTTGCAGCCACCTGTTCATAACGGTCGCACGCCTCAGTAAGAAGTTCGTAGGTATAGGGCTTTACGAGATAGTCCAGTGCCTGGAGCCGGAATGCTTTTACAGCATAATCTTTGCTTGCAGTGGTAAAGATGATCTGGCACTTCGGATGCTTTTCACGGAGCTTCTGGGCAACCTGGATTCCTGAGGCCTGCTGCATATAGATATCCAAAAATACAAGGTCGTAAGCTGTGCGGTTTGCTGTACGTAAAAATGCAAGTTCACTGACAAACTTTTCGATATGTACGTGAATCCGGC
The DNA here is from genome assembly GCA_947566645.1 of uncultured Lachnospiraceae bacterium. GTDB lineage: Bacteria > Bacillota > Clostridia > Lachnospirales > Lachnospiraceae > CAPEBR01. The sequence continues at coordinate 60,080 of CANOKL010000022.1, forward strand.
GTTCCTGGCAATAACGACATATGTAATCGAAAAGTACTTCAAGATCATCGCGGGAATCGTCTATTAATGCTATTGTCATGGCTGTCCTCCTGGATGGATTTTCGTGTTCAGACAGGATGAGAAACCAAGATTCTGTCTGGGCTGTGATATATCTCTATTATATCACAGAAATAAGAAAGCGGGGAAGAAAAAATCCGCTTCCAGGTCAGAAGCTGTCTCCTTTTTTGCAGGCATGCATATTGACGCTTAATATTTCCTTCAGTAGTTCCAACAGCCTGGGTATGTCGATGGGCTTTGTGATATGTCCGTTCATACCCGCGTCAAGAGCCAGCTGTCTGTCCTCGTCAAATGCATTGGCAGTCATCGCAATAATCGGAATATTTGCAAGCTCCTGGTCTTTGAATGCACGGATTCTTCTGGCTGCATCATAACCGTTCATGATTGGCATCTGAATATCCATCAGAACCAGGTCATACTGTCCAGGTCCGGCGGCGCTAAGCTTTTCTACCGCAATTGCCCCGTCATTTGCCACATCAACGGTAAATCCGGCTTCCCCGAGAATCTCTGCTGCAATCTCCTGATTCAGCTCATTATCCTCAGCCAGCAGTATCTTCCTGCCCTCAAATGAGACTTTCCTTTCCGGCGCGGTCGTTTCCGTATCCATGGCGGTTATAAACGGAGCTTCCAGAACACCCCGGAGCTCGGATAAGAAGATCGGCTTTGAACAGAACGCCGTGACGCCCGCATTTCTTGCCTCTTCTTCTATATCAGACCAGTCATAGGCAGTCAGGATAATAATCGGCTTCTCTTCCCCGATAATCCCCCGGATCCGTCTCACGACTTCAATGCCATTCATATCCGGCATCAGCCAGTCTATTATGTATGCAGCGTACTCGTCATTCTGTTCTACGGCAAGCCTGGTACGCAGCACTGCTTCTTTGCCGGAGGTTGTCCAGTCCGGACGCATTCCGATCGTAGACAGCATCTTAGTTACACTGGAGCAGGTGTTAAAATCATCATCTGCCACAAGCGCCCGGAGTTCCCGCAGCTGCGGGATCACTTCCTGCCTTACAGGCCCGGAACATGTTTTGAACAGGAGCTCTACGGTAAAAGTAGATCCCTTCCCCTCTTCGCTTTCTACCGAGATAGTTCCTCCCATCATATCCACAATGTTCTTGGTAATCGCCATACCAAGCCCGGTTCCCTGGATTCCGCTGACAGTGCTGCTCCTCTCGCGTTCAAACGGTTCAAAGACATGCTTCTGGAATTCCTCGCTCATGCCAATACCGGTATCCTTTACCTGGAACTCATAGGATGCGAAGTCCTCAGGTGCATTACCTTTCTGTATGATGCGGACTCCGACAACCCCGCCGGGTTTTGTGAACTTCATGGCATTGCTCAGCAGATTCAGAAGCACCTGATTCAGCCGGAGCTTGTCGCACAGAATATGTTCATTTACCACATCGTCCGTATCAATAAAGAATTCCAGCTGTCTGGAGGTAATATCTGCCTGCACGATCGTCTTCAGGTCATGCATGATCTCCGGGAGAGAGGCCTCTTTTTCGTCAATCTTCATCTTGCCGCTCTCAATACGGCTCATATCCAGTACATCATTGATCAGACTAAGCAGATGATTACTGGATGTGGTGATCTTGGACAAATAATCCTGCACTTGTTCCCTGTTGTCAATGTGTGCGGCGGCAAGCGACGTAAATCCAATGATAGCATTCATAGGCGTCCGGATATCATGGGACATATTATTGAGAAATGTTGTCTTCGCCCTGTTAGCGTGCTGCGCAGCCGCAAGCGCATCCTGCAGATTGAAATTCTGCCGTTCCAGTTGTTCCTCCATCTGCTTTTCATCATTTATATCAACGAATAGCCCGACAAAGGTGATTGGTGAGCCGTCTTTGCGCCTGGAAAGTCTGCCTGCCGCATGAAATCACCGCCATCCCGCATATTTAGTCATAAGCCTGTACTCTACATCAAAGTTTTTCGTGCCGGTGTAATCTCTTACAGTGTCCCAGTATTCCTTCATTACCCAGTCTTTATCATCTTCATGAAGCAGATCAGACCAGGATTCCAGCTTATCGGGGAAATCCTCTTTGCTTTCATATCCAAGCATCTTGCGGAAGACCTCTGTCCATGTACAGGAAACCATCTCCCCGCTCTCATTAAAATCCATGCTCCAGCGGCCAGAGCCCATTGCCGTATGGATATTCTCCATGTCGGTCTGTTCACGTTCAATCTGGGCATAGGCTTCCCGGATCCTTTTTCCATCCTCCTTCTCCTGCTCCAGGAGGATACGCGCATTCCTGCGGGTCAGGTAGATCAGTCCAAGGAAGACCATAAGCATTACAATTACCGTAATGACAATCTGTATAATACCATTATTCATCATCTCTTCGCTGATTGGGCCGATCTGTTCACTGATCACGTTGGTCCGGATCAGGACGGTCAGCATCCAGTCTGTCCCTTCAATCGGAACATAGCAGAGAACTTCTTCAGTATCAAGATAGGTGAAGGATACCTGTCCCCGCCTGCCATTTGCGAAGTCATCCTTCAGCTTCTGGTAGCCGGATTCCTGTTCCATCACTGCATCCCCAAGTGCGGAAAGGACATTCCTTCCTGCCGTCAGATATCCGAAGTCATCATTTGTCAGACTCTCTCCATTCCGGTAATAGAGATTACAGTAAGTCTCATTGTCACTGGACTGCAGAGTCAGGGAGCTTAACATATCAGAAATATTAATCTGAATAAAACACGCCTTAATCTGCCGCCCCTGAAATGAGATCCCGTCAACAGGCATAGCGAGGATAACCTGCTTCTTCGCTCCATAAAGATTCGTTGTGCTGATTACAGGCTCTGTCAGTTCCTCCGACAGAAAGCTGTAGCGGCTAAGGCCTGACGTCGTGCTGTGCTGTGCATAGACAATCCCATCCTCATCCACCATGGCGAACTTATCCACGCCAAAAAGCCTCCGGGTTCTTCCGAGAAAGCTGCGCAGTGCTTCCTGGGACTTAAGATCAGACTCATCCAGCACACTCAGGGCGTTTTCCAGGTGTCTGAAATGGTTGTTCAGTTCCTCGGAAACCACCCGCGACCTTCTTCCGGCCAGCTCCTCCATATAGAATTCCGTGACCCTGCCTACAGCCTGGTCTGTACCATTTCCTGCTCTTGCGGCCACCCACAATGTTGTAATGATCAGAACCGCGGCAATCGCAATGCCGCCCCATATGGCAAATGCAATGGTCTGCCTCTTCTGCTTTTCATTTATATTAAGCTGTTGTGATTGTTTCATTTCCTGCTCCTTATATCTAATCTATTACACCGTATAATGTCTGCAGCATTGCAGCAGCATCGTTTTTATAAATGATTGTTGTAATCTCTTGTGTTTTTTCGGGATAAGCTTCTCCCGGAACGCAGCCATCCGCGATCTTAACAGCCACCTGAACGGTGTCGAAACCAATGGAATAGCAATCCTGGACTCCCAAAGCATAGATGACGCCGTCTCTGAGATACCGGAGTGCTTCCCGGTCATGGTCCATTCCGACAATCACGGTTTCGCTCTCTCTTCCGGCTTCGATGACCGCCCTTGCTGCACCGACCGGATTGTTCATATTGCAGCAGACAATCCCGGCCAGATCTTCGTGGCGTGCAAGAAACTCCTTCGCGTACTGATAGGACTTCTCTACAGAATCCTCATCGTACTCGGTCTCGACTATTTCCATATCAGGATACTTTGCAATCACGTCATGAGCGCCCTCTGCCCTTTCCTCATGGCATGGAGCCCCCTTTGTCCCCACCAGGACGGCAATCTTTCCCTTAAAACCAAGTTTCTTGCAGAGTGCTTCTGTAAGGTCAGCCCCATCTTCATAGTTGTGGGTGTTCCCTACATAGGCAATGCGGTTGCAGCCATCCTCCTTAGAAGCATCAGAGCTTGAAAAGGTCATAACCTTCTGGCCATTCTCCAAAAGCCTGTTAATCGCAGGTGTGACCGCAGCAGCATCCGCAACGTCCACTCCGATTACATCAAAATCCCTCTTTGCCGCATCAGTTATACGCTGGATCTGATCCTGCGCAGATACCTCTTCGGGCGCAAGATACTCATAATTAATAATAATTCCTTCCTGCTCATACTGCTTCGCCGCATCCTCAATGCCAATTGCTACCGCATCCCACCAGGGATGAATAAGCTTATAAGTAAAATAGAAATTATATGTCTTCTTCAGGGGCTGATAACCGTCCAGCTCCTGGTCAAAATTAACTGCGTGTGCCGCCTTCATGCCAGAGGCATCGTACTCTTTTGTGGAATTTCCATCTTCTTTATGGACTGTCTGACTGCTGCTGTCCGGATTCTCTCCTCTTAAGGATTCGGTATCCTTCCCGTCCGCCTTTTTGCATCCGCTCATTCCAAAACAGCAGCCGCAGACTGCCATAACGAATAGGAAATATATGAGAAATCTGTATTGCTTTTTTCCCTGACTTGTAATCTTCCGCCTTTTGGAGGTATTTCCGGGTATCCTCTCAGACATTGCTGCATCGTCTCCTCTCGTACCGACTTTATATTTCATATTTGCGATCTGCTTTTATTGAGAACATTATACCATATGGGGTGAATAATGTCCTCAACCTGAACGAAAAAAAACTAAATGCTTGCCATCTTTTTTGTTTTTGTCTATAATCTTAAGTTTGACACCAAACATAACGGGAAGCCAGCAAAATCAAGGCTTC